>JBBQHB010000180.1:0-2365 GCA_038323575.1 Bacteroidales bacterium | reverse complement strand
AGAACCTGAAAGCCGGACCAATAAGTCAGGTGAATCAATGTTCTTTGAATCAGGGAAAGAAGTTCACTGAATAATACTTTTTCACCTTCTAACGGTGTTTCTGGTGGACTATCGTAGAAATCCTGCAATTCTTTGAATAATCCGGAGCCCAACAATGGACGCAAATAGGCAGTTTCAGCGTTCTGGATATGAGGTTTCAGCCTGTTGAAGTCGGTGCCTGCGCCAACTGCAAGGAATTGTTTTATTTCTTCGATGGTTTTGAATAGCATGATAAAAGAATTTACAATTTGATGATTGACTATTTACTATTTTCAGGATAACGTTTTCGTTGTTCCTGCTCCGGTATCTAAAGTAGTGAGAACGGTATTTCTAAATCTCCATTCCACATTTTCATCTCCACCATTGTAACGGTGGACAATTTCAACAGGGTCAAGCATGGTCTGGCGGTCGAGCCAGGCATTTGCCACGTTAATCAGATAAGCTTCACGTATATTGCTTCCTCCTGAATTTCCGGCATAAGCTCCTCCAGGCATACCTGCTCCCATAACATTTGGGTTTACCATGATCGAAAACATGATTTCAGAATTCGCTGCAGCTGAAGTAACCAGATTTTGTTCGCTGTTCAGTTTGTTATTCAGCGGTTCAATGATCCATTTTTCTTCTGCTTTTCCATTGAGTGGATTAATTTCGAAGAAAGTAAAGATTGGTTTATCGGCGTTATCGATGCCGCAAAGGTTGTTTTCCACATCATCCATGTAATCTTCGATTGCTTTTTTGCGTAGGTCGATGGTTGCAAATTCGTTGGCAGGGAATTGACGGTCCCAGAAAGCGTAAGGGATCTGTATATGCCATTTCCAGGTTATTTGATTGGTGTAGGCCTTTTTTAAGAAAGCCGGAACCATACTTGCAATATCGATCCATCCTGCGAGATAGGCAGCGAACCAAAGGGGCGCAGAATAATACTCGTTGTTGCTCCATGAATCACGGATGCACATGATAAATGATTTGCCTGTCGTCTGGCCAGCCCACCGGCGACGTTGAAGATCAGCGAAAGGATCATATTCATCCAGAAGATCATATACGGTGTATTCACCTTCAGACGGCGTATCAGGCCATCTTCCGGAAACGATGCAATTCTCAACCACTCCATCTTTATTGGCAACTGTCAGGCGGCAGTATTTTGAATTGATAGAATTTACTCCAACAATTTGAGTTCCGTCAGCATTGAAAAGGAACTCCACAAAAGCCACCCCAAGTTTAAGGTAATCACGGATCGCTTTTTCCATGTAACGTCGCATGACACGGCTGTTGGCAAAAATAGTCAATGAAGGATCTTTAGGCGCCTTCAAAAGTTCATTGCCTTTATCATCATATCCGGTAACAATACAGGGATAAATACCCTGGCCAAGGGTAAAGTTTCGCGTAAATCGAAGGCCAGTGTTCAAAGTTCCAACTTTGTTGATGATCTCCTCTGCCTTTGTCGGCCAATCGTTGTTTGATCCCCAGCTGGCAATTTCGTAATTACCAACAGTTGTTCTGTCAAGATCAATCTTTGAAGGTTTGGGATTTGCTGAATTCGGTTTATCCGCCGGAACCCCGGTTGTAGAGCCCATGTAGCTTCTTCCGGAAGCAAGTAGAGGCACACCTTGTTTGTTAAAGATAATAGTTGCCATAGGATATGAGTTAATGGGCGACCACGAAGGGTCGCCCTTACATTCTTACTTTTTTGCCGTTCCACTCGATTAAAGCATCGATGTGTACCGGAGTGACATGACCACATGATTTACCATTTTCATCAACAGGAAGAACACCACGCATACGGTTTTCTTTCATGTTCATTTTTAGTCCGGTAGCCACTGCCCGGGGCATGAAAACCAGTTCACCATCTTTCTTCACGAATTTTATTGAGAAAAAGGTTTGCTTTCCGTCAGGAGTTTCCTTGCATTCCAATTCTTTGAGAACAAGATTGCGACGAATGGTTTCGATTTTTGGTTGAGCCATGGGATTTTGATTGATAATTGATGATTAATAAATCAAATGTAAGTCGGATGGTTATGGGGAGAAAGGACAGTTTCAATAAGTATGGTAACAGTGTATTGGCTGACGAAACAATAAGTATTGTTTCAGAAGAGTCGATTAAGACTATACCTATAACTTTTCAGGGATGCAATCAATATTTAAGAAGAATGTCAATATGCTGCGACGTGTCTTGGCTGACTGGGTGTCTAACTTTGGCTGTAATTAATCCAAAGGAAGTTAAAGACGGAGTAGATTTGATAAAACTAAAATATGCCATGGACACATTTACTGCTATTGATTTTGAAACAGCTCACGGCAAACGTTGGAGCATTTGCCAAGTTGGGTT
>JBBQHB010000179.1:0-3376 GCA_038323575.1 Bacteroidales bacterium | reverse complement strand
TTCGCCATTTTCGTTTAGTTCGGCCACCGCCTTGTACTTCTCGTTGTATAAGCCGTAATACTCCCGCCACAACGAATCAATCAACTCGCGCATGTTGGGATCTCTGGCCCACATTGCCTTTAATTGTATCCGACCTCTCATCTAGTTTTATTTACTATTTTTTCATTTACTATTTCATTTACTATTTTTTCATTTACTATTTACTATTTGCTTCGCCACACGTTCGGAACGAAATCGTAAATAGTAAATCGTCTAATTGTAAATTACTTATGTGCTTCTAAAATTGTGATTTCCAAACTTTGTAAATCTTCCATGCTGTTGTACAGCTCAAAATCCCCACCTTCAATATAAACAGGAATTAACCGGCTATATGTCAGGCGGTCAGGATCGACCATCCACCGTTCTTTTGCCGTCAGAAAATCGCGCAAAGCCAATATTTCAGCGCGTGTTTTAATGCCGGTATTCAGCTCATAAGTCCGCTGATCACCCGACGAAATGGTTTTCATCCCCGCCACCTTCGTTCCCGATCCAACCGGAACGGGTTTATAAGCTGTTTCCGATTTAGTTTTCAATCCTTCCGTATATTCACCGGTCAGGCGGATACAATCAACTCCAGACAAGGGATTGACGTAATAAAAAATAAATGCTTTTTCGTAATAATTGTTATCGACAATGAAGGTGCGACGCTCCGATATATCACCCGACGCATCGCTTATCCAGAAAATATATTTTACAGGCTTTAGTTGTATGCTCGCATGCGGATCGTATGTCATCCCAAAAAAACCATAAATGCCGGGGCAAACAGTAAATTCAAATAGTCCGGAAGCAGTAAGATTGAAATTTTCAGTTATAGTAGCTGCAAAATAACCGTCGCTGATTATTGTGCAATTTAACGTCGCAGCATGAGCAGTATTCCAACGGCTTAAATACCACAATTTCATTTCCTGATACGGCCCGACTACCTGATTATCCGCTAAATGGGTAAGAAACTTTCCCCCTTCAATGAATTCCGATGCGAAACTTTTACCCTCTTCGTTCAGCAAAGCCAGTTCGTAAGGCCGAAGTTTTCCTTTGGTAATTCGCAACTGACTATTCCCATACCATGCCTCCTGACGGTCGCCGTTTTCATCCGTCCATACTTCGCCAATGTCAATTGTTACCGCGAATGCCAACGCTGCATGATTGCTTACTTTGCCATTGCCAGGGTAATCGAACGAGTATTGAACCGGCTGATCCACAAATCCGGAAATGTCAAACTTCGATACCAGGTTCAACGGTGCAATTTCTTCCACATAAGGCGAACCCATCAGCGCCGAACAGCTAATTCTAACGGCCAATTTATGATTAAGCTTCGCAGCCGAAGCGGTCAGTATAACTTCAATCGGGTTTCCGGTAAGATGAACAAGGCCACCGGTGATGGTATGGGTTACCAAGAAAGCCTCCCCCCAGAAGCCCCACCCCAGCCCTCCCCACAGGGGGAGGGAGCCGGAACATCGCTATTATTCAGATTTTTCATGTTTGTATTATTTATATTCTGTGAATTTACCTACTTGCGACAATGCCGGAAAGGACAGAAAAAAGAGTTCGGAGTGCCTAAAGTTCGGAGTGCCTAAAGTAAAACCCCAATAGCTTCGATCGAATCCTTCTTTAACTTTAGGCAATTTAGGCACTTTAAATACTTTAGGCACTTCTTTATTTGAGTCCTCCTGTTGTGGTTTTCTTCCAGCTTTCTTTTTTGCGTTCGTAGGTTTCGATGGCAATGGATGGACGGTACAGCATAAATTCCCGTATTGCCAGAGTCAACTCTTCTGCTTGTTTGCCGGTAATGCTATTCTGAACAATATTGCTTGCACCGCTTTTTAAGCCCTCCCGCTCCGGGGAGGGTTTGGGTGGGGCTTCTTTTCTTTTTTTACTTGCCTGAACTGCTCCCGGAGTGATTGTATAACGTGTTTGTCTGAAGTTCTCCAGCCCGGCAACCATTGAGGCAATCTGCGGACTGCGAAGCATGTCGGCAGAAACAACATATTCGCCTTTATGAACTACCCCGGCAGGTTCGTATTTCCCTCCAGCTCCGGTGTAGCCACCACCGGCAAAACCGGTAGGCTGTGAAAAATTGGCGATCGATTGAGCGACAATGGATGCAATGCTGCCAACGGCTGCGGCGGTATTAATGGCCACCCATGGCATACCGGCTGTTAACGGAAACTCTGCGACTGCTTTTGCATTGGCAATGGCGGTATTAAATATCACCTGACCAATGGCCGCTGCCTGCTGAAACAGAAACAATGCTTTTCCAAGGTCGGTTTCCTTCCCAGCCAGTTCAGCCAACCCACTGAACAAGGTATTTGCCGAATTAAAAACAGCATCCCCGATTTCCTGTTTTTTGGACAATTCATCCAACTTGATTTGAATGAGTTTGTCCGAAAGACTTCGTTCAGCCACTGCGATTTTGGCCGCGTTATCGTTTGCATCTATAAGATCCTGCTGATATTGTGCTTGTGCCAAATCACGTTGGGCAGCAGACTCTTCCTCGTTGGTGGTGGCTTTCGCTTGTCGGATCAGAGCTGCATCCATTAAGTCTTTCTCATTTTCAGCCTTTGTCAGGTCGGAGATAATTTTGAGATGGGCGGCTGTCTTTTCTTCAATGGTTTGATTGATGGTATCATTCAGGGCAAGCTCCTGATCCTTTAGATCAGTTTTGTCGAGTAACTGCTTTTTTAATCCCGCCAATTCATCTGCCCAGCGGTTTTCCTCAATGGCCTTTTGCTTTTGGATACCATCTTTCAGGTTTTCAACTTTTGCATCAGAAAGTTCTTTTTCAGCTTTTTCGAGCAAGTCTTTTACGACTTTTTCGGCATCTACCTGGAACTGTAATGAATCGGAATAAGCAGTTTCATACTCCTTGCTCCCTTTCTTGTAGATTCCCATTTTAGCCTGTTGGAAATTGATTTCTTCCAGAAGCAGATCGGACTTGAACTGATCTTCTGAACCTTTGGTTTCCAGATGGTTTTGCTTGATCATTGCCATTTTTGCTTCATGCCCGGCAGTGGCCGAATCAATGAGCTTTTTCAGCCTTGCTTTTTCCTTTTTATCAGCGACGGATTCTTCTTTATCACCTGCTACACCTTCCTTTTTGGTCCCAAGTTCGTTGTAGGCATCTATTTGTTTCTGGATAGATTCAATAGCCTGATTCCTGGCAGTAATTTCTGCTATTGTGCTTCTGGGCATTTTATTGGCCACTTCCAGTTCCAGTTCTTTGGCACGGACCAGATCTTCTGCAAGTGCAATGTCGATTTCACTATCACCACCATCGGAAGGATTATTCTCTTGTTCCAGATCAACTTGTTTGGTGGTGATTTCAAGAAGCAGTTTTTTC
>JBBQHB010000178.1:0-3395 GCA_038323575.1 Bacteroidales bacterium | reverse complement strand
TCAATTCGGTTACACCATTCAGCATGATGGAGTATTTCAAAGCCACCAAATCCAACCACCCGCAACGGCGCGGACGGCCTGTGGTAGAGCCATATTCGCGACCAACATCGCGCATATCCTGACCATCTTTATCAAACAATTCGGTTGGGAAAGGTCCCATTCCTACGCGGGTGCAGTAGGCTTTAAAAATACCGAAAACATTGCCGATTTTGTTTGGGGCAATTCCCAGTCCGGTGCAAGCTCCTGCACAAATGGTACTCGATGAAGTCACAAACGGATAAGAGCCGAAGTCGATATCCAGCATCGTTCCCTGTGCGCCTTCAGCCAAAACTGATTTACCATCAGCCAGGTTATCGTTAATTAAATGCTCAGTGTCAACAATATTGAAGGTTTTGAGAACCTCAATCGCATTCATCCATTCCTTTTCGGTTTCAGCAAGAATGGTCTTGTAATCAAAGTGGTAATAGTTTTCGAGCAAATCTTTGTGTGCCTGAACCCTGGCTGTATATTTTTCTGTGAAGTTTTCGAAAAGATCTCCGACGCGTAATCCGTCACGACCAATTTTGTCGCGGTAAGTTGGCCCAATTCCTTTTAGGGTTGAACCGATTTTGGTGGCGCCTTTGGCTTCTTCCGAGGCTGCATCAAGTAAACGATGGGTTGGAAGAATAAGGTGAGCCTTTTTCGAAATATAAAGTGTTTTGTGAAGATCGACATTGTGTTTGCTGATCGATTCAATTTCCTTTTCAAAAGTGATCGGATCAATTACAACTCCGTTGCCAATTACATTCAGTTTGTTCTCACGAAATATTCCGGAAGGAATAGTGTGTAAAACTTGTTTGAAATTATTTATCTCCAATGTGTGTCCTGCATTTGGTCCACCCTGAAATCTGGAAATAATATCATATTTGGGGGTTAAAACATCAACAATTTTCCCTTTGCCTTCGTCGCCCCACTGGAGGCCTAACAATACATCTACTTTCATCTTCAAAATATTTAAGATCTGTTTAAACACGATAATCCGCGAAAACTGAATTTTGTGATTTCAATTTTCACGGAAAAATGGTCTTATTTGAGCGATAAAATTACAATTTATTTACTGAAGTAAGTTTAAAATAAACACTTAAAAGAGGCCGATTATTAATTTGTTCTTTTTCTATATAATGAACGTTCAGGAAGTATTCGTTTTTACTTGCCGATGAATTGTCCATAGATGTAAAGTGTGTGGTGGGATAATTTAAAATCGTTTTTCTGGCAGATGTCTTCAATAATTTCCTTGAGTCGTGGATCGTAGAATTCATTCAGAGAACCGTTTCGGAGATCAATTAAATGGTCGTGCTGTGGTATGGCAAAAGCTTTTTCGAATTGCGCCAGATTTTTTCCAAACTGATGCCTGATAATAAGTTTGCAATCGAGCAGTAAATCCATCGTGTTGTATAAGGTCGCTCTGCTTACCCTATAGTTCTTGTTTTTCATCGAAATGTACAACGACTCAATGTCAAAATGCCCTTCTCTTGAATATATTTCTTCCAGAATTGCAAACCGTTCAGGCGTTTTACGGTGTTCATTTTCTTCAAGATAATCGATAAACATGCGCTTGACCGCTTCTTTTGTTTTTTGGTTATTCATATTTAAACCAATTAAGAATAAGGATCAAAAATAGCACTTTTTTAGAACTTTACGCGAAGCTGGTTATTTATTGCTGAATTTTTTCAATTCGTTCAACTGTGTCCATTCCCTTGATTTTCATTAATCGGGATATTAGTTCATTTAAATCCTGAACACTATGAATGTAGAGGTACAAATCACCTTCAAAAATACCATCATGGGTATCAAAATGAACTGTGCGCATGTTGATGTCGCTTTGCTTTGAAATGATGGTGGTTATTTCGTTGACTACACCCACACGATCGAATCCGCTTAGCTTAATCCGCGATAGATAAGATAGTTTCTTGAATTTGGTCCATTCAGCCGTGATGATACTATCTCCTTGTTGAGACATAATTTTGAGAGCTTCGGGGCAGTTTCTTTTGTGAATAATGATGTGTTCATCGTCTGAAACGTATCCGACAACATCATCACCAGGAATTGGATTGCAACATTTGGCTAGTGTATAGTTGAGTTCTTCCGGATCCTCTTTCAGAATAAATGGCGCCTTTTTGTTGATTTTGCCTGCTGACGCGGGTTCCTCTTTTTTTGTAGAGAATGATAACTTCCAGAATTTTGCGAGTTTATTCTCTCTTCGGGTTTGTAATACTTCATCCAGGTTGTCGAGTTCCAGAAAACCCATTCCAACTTGCGCATACAACTGCTCTTTGTTGGTCAGGCTGTAATATGCACTAAGTTTTTTTAGGGTGTCAGATGAAGGTAGAATTTTATATTTGGCCAATTGATCCTCAATGATCTTGCGCCCCTGTTCGATGTGCTTTTTTCGGTCAAGCTTAAACGATTGCTTGACTTTTGTTTTTGCTTTAGCGGTGATGATAAAATTCAGCCAGCTAAGTTGCGGCGTTTGTGTTTTTGAAGAAAGAATTTCAACCTGATCGCCACTTTGAAGTGCATGAGAAACAGGAACAAGTTTATGGTTAATTTTTGCACCTATGCAATGATTTCCCAGTTCTGTATGTATTTCGTAAGCAAAATCGATGATGGTGGCATTTTTCGGTAGGTTGACCATTCGGCCTTTTGGCGTGAAGACGATTATTTCGGAAGAAAAAAGGTTCATTTTAAATTCATCCAGAAATTCAAGTGCGTCCGATTCCGGATTCTGAAGCATATCCTTAATCTTCTGTAACCATCGGTCTAATTCGTTTTCAACGTCATTAATATTCTTGTATTTGTAATGGGCAGCAAATCCTCTTTCGGCAATTTCGTCCATTCGTTGCGTTCGAATCTGGATTTCAACCCATTTGCCTTGTGGTCCCATTACGGTTACGTGTAATGCTTCATAGCCATTTGCTTTTGGTATCGTTATCCAATCACGGATACGGTCGGGCTTCGGTTTGTAAATATCGGTTACCAGTGATAGAATATCAAAGCATTGCCTCTTTTCCGAAACATTTGTTTTTGGATTGAAGACGATTCGAACAGCCAATAAATCATAAACTTCATCAAACGAAACACCTTTGGTTTGCATTTTATTCCAGATGGAATAGGTTGATTTTAGCCTTTCTGTAATGTTAAAATCAACTCCTTCCCGTTTCAGTTGCTCGTCAATTGGCCTTATAAATTCGGTTACCAGGTAATCTCTTTTTTCACGCTGGTTTTGGAGTCTGAACTGTATTTGATTATAGGCATCGGGGTGTTTATATTTCAGACTTAAATCTTCCAGCTCTGATTTGATGGCATATAACCCCAACCGATGGGCGAGGGGAGCGAATATGTAAAGGGTTTCGGCA
>JBBQHB010000177.1:0-3405 GCA_038323575.1 Bacteroidales bacterium | reverse complement strand
TTACCGGCTAAATTGATATCTGAGGGAATTAATCCCAAGATGCCATGGCTTTATGATTACAAATTAGATTTCAGGTTCAAATAAAATTTACTAAAATGAATACCCCCGAAAAAATCGCTGAAACTTCGGGACTCCACCCGGAGCTATTTATATGCCACCCTTTCAGGGTTGGCTTTGATAAATCCTCAAAATTGTGGTCAAATCCTCACATTTTCATTAATGCTTTCTCCTGATCTGCACATATTTAACCGATATGCGGCTTAACCCCGGAGTTACCCTAACCACATCACCCCTCGACGGGGCTCGGGGACCGCAAGCTCAAGGTCCTGTGAATTCAAGTTGTGTTTAGCGTGAAGTCAGGTCGACAAGTCGTCCTTTCGTCTCCACGTCTTTTTCAAGGGTGGTACCGGGTCGTACCCGGATGTTCCCCACGGATGGCAGTGAAGAATCCGATTGGTAGCCATCAGGAAGCCTTTCAACGGACAATGAATTTTCACTGCATCGATGGCATACTGCGAACAGGTGGGAATATGCCGGCAGGAGGGAGGTGTCATGGGTGAAATCACCCTGCGGTAGAAATAAACCGGTAACAACACCAGCTGGACCAAAACCCACCGGACTCCTATGATTATTTTATCGATCATTGCACACTTTATGAAGCTGGTTATACTGCAAAACCATGACGAAGTTACCCAAAATAAGGCAAATAAATGATCCGGCTAATTCTATTTCATGGTAATATTTTGTAATCCAGTTGGATAGGCTTATGGATTTTTTTATAACTTTCCATCTTTCCTTACGTTTACAATAGAGATAGTTAAAGATATTCGAAAAATAACCACAATAGACACATTAGGTAACAATAGGGTCTAATACGATCTATTGTGGTGAAATTGAAAATGTTTAATATCAGGGTACTTTATATAAAATTTATTGATGCAATCAACAAGTCAAAATCAGCATAAACACGGGCTTTGGCCGGTCAGAATTACCGGCAACAGCGAGATATCACCGAATGTATTTGTCATTTCATGGAAAAGAACAACCGCCTTTGAACCGGGTCAGGTCATTAAAATTTCGGCTGAACCTGACGAACCTCCCCGTATTTACAGTATTTGCAGCGGAAACAAAGAAGATGAGATGTATGTGTTGTTTAACGTGAAACCAGCCGGAATACTTACACCGAAACTGGCCCTCATGAAAACCGGCGAAGAAATATTTGTCTCGGAACCTTACGGCAGTTTTTCTTGTGATGACTCTCCCGCATGGTGGATCGCAACCGGAACGGGCATTGCCCCTTTTTACAGCATGATCCGTTCGGGCAACACAAAAAACAAGAAACTGCTGCACGGCGTGAGTTATGCCAATCAATTCTATTTTGAGGATTATCTGAAGAAGGAGTTGGGCGACAGGTACATCTGCTGCTGCAGCCGCGATCATACCGGCGTTCACTTTCCCGGCAGGATAACTGATTATCTTCTTGGGTTGGAGGAACTTCCCAAAGGGGATAAGTACTATCTTTGCGGACAGGCATTGATGGTAGTTGAAGTCCGGGATCTGCTGATACAAAAAGGAGTTCCCTACGGTCAGATTTATGCCGAGATATTTTTCTAATACGATGGACACAGCCAAAGAACCGCTATTCGGTAAGACATTGAATGAGTTGACAGAACTCACGGTAAATCTTGGATTGCCTAAGTTTACAGCACGACAGATTGCCGACTGGTTGTACAAGAAACCGGTCGGATCGATTGAAGAGATGAGCAACCTGTCGAAAAAAAACAGGGAACTGCTGGCCGGGCATTATAATTTCGGAACAGCCCTGCCAACCAAGGTTCAGGTCAGTGAGGACGGTACCAAAAAATACCTTTTTGTCACCGGAAGGCATCAGTTTATCGAAACGGCCATGATCCCGGATGACGACCGAACAACTGTTTGTGTCTCTTCGCAGGTCGGGTGCAAAATGGGCTGTCTCTTTTGCATGACTGCCAAAATGGGTTTTCAGGGACAACTTTCGGCAGGTGAGATTGTGAACCAGATTCGCAGCATCGAAGAAGCCGACGCTGTTTCAAACATTGTCTACATGGGCATGGGAGAACCCTTTGACAACCTGGATGAAGTGCTGAAAAGCATTGAGATTCTCACATCAGACTGGGGTTTTGGCATGAGTCCGAGGCGCCTCACGGTATCCTCAATCGGGATAGTACCAGCCATGGTCCGCTTCCTCAACGAGAGTGAAGCGCATTTGGCCATCAGCCTCCATACCCCGTTCGACGAACAGCGCAAAAGTTTGATGCCTGTACAGATTGCCTATCCGATAAGGGAGGTTGTAGATGAAATCAAAAAATGGGATTTCAGCGGACAAAGACGGGTCTCTTTCGAATACATCCTTTTTAAAGGGCTGAATGACACACCACTGCATGTAAAAGAGCTTTCCAGGTTACTGAACGGCATCAAATGCCGGATCAACCTGATCCGGTTCCATCCGGTGCCGGGAACACCGCTGGTCAGTCCGGATGAGGAGACTATCCTCCACTTCAAAAACCAGCTCAACGATAAAGGCATTTTCACCAGCATCCGTGCCTCAAGGGGACAGGATATTTATGCAGCGTGCGGGTTACTGTCGACAAAAGAGCAGAACGGTATGTAGAGACGTTGCATGCAACGTCTTTACATAACAATATCAGGGATTGAAATTCCCCGTGTCCACCCATTCGTTTTTCAGCAGCGACCACCAGTCGATGGCCAATCCCTTCAGGATATAATCGTAAGGCAACCAGCCATAGCCCGTGTCAACCCAGGTATCTCCCCACGAGTTTCTGATTATGATGGCTCCGTTGGTTTCTTTGGCTCCGATCTTCTTATTTTTTATTTTGATGGTGTCGTCGTACCCGACCGCAACCACCGCATGTCCCCCGTCAATTTTTTCATTTTTTTCGGGGAAAGGGATCTTGCCATGGTTGGTGTTGGACTGTGGGATCGATTGATAGACCGTAAAACCAAACATAACCAGAAGTCCGGATGCCAGATTTTTCTTTATACCGGCCATCAGATCGGCACGAGTAGTACCAGGTGGGTCGAGACGATAATAGGTAAGGGCCTGGTAATTCTGTACAAAAGCATAGCAGAAAGGTGTCGGCTCAACATCAAATTTGGTCACATCGCACGGCCAGTACTCTTCCGGGGGAACACTAAACAGTACCATGGCTCCCATCATGCTTCGCAGGAATGCACCGCTGTCGTCAGTCTGGTGCATCAGGTTTCTTGCAGCTTTGAAAAGGAATAACCTGGAAGATTCAATGTATTTGCCGAAAGCGCGGCGTTCGAAGTATTCGACCATGCTGACGGCCGCATTTGCAACACCCGATCCGATATCTCCCTGGTCTTAGACAGGGGGGAACCATT
>JBBQHB010000176.1:0-3480 GCA_038323575.1 Bacteroidales bacterium | reverse complement strand
TAACGGCTTTTCGCAGGTGACACTTTCGCTGCACTTCGACAAAGCCAATATCAAGGAAGTTTTGGGGAATATTGAGCAAAAAACTGAGTACGTATTTCTGTACAAAGACAATATTCTCGATGAATCAAAGCCTATTTCGATCGATTACAAAGATGCCAGTATTGAACAGGTGCTAAAATCGGTTTGCGATCAAAGTAATATTGATTACGAGGTACGGGAAAAACAGATTATCCTTAAAGAAAAGACGGAGCTAACTGCGACTGTTGTTCAGCAGCAGCAGAAAAAAACAGTCACAGGAAAGGTGAAAGATGACAAAGGACTGTCAATTCCGGGCGCCTCTGTCGTTGTTAAGGGCACGACCACCGGTATTATCACGGATATGGACGGAAATTATTCGCTTTCCAATATCCCGGATAATGCGATGTTAGTGTTTTCGTTCGTTGGAATGAAGACGCAGGAAGTTAAAATTGGAACTCAAAAAATTGTCAATGCCACACTGACAGAAGAGACCATAGGGATTGAAGAAGTTGTGGCAGTTGGTTATGGGCAAGTTCGCAAATCTGATGCGACAGGTTCTGTCGTATCAGTTAAACCGGAAGAGCTTAATAGGGGCAGTATAGCTAAAACCAGTGACTTACTTCTTGGTAAGATAGCAGGGGTACAAATAACAATGCCTTCTGGAAGCCCTGGGTCAACTGCAACGATTCGTATTCGTCAGGGTGCATCTCTCAATGCTTCTAATTCCCCGCTCATTGTAGTTGACGGAGTTGCCGGAGAAAGTCTTGATTATATCAATAGCGAGGATATTGAAAAAATTACGGTATTAAAAGATGCCTCATCTTCGGCAATTTATGGATCCAGGGGTGCCAACGGAGTAATTATTATTACCACTAAAAAAGGTGCTACAGCAAAGGGTAAATTTATTGCTCCCTTGTTCAACTATCGCGGTGACTATTCGGTAAATCAGAATGTTCGTTTTCTGGATGTTTATAGTCCGGATGAATTCAGAACTGAATTTATCAAGAGATATCCCGCATATGGATCATTGCTTGGAAATGCCAGTACCGATTGGCAGAATGAAATATACCGGATTGGCCTCACACAAAAACACACTTTATCGGCAACGGGCGCTATTCCACACATGCCCTATCGGGTATCCATTGGTTATCAAAATGATAATGGAACCATTAAAAAATCGAACAAAGAAATGGCAACTTTTGCTATTAATATTGCGCCGAGTTTTTTGAATGACCATATCAAAGCTGATATTACGATTAAAGAAACCTACACGTATATTCCAGCGAGCAGTAGTCCTGTTGCGTCAGCTGCATTTATGGATCCAACTGCTCCTATCTACGCTACATACCCTAATAATATGGGGCTGGGTTATTATATGTATGGTGCTGATGCAAAAGGAACAAAGCCTACGAATGTGACAAATCCAGTTGCATCTGTTGATTTGGCAAGGGGTTATTCAAGAAACTACCGCACAGCAGCAAATTTTAATTTGAGCTATAAAATTCATGGTTTTGAAGATTTAACTCTTATTGCTAATCTCGGAATAGTTGCCCACGATTATTATAATTCCAGTAATGTTCTTGATAATTCTCCTGAAACTTGGGGTAACTACGGTGGAATAGGAACAGGCGTGCATTCCTGGAATGATTCATCTTCTCAAATATCTACAAGAGAGTATTACGCCAATTACAAACATTCCTTTGCTGATGTTCACATTGTTGATGCGACATTTGGCCATACTTATGAAAAATATCACAGTTCTTGGGAAAATTCTCCAACGTGGCTAAATGGCAGTGAAACCGTTTATGCAATTGGTTCGGATGGTGCCTCTGAAAGAACGTTATCATCATATTTTGGGCGTGTTAACTATACTCTTGATAGTAAATATTTATTTACTGTCACCATGCGGGCTGATGCTTCTTCACGTTTTGCTCCGGAGACCCGCTGGGGTTACTTTCCTTCAGGCGCATTTGCCTGGAAGATAAACGAAGAAAAGTTTATGAAGAACTTTAGAAGTTTATCAAATCTGAAACTTCGTTTAAGTTATGGGCAAACGGGTCAACAGGACATCAACAACGATTATGCTTATCAGGCATCTTACAAATCATCAACTGATGACGCACGATATAGGTTGGGTGATATTTTTTATACTACTTATCGCCCGAATGCATTTGATCGAAGTATTCAATGGGAGGTCTCAACCACCTATAATTCAGGATTGGATTGGAGCTTTTACAACAGTCGTATTTATGGAACAATAGATGTTTACAAGCGTTTTACCGATAAACTTCTTATGAAGGATGTAAGAGTTTCGGCAGGAAGTAATTTTGCAGATACTTTAGACCAGAACATCGGTAATATGGAGAGCAGCGGTGTTGAATTTTCAATTGGTGCCATGATTCTTAAAAGAAAAGACTTACAGTGGACTTTTAGCGCAAATTTTGCCTATAACCAATCAACTGTCACAAAATTAACGGCTTATGAAAGTAACTCGGCGGATACCTATATTAAAACAGGTAGCATTGGTTCGAGTCGTTATGCGCAGATTCATAAAGTGGGTAATGCTCCTTATACCTTCTTCCTGGCAAAACAGGTTTACGATGAGGCAGGAAAGCCCAAAGACGGAGTTTATTACAATCCAAAATATGACTCCAGTATTCCTGGTTCGAAGGAGTTCGTTAATGACGATTCTAATGATGCCAACAAATGGGATACTGGCAAGAGTTCCTTAGTCCCTTATTACGGAGGCTTTTCAACTGCTGTCATGTATAAAGATTGGGACTTCGGGATGAATGCCCACTTCGCATTTGGCCAGTATGTGTTTTGGGAAACAGCCTGCCGTGGCTCAAATGAATCATTGTATGACACTTACGGACTGAACCCAAAAAACAGTTTAATTAACACTCCGCAATGGTCGCAAGAACACCGTTTTTCTGATCATTGGCTTTATAAAGGGGACTATTTCAAATTGGACAACATCACAGGTGGTTATACATTCAAAAATGTTTGGAATAACAAAAGTATATTGCGACTCTCTCTCGGCGTTCAGAATGTATTTATGGTAACAAAATATCCGGGAATCGACCCCGAAGGTTTCAGTGGTATCGATGGATCAAGCTACCCAAGGCCCAGAATGTATATGTTCACTGCAAGTTTGAAATTTTAATTTATAAGCTAAAAACTATGAAAAGGATTATTTTATTTATAACAATTTCAATTTTTACAATCGTCACATTTAACTCATGTGAGAATTTAGATTTGCAACCTATATCTTCAACATCATTGATGGAAAACGATGTGTATTCAACTTATGAAGGATATATTGCATATTCCGGTGAAGGCGGACACTCATTCCGGAGCAAGCCGGACACTTTTCTTGTGGTAAATTAGTTCATAAAACTATAAAAAATCAGTCATCATTTTTTAGATATTTTCTCATTGATTCTCCTTGTATTTCGATTC
>JBBQHB010000175.1:0-3702 GCA_038323575.1 Bacteroidales bacterium | reverse complement strand
TGGTGTTGAAATCGATTTTGTTATTGAAAAGGATGGGAAAATATTTCTCGTTGAAGCAAAATCCAGCGAGCGCCCCGATCCCCGAAAACTAAATTTCAACAAAATTGCCCCGCTTTTTAAAGAGGAAGTTGTTTCTGTAGTTGCCTGTTCCATTGAAGAAAAGGGCCTGATTAAGCTAAAGGATTTTTCGGTTTATAATCCGTTGTTTGGATTTTGTTTTTGATCGGTTCAAATCATAAGTGGCGTGCCAATAAAAAATAATCGCCCGTGACTTTGCCCTTACTCTTTCATGAGAATATTACTGACGCTATGATCATTGCTTTGAATTCCTACATTGCCCTGAAAAAGATGAAAGCAATGGGTGAAGCGATTAATCAAAGTCCCTTGCAGTTTAAATACACGGCTCAAGAAATACGAGATCTGAACAGGCAATAATGGATATAATATGTCCCTAAAATTGAAATCAGTAATTTATTTGAAAAAGCCGGAGAATATTCTTTTGAAAACAAACTCATAGCTAAAGGAATCGGTTTAATAGATGCCTGTTTGATCTGTGCAACCATTGAAACCAATTCATTACTCTGGACATTGGATAAAAAGATCGTCAACTTTTTAGACGAAAGATATCTTTACGCTTCAACTTAACAGACTTAAAGGGTTCCTTACCCTAAATCCGGGCAAAGGGACAATTATATTCATGTTTTTCATTTATGAGACACAACGGATTCCGAACATTTCAGTTATATCACCCGGGATAATTTTTGGGAGTTCACGATGCAAGAATTGTGATATCCTTTTTTCGCGTCTGAAACTTGACTAAGTTCGGGATGAAAACCAATATTTGAGGGAAGTTTCTGTTTAAAAATGCAATAAAAAAACCATCCGCATGTCCCGGATGGTTTTTTTGTGAAAGAAAGAGCATGTTTATCTGATTTTTGATCCCTTTTGGGCAAAAAAGACCAGATATGCATAATAGAAGAACATGCAACTTACTGCAATTACAACTGAACCAGTCGCGGATTTAATCGCTCCCATAAAGGGTGTTAATATGGCAGCACCGATTACGGAGGTAGCAATCACTCCGGATGCCACTTTGGCGAGCGGACCAAGGTCTTCCAACGCAAGGTTGTAAATTACCGGCCACATGATGGAGTGGAACAATCCGGTACCCAGGAAGAGCCACATGGCAATCACCGGCGCTCCGGATCCGAAAAGGAAAGATGCAGCCAGCAAAGCCGCGCCGCCAAAAGAGCAAATGGTAAGGATCTGACGGGCTTTGTATTTCTGAAGAATAAAGATTCCGATAATCCGGCCAACCATCAATCCTCCCCAGTAAAATTTAAGCATGTCCACGGCTGAGATATTTCCCAGCTTAAGATGCGTAACATAATCAGGGAAGAAGCTTGAAATGCCAATTTCAATTCCCATGTAGAAGAAGATCGCCAACGACCCCAGCCATACATGGGTATATTTGAATGCGCTGGATTTGTATTTCTTGACTTCTTTCGTTGTACTTCCTTCTTCTTCCTTAATTTCTGGAAGTTTCAGAAAGAACATGATCGCCAGGATGACAAGGGTAACGACACCGATCATTAAAAAAGGCCCTCTCACAATTTCCAAAATGGCTGAATTTTCCATTTTGGAGCCAACCTCAATTTTTGGAGTCACCAACAATATAGAAACGAAAATCGGGGCAATCACCGTAGCTACCGAATTGAGTGCATTGGTTAATGTCAAACGACTGGCCGCTGTTTCGGGGCTGCCCATTGCGTTCACGTAAGGGCCTGCAACCACCTGCAGAATAACCACACCGACAGCGAAAACCGATACGGCGCTCAGAAAGCCGTAATACCCCATTCCTACCCCGGGAATACAAAGGAAAAATCCCAGGGCAATCAGGGCAAGGCCCATCAAAACCCCGTTTTTATAGCCGATGCGCATCAGCATCAAACCGACCGGAATAGAAAGGATGTAAGCGCCGTAGAAAAATGTGTTGGGGAGTTGTTTTTGAACGTCATTCAGTCCGAAGGCGTTTTTCAAAAAATCGATGGTCGAATTGTTCATGGTGGTGATGAATCCAAAGAGGAAAAAGAGGGATGCCATCACGATCAAAGGGAACAAATACTTGTTACCTGATTCTGTTTTTGTCATTGTTTATGGTTTAATTAATAGTTTGATTAAAATAGTTTCTTGCCGCCGTCACCGATTTCAGCAACATAGAATACCGGTTTCAGTCCGGTTTTCTCCTGGTAGTTTTTACCAACCTGTTCAATGAAAGTATCGACGGCCTCATTTTTCACAAGACTTACCGTGCATCCGCCGAAACCGCCTCCGGTCATCCGGGTTCCGATTACGCCTTTGATTTTCCGGCCTTCTTCCACCATGGTATCCAGTTCAAATCCGGTCACTTCATAATCATCCCGAAGTGAATCGTGCGATCCGTTCATCAGTTCTCCGAATCTAACCAGATTGTTGGCCCTCAGCTCCTTAACAGCATCTTCTGTCCGTTTGATTTCACTCACAACGTGGCGGGCCCTGTTGCGAACCGCTACATTTTCAATTTTATCCTCTACTTTCAGAAAATCTTCCCAGGAGAGTTCACCCAAAGCAGCTATGTTTTTGTATGGCTGAATCGCCTTCACAGCAGCCTTGCATTCTGCAACCCTTTCATTGTATTTCCCTGAGTCGAGTTTGTGCGGGCTGTTGGTATTGCTGATGACGATTTTTACACCGTCCAGGATTACAGGAACCAGATCATAAGCCAATGTATCGCAATTAAGGAAAACCGCATGGTCTTTTTTGCCCATGGCAGAGACAAACTGATCCATGATACCGCAGTTAACAAGGGCAAACTCATGTTCCGCTTTCTGCCCCATCAGGGCCAGTTCCACTCTGTCAATTCCAAATCCGTACTGGTCGTTGATCATTACACCCGTAACAACTTCAAGTGCTGCAGAGGAAGAGAGTCCGGCGCCTGTCGGGACATCGCCGTAAAAGAGCAGATCTGCTCCTTCATCGAAGGTGAGTCCCTTCTTCATAAACTGCGCAAAAACACCGATGGGGTAGTTCACCCACTCCTTACCGATGGCTTTGTTCAGATCCTCCACTTTTACTTCTGCCTCAAAAGGCATATTCATGGAAGCGAATCTCACAGTTTTCCGTTTGGTCTTTCTGATCAGGCAATAAATACCAAAGCTGAGTGCGCACGGGAAAACGAATCCGCCGTTGTAATCGGTATGTTCACCGATAAGGTTAACGCGGCCGGGAGAGAAATATCCGCTCATTTCACCTGCTCCGAATTTTTCAATGAATTTTGCTTTAAGCTGTTCGATTGTCATATTGTATTCAATTAAAAGATTTTTGTCGATTTGGAAAACAAATATAATCTAATTTCAATGGAATATCAGAATTCAAAATGAATGTTGTCTGGATGATTCCGATTGCGGGGATTGCCGGGATATTGTTATTCTGACATAAGGATAAAGGATAGAGGATAGAGGATAAAGGATAAAGGATAAAGGATAAAGTCCTTTAGTATTTGATGACCTGGCCCCATACAGAATAACGATAATTTTTGATTTTAGATTTTGGATTTTGAATGGCGCTAGACCAAATGGTTCATTATTTAGTGTAGGAGCGTGGAATTTACTTAGATGGAAATGGGTTTGCAGCTAAATGCAAATTACAACAGGATCTTTTTTT
>JBBQHB010000174.1:0-3708 GCA_038323575.1 Bacteroidales bacterium | reverse complement strand
TTCGGGGTCTTTGGTCTTTTCCTCAAGCAACATGAAAAACTTCTGAATCTTCTGCATGACCGGTTCAAGCGGCCTGAACTCATAGTATTTGCAAAGCGCATAAATCACAAAAGCCTGTGCATAGGTATGCTTAATATCGTTAACCACCTGATTGTCCGACGACAATTCCATATAATAGCCGCCAAACTCCTTATCTTCAAAGTCTTCGGTAACCACTTTATAAGCTTTGTCAGCAATGTCCGCATAATCCTGATTTCCATCGAGCATTGCAGCCGCCGAAAAAGTCCATAGAATCCGGGCATTCAAAACGCTGGTTTTATTGGCGCTTAACACGGGATTTCCGTCCAGATCTACTGCGCCATAGAATCCATGACCGTTCTTTTCGACAGCATATTTCATCCAGTAGGGAAGAATATCCTGGTGAAGTTCTATACTGAAATAGTCACTGTACTTCCTTAATTCGTCCTTAAGTTCATTCATTTCAAAACAGTTTATAATTTGGTTTGTCTATAACTTTAATTGGTATGTTTCAATTGAATTCCTGCCTATCTTCAGGTTTAATATCTTGCCCTTTTGACCAGTATCCTCATCACCTTCTTCGATAAGATTGGTTTTCAGAAGTCCTTTAACCGGGGCAAACAGCTTTAGTTCAATCTTCTGATCAACACCCTTCATTTCAACCATTCGGATAATCAGGCTATTATCCGTATCGCTTTTCTTAAGGGTGGTAATCCTGACAAACTGAGAAGAAACTGAAACAAAACTTAATCCTTCAGGAAGCGACCCTTTCTGTGGTTTCTCCTTTATAATCGGCAGGAGTGGATGATTTCCCTCAACTCCGAAATGATAGCCATTTTCCCAACCAGGTACATGCGAGGTAATTGATAATTTGAAATGATGACTACCTTTCTGATGGTACCAGTTTCCTTCTCCATGACAGCTCTTGTGCGATGAGAGTAAAATCCCTTGCAAAACCGGATAACCAACCGATTCACGTGTGGGATCTATCCAGTCGGCAACTGCCAGATTGGTGGACATTGTAAGGCCAAAGGCCGGATTGTTGGCCGAAATGAAGTTTTCAATTTCTCTCGGATTGATCTCTTTCGGCATTTGCCGGTAGGTTCCGCCCCATGCCCAACCACCGGGTGAGCGGTTTAATTCATCCTGACCAATATTTACAACACCCATCGGAACATCATAGGTAATCTTTGAATCATTCATATTCAAAGGGAATGCAACCCTTAGCTGGCGGTTGTGTTCGCCTGGCCAGTCAGGTATATCATATTCAAAATCAATCTTTTTCTCATGATGATAAATAGTAATGATTTGTTTGACCTTGAAATTTTTCAGCTGATAAAAGGCTTCAAAGGTTGCAAAAACAGGATTGTTATTACTTAATGTCCAATTCCATTTTTTCATGCTTAGTGTTTCAAAATCATCCATGTTGGTTGGGGTAACCTGAACAAATTCTCCCGCTCCGTTGCCACTGTATCCCAGGCTCAGAAGATCGCCGCCAGCAAATTTCGTCGTGTTTAAAATATTTTTATTCAGAATTTTATCAAAGAGTTTAGTGATACCCCCTGCCCCAAATTCAATCGAATAAAACTGATTTTCGCAGAAATTACTGCCCGCTTTAATTGTAAGGTCAATAGGAGTCACACCTTTCTTCAGGTAAAATGTCTGATATCCGATCGAAGGAATATTTTCAGCCTCAAATGTGATGGTCTTTTGCATGCCTTTAATTACCACTTGCGAAGGAATGATTTTCCCTTTGGCATCCGTAACAAGCCATTCTTCACCTTTTTTATTGGAAATATCAATCGTGGCAATTCCTTTTCTCTCCCACGACAAGTCATTATAAACCAATATGCTGTTTGGATTTTTCAGATCAACTTTGGATGAAAGCTCCTGAAGCGATTCATTCATTATTTTTTCTCCTACGGCATTTCCTTCTTCGAGTGAAGCCCTGAAAATACTGTCTGTGATTTCACCATGTTTCCCTCCCCAGCCGTGATCGGGATAAATCGATTTCATCCACCCTTTATTCAATTCATCAGTCGGATAACCTGTCAGATTCCCCTTTACCAATCCACTAATTGAAGAAAAGGTTTCAGCAGCAGGTAAACTGACAGCCGCGGCCTTTTTTGCTTTAATCGCCTCGTAATGTGCTGGTCCGTGAATATACAACCAGAGATCCGGCCTTTCGCCCGAAATTGAATCAAACTTTGCTTCCGGCACATCCACTTTTCCAAGAAATTCCTCAGCTGTTGAGTGCTGTAACAGCGGGATATTTGAACCGGAACTCTTTGCAATCTCATTCCATTCATTAATCAGGTTGGTGTAATCTTTGGGACCTCCGGCATCGGTGCTAATTACAATCGCATAGTGTGGTGGAATATTCCGACTGGCGTAATACTCATTCCAGTTTTGCATAACGAGATTCAATTTCTGCAATGCCGTAACTGCGTCTTCTTCGAAGTATTTATATACCAGCAAAGACCATCCGTAATTTCCAGGACTGTAGGTGAGTATTTTAGAGCCGTTCGGACTGAACCAGTTGTAAAAACCTTCTTTCATCCGGCTTACAAACAGGTATTTTATTCCGGCCTTTTCGAGGATCTGTGGAAATTGCAACGATCTGCCTGGCACATCAACATTGTAGGCTGCAAGGGCATCCATCCCTGGCAAGTTATCCTTGATCCATTTCCGTCCCAGGTAGGTTTGGCGTACCAATTGTTCTCCCGATTCGAGCCCTTCGTAAGGTTGATTAAAGGTGGCACCCCAGCTAAACTGACCTTTTTTGAAAGCGTTGACAATCCGTTGTTTTTCCGATGGAACTTCATTAAGCACCTCCATCAGGTTAAGTGTCTGTTCCATTTCAAACTTAAAACCCGGATTTTTGTCGATAAGATTTAAAGCAGGGATTACAATATCATGAATGCGTTCTGTCCTGCACGAATCGGGCGTATCCATCCACGCAATATCCTGATGTGAAGAGCAAATGATATGAACAGTGCCTTCGCCAAAATACCCCCACTCAGATGAGACAAGCGGTATAAAAATTTGTTTTGCCAGTACTTTTTTATTCGATTTTGTACCGGTGTAAATCCCCATCTCCTCCGCTTTTCCAATCAACGGAAGAAACAATTCAACGGTTCCTGAATCAGTTTTGGTCGTTTTTATTTCTTTCCCATCCAGAAATGTAGAACAATCCTTTCCTGTTACACCCGATGAGAACCATGCTTTAACGATGCGCTGACCGGCAATCGTCTGGTACTGATAGGGTTTAAAATAGTTGATCCGGATTTCATTTTGTGCCCAGATGATTTGAGTGAAAAAGACTATAAACAGGGAAGTAAATAAGATTAATTTTTTCATAATCCCAACTTTTTTGTAATGAGGAATTTTCCGATTATATTTCGGAAATGGAAAAATATAATTCAATTTTCATGAGTGTATAAATATTTAGCTTTGCAGACCAAAACTGATTTTCATACACTGACAAATTTAATAAATATTGGTTTATATGAATAATTCTTGCATTGTACTCGAAGGTGGTGGTCTACGTGGAGCATTCACCAGCGGAGTACTCGAATACTTTCTTGATAAGGAGTTATATTTTGACAGGGTGATCGGTGTATCGGCGGGAGCATGCACGGGCGCATCCTATCTGTCGAAACAGAAAGAAAGAAACAGAAAAATTAATGT
>JBBQHB010000173.1:0-3764 GCA_038323575.1 Bacteroidales bacterium | reverse complement strand
ATCGAAACCATACGCCGAAATCTTGTACTCAAAGAATTTGAGATCAGAGAAACTCCCGAAGGGGAACAGATTATTTTCTCTTTCAAATTCGTGAAGAAAGACGGAGAACTTGTTTTCATGCCCCGGGCAGTGGCTACCGGACTAAAAATGAATATGAAAGAAAACAGGATGCGGGGAGTTCTTCCTGTTGATGAAAATGGCAACGCCTGTGGTCATGTCACCCCGGTACATATCGATGCTTTTATAGAATGGAACGGCAAAAAAATCAGAATGTAAGGGCGACCCTATGTGGTCGCCCATTTAACTTACTCTATGGCAACTATTATCTTTAACAAACAAGGTGTTCCGCTCTTGGCTTCCGGACGAAGCTATATGGGCGCTACAACCGGTGTTCCGGCTGATAAACCAAATTCAGCCAATCCAAAACCTTCAAAAATTGATCTTGACCGCACAACTGTTGGTAATTACGAAATTGCCAGCTGGGGATCAAACAACGATTGGCCTACAAAGGCAGAGGAGATCATCAATAAAGTCGGAACGCTGAATACTGGTCTTCGATTTACCCGAAACTTCACCCTTGGCCAGGGAATTTATCCTTGCATCGTTACCGGTTACGATGATAAAGGCAATGAACTTTTGAAGGCTCCCAAAGATGCATCATTGACCATTTTTGCCAACAGCCGGACCATGCGAAGGTACATGGAAAAAGCAATTCGTGATTATCTTAAACTCGGGGTGGCTTTCGTGGAGTTCCTTTTCAATGCTGATGGTAGTCAAATTGTTGGAGTAAATGCCATCAATTCAAAATACTGCCGCCTGACAGTTGCCAATAAGGATGGAGTAGTTGAGAATTGCATTGTCTCCGGAAAGTGGCCTGATACTCCTTCCGAAGGAGAATACACTGTTTATGATCTTCTGGATGAATATGATCCTTATGCTGATTTACAACGTCGCCGCTGGGCTGGCCAGACAACCGGAAAATCATTTGTCATGTGTATCCGTGATTCATGGAGTAATAACGAGTATTATTCTGCACCACTTTGGTTCGCTGCCTATCTTGCCGGGTGGATCGATATTGCAAGTATGGTTCCTGCTTTCCTGAAAAAAGCATATACCAATCAAATAACCTGGAAATGGCATATTCAGATTCCCTATGCTTTCTGGGACCGTCAATTCCCTGCCAACGAATTCGCAACTATCGACCTTCGCAAAAAAGCAATCGAAGATTACATGGATGATGTGGAAAATAACCTTTGCGGGATCGATAATGCCGATAAACCCATCTTTACGTTTTTCGAGATCAATCCATTGAACGGCAAGGCTGAAGAAAAATGGATCATTGAACCGCTGAATAACAAACTGAATAGCGAACAGAATCTGGTTACTTCAGCTGCAGCGAATTCTGAAATCATGTTTTCGATCATGGTAAATCCGAATGTCATGGGTGCAGGTATGCCAGGTGGGGCTTATGCCGGAAATTCAGGTGGAAGCAATATCCGCGAAGCTTACCTTATCAATGTAGCAAATGCCTGGCTTGACCGCCAGACCATGCTTGACCCTGTTGAAATTGTCCACAGATACAATGGTGGGGATGAAAATGTTGAATGGAGGTTTAGGAATACTGTTCTCACAACTTTAGATACCGGAGCCGGAACAACGAAAACGTTATCCTGAAAATCGTAAATTGTAAATCGTCAAATTGTAAATTCTTTTATCATGCTATTCAAAATCATCGACGAAATCAAACAATTCCTTGCAGTTGGTGCAGGAACTGACTTCAACAGGCTGAAACCACATATCCAAAATGCTGAAACTGCCTATTTACGACCATTGTTGGGTTCTGAATTATTCAAAGAATTGCAGGATTTCTATGATGTTCCGCCAGAAACTCCGTTAGTGGGCGAAAAAATATTATTTGGTGAACTTCTTTCCCTGGTTCAAAGAACCCTGATCCACCTTACCTATTGGTCAGGCTTTCAGGTTCTGAACGCCACCATCTCTGACGGCGGGTTCAAACGGACTGAAAATGAAAAGGTAAAAAGCCTGTTCAAATATCAGGAGATGGAATTAAAAGAGTATTTCAAAACAACCGGCTTCAACGGATTGGATGAAATCCTCTTTTACCTTGAAATGGAAATCGGAAAATCAACAGGAGAAACCATTAATTTCAAATCTTTTGCCGATTCAGATGCCTGGACCATCCTGAAATCATCATTCATTCCGGATACCAGCTCGTTCAACGCTATCATTTTCATTAATCACAGCCGACTTACTTTCCTTCGCCTGAAATCTCCAATGCAACTGGTGGAAGATCTCGACATCAAACCAGTTCTGGGAGAAGCTATTTTTTCTGAAATTAAAGCGGAAATGGTGAAAGCAAAACCGTCAGCAAAAGTGACCGCTCTCCTACCCTATATTCAAAAAGCAACCGCTTATCTGGCGACAGCGCTGTTAATGGAAGAAAGTGGAGCTGATCTTTCGGAGAAGGGTTTGTACTTCGAAAGTACTTCATCCGAAAATAACCTGACAGTCAACAAACAGCCAGCAGAAAGCGACCGGATTAATTTTCTCGCCAAACGCAATAAAGGTTTGGGGCAAAATTATCTGGAACGATTAAAAAGCTATCTCATTGCCAATGCAACAGACTGGCCAGCTTATTCAGGACAGACCGGGAATGTACTGCACCGGAATAACACCGACAAAAAATCTTTCTGGGCATGTTGAAAATCGAAGTAAAATACCGTCCTGTCAGTTGGTTGCCGTTCATCAGAAAGGTGAACAGCAACGTTCCTCAAAATTGGGGAGATGTGACCCAAAAACAATTGATCGCCATTGCCAGTCTTTACAAATCAGCTATTTCAGACATCAGTTTTCTGAAGGCAATGTCTGGACTGACAAAACGGATCCTCGATAAATTGTCTGATTTTGAACGGTATAAACTCATGGAAATCTTTGAGTTTATTGGTGATCACAAACCACATCATGAATTTGTAATTAAAAAGCTGCCTTCGACAGGCAGCGGCTCATTGCTCCGCTGCCTGAGCGCGAAGCAGTCGAAGGCAGGATTGCTCCAAGCTCCTGAAGGAAAACTAAAAGGAATTACATTCGGCCAATTCATTTTCGCGGACACCTATTTTGCCAATTATCAGCAGTCCAACGAAGAAACCGATTTGAATAAATTCATCGCTTCCCTGTACCTTAAAAAAGATGAAGTATTTGACGAAAAGCTAATTCAAATCCGACATTTACAGATTGGGAAAATAGATAAAAATACACGCGAGGCCATTGTCCTGAATTATCAGTTAATCCATGAATGGCTGGCTCTGGCTTATCCGCTGATTTTTCAAAAACAAACCGAAATGCTCACTTCGATGAACTCAGTGAGCGCAGAGCCGCTGCCTGAGCGCGAAGCAGTCGAAGGCAGCAGTCACCAAAGGGATCCCAACCAGTGGATCAAAATCTTTCAAAACTTTGTTGGTGACGATATCATTCATGATGAAGTCTGGGCAGCAAAGCCGGTCAATACCATCTTTGCCTACATGACCAGAAAATACAAGGAAAATGCCCGCAGAAAGTAAGGGCGGCCCTGTGTGGCCGCCCATAATCCGTAACACAATATGCCATGGCTGCAAAATTCTCTCAACTCGTTTCTTATTTCGAAAACCTTGCCCGGTTGCACAAGGATATCGGTCACACAGATAGTGAAAAGCATTTCTTCCGGATGGAAGTCGATGAAGTCCTGGGTGGTATTAACCGGACGGATG
>JBBQHB010000172.1:0-4004 GCA_038323575.1 Bacteroidales bacterium | reverse complement strand
TTGGAACCTTTATTGTTAAAGGAATCCCCATTCTATATGTGAACAAGCAATTGCCTTCTGAAGTCAAGAAAAAAATATTCAATGCACTGTATTTATATACGAGTGAAACCATTAAAGAGAACTTCTTTTATGGATTTAATCAACTCAGTGAAGTGGCTATCAAAGCCCTGAGTCCCGGAATTAATGATCCGGGCACAGCCATCGAAAGTCTCAGGGCATTGTTCCAGTTGATCTGTTATCGGGCTTGTTATTTTCCGAATAACATCATTCTGAACCAAGAAATGAAAGTGCGAATCATCACAAAGGAGTTGACTTTTGAAAGTATATTTACTCAAACGGTCTTGCCCATTTGGGATTACGGCAAAAATGACAGGATGATTCAGCTCGAAATTCATAGCCTGCTGGATCAACTGCAATCATTAGCGCCCAGTGAAGTTGTTGGTAAATTATTGCATGAAGTTAAACTGGGGATGATATATAATATCCCTGATTCGCAATGATAGGATTCAAATTGGAGGGGAACGGAAGCGGGTAATTGAAGAAAGTGAATGCAAATATAAATTAAGTCTCTTAAACTAAAATATACAACAATGGAAGTAAACTCATTCTTAGGAAAAGTAAAAATTTCTTTCCAGAATAATTGGACCGGGTTCGTAGAACATGTGCCTGATATAGTTTTGAGTATATTAATAATAGCATTTGGAATAATTATCTCAAATTTTCTTTCAAAAATATTCAGGAAAACAATTGAAAGAAAGGCCCACGACACTTTGATGGCCCATTTTTTAGCCAAAACATTTAAGGTAATACTCTATATATTGGTGATAATGTTTGCCTTAAACATAGCGGGTCTCAAAGGTATCGCTACAGGGATACTAACTGCTGCAGGCGCTTCCGCGCTGATATTCGGATTTGCCTTTAAAGATCTTGGTGAGAACTTCCTGGCAGGAGTGATACTTTCATTTAACAGACCCTTTAATTTGGATGACTCCATTAAAATTGATGATATTTTTGGAAAAGTGAAAGCCATGGAGTTTCGTTATACCAAATTAAAAACTTTCGATGGACGTGATGTTTATATCCCTAATGGCGACCTCATAAAAAAAGCGGTTTTCAATTATACCGAAGATGGCTTTATCAGATCAGAGTTTGTGGTCGGTATTGCCTATGAAGACAGCCATGTAGAGGCACAAAACTTAATTTTACAAACAGTCAGAAATTCCCCTGGTGTTGTTGAGGATCAAAATCATGAGGCCTTTGTTATATTGGATGAACTGGCAGCCAGCACAGTGAATATGAAAGTTTATTTTTGGGTAAAGACCCTTGAATTTAGAAGAGAGGCGCTAATGAAAAGAAGTGATGTGATTGCAAATGTTAAGGAAGCAGTTCTGGCAAACGGTATGCATTTCCCTGCTGACATACATGAAATTAAATTATATGACAGCCAGAAAGCCATCCCAATTATTATGAGCCCATTGGAATAAACCAAGTGAGCCAAAATCACTCATAATATTTCAGGCAGATTTTCTAAGCTTAAACTAGCATTAATAATTCATAAACTGTAAAATAGTGAATTTGGAGATTTAATTCTTACGATAAGTGAAAAATCTGCAGTGAGGTTAGGAGGAATTATTTGCTCTTTTGTATTTTCAATAGTGCCGGGTGGTGGTTTGGGTGACCATTTTTACCCAAAAGAGGGTAAATCCTTCACCATAAAACATAACCTTTCCATTCCTGTATTCTGCAAGTGTCTAATAAGTAAGTAAATATGATTTTATTTTATTGTAATCGTTAAAACCACCTCCTTTGGTGGTGGTTATGTTTAACCCAACTTGCAGCCTTTTCACATAAATCGCAGAAAAATCAGGTAAAAATGCAGTTTTTTCGGGGTAGAAGAGGGGATATTTCTTTCAAATTTCGGGTAAGTATCTGATATTCAATGATAGCTTTCTGCTGATTTTCATTTGTAGTCCTTAAGGGGGTATTGTATATCAGCGAGTTACGGTGTAACTTGCGGGTATGTATTTCAAGGTATCCATGCGCACCAATCCCGCAACGGGACGCTACTGCGGCTATTACCGTTTAGTGGAGAGCTATCGCAATCCTAGCGACAGGGTATGCCATCGTACCATGCTGAATGCCGGTTATCTGGATGAACTGACTACCGATCAGTTGAACCTGATCCAGAAGATACTTACCGCCAAAGTTGCCAACCACGGCAACGCTCTGTTTGAACTTCCTTACACCGACGATACAACAGTGATCCGCTGTGTCGATGAGTTTTACCAGCGGATGGTTGCCGAAAAACGCATCGATGTATTGGTGGAAAAAAAGGATAAAAAGGCATCCAAAAACGGTAAAGACATGCAACTGATCGACCTGAACAGCATCCGCAACAAAGATGTTCGCGAGATTGGAGCCGAATGGTTGTCGTACCAAGCCATGCGCCAGTTGCAGATCGCCCCGTACTTGGAAAGCCTTGGATGGAGCGAAGATCAGGTCCGGCTGGCCCAGACTCACATCATCAGCCGGGCAGTTTACCCGGCCTCGGAGCTGGAAACCACGCGGTGGATCAGGGAAAACTCGGCAGTATGCGAGCTCACCGGGATCGACATCCAGCAGGTTACCAAAGACCGCCTGTATTCCATCTCGAAAAAGTTGTATGCCGAAAAGGAAGCACTGGAACAACACCTATCGGTGCGCACCAACGAGTTGTTTGATATTCAGGATAAAATAATACTTTACGACCTTACAAACACTTATTTTGAAGGCCGGAAACAGGGCAGCAAACTTGCAAAATTTGGGCGTAGCAAAGAAAAACGCAGCGATGCTAAATTGGTTGTGCTGGGGTTGGTAATCAATCCTGAAGGTTTTATCAAATACTCCTCGATCCTGGAAGGGAACATGGCCGACTGTAAAACATTAGAAGGGATCATCGACAAATTGCGCATCAAAACATCCTTCTCGGCTCGAAAAGCCCTGATCGTAATAGATGCGGGCATTGCCACCGATGGAAACCTGAAGATGATATTGGACAATGGCTATGATTACCTGTGCGTGAGCCGTTCGAATTTAAAAACATACAACATCGAAGCTGGTGCTGCCACCGTTTCGGTTACCGACAACCGGAAACAAAAAATTGAACTGTGCGGGGTAAAATCTGACCGCAATACGGATTATTACCTGAAAGTAGAAAGCCACTCCAAAGAGCTGAAAGAACGCTCTATGAATGAGCAATTCCGTTCACGTTTCGAAGCCGGACTGCAACAAATAGCTGACAGTTTGACCAAAAAAGGTGGAGTAAAACAAGAGGACAAAGTACATGAACGTATTGGGCGATTAAAGCAAAAATACCCATCCATTGGGCGGTACTTCGACATTGAAACAGAGGTAACAGAAGAAGCTGAAACCAAACGGAAAAAGAAAACTACCGACAAAAACAGGGAGCAAAACCGGATTGTAAGCTCCGTCAAATGGGCGGTTAAAGAAGGGGTTGACATCAACGCCCGAAGTGGGGTTTACTTTCTGCGCACTTCAATGGAAGCCAAATCGGAGGAAAATGTATGGCAATTTTACAATACCATCCGCGAGATCGAGGCCACTTTTAGGGTACTGAAAACTGACCTTGATTTGCGCCCCATATATCACCGAAAAGATGAAAACACGATGGCACACCTGCACCTGGGTTTATTGGCTTATTGGTTGGTGAACACGGTTCGGCATCAACTAAAACAAGAAGGCATTCACAGCAACTGGCGCGAGATTGTCCGGACAATGAACACACAAAAAGCAGTGACTACTTTGGCACAAAACAACCACGAAGAAGTGATCATGATACGACGTTGTTCAGAACCAAACCCACCGGTGCGCAAACTTTATGATGCCCTGAAATATAAATACGCACCCTTCATAAAACGAAAATCCGTAGTACACAAATCCGAACTCGAAAATTGCCAATTCATTGAACAGCAAGAATTCCATTCGGATTAACTGCAAGTTGGGTT
>JBBQHB010000171.1:0-4134 GCA_038323575.1 Bacteroidales bacterium | reverse complement strand
TATTCCTTACCCGATTATATGATCTCTAAAATCGGGATGAGCAATTTGCGATTTTATGTGAGCTCAAATAATCTCTTGACATTCTCTAAATTTAAAGGATTCGATCCTGAAGTGGGCGGAGACAACTTAAACAGAGGAATTGACAACCTTGGATATCCAAACCCACGTACCATTGTGTTTGGAGTACAGATGGGATTTTAATAAACTTAATCTATTCAAATTAAGAAAGATATGAAAAGAACATTAAATATAAAAACAGTTTTATTGATATCAGTTCTGTTTACAAGTTCTTGTAAAGAGGATATCATGAATTATAAAGACCAAAATACTTACAGCTATGATACTTATTTCAATACTCCTGAAGAAATTGAAAAAGGTGCAGTTGCAATTTATGGTTCATTCTATTTCAACAATATGTTCGGCTTTAAATGGCCAGAAATGTTTGATGTACTGGCCAATGAGTCGGATCCTACTGCTGCATCAGCTGCCAACGAAGTAGATATCATGGCGATGTACAAATATCAGTTCAACAACACCACCAATCCGGTTGCTGGGTATTGGAGAATGTTGTACAAAATGATCCTTCGTTCAAACCTTGTGATTGATAAAGCCGGCGAATATTTAAATACAAAAGGCGACAACTATGTTGTAAAACGCTCATTGGGAGAAGCTTACTTTTTGCGTGGCTGGGCTTATTCGCAACTTGCATTTTATTATGGACGTGTGCCTTTAAGATTGACCTACAACCAGGCAGGTAAAGAAGATGCGCCTCGCACCAAAACAGCTAAAGAAGTTTGGGATGTCGCCGAAGCTGATTTCAAAAAAGCCAAGGAAACTTTGCCTGAATTAACTTCCTATAAACCTGCAGAAATGGGTCGGGCGACGAAAGGCGCTGCGATCGGATTCCTTGGTAAATTATACCTTTATAACAAAGATTACGCGAAGGCTGAAGCTGAATTTGCCCTTTTGGATGGTAAATACGACTTGCTACCTGTTACCAAATGGGGCGATAACTTTGGACAAAAGAACGAAAACAACCAGGAAAGTTTATTTGAAGTTCAATTCGAATGGTTTGACGGTAACTTCCTTTGGGGAAACTTTGCCGATCCGGAAGGAACAGGAGCACCTTCAACCCAAAATGCACACGTTCAGCTATATACCTGGGGTGATGTTGGCGGATGGAACAACTGGAAATTTCAACCCATGCGGGTAAAAGATTTTCAGTATAAAGATGAAACTGGAAAGGACTTTGTTGACCCGCGTGCCGCACTTACTTTCTATGGTGGCATAGGAGATAATACTATTCTCGATAACACGCCGGGCGGTCCTATACCCTATGAATTTGCCAAATTGGGTTATTATTATAAAAAATACACGATGCTTGAAAATGAAAAGAGTAACTTCTTGCAATCTGGTGTAAATGTTCGGTTAATGCGTTATGCCGATGTTATTTTGATGCGTGCAGAATGCAAACTCGAAAGTGGTGACATTCCCGGATGTATAGCGCTTATAAACAAAGTTCGAGAGCGTATTGGCGCCTACAAATACACGGGTTCGTATGCAAAAACACAGGCATTCGATTTGCTGAAACGCGAACGCCAACTTGAATTCATGGGCGAACAGATGCGGTTTAACGATCTGAAAAGATGGGGCTTGCTGGAAACAACCATGAACCCTGAATTGCAAATAATTTTCGGTATTCAACCAGTAACAGCGAAACATTACCTGTTCCCGATTCCTCAAATCGAAGTGGATTCAAATCTGGGCTTAGGAACTGTCGATAATAACTGGAACTAATTTCTCTTTCTCATATGGCTGTCTTGAAAAATGCCTTACAACTTGAGTTTTCTAAGTTTAAAAGGATATTCAAGACAGCCATTTTTTTCTAACAAATATTAACCTGGAAGCTAAATTATCAACCTTCAAAACATGACTTTAACCATGCGTTTATATAAGCTGTCTGTATTATGGGTTCATCTCCTTTTTTGCTGTTTTTTTCTGAATTCGCAAGGTCAGAACTTCGAAAAATTAGATAAAAACTGGACATTTGTTGCCGACAAAGGAGCCATTGGTAATTTGGATTTAATGACAAGAAACCAAATTATTCAGGCAAAACTAATATATGATATCACTCAAAAAGGCAGTTGGGTTGGCGCAGAATTTCAGCTTAAAGAATTACCACAAACTGCTGTCGGGTTTAGCTTTAAAGTGAAATGTTCAGGGTCATCAAGTATTTGGGCATTTATATGCGACTCCACAGGCAACCGTTTCGAATACCGCCTTTGCCGCACGTTAACCGAATTAGATGAAGCGCAATGGCAAAACCGTTTCCTTTCGTTTGATGCTTTACCCGATTCAATAAAAGGCGATAAAAAAGCAATTTTTAAAAAAAATAAAATAAAATCGATTGCAATTGTAGTGGAGCCACGCATGGATCCGTGGTACCCTTCATGTCGCTGGATTCCGGAGCCCAAGGGCGAAATGTGGTTTTCAGAAGTAAAATGGGTAACCAATTACTCGGAATCAATCGAACTTTTAGCGAAAAATAAAAACAGTATTCCGAGCTCCGGAATTTGGAAAAAAACAGGAGTTTGCATCCATTCCTTAAGCGAAAAAGAATTCCAGGGAAACTATTCCCTGCCTTCAGTTGGCTTTTCAATTGTTCGCAACGACTTGAGATGGAACGATGTTGAAAAGACAAAAGGTGTTTATGACTTCTCTGAATTTGATAAGAAAGTTGCGATTGCCGAAGCGCATTCTATCCACACCATTATCATTCTTTGTTCTTCGAACCAGTTATATAATGAGGCTCTTTTGCCTCCAGTAACCCAACCCCAAATTGATGCATTTACCCGTTTTTGTGGCGCGGCAGCAAAATATTTCAAGGGTCGGAATGTCTCATTCGAAATTTGGAATGAACCGAATTATAAAATTTTTTGGAAACCCATGCCCAACGCATTAAATTTTGCAAACTTACTTAGGCCAGCAATCGATTCGATTCGAAATAATAATTTGGAGGTGAAAATAATTTCAGGTGGAACTGCTGGGATCGATTGGCGTTATATTGATTCACTTGGTGTAAAAGGTGCCCTAAAAGGACTTGATGGTATTGGTTTTCATCCGTACCGTCATGGAAGTCCTGAGAGTTTTTCAGATGACTTAGCTTGTCAGCGTTGGATTTTAAAGAAATACTTTAATGTTTTGCCTGAAGAGTGGTCAACCGAATCGGGTTCTTCAAGTTCTTGGTATGGAAACGGACTGTCAGATTCAACACTTTTGATTCAGGCCAGTTGTGATGTGCGCGTATTACTCTCAAGTTGGATGGCCGGTTTTGAAGCTTCATTAAAATATGAATTGTATGCCAGGGGCGACTCTATCGATGACGAAGCCAACTATGGTATTGTAAGCCCGGATTTTAAGCCACGCCCTTCGTATTTCGCACTAAAAACATTGAGAAATTATACCGAAAACCGAATCTGGCAAGGCCGGCTAAAATATACCAATCCCAATGCTTACGCGCTGCAATTTGATGGTAAAGATGATAAAATCCTGATTTTATGGACATCTGCTGGTAAACTGGACAAAGATATTCCGGGCTATAAAACCCGTTTTGAATTGCAACAAAAGCCGCTGGCAGTTTACAATTATCTTGGTGAAAAAATTTTAGTTCCTAAAAAAGAAAATGGAAAATGGACCATTGAGGTCGCAGGCGAACCAACCTATATTCAATTACCAAGTAACTAAATTTTGAATGATGCCAAGCAAAAGGAAGTATTTTCGCCTGAAAAGATTTGCCACAATCCGTGCAATTGTTTGGTTGATAATGGTTTTTGACATTTGTTCCGCAAGTTCTCTAAAGGGGCAGGTTAAAATTGAATATTTCGTTTCGACCAAAGGGAATGATAACAATTCGGGAACAATTAAAAGTCCTTTTCAAACCGTCGAAAAGGCCAAATCAATTATCAGAAAACTGAATAAGAGTGGGTTGCAAGGTAAAATTACAGTTTATCTGCACGGAGGAACTTACAGTTTTCATGAAGCTTTAAATTTTGATGTTCGGGATGGTGGAAATGAACACCTTGGCATTACGTACAAGGCTTTTAAGAATGAACATCCAGTATTTCAGGGTGGAAG
>JBBQHB010000170.1:0-4372 GCA_038323575.1 Bacteroidales bacterium | reverse complement strand
AGTCCTAATCTATAAGCATTCTCCTCTTTCGTGTCCACTTTCAATCTCAGGGAGGTAGTCACAAATGGCTTATAAACACCTAAAATCCTTAAAGCTGCCTTAAATTTTTTTGACAATATAATAGCATTCTTCAGCGCACGTCTGGAAGGATCTGAAAAATCAACAGGACATAGTATGTTTGTTAATTTCGTTTCTTCATTCGACTTAACAACCCAAACTGGTTTATCTGACAACCTGATTAATTTATCCGCATTGATTCCCAGTCTAAATTTTTCGTTTTTGTCGATGATGCCTGAACCTATTAGGATTAAATTAACATTTTCATTTATAGCTGATTGTAGAATTTTGTCAACTGGATTGCCAAAAACAATTGAAGGTTCTTTAATTAGTATCCCCTCTTTTTTGAGAATTTCTTTTACCTTATTTAAATTTTCAGAAATGGCATTAATTACAATCTCCTTAATGTCATTATGAACAATTTCTTCAGAGAGTACATACATAACGATTATTTCGGAATTGTACGACCGGGCAATTTTGATTGCTGTATTAAGTTGTTCTTTAAAATCTATATTGACATCTATCGGCACCAAAATTTTTTCGAGTAGTTTCATATTGTTTCGTTGAATGATAAATAATTAATAAAAACTTTTGAAAAAAGCAGATGTGTTTCCTTTTCAACCATTAGACACCCTGTCCGAATTTTCCGAAATATTCTTCCAGTTTTTTTTGTTCTGAAGGTGAAAATTTCATTGAGCTGTTTCTTTATAATTAACTGATTGGCAATTGCACCCAAAAATCCCATTGGCGGCTGATAATCTACAATATCGGTCATCAGAACGCCACCTTCGATCGCTTCGATGATGTGTTGATGGTGCCACATTGCATAGGGTCCAAAGCGTTGTTCATCCACAAAATACTTCCTTTCACTCACATGGGTTATTTCGGTTACCCATCTCATTTTAATACCAAGTAGCGGACTGACAGTATAACTTATGATCATACCGGCGTACACTTTTTCCGGCAGGTTTTTGGTTGTGATATCAAATCCCATATATTCCGGGGTGATGTGCTTCAGATTTTGAGGTGATGAGATAAAGTCCCAAACCTGATTGACTGTTGCTGGAATTTTTAGTGTTTCGTGCTTTGTATAGACTGGCATATTTTTATTTAAGAAGATTAAGTAAGAAATTCGAATTGTTATTAGTTTAAATACCAAATGGCTGCGTTTAGAACTGACGCAAAAGAGACCCAAAGCAGGTAAGGAATCTGGAGGAATGCTGCCAGTTTGCTGATACGCCTGAAGAAGATAATCATCATTAGGATGCTTATCCAAAGCAGCACAATTTCGACCAGCGCCACTCCGATGAGATTGAATTTAAAGAACAAAAAGCTCCAGATAAAATTAAGTGCGATTTGTACCGCAAAGATGACAAGTGCATTGTTCCGATCTCTCCCTTCAGGTGATTTCCAGACCAAAAATAGCGAAATTCCCATTAACGCATATAGAGTGGTCCATACAGGAGCAAAGAGGTAGTTGGGCGGATTAAACGACGGTTTATTCAGGGTAACATACCAGTCGGTAATACTTGTTGCTGTTGCAAACCCAGAGATTCCACCAATGGCCAGAGGAATTAAAAGACAGATAAGAAGTATAATAAAAACTTTAATTGATTTCATTGCTGACTGATATAATTATGCTTTCGCGATGTTATTGATCATTCCTTTAAAAATAAATCCATGAAACAGGAGAACTGCATACCAGTAATTAATTCCCAAGGTACCTAAAGGTAGCTGTCCTGATTAATTCATTGTGGTTTGTGATTTTAATACAACATGCAGAATATCTTTTTGTTTTGAACTGAAGGCTGTATACAACAGAAATGTTTTCAATTTCAGGACGCATGAACCTTGCCCCTTTGATCGGATCACAAGGTAAAATCAGCTTCCAGGCATCTAATTCTCCGGACTAAATCATCGTTTTGGGATGGTGAATCTATAGAATAATTGAATGAAATATTTGAATTTTGTCAAATAGACATGATAAAGGCCTAATCACGATCAAATTGATAATAAATCAAATCTGTTTAATAGATATTGAAATTAAATATATTGAAATGATATACAAAGTGTCAATTTATAATGAAAATATAAAAAAAGATCAATTATTTGTGATAAATGCTATTAAAATAGGATAAAAAAGTGTAAAATTGTAAAGTTTAACAACCACCAATTTTTATTAAATTATGAGTAACGAAGTAGAAATGTTCATTGAGAATTTTATGGCAAATCTGATTGCTAAAAATCCACACGAGAAAGAGTTTCATCAGGCGGTGCGCGAAGTTGTCGAAAGCCTGGCGCCGTTTCTTTTAAAGAATCCAGCTTATACTAAGTTGAAAATTCTTGAAAGAATGGCTGAACCTGAAAGAGTCATTTTATTCAGGGTTCCCTGGTTGAATGATCGGGGTGAAGTGGAAATAAATAAGGGATATCGTATTCAAATGAACAGTGCTATTGGGCCTTATAAAGGTGGGCTGCGTTTCCATTCGTCTGTAAATCTAAGCATTCTAAAGTTTCTTGCTTTTGAGCAGGTGCTTAAGAACAGTTTGACAACATTGCCAATGGGCGGAGGAAAGGGAGGTTCTGACTTCAGTTCTAAAGGTAAATCAGATAATGAAGTGATGCGTTTTTGTCAGTCGTTTATGACAGAACTTCAGCGACATATTGGTCCGGATACCGATGTTCCTGCGGGAGATATTGGTGTTGGTGGCCGCGAAATCGGTTACATGTATGGACAGTACAAACGACTTCGTAACGAATTTACAGGTACACTTACCGGAAAAGGGTGCAACTGGGGCGGAAGTTTAATGCGGCCTGAAGCTACGGGATATGGAACAACTTATTTTGCTCAGGAGATGTTGAAGACCAAAGGTGATTCGATAGCCGGAAAAACGGTTGCCATTTCGGGTTCTGGTAATGTTGCACAATATGCTGTTGAGAAAGTGACTCAATTAGGCGGTAAGGTGGTAACAATGTCTGATTCGAATGGTTATATTTACGATGCAGACGGAATTACAGCTGAGAAACTGGCTTTTGTGATGGAACTCAAAAATGTAATGCGAGGTCGTATTAAAGAATATGCCGATGAATATCCAGGTGCCAAATACTTTGAGAACGAACGTCCATGGGGTGTGAAATGTGATATCGCATTGCCATGTGCCACACAGAATGAACTTCATGGAGAAGATGCCAAGACGTTGATAGACAATGGTTGTATTTGTGTTGCTGAAGGTGCAAATATGCCTTCAACAGCCAAAGCTGTGGATATTTTTATTCAGAATAAAATCCTTTATGGTCCCGGGAAAGCTGCCAATGCCGGAGGCGTTGCCACATCGGGCCTTGAGATGTCGCAAAATTCTATGCGGACAAAGTGGGCATCAGAAGAAGTAGATTCTAAATTGCAGTCAATCATGGTCAACATCCATGAGGCATGTGTTGAAAACGGAAGAGAACCTGATGGTTACATCAATTATGTGAAAGGTGCGAATATCAGCGGATTCCTTAAAGTTGCATGTGCGATGCGTGAACAGGGACTGGTGTAATTAACAATGAACAGTGAACAATTAGCAATTAACAGTTAGCTGTGAACAGATAAAAAAATTGAAAATGAGCAGTATACGCATTTAGTTGTATACTGCTCATTTTCATTTTTTATTTCTCCAAAACACCTTTAATCACTACTTGTATTCATTCCATGCTTTAATCGAAATATCATTCATATCGAGTTTGCAGATGGCATAGATAAAAGCGCTGGCAACTCTGGCGTTGGTAATCAGCGGGATATTAAAATCGATTGCATTCCGACGGATGTTGTACCCATTTGATATTTCCCTGGTTGTATGATCTTTAGGGATGTTGATCACCATTTCAACTTTTCGTTTTTTGATCAGATCGAGTGTATTTGGCTGCTTATCTTCGTCGGGCCAGAATACCTGCTCGGTTTCAACACCATTCTCCTGAAAGAAGTTGTGTGTTCCACCTGTTGCATAGATTGTAAAGCCGCGTTCTTTCAACATTCGGGCGCTTTCGAGCAATTCTACTTTGCCACGTGTTGGCCCGGATGATATCAGGATGCTCTTCTTTGGAATGCGATATCCTACAGACAGCATCGATTTCAATAACGCTTCGTAAAAATTTTCACCAATGCAGGCCACTTCACCTGTTGAAGCCATATCGACTCCACTAACCGGGTCGGCATTTAAAAGACGGTGAAATGAAAATTGAGGTGCCTTAACTCCCACATAATCCAATTCAAATAATGACTTGTCCGGCTTTTCGAAAGGCACATTCAGCATTGCTTTGGTTGCGATCTCTA
>JBBQHB010000169.1:0-4485 GCA_038323575.1 Bacteroidales bacterium | reverse complement strand
ATCCGCAGAACATCCTCTGTTACAGCGCGGCATTCGGAAAGAGAATGTCCTCCGTCCATAAGCACTTCCGGCTCAACTATTGGAACCAGTCCGGCTTCCTGGCAGAGTTTGGCATACCTTGCCAGCGTATCTGCGTTTGCCTCAATACAATCCATGCTCGGAAGGCCATCACCTATAGTTATCACAGCCCGCCATTTGGCAAAACGGAGACCCATCTGAGCATATTCATCCAGGCGTTCACGCAATCCGTCCAGGCCTTCGGTTAGTTTCTCACCGGGATGGTCTTTCATTGCTTTTGCTCCGGCATCTACTTTAATACCGGGAATAATCCCTGCATCAGTGACGGCTTTAATAAAAGGAGTGCCGTCGGTAAGATGCTGGTGGATTGTCTCATCATAAAGAATAGCTCCGCTAATACTCTCACTGAGACCTGGAGTAGTTATAATCATCTCCCTGTAGGCGCGCCTCGTTGCTTCATCCTGTGGAATTCCCAAAGCGGCAAACCGTTTGTTGCAGGTGGGGTTACTTTCATCCATAGCCAACAGGCCTTTATCGCCGGCAACCATTGCCTTTGCTGTGTTTATAAGTTTCTGTAAATGCATCTGTATTCCTCCTTTGTTTTATCAATTATTTACCTGTTATGTTCTGACTGTTTCCCCGGTAATAATCAGTGTGTTAATTACCATTGATAGTTGCATTCTCCCCACAGCTTTCTTTCTTCTTCAATAGTGATTTTTGTTGCTTCTTCCGGGGTGTACTTTTCTGATGTCTTTTTGAGCATGCAATCACAAACATCTTTTGCCTGGTTATCTTTCACTCCCTTTTTAATTAATGCCTGCTGACATTCTGTTTTCCATTTAGTTTTCTGTGCATCACTCCAGGTATCTGATTTACCCTGATGCCGGCAGGATTCAATCCCTCCAAAAAAAATTAGTATTGAAAGGATAGTTAATGCTTTTTTGATTTTCATATAAAAGAGTATTAGAGTTTATAACTAAGGTTCTTTTATGCACTTCAATTAACATGGAATTTCAATTTCTTGAAATACAGACTGCGGATAAATACAAAGTTAAGCACAGCATTGCCTGTTGACAATTTATTACTGTGAAAAAATCATAAAAATCCCACATTATTAACAGAATTCGGCGATCATTCCTTTCGTAAGGATCCGATCTTGTATTGTTTCAAACTGTTCCAAGCCAGTGAATGTTTCATTTCCCAATAGAAATCGAAATAGCAAGTATTAAAGTTCTTGTGTATTCAACACCGGGGATTCAATGGCTATGAATGTCTATGGTGTAGTGCTATTTTCCATTTTCTGTTCCATTTGCTTTTGGGGTGCAAATGCAAAGTCGACAGTCATGACATAATAGAGAATGCCACCCAACATTAAAACCAAAAAAATCCAGAACCACCAGGTATGATGTACCCGTTTCCACTTTGGTGAATGGTTATGTTCAGGTTCTATATGATCCTGCAGATCATGATTACTGCTATTTTGTTTATTATCATCCATTGATTTTGTCTTTATTTTTAAAGTTCAGAGTCGATATTTTTTTTATTAACTTATCATAAGAAAGGATAAATTTTTTCACACCTTCAATTTCAAGTTTTGCAGTGATTTCATTAAGGTTTATACCAATTTCAGATAATTCGGATAATACCCAGGAAGCTTGTTCTATATCAGCTTCTAACAAAAGAGCAGTATCACCATGGTCGCGATAAGCTTCAAGTGTTTCGGGAGAAATAGTATTGACAGTATTTGGTCCGATAAGCGCTTCCACATATTTAATATCACTATAGTCAGGGTTTTTGTGACCTGTACTTGCCCAAAGCAATCTCTGGGGCGACGCACCCAGCTTAAGAAACGCTTTGTTTTCAAAATTTTCCTTGTAAATTTTATAAGCAACTTTTGCACTGGAAATCGCAACCTGCCCTTTTATTTTTGTTGCAAAATGTGCCTGTTCGCCTGTTGCAGCAATAAATTCCAGTTCTTTTGGATCAATAACTTCATCTATGCGGCTTAAAAAGAAACTTGCTACGGATGCAATATTCTTAACAGGTTTGCCTTGTTCTATACGATCCCTGATGCCTGCTATAAATGCCTCAGCAACCTGCCTTTACCGGGGTAATGAAAAGAGTAATGTAACATTAACATTGATTCCTTCGCTTATAAGCTGCCGTATAGCAGGAAGTCCTTCATCTGTTGCCGGGACTTTGATGAGAATGTTTGGCCTGTCAAGGATTGTCCATAATCGGCGGGCTTCCTCAAGGGTATTTTTGGTGTCATGGGCAAAATGTGGGTTTACCTCCAGGCTTACATATCCATCTTTAGCGTTTGTTTTTTCATAAACCGGTTTGAATTCATCAGCGGCATTCCTCACATCGCGTTGGCTTAATGTTTCATAAATCGCTTTGGCATCTTTACCCTTGAGTGCCATTTCCCGAATATCTGTGTCATAAATATCGCTTTTATCAATTGCTTTCTCAAAGATTGACGGATTCGAGGTCATCCCGCTTAAGCCATCATCCTCAATCAACTTTTTCAGTTTACCACTTGATATCAAATCGCACCGTATATAGTCAAGCCAGATTGACTGACCCAAGGTTTCCAACTTTATTAAAGGATTATCTTTCATAATTTTATTTGTTAATGTTCTTATTTGTTAAACTTTTGTTTGACCTATCCGACGAGATATGTTCCTCCAGTATACAATATACTCCTTTTATATTATTTATTCCCCCATTATTCGTTTTCCTTTCGAATATCAAAAAATAATATTCTTTCATTTCTGATACTCCATTAAGACTTCCTCTCTCTTTATGCTTTTGTGAAAAAGACCGGCTCCGTTTCGAGTGCTTCACGCACATGCGCCAATCGCGTGTCGATCCTCGCACGGTCATGGGTGGACTCAAGGGTACGCACGGCAAGCTCGGCGATCCATTGCATTTGTTCGCTAAGCGCCAGCCGGCGTTTTGGGATGGCCGTTAAGCCGGCAAGGGTTTGAATTGCCCCGAGTATCCGCAACATGATGGCGACATTGCCTTTGGTATTACTTCTAATTTGGTCGAATGATTCCGCCAGCAAACTTTCAAAGTTGGGTCCTTTTGCAATCACTCGCAGTTCCCCTTCATAGTAGTGGTACAATGATGGGATTTGTCGAGGCGCTATCCGGGCCAGTATTGCCGTCAGATAATCCACGCACATTACTGCGGTTGTTGTGTCGTTAATGCCGGGGGAGAGTGCTTTCAATGCCACATCCACGATCTGCCTGATGCCGAAGGCCACGTCCTGTTCCACAGTGCGGTAGCGACTGATAGTGAAAGTTGCCTGAAGGGCGGTAATCGTCTCCTCATCTGGCTTTTCTTTCAGTGAAAGTGAGGCCAACGTAGTGTTCCGTACAACGAAATCGCCGATGCCGCGCTCTATCTTTACTGTGGTTTTCCTGTCCCGAGCCACGCGAAGGAGCCCTGCGTTATTCACACTCTGTATATAGCCATCTTTCTCGGCTGGGACGCCACGCCAGTTCCGCATGGCCAAAGGGTGGAACTTTTGGTCATCATCGACTGTGTCCGGCTCTTGTCCAAGTTTTTCCGGGAAAAGCCGATCGATGGCTGCGATGGTTTCCTGAGCGACCGAGGCGATGATGCTGGAAGCCTGGATTGAAGAGGCGATATGGTGAATGAAGAACATAAGGGCGCCAACACCCCCGAGCACCAGCAGGAAGCCAAAGGACACCGACAGGTTTGGAACAAATGCGCCTTCGTCACCGCTGCGAATAGTGCGCAACACGATCAGACTGTAAGTGAAAATGCCGGCGAAGATCCCAAGCACAACCTGAGTGATACGGCTGCGCATAAAGTTCCGCAGGATACGCGAGGTATATTGGCTCGAAGCCAGTGCCAGCACCACCAGGATCATTGAGAATGTGACACCCACCACGGTAATCATCGAACCGGCAATTGTGGACATCATGTCGCGCGCACCTTGCGCTCCGGCTCCAAACAGGCGCGGCCACTGGGCCAGCCATTTGTCACTAACGATGGAATCTGTGTCGATCAATACTACCGCGAAGACAATACTAACCAAGACAATCATCGAAGGCATAAACCAAAAGCCAGACCACAGATTGCTCCATATTTGCCTGAGTTTATTCATGAGTCAGCTTCCATTTCCAGTTAAGAATTTCGGGCATGTCTAAACCGTGTTTATCAATATAGATTTTGTGTTCAATGAGCTTGTCCTGAACGATCTTTTTCAGTCTGGCACCGTTGGCACCCAATTTTGGTACGCGGGCAATAACATCCAGTACCAGATCAAATCTGTCAAGATCATTTAGAACAGTCATGTCGAAGGAAGTTGTAATGGTACCTTCTTCCTTATATCCCCTGACGTGCATGTTTTCGTGATTAGTCCTGCGGTATGTTAACCGGTGGATCAGCCATGGGTAGCCATGAAAAGCAAAGACGATAGGCTTGTCTTTT
>JBBQHB010000168.1:0-4888 GCA_038323575.1 Bacteroidales bacterium | reverse complement strand
GTCTTCTTCTCTTCTAACCTTTCTTAATATTTTTCAATGAACTATTTCTTCTTTCATTCCTATCCACACTTCAATCTGTTTAACCAAATTTTTTGCGCGTTTCGGGAGTGCAAATGTAAAGCGTTTTTTTCTCCTAAACAAAACTTTTAATCGTTTTTTCCAAAAATCTTTCGCTACCCCTGCCGCGCCTGTCTTTCCTGCCGGAAACACAAACGCTCCCCTCAATGAACTTCGCCTAAAAACTCAACCGCATCGCTGCACTTTTCTGCCCTTAAACGTGGGTGCAAAGATAAAGAGTTTTCCTTTCCCGCAGTCAGATTTTTAAATAAAAGTCAATTAAAAAAATAGTTAGAGTTATTTCATTGTTTTTCAATGTAATAAATGGTGTTATCACCGCTGTTTTATGCTCTGTTGTGTTGAAGAGAACAATCTCAAGAGTTTGAAAAACCATCTTTGACGTCGAAAACCGAAAGGAAACTTAACAAAACGGATTTTTTCACCTGTTCAAAATCAAGGAATCCACCCAATTCTTTAGCCATCGATGTAACACCTTTGTCAACCAGACCGCAGGGATGGATGTACAGGAAGTAGTCTAAATCGGTATTGACATTCAAAGCGAAACCATGCATCGTCACATGACGGGAACTTTTTACCCCGATGGCGCAGATTTTACGGGCGGTCGACAACCCGGCATCCAGCCAGACGCCGGTGGCCTCAGGATCACGGGAAGCCGCTATTCCATATTGGCTCAAAGTGGAAATGATGACCTCCTCTATACTATATATATAATGTCGTAATCCCATCCCAAAATTTTCAAGATCAATAATGGGGTATCCGACCAGCTGGCCAGGGCCATGATAGGTGATATCTCCTCCCCTGTTGGTTTTGTAAAAGCTAACCTTCTTGTCTGCCAATTGTGTACTGTTCAATAAAAGGTTATGAACTTCACCGCTCTTGCCCAGCGTATAAACCGGGGGATGTTCGACAAACAAAAGATAACCGGGTGTAGTTGTGCGTTCCGCCTCGGGCAACTGCTGATTGACCATCTTTTGATCAATAATTTCTTTCATCAGCATCTCCTGTCGTTCCCAGGTTTCACCGTATTCGGAAAGACCAAGGTCAATAAACTGAAGGGAATTCATAAAAGGCTTTTTTGAATAAGGTGCTTTTCTGCATGGTATGAAGAGCGAACCAGAGGAGCGCTCTCAACAATCCTGAATCCACGGGCCAATCCCTCTCTTTTGAATGCTTCAAATTTGTCGGGATGCAGGTATTCCACAACTTCGAGGTGTTTCTTTGTCGGCTGCAGGTACTGTCCGATGGTCAGTATCTCACAGCCGGTCTCCAGAAGGTCGTCCATACACTGTAATACTTCCTCGAAAGTTTCGCCCAGACCGACCATAATTCCTGATTTGGAAATCTGGCCGGATAATCCGATCAGTCGGACTACATTCAGGCTGGTCCGGTACTTTGCCCTGCTCCTCACCAAAGGGGTAAGCCGCTCCACCGTTTCCATATTGTGGGAGATGATCTCAGGTTTTTCGGCAGCGATTAATGCAATTAGCCCGGGTTTCCCGTCAAAATCAGGGATCAGCACCTCAACGGTAGTCTGAGGATTTACGCGCTTTATTTCACGGATGGTCGCAGCCCATTGTCCTGCTCCTCCATCAGGAAGATCATCCCGGTCGACTGAAGTGATCACTACGTGTCTCAAACTCATCAGCCGGATTGATTCGGCTACTTTGGCCGGCTCACCCGCATCAGGCGGTTGGGGCCTCCCGGTAGTGGTCGCACAGAATTTACAGGAGCGGGTGCAGATATCACCCAGAATCATAAAAGTGGCGGTACCGGCACCCCAGCATTCTCCCATGTTGGGACATCTTCCGCTCGAGCAGATGGTATGCAGTTGATTCCCTTCAACGATCTGCTTGACCTGCCTGTAGCCTGACCCGGATGGAAGTTTTATCTTCAGCCAGTCAGGTTTTTGTCGTCTTTCCATACATTATATTATATGAGCGGGCAAAGATAGCTTGAAGTTATTTAAATTTTTACATTTGATCCATTCAAAAGCAATCGATAGATGACACCAATTACTGTTTTTAAAAAATTTCCTTCAAACTTCTGGTATGCCAATGCCATGGAGTTGTTCGAAAGGTGGGCCTTTTACGGGTTTTATATGCTTTTTGCCCTCTATCTTACCGGATCCACCGATCAGGGCGGATTAGGATTCACCCAGACCCAGAAAGGATTGATGATGGGAATCGGCACTGCCATTCTCTATTTCCTGCCCCTGATTACCGGTGCAATTGCCGATCGGATCGGTTACCGCAAAACGCTTTTTATTGCTTACAGCCTTTATACAGTGGCATTTTTGACAATGCCCATGTTCCATACCTATGCAGCTGTTTTTGTGTTGTACCTTTTCCTGGCTGTCGGATCAGCGCTTTTCAAACCAATTATCTCTGCAACGGTAGCCAAAACAACCAATAGTGAAACCTCCTCTATAGGGTTCGGTATCTTTTACATGATGGTTAATATAGGTGCATTTATAGGCCCGTTTGTAACCAGCTTCTTCAGAAAATATTCCTGGGATTATGTTTTCTACGCTTCCGCCGCTGTGATCGCTTTCAATTTCATACTGCTGATCTTTTTGTTTAAGGAACCTGCAAATGATAAAGGTGTGCAAAAAAAAATGAGCCTGTTGGATGAGCTGAAAACACTGTTCAAAAATATTTATGAAGCACTTTCAGATTGGCGCTTCTTCCTGTTTCTTTTGATTATTGCCGGTTTCTGGACGATGTACTACCAGCTTTTCCTCTCTCTTCCTGTATTTATCGATCAGTGGGGAAATACGCATCCGGTATACAACTTTCTGAATAGCATGTGGCCCTGGCTTGCAGGTAAAATTGGATCTGCCGATGGTACCATTCCGGCAGAACTGATGGTCAACGCAGATGCGGGCTTCATCATTCTCTTCCAGATAATCGTCTCCGCCATTGCCATGCGGTACAAACCGCTGAAGGTGATGACTACAGGCATTCTTATTGCCTCAGTCGCCATGGGTTTGTGTTTCTCTACGCAGAACGGATTACTCATGTTGCTTTTCCTGATGCTCTTTTCATTCGGTGAGATGTCCAGTTCACCCAAAATCACAGAATACATAGGCCGGATTGCGCCGCCCAACAAGACGGCACTTTACATGGGTTGCTCTTTCATCCCGGTAGCAATTGGCTCATTCTTTGCCGGCTTTGTATCGGGTAACCTTTACCAGTCAATGTCAGACAAGATATCGCTTGCCCAGCGGGAAGTTGTTTCGCGGAATTTCCAGATACCTTCAATCAGCGAACATTTTTCACAAAATGATTACCTTTATGCCGCTGCCCAAAAATTGGGGATGACAAACGGCCAGTTTACCCAATTTTTATGGGATAAATATCACCCTTCCTCCATCTGGATGGTGATTTCCGGAATAGGGATTGGCGCGGCAATCCTGCTCTTTTTGTACGACCGTTTTGTGATCAAAAACATCAAAGCCAATGTTTAGGTTGCTCATGAATGTAGTTACTTTAATTTCCAACCAGGGACAAAAGCTTATTGTTACCCTTTTGTTGGTTCTGCTCTCTTTCGGAGCATTTTCACAGGAAGGATCCGGTATTTTCGTCAGCGATGAACCTTTTTATCCAAAAACAACCGGAAACCTCTATATTGCAGTCGATAACCTCAATTTCTTCAAAGACACCGAATACAAGAGCGATTATGTGGATGGTTATACCCTGACAGGTGTTTGGATTCGTCCCAAACTGCTCTATTATCCCGACAAAAACCTGCGGTTGGAAATGGGAGGGCAAGTTCTGGCATACAATGGAAGCAACAACTACAATTTATACCCTTGGTTTTCTGTCATTTATATGCCTGCCAAAAATCTGTCATTTCGGATGGGAAATCTGAATCAGGATTTAAATCATGGCCTGGCCGAACCAATGCTGGACAGCGAGCATTTTATGAAAGACAAACCGGAAGCTGGTATTCAGGCCAAATTCAACAACCAATGGTTGAAGACAGACCTGTGGATCGACTGGCAAACGATGATCTTCACCGGAGATCCTTACAGGGAAAAATTTGTCTTTGGAACATTAGCCGAATTTAAATTGTTTGAAAAAGGGGACAAAAATCTCACGCTACCTTTGGCATTTTACGGACTGCACGAAGGAGGCGAAATTGATACAAGTCCCGATCCGGCTCAAACTCATATTGTTGTATCAGAAGGCATCAGATATGAATACAAAACAGATGGCCCCCTGATAAAGTCCGGGCGACTGGAGTGCTCATTCCTGCAATCAACCTATCCCATGCATGAAACCGGTCTGTCGGGTAATTTCGGGTATGCATTTTTCATTCAGACTGCCATGAATACGGATTATGGCAGCTTTGGCACAGGTTACTGGCAAAGCAACAGTTATTTTACACCTCTGGGAATGCCCCTATTCCAAAATAGTGCCATCGGAAAAACGGAAGCCTTAGAACGCAATTATCTGATTGACTTCTCCTACCGTTACAACCGCAAAATATTTGATCATAGCCATTTTGGATTCACCAGCGATCTCTTTTACAACCCTTCCTTAAATAAATTATCCACCAGTGCAGGGCTGTATATGATGATCAATCTCTCCTTTTTAGGCAAAAAAAATACCAATTAGACAGGTTTCACCCCTGAACGCTGCTTTAACTCCTGATATTGTACTACTTATTTTCAGCGATTCAGCTCAAAAATAATATTGTTGAAAACTAAATAGTTGCAATATGTTGGAAAAATAATTTTTCCGGCTAATTTTGTAGGGCGGGAGCCGAAGGGGCTGAGCCCCAAGTTACTGGTTTTCAGTATAGTGTT
>JBBQHB010000167.1:0-4941 GCA_038323575.1 Bacteroidales bacterium | reverse complement strand
GCTCGGCACTGGGGCAATTCGCCGGTTTAAAAACAGTGAATGTCAAACTCGAAGATTACATCCTGGAACAGGCTTTGAAAGGGATGTTTCTGAAAATAGCCGAGCGCGAAAAAGATATCCGTACCGATGTAAATGCCCGCGTAACCCCTTTATTGAAAAAAGTGTTTGGTTCCTTAAGATGATCTTCGATCAGCACCAATATAAACCATATATGGTCAAACTGGCCAATCAACGAAATCCGCTATATGCGGATTTTTTTATTTACAATAAATTGCAACATCAGAATTCTTAAAGTTGTTCCCGCTTAAAACGGCGGAACCTCCTATTCTCTTTTGTGCAAACGTCCGATAGAAATCATTGAAACACGAACCAGACGCCGGGCGACTATTCATCCTTCTCAAAAGAAAAATAGTTTAGATGCAGTTTTGTGAACACTTCCCTTCTTCAAATATTTGAAGAATCAAAATGAAATCTTGTTTCCTCTTTTCAAACTTTTGAAGAACCAAAATGGAATCTTGTTTCCCCTCTTCAAACTTTTCAAGAACCAAAATGGAATCTTGTTTCCTCTTTTCAAACTTTTGAAGAAGCAAAATGGAATCTTGTTTCCTCTCTTCAAACTTTTGAAGAAGCAAAATGAGATCTTGTTTCCTCTCTTCAAACTTTTGAAGAAGCCAATTACAACTTGATTTTGAAGCAATTTCGGCCCGATTTATACCCTTCAATCCGAATAATTGTGAATTCCGAAAATAAATTCAAAAGTTGATAAAAAAAGTATGCTTTTATGAAACAATCGTTCTGAGAATACCGTTCATACGACCATACTACCCTCATTATATTGATTCATTCATTTTAAAATTACGCTAAATTTTAATTTTATGAAAACTTTACCTTTTACACTTTTGAATTCGAACGAACTTTATGCGATTGCCAACCGCATTGCTGAAGCCTGCAAACTCACAACTCCCGGCAATGAGTACCTGATGAAGCTATGTACTCACATCATCGAAGCGAACAACGAACTTCGTAGAGGACTCGGAAGAACCTTTAACAGTGAGTTTACCTCTGTTTTGATGCTTGCCGATGAGAAACGCGACAATGCCTTTATCGGTCTGCGTGATTACATCCGCGCATGTTGCAACAGCGGTGATGCTTTAAAAGATAAAGCTGCCAACGACCTTTCACTAATGTTGGAAAATGTTGGCAATACGATCTACTCGTTGCCATACGGTGCCGAGACGACAAAACTGGAAGTGCTGTTTGAAAAATTTAGCACTTCTGCTTCTCAGGAGGAACTTGCAGCCATTACGGCCATCGATTGGCTCGAACGGTTGAAAGCAAGGCAAACGGATTTCGAAAATGTATATCAGTCAAAAGTCGAAGCGGAAGCTGGCATTGATTTTCCCTTGCTCAAAAAATCAAAAGATACAATCACATTTTACCTGAAGGGATTGCTCAGCTATATCGAAACCAACAGCAAAAATGAACCTGCTCAGTTTAGTTCAATCGAAGATAAGATTAACGATATTATTACCGACGCTGTATCGCTTGCCCGTAGTCGGGCGACGCGCAAAGAGAATGCAGAAAAAGAAACTGCTAAAACAACTGTTTAGCGGCCATAAATGCAATAGAGAATAGTTTTTTGTTTCCATAGTTTTTTGGTTATTTTGGTTTTAGTCCCGGCTCCCTCAGGCCGGGACTTTTTTATAAAAGAAACTCCATTAATTTTGAGTGTTATTTGAGTTTTTTAATCAATTTTGTTCAGCAATACCAATCAATCTTTTTTAGTACCATACAGTTTATTAAACAGTTGGCACGACTTAACAATTTGTTGAATTTGGTAAGGAAAATGATTAATTTTCCTGAACTTATTTCATGACACCGGACAATCATAATTTCTTAAATTTAATCGTATGAATAAAAAAACAGTATTACTTATTGCTTTTGTATTAAGCTGTGTTTTTGCCAATGCACAGCATGTTGGTTCAACGCCTGAATACATCAAGGCTTTAACGGCTGAGTGGAAAGGTGAACGTTTTCCGGACGGCAGACCCAAAGTATCTGATGCAATACTTGAAAGGTTAAAGAATATTTCCATTGAAGAAGCATGGGGCGTTCTCCGTAATAAAGGATTTATGAACCAGTTTGAAGGTGACTGGACAATTATCAACCCAGGCGAAGCAATGACCGGACGCGTTGTAACTGCCCAGTATATGCCGCTCAGACCCGACCTTGAAAAACAGGTAAAAGAACAGGGTAAAGCTGAAAACAGGGCACAAAAGGGTGGAACAAATTCGTGGCCAATCGATATGCTGATAACTGGTGACGTCTATGTAGCTGATGCCTATGGAAAAATTGCAGATGGCACTTTAATTGGCGATAATCTGGGAAATTCGATCTATGCCAAATCGCAGCGAGGTGTCGTATTCTACGGATCTGTAAGAGATCAGGAGGGAATTTCAGAGATCAAAGGATTCAACGGATGGATCAAAGGATCAGATCCTTCCTATATTCAGCAAATGATGCTGACAACCATTAATGCACCGATACGGGTCGGACGTGCCACCGTATTGCCGGGAGATGTTGTTCTTGCAAAAAAATATGGCGTCATTTTCATTCCTGCTTATCTCGTCGAAGACCTGGTTCTGACCTCTGAAGTTACAGCGCTTCGCGACGAATTTGGACATCTTCGGCTCCAGGAAAAGAAATACCTGGCAGGTGAGATCGATAGTGAATGGAGTGAAGAGATTAAAAAAGACTTCCTAAACTGGCTGAATAACTACCCTGGCAAATTGCCGATGACGAAAGCAGAATTAGATAAATATATGAAAGAAAGGAATTTTTAACAATGCGTTAAATTTCAAATAGCTCATTTCATTCTTTAAACTAATTACATGATGAAAAGTATTTTGCAGCAAATCGCTGAAAAAAATAAACAGCTGGAAAAAAAAGAGGCTGAAGTAGTGAAGGCCGAAATTGCAAATCCCGCTACGTCCAATAATCGTCGGAATTTTCTGAAGACAACCGCTCTTGGCGGCCTTGCTTTAGGAGGATTAATGAATTTATCGATTGAAGATACCATTGCTCAGAGCACCTCTAAGGTTTCGCGTTCTTCAAGTCCTTCAGAATTGAAAATAACAGACATGCGCTATGCCGTGACAACGGTTCTTGGTCAGACAGCCATTATCCGGATCGATACCAATCAGGGTATTTACGGACTGGGAGAAGTAAGAGACGGCGCAGATGTTCGTTACGCATTAATGCTTAAAAGCCGGATATTGGGACTCAATCCATGCAATGTGGAGATGATTTTTAAAATTATCAAACAGTTTGGCGGGCCCGCTCGTCAGGCTGGTGGTGTATGTGGTGTTGAAATGGCACTTTGGGATATCGTTGGCAAAGCATACAACGTTCCAGCCTGGCAATTATTAGGCGGAAGGTATCGTGACAAGATCAGATTATATGCGGATACACCTGAAGGGAAAACCCATGAAGAGCAAACAGAAAAAATCAGGTATCGCATTCAGGACCAGGGTTACACCTGGCTGAAGATGGATCTTTCCATCAACAACCTGAAGGATATCCCGGGTGCATTGGTGAATCATGAATTCTGGGATGGAGCATCTGGACAATATGACCTTCGGGATTATATGGGTTATGGAAATACAAAACACCCATTTACACAGATTCAAATATCAGATAAAGGGCTGGAGGAACTGGTTAAAGTTGCGGAACATACACGCGAGCACATTGGCTGGGATATACCTATCTCGACGGACCATTTTGGTCATTTCGATTTAAACAATGCCATCCGTTTAGGAAAGGCCATTGAGAAATACCGGTTGGCCTGGCTGGAGGATATGATTCCATGGCAATATGCTGATCAATGGAAAACGATAACCGACGCGCTGGAAACGCCTACGAATACCGGTGAAGATATTTTCCTGCTTCAAAACTTTAAACCGCTGATCGATATTCATGCAGTTGATATCATTCACCCTGATTTGTCATCTTCGGGCGGACTTTTGGAGACCAAGAGAATTGGCGATTATGCGGAAGAACATGGCATTGCAATGGCGATGCACCAGGCAGGAACACCAGTTTCGTTTATGGCCTGCGTACATTGTGCCGCTGCTACCCAGAACTTTTTAGCGCTGGAGCATCATTCTGTTGACCTGCCATGGTGGGAAAGTTTGGTGAAAATGACTGATGGCAAACCAATAATTACCAAAGGATTTGCAAACGTCCCCGATTCACCTGGTTTAGGAATCGAATTGAATGAAGACGTCGTTAAAGAGCATTTGCACGCAAAAGATAAAAGCTTTTTTGCGCCAACTGATGAATGGAACGAAAAACGTTCGCATGACAGAACCTGGAGTTAATTCCAGACCGGTTTTGAATCAAACCCGATTTTCAATTGCGCTTTTTGGAATGAAAAAGCCGATGTCTATTAAAACTTAAACACCATTACGCGGGAAATAAAGTTTCCTGCGTAATTTTAATATTTAGTCTTGTAAACCTCCGTACGATGAAAAAAATGACCGCTCACAGAATAGCGATGGGTTTTGCTATAATATTGCTAATAATTTCTTTGGCCCTCATCTTTACCGGGAATGTAGCCAGTGCCGGACCTTTACTGATCGCATTCTTTGTCTCTCTCGCGATTGGTGTAAGAGGATTTGAAGCAGTGAAAGGTTTCTCTTATACAATCTGGATTTTCACTGCCGTTACCGCATCCATGTTTTATCCTCAATATTTTACTTCTGTTGGCGATTTTCAGCTTAAATTGTTGATTGTACCGCTCTTGCAGATAATCATGTTTGGAATGGGATCACAGATGAGTATGAACGATTTTACGGGGGTGATTAAAATGCCCAAAGGCGTCATTATCGGGGTTGGAGCTCATTATCTGATTATGCCACTGGTTGCTTTTGCCATTTCCCG
>JBBQHB010000166.1:0-5017 GCA_038323575.1 Bacteroidales bacterium | reverse complement strand
AAAGGTCATATCCGGGACAGTAAACGACAGTAAAGGTCGCACCTTGCCGGGTGTCACCATTGTGGTAAAGGGAACTACCATTGGTATTGTTACCGACTCTGATGGTAAATTTCAACTTTCGATCCCCCCGGATGCCAAAACACTGGTATTTTCGTTCGTAGGCATGAAGAGTCAGGAAGTACCAATTGCCGGAAGCAGCAAATTTGAAATAGTTCTGGCCGAAGAAACTATTGGCGTAGATGAGGTCGTTGTGATCGGTTATGGGACTCAGAAAAAAAGTGACATAACCGGAACGGTTTCTTCTTTACCCAAAGAAAGACTGGAAATGACCCCAAACCTTAATATTGCACAGGCAATTCAAGGATCCATACCCGGAGTTATGATTCAAACAACATCAGCGGGCGCCGCACCGAGTGAGGCGATAATGATCAGGGGACGTAACTCAATATTAGCGAGTAACACTCCATTGATTATAGTGGATGGTATCCCTTATGACGGATCCATAAGTGATATTAATCCAAACGATGTTCAATCAATCGAAATTTTAAAAGATGCCTCTGCGGCAGCCATTTATGGTTCGAGGGGATCGAATGGAGTGATCCTGATTTCTACAAGTGAGGGTACTGTCAGTAAACCTATTATATCGTACGATGGAAAATATTCTCTTCAGAGCTATGTCAAATTGCCTGACATCATGGACGGCAAGGAATTTTATGATTTCAAAATGAAACGCTTACCTACAGGAATGACCCAATCGGAACAGGAAATTTATGATTCTGGAAAGTGGGTGAACTGGCTGGATTTAGGATTACGCAACGGCCATAGTCAACAGCATAACATTTCATTGTCTGGTGGGAGCCAAGCCACGAAATATTACATATCAGGAAGTTGGTTGGATGTAAAGGGCTTAATTGTAAATGACAATTTTAAACGTTTAACGACCAGGATCAACGTCGACACGAAAATTGCCAAATGGCTGACTATTGGGACAAGGGTACAATTATCCACTGATGACCTTAGCGGTGTAGCCCCTAATATGGGTGATTTGTTCTACAGGAACCCACTTGCAAAAGCCTATGATGAAAATGGTAATTTAACGGTGGTCCCGATTGTGGATGATCCGATTCGTACTAATCCACTTGAAACTACCTTGTACAAAGATTTGGATGAATCATACCAGGTACTGAGCAATAATTATGCAATCATCGATTTTCCTTTTATCAAAGGGTTGAGCTACAGGATTAATACGGGGGTCAGTTTTAGATTTGCCGACAAAGCTACCTATATGGGAAGGGATACAAAAACCGGGTTAGATGCTCGCGGTAAAGCAAATACCTCCCGTTATAAAAGCAACAATACCGTTGTAGAGAATATTTTATCTTTTAAAAAGGAATTCGGTAACCACAATATTTTTGCTACGGCATTATTGAGCCATGAAGGGAATAAAAACAGCACAAATTCAATGAGTGCATCTGGATTTCCCCATGATTTTCTAAGCTGGTATTCTTCCGCACAGGCGGATCTGGTAACGCCAGGTTATACCTACAACGAGACTTCCCTGAATTCACAAATGCTCCGCGTTAATTATACCTATTCAAGCCGTTATTTGTTGACGCTAACAGCCCGCAGGGATGGTTATTCAGGCTTTGGAGCCAACAGTAAATGGGGTACCTTTCCTTCTGTGGCTTTAGGTTGGAACATCAATAACGAAAAGTTCTTCAGATGGAAGGATCTGATTAATGAATTGAAATTGAGATTTTCGTATGGCTTAAACGGAAACCAGGCCGTTGGGGCTTATGAAACAATATCGAGGTTGAGCGAAGAAAATATGGTGGCAGGGAGCACTTCATTGCCAGGATATAAACCGAGCAAACTTGGCTCAGATAATCTTGGTTGGGAAACTTCGCGTACAACTAACGCCGGTATTGATTTCGGAATTTTAAAAAGCAGGATTTCCGGAACGCTAAACCTATACAAAACGAATACCTCAGATCTGCTCTTAAACAGAACCATTTCAGCGGTCCATGGCATCACTTCAATCACCCAAAATATTGGCGCAACAGAAAATAAGGGTATTGAATTTTCAGTTAATTCAAAAAATATTGTCACAAATAATTTTAAATGGACTACTTCCGGCAATGTCTCCTTTGTTAAGAACAAGATAGTTTCTTTATACGGAAATTTAGATGCCGTAGGAAAAGAAATTGATGATGTTGCTAATCAATGGTTTATTGGACAGCCTATCCGAGTGAACTTTGGTTATGTCTTTGATGGCGTATGGCAGACAAATGAAGCTGCTGCAGCTGCCAAATGGGGTTCTTTTCCCGGGTATATCAAAATCAAGGATATTAACGGAGATGGTAAACTTGACGCGAACGACAGGCAAATTATTGGGCAGCGGGATCCTAAGTTTATATGGGGACTTACTAACACCCTTTCTTATAAAAATTTCACTTTGGACGTTTTTATACATGGTGTTCAGGGTGCAACCAGAAACAATGCAGCCATGACTGATCAGGATGTCACAGCAGGGGTTAGACACAATACGATTAATAAAAACTGGTGGACACCCACTAATCCATCAAATGATTTTTATATGAATTTTGATACTGCTGAAAGGATGGCGGGTGTACAGGCAAGTATATACGAGTCTGTAAGTTTTACCCGGATTAAAGATATATCCCTTTCTTATGATTTTTCCCAGAACCTCTTAGGTAGAATAGGCTTGAACAAGTTAAAGCTCTATATTACAGGCAGGAACCTGTTTACTTTTACTCCGTGGCGTGGACTTGATCCTGAATTAGATGCCCAGGAAGCAATTCCATTACAAAAGGAATTTGTTTTTGGACTAAACCTGGGATTTTAATGAACGGTGAAATTTAACTTTAAATGGTAAAAAACATGAAAACTAAATCAATCAATATCATCACGGTTATATCATTTGTGATATTCCTTGCCGGATGCGGGATAAATTCGCTTGAAGAAAAGCCACAACATCTCATTACATCTGAAACCCTGTATACAAGTTTAGCCGGTTTTGAGACTGGTATAAATGGGGCTTATTCCCTGATCAGAAGAGAACTTAACGGGAGCATAGATTTTACCTCAGGTATGTTTACAAACGGTACAGATAATTTGTGTCCAAATTGGGGATCTGGTTTTAGTCAAATTGCTATTTACTGGGGTGACGTCAGTAATCCTTCAAATAGTAATTACCAAAGGGTATTTGCCTGGCTTTATGGGATTGTTAATGCAACAAACACCATTATCAGCAAGGCAGAAGCAAGTTCTGATATTGACTGGGGAGGAACTGGTGCTACTGCTGATGCAAACAAAAACAGGGTAATTGCAGAGGCTCGGGCCATGAGGGCGTGGGCCTACCGCCATCTTACTTTCTGCTGGGGAGATGTCCCATTGAACCTAAAAGAATCACTCGGATCAACAATAAAAACAGATTGGGACAGGACGCCCGTACTGGTTGTAAGAAAGCAGATAATCTCAGATTTATTATTTGCGGAGAAATATATTTCTGTTGAACCGTCTCTCCAGGGAAGACTGACTAAAGGTGCAATACAACATTATCTTGCTGAGATGTACCTTGTTCTGAAAAAACCTGATAGTACCCTATACTGGGCAAATAAGGCTATTAATACTCCTCAGTACAAGCTTATAACAACTCGTTATGGTGTAAAGAAAACCCAACCTGGCGTAGCATTTATGGACATGTTTTTAAAAGGCAATAAAAACCGGGAAGAGGGAAATACTGAGGCACTGTGGGTTTGGCAGTTTGAGTTTGAAACCATTGGTGGGGGATCAGACCCCTGTACCCGTGCCAATCATCAGGGCAGGTTCATGGATATTAAAATTGGAAGTGTGGTGCCTTTGCAGATAACTTATGAAAGAGGAGGAAGGGGTAAAGCCTATACAGCTCCAACAAAATGGGCTATTGATATCTACGAGAAGCAGGACGTAAGAGGTTCAAATTATGTGATGAGGAAGTTTTTTATTTTAAAAGATGCTGCTGGAAATGCACCTTATCCTGCTGATAAATTACCAACAAATTATCATTACGGGGATACCTTATGGCTTGACTGGTCTAAAGATCTTACCTATGCTACGTGGATGAGGACAAATTGGCCCTATTCACGGAAGGTTGAAGGAACCAATCCGGATAATGTAACTCAAAGTCCAAATTTTGATGATTACATTGCTTTAAGGCTGGCAGATACCTATCTCCTGAAAGCAGAAGCACAATTGCTGCTTAAACTCCCGGCAGATGCAGCTGCAACCATTAATATCATCCGTAGCAGGTCGAATGCAACTCCTGTGAGTGCTGCTGCTGTTAATATTGACTTCATCCTGGATGAAAGGTCCCGTGAACTTTTCCTTGAAGAACAACGAAGATATACTTTATTAAGAACAGGTAAATGGTATGACAGAACCAAGGCTTTCAATCATTTTGGAGGGGAGAATATCACAAAAAGGGATACCCTCTTCCCAATTCCTCAGTCGGTAATTGATGCAAACCTCACAAAGAAAATGCCTCAAAATCCTGGATGGCAATAATTTATAGGCATTTAAATTGATAATATAATTATTTATGAAGGTAATCTAAAATCACCATGTGCAAATTTCCCAATACCTGTTTTAAGAAAGCAAATGATAATTAAAAAAAATCGAAGTAATTCCAGCAAGCTAAAACCAAAAAAAACTATGCAAAAATCCGAGTTAATGGTTCCATATTTCCGGAACTTTAAAAGAATCATGTTGGCTATGAATTTATGTGCACTGTTATTATTCATCTCATTAGCAACCGCCTCAGCCAAAATCAATGATTCTCAAAGCACTTTATTTACACGTGATACTGAAACATCCGTGGCCCAGCAACCTCAAAAAAAGGTCATATCCGGGACAGTAAACGACAGTAAAGGTCGCACCTTGCCGGGTGTCACCATTGTGGTAAAGGGAACTACCATTGGTATTGTTACCGACTCTGATGGTAAATTTCAACTTTCGA
>JBBQHB010000165.1:0-5051 GCA_038323575.1 Bacteroidales bacterium | reverse complement strand
TCCCAGGCAATGGCATAAATTTTCTGATCGGCAATATTTAACTGGTCGGCGCGACTGAATTTTTTCTTTAAATCAGCCCGTTGGTATTCGGTAAGCGGTTCCGAAATCCGGGAAAAGAAGTTGTCAACCGGACTTTCATTTACTTTTTGTATGGCATGTCGTCCTTCATACAATAAAGGCACAACAGCTTTATCTTTTACAGCCTGATCAACCGTATAGGTATCAATCATTCCACCAAACCGGGCTGCCGTATTTTTATCCCGCTTGAAAAGTGGCGTTCCCGTCATGGCAATGTAACAGGCATTGGGCATGGTTTTGAGCATGTCGATGTTAAACGTTCCATGCTGACTGCGATGCCCTTCATCCACCAAAACAAAGATATCGGGCGATAAAAGCGGCTGTTTGAGTTGCCGGACGGCCTTTTCAAATTTGTTGATTACGGTTGTCATAATCACATCGCTTTTGCTTTCAAGCAATTCTACCAGACGGTTTCCAGTCGTGGCATTTTCAACCATCTTTCCACATTTGCGGAAAGTTCCGGTAATCTGGTCATCCAGATCAACCCGGTCGGTTACCAAAATAATCTTGGGATTTTTAATCGACTTCTCTAAAGCAATTGCCTGAGCCAACATGACCATTGTCAACGATTTGCCACTTCCCTGAGTATGCCAGATAACACCGCCTTTGCGTTTTCCACCTTCTATATTATTGATCCGGCTGAGTGTTTTCTTTATAGCGAAGAATTGCTGGTATCTGGCGATTTTCTTCACCCCATTATCATATACAATGAAATTAAAAGCCATATCAAGTAGCCGTTCCGGATGGCATAAGCTGAACAAATATTCATCCTGTTTTACCGGGAGTATCTTTTGACTTTCCAGATCATCGAAATGCTTGCGAACATACCTGAACCGATCACTGAACAATTTGTTTTTCTGTTCAGGATCAAGTGGTGTATTCTTAAATTTCAGTAAAGAATTGTTGTACGACTGCTCTTCCTGCAAATTTTGGAATTTTTCATTCCATTGAGACCAGAACTTTTCCGGCGTTCCGATGGTGGCAAAAGAGCAACTATCTGTGGCTAAACTAAGAAGGCATTGCGCATAAACAAACAAGGAACGAATCCCGTCTTCCTGCTGGTTCCGGAGATTTTGGGAGATGGCCTGAGATAACGGCTCCTTCATGTCAGGCCGTTTACATTCAATAACGGCCAAAGGAATGCCGTTTACAAACAACACTATATCGGGGCGGTAGTGCTCTTTGCTGGCGCTGCGCATCACGCTGTATTCTTCGGTAACATGAAAAACGTTATTGCCGATGTTTTGCCAGTCGATGTATTGCAGGGTAAAGCTTTTTTTATCTCCGTCGATGCTTTGTTCAAACGATTTGCCTAGGGTTAGCAGGTTATAAGCCGTTTCGCTGGCGGCAATATATCCTTCGTTCATCGGAAGATCTTTGAGCGCCTGAATGCCATTCTCAATATTAGCGTCGCTAAAAACACTGGTTTTGGTTGAGCTGATTTTGATGGAGTTGATTTCTTTCAACTGGTTTCGCAATACATCTTCAAGCAACACATTTGTTGTTTTTCCACCACGCATCTGCAAAGCTTCCCCTGGCGACAAATAGATATAACCCAGGTTTTGCAGCATCTGCAAAGCTGGTATCTGACTTATATGATCTTCTTTAAAGCTTGGTGTATCCATTCTTTTGATGAACTATTCGTTAAAATATCTTTTGCTAATCCTAATACCTTCTTTATCTTCTCTTCCATGCCTAATTTCAGAAATATGTAGAATTCCTATATCATTGTGGAGAATTAAATTTCTTTTAGAAATCTCTCTAGCTATTAAATTACCAGCATCTTTATCCTCTTCATTAAGTCCTACCTTCGAAATATGGAGAATTCTTACCTCATTGTGGAGAATTATATCTTTTCCTGGATTATTTTCTTCTTCTGGGAGTAATTGCTGGAACGGCAATCGGTTCATAGGCTTTTAGCCCTTTGTCGCCAGTAAATATTTCTACTGTTAACTTTTGCTGTGCATAGTATTCCGCTACATCTTTTATCGTTGCATCTCCCAATGATAATCTTTGGGAAGCAAGTATAGGCCAATTGTTAGCCAAATCATTTAATTTTTCGGCACTCCACAAATCTGATTGGACAGTAAAAGTGGCCCATGGAGACTCGCTATTCGCTGTTTTGCGGATCAATTCTGCAAAAGATAAGGCCAAATTATATGGATCACCTGCGCTTTGCGCTATATGATTTCCAGTTTCAATAATGGAAGCCAATGGTAAAACCAATATGGAGTTTTCTGTTATTTCTGCTTCAATTTTTTGATTCACACGTTCATAGTCCCAACTATCTTTTCCTTCACCCAAAGTCGCTTTTCCAGGTATTTGCAACCAAACACATAGTATAGAAGTATCCATTATAAGTACTTTACTCATGGCTGTCACTCCTTTCAGCTGTTTGCTCCAAAGCTCCTATTGTCATTAGATCGCCTATTGTACCAGATGCCATCAGTTTGGGCAGCATCTTAAAATCCTCTAATAAAATAATATTACTACAACCTGTCTTTTTATTTCTATGTACATAGGAAATAAATGGAATCATCGTATTCCCAAAAGCATCCAATAAAGCAGGATTGTGGGTGGTGCATAGGATATCTACTTTATATTCTTTTCCCAACTTCTGAAGCATTTCTACCAGGATCTTCGCTCGCGATGGATGTAATCCGTTATCTATTTCTTCGATAATTAACAAACTATGTTCTTTAACTGTCAACATGGCGGTGATTATAGCCAAAAAGCGCAATGTTCCGTCTGACATTCCCCTTGCATCAATGTCCAGGCTTTCATTTTCAGTCCACTGCTCTTTGCAATAGAGCATGGCGTCAGTCTTGAGTAACCCAACTGTTTCCGACCATACTTTTAAAATATCCTTTTCCGGCAAATGACTGACATATTCTGTTAAAATAGCTTCAACACCCATTTTATGACCTTCAGGCAAGGCCGCCAAAACGCCTGCGATGTTGGCTGCATCACTTTGTAACCGATCTGACAATTTTGAGAACGAACGCATGTGGTTGGGGATCGGATCAAGAATAAAGATATTTCTCAATTCATTCAAAACCTTTGTACCCGCTTCCTTTATTTCACTGCGAATACCCATGGTCTCAATCTGACTTAGGATAGAAAATGTTCGGTTCAATTGAATTGGTTTGAACCCTCCTTGAGTCGTACTAAAATAGGCGGAGATATTAAAAAAGCCATGTAATTTATCCTCAGTGTAAAACAGTTTTTTAATTTCAGTTATTCCTTGAGGTTTTTTACGTATAGACTCCAATGATTCATCACAAAGTTCAAAACGACTTCCATTTATCTTACGTATTCGGATGATATATCTAAATTCTATTTCGTCATTATCAGTACCAACCAATACTTGCAGTTCGCATTCTGTTTCCCCTTTTCTCACGATCCAATCCAGTCCACCACGAATAGGTGAGAGTTCACTGTCACCATTCACCGATGATAGTATCTGTTTTCCCCATGCCAACCGATACAAAAAGAGAAACGCATCCAATATATTCGACTTACCACTGGCATTGGTTCCAATCAGAATACTTAATGGATCGATATACAAAGTAGTAGAATCGAAACTCTTCCAATTTTTTAAGCTTACTTCTTTTATCATGGCTTTGCGTGTTAAATATATTGTATAAAATTAATGGTTTCTTTCAAACATTCCCCGATAATTACCATTGTCCGATCAACTTCCTGATTTCAGGCAATTTAATATTCTCACCTTTCCCGTCAGCAGCACCTGCATCATCCCCTTTTTTTGCTCGTGCAGCTTTGGGTAGATATTAATTTATTACTTCGTCATATTTTCTCAATAGTGATATACCAGTTTCGTTTCTGTCATCTTTAAAACCTCATCTCTATCCTCATCGTGCAGACTCAAACCTCTTTGCTTTCCTTTCAGCATTAACATCACCTCCCGGTGAGGCCAAAAAAGTTCTTCAGTAGAATTGCTGAATTGCCTACCATTTGCTTTGGCCAGGGCTATTCGCTTTTGATTATGCTTTATAAAATCACCTCTTTTATGTTTTCGGGTAAGCTTAACGCCAACATCAAGATCGCCTAAAGTATCCCTGTCTGACAAGTAACTGCCAAATACTTTTATGCTTTCCACAAAGTAGATTAATTCGTCATTTTCATTAATAGCTTTTGCCCGTTCAATCAGTTGGTTCAATAGTTGATTTGCTTTTTGCCTGCTAATTGGGTTCGAGGCATTGGCAATACCAAACCGCCTACCCTTTTCAGTTTCTGTTAATTCGTATTGAAAATACTCCCCAAAATTCTCTTCGTTTAAGATGAGGTAATCGTCTTCAATTAGTTCCTTTATCAACTGTTTAGCCACCGCTTCAGTTTGTTTTATTACCTTGGCAACTTTCGCTGGAACTTCTCCTTTGGATTTTCCCCAAAGTCTTCCTTTCATAGCTTGTCGAACAACTTCCCGTATTGTAAGAATGGGCTGACCGAACAGGATTTCTTTTGAATTGATTTGCATAACTACAGATTTAAGTTTTCAGTCGTTTTTTTCCTGTCAGCAACACCTGCATCATTCCCTTTTTTTGCTCTTTCAGTTTATCGGTTTTGGCTTTAAGCAGTTGTATTTCTTTATCGGCAACTTGTAGAACTTGGGCAATAGCGGTTTGTTCTTCGTATGATGGATATGGAATCTTTACAATGCAATAATCATCGTAACTTATCTGTTTGCCATCACGGATTCCGATAACTGCGGTCGCTAAACGCCCAATAAACTCATAGGATTTATAATAATGCTTGTAAAATTCATCGTTGATTTTCTTCCTTGGTTTAAGAACGATGTAGGCAGGACTTACAATTCCACGGTAATATGAATATTCCAAACCACCTTGAAATGAACGAAGACTAATTACAAAATCGCCAGGTTCCACCAATTTATATCCGGCAGTTGTTCCATCTGGCATTGTAACTCTACCTACCAGCATGGTTCTTGGGAT
>JBBQHB010000164.1:0-5080 GCA_038323575.1 Bacteroidales bacterium | reverse complement strand
CAATTACCTTATTGGCAATGACGATGGGCATCTTAAAAATTTCTCTGTTATCACTGAAGACAGTAAAGTCAAACTATCACCATGTTATGATCTTGTCAATACCACAATTGAATATAGGAAGCCTGACGAAGAAATTGCATTGACCCTAAAAGGAAAGAAAAAGCATCTAACACGTAATATGCTTGTTTCTTATTTTGGAATAGAAAGATGTGAATTAACTTCCAAAACCGTTGATAATGTTCTGGTCACCATTTCTTCTGCCATCCCCAAATGGAAAGAATTGATTAATATCAGTTTCTTATCAAAAGAAATGAAAGACAAGTATCTTGATTTATTGGATGCACGTCTCGGGATCATGAAGATTCAATAGTATCAAGGTGAATGTTGTGGAGCGAATTTGATCGCTTGCGTTGTACTGAGTAGCGGAAACGCTCAGTAAACCTGCACAGCGTTGGGACAACAAAAAGACCCTAACTGAGTTCGCCATCTGGCGGACGAACACTCCCGCCAGCTCCACAAAGTACTCTAATCCATTCCGGTACGAGTCAGCAGTTTCTCCTTCTTTTAATAAGGTTTTTATTTTTTTGTCTTTGAGATGGGATTTCGTCCTATCCAGAAAATGCTGAGCAGCTTTTTTTTATCCCTGAACCGTATCCATTTGAAAAGTGCTATAAAGTGCTCTATTCTCCCTGATTCTCTTCCAGATCTTCATGGTCGTCACCGCCCAGACTGTAATAGTTGTTCTCTTCATCTTCACTCCCAATATCTTCCTGAATGTCGTCCAGCTCTGAACCTGGAATGTCGAGATCGTTTTCACCAATCTCATTACCCAGATTTTTTCGTCTTAAAGCATTGGTGCTGTCTGGTACTTTTGTTTTGGAAATGTCTTCCGGATTTATTTCCTCTTCTTCCTTAAAGATTTTGTAAATATCTTCATTGTCGGGATAGATGGGGTAGCCCTGAAGATTATTTTTCTTGTTGTTATCCTCCTGACTTTCAGACAGATTCAACTTATCTTTTTTCTCATTCATATTTTCTATGTGAATTTTGAGAAAACTAAGTTAAAGTGCAGAGGAAGGATAAGTGTTACAGAATTTTTGAAAGAAATTACATCTTTCACACATTGGACAAACACTTCACCCGTCTCTTTTTCTGTTCGATATTTCATAGCTACTCATTTTAGTAAGAAATCCAACAATGTACTCCGGCTCTACTTGTGCCGGGGTTTATTGAATTTAGAATTTAACGTATTTATTATGAACATTTTAGATTCTCTATTGTTCGTCAATTAATGAATTTGCCTGGGTTTGCCTGTTTCGGTTGAAATGGGGCAAAGGTTGAAGTAGAAACAATTTTAAAAATGAAATTATGAAGACGTTTTCAGAACAGGAAGTTACCGAATTTTTGAAACTTCATTTAAAAGACTGGTCACTCGGGAATAATACCCTTAACAGAGATTTTAAGTTCAAAACCTTTGTAGAAGCCTTTTCATTTATGACTGCAGTTGCTCTCGAAGCCGAGAAGTTGAACCACCATCCGGATTGGTGTAATTCATACAACAAAGTAAGTATATCATTAACCAATCATGAAGCTAAGGGTATAACTAAGCTGGATTTCGATCTGGCAAGTACCATTGAAAAATTATTCAAAAAACAATTTTAGGTAATTGATCATTTTTTGGGCTACTTTTAAGGATACATCCACTTGAAAGCAGGAGTTTTTTCTTTACCTTTTTCTTTGTATAACGTATTTGTCCTTATTTTTTTGATTTCTGCTTTACTTTAGTTACAAACGTTTTCAGGTGGTCATTGAATTCTAACGGATTTTCCACATTACTCATATGACCGGCATGATGAATAATATGCAGAAATGAGCCTTTTATTTTTTCGTGCATTAATTGTGCGGCTTCCGGGGGTGTAATAATGTCTTCTTTTCCAACAAGTATAAGTACAGGGACTTTTATCTCCGGAAGTTTGGTGCAGGATTCTTTGCGCTTAGCCAGAGCGTGCAAGGTATTGTAAAGCGATTGTTTAGAGGTTGTCGTGATCATTTTCCTGGCTTTGTCAACCTCATTTGAATTTGTTGTAAAAGAATCAGGTGCAAACAATTTTTTCAGGCTTTCATCGGCATATTTTTCCACGCCGTTTTCCCTGATACTTTCAATGGCTTTCATTCGCTTTTCTTTTGATTCGGAAGTATCGGATGCACAATTGGTGTCGCTTAGCACGAGTGCAGTAAAACGTTCCGGATGGTTTTCAATCGCGTTTAATGCAATGTATCCACCCATCGATAAACCACAAAGCATTGCCTTTTCAATTTTCAGAGCATCCATCAGGAGGATCAGATCCTGCCCGAAAAGCTCAATAGAGAAATCTTTATCACCCATATCGGAATTCCCATGCCCACGAACATCATAGGTAATCACCCGATAATCCATTCTTAATGTTTCAATTTGGCTTTTCCACATCGATTTATTAAACGGAAAGCCGTGAATGAATATAATCGCCGGAGCTCCATCAGTTCCCGCATCGTTGTAGCTAACCGTAATGTTATTTACTGTTATCCTGCTCTCTTTTTCTATCTGTCTCATGATGTTTCAATTTGCAGTTTTTTTATTCTTTAAATCCAAAGTTTCACTTAAGCTTCTGACTTTTCGTAATCCTGGTTATGACACCTTTCAGAATGTACCATATACTGATTATTGGCACCAGGTTCGTCTGCTAAAAGCGAATTCAAAGCTGTTAGCAAATTCTCTTTCATTTACACATTTGCACGTTTTATCCGTGCCCGGATAAATATTTTGACAATCTCGTTAACCAACAGGGGAACCAAACCCAAGGAAATTGCAATTAACCAACCTCCCAAATCAAGCATTTGCAAATGAAATGCCCTTTGCATAAACGGAACACCGATTACTACTAATTGAAGCAGGACACCCAAAACAATTGCTACAACCAGGTATTTATTGGAGAAAATCCCAATCTGAAAGATTGATTTTGAACTGTTTCTGACAGCAAGAGAGAAAAACAACTGGCACATCACCAGTACCATAAAAGCCATCGTCCGGGCATATTCAACAGTATTTTCCGGAGCTGAATGGTCAAACGGGCTGTATCCATGTTCGTAATAACCGAACCAGAAAGCCAGTATTGTTAACGCACCAATTAATACACCGCCAAGAATAAGATGAAATCCTGCGCCCCCAGCAAAGAAACTCTCTTTTGCATCGCGTGGTTTTTCTTTCATCACATCCGGATTTCCGGGATCCATGCCTAATGCAATTGCGGGAAAAGAATCGGTAATGAGGTTGATCCACAACAACTGCGTAGCAATTAACGGGGCTTCCAAACCTATCAGAAGAGTAACAAACATTGCAATCACTTCTCCCAAGTTACAGGTAAGCAGAAAGATAACGGCCTTTTTTATATTACTGTAAATAATCCGGCCCTGTTCGATGGCTGAAACAATGGTTGCAAAATTGTCGTCCATCAGAATCATATCAGAGGCCGCTTTGGCAACATCGGTACCGGTTATTCCCATTGCCACACCAATATCGGAAGCATTGAGCGAGGGAGCATCGTTTACCCCGTCGCCGGTCATGGAAACAATATTACCATGCGACCTGAGAGCATGGACAATTTTTAATTTGTGTTCGGGTGAAACACGCGCAAATACAAGATACCCCGAAATCTTTTCTGCGAGTTCTTCATCCGAAAAGGCATCCAGTTCCCCTCCCGTGATGGCCTGATCAATTGAGTCAACAATCCCCAGTTCACGGGCAATGGCAAATGCGGTATATTTATGGTCGCCGGTAATCATGATGGTAGTAATGCCGGCAAGTTTTGCTATTTGAATGGATTCTTTCACTTCGGGCCGGGGAGGGTCAATCATTCCGACAAGCCCAACTAAAATCAGGTCTTTCTCCATTTCAGCGCCTTCGATAATGGAATCAACCGGTTTATAGGCTACGCCAAGCGTACGGAGTGCGTTGTCCGACATTCCTTCCGTTGCATCAAAGTACCTTTTTTTGTGTTCTTCAGTAATCGGAATTACCTTCCCATTTTCTAAAACCTGTGTTGAAATTTTGATAAGATTACCGATTGCCCCTTTTGTATAAACAGTAAATTTTCCCTCTTCTTCGTTGAGTGTTGACATTAATTTTCGGTCGGAATCGAAAGAAAACTCACTGGCACGGCTGGCCTGAGTAATTAATTTTTTTCTGTCAATTCCTAAATCATCTCCGAGAAGCAGCAAAGCAATTTCTGTTGGATCGCCCGTTCCGCGCCCGTTTTCGTAAGTTGCATCTGAGCAAAGTATCATGGCTTTGGCAAGCAATTTTGCATCTTCGGTAGCGTTGTTTTTTGAATTACGTTCGACAGCTATTTCACCTTCCAGGTTGAAATAAGTTTTTACTGTCATTTTGTTTTGGGTAAGTGTGCCTGTTTTGTCGGAACAGATAATATTGACCGAACCAAGTGTTTCTACAGCAGGTAATTTCTTGATAACCGCCTTTTTCTTTGACATGCCGGTAACGCCAATGGAAAGAACAACTGCTACAATGGCTGCAAGCCCTTCGGGAATAGCTGCCACTGCCAGCGAAACCGATAAAATAAACATTTCGGCCAAATCGCGGCCCTGAATTAATGCAATAACAAAAATGACAACACAGATTCCGATGGCAATCATTCCAAGCGTTTTCCCTAATTTATCCAATCTGATTTCCAAAGGAGTTTTCTCCTTTTTTTCGGAATTGATAAGATTGGCGATTTTACCAACTTCGGTAGTCATGCCGGTTTCAACCACTATGCCAATTCCTCTTCCACGGGTCACAAGGGTTGACATAAACGCCATATTCTTACGGTCGCCCAATGGAGTTTTAAGTTCGCTGTGAATTTGTGATGCATCTTTATCGGCGGGAACAGACTCGCCGGTGAGCGCTGATTCCTCTATCTGAAGATTTGCAGACTCAATTAAACGAATATCTGCGGAGATGAAACGTCCGGCATCAAGAATTAGAATATCGCCGGGGACAACCTGGTGTGAATTTACTTCTTTCACCTCACCGTTTCGGCGGACAAGC
>JBBQHB010000163.1:0-5161 GCA_038323575.1 Bacteroidales bacterium | reverse complement strand
AAAAAAAGCCCCGTTTTAAGGAGCTTTGCGCCGTTGTTTGCTACTGGCCAATATTGTCTTAAATGCTTTGTTTTACGGGCATTTAAGCATTATCTGGAGGTAATGGCACCTCAATTAAACCAATGCTAAAAAATGTCCCGTTTTTTCCTTCCTGAATTAAAGTACAATTGAAGCGTTCTTAAACTCTTTGCACAATTCGTTTCTTACGTGCTTTCTCTATCTGTTTGATTTTCATTAGAGTTGTGAATCATGCTTTTGCATTGTTCGTTTTATCCCCCTTACTGGGACCAGATGGAACTGCCCTGGTACAAAGCATTGGCAATGGACGAAGTAAGGTCAGTGCCGGTTATTCAGGTGAATGATTCAGAAGAAAAACTATCCGTTTCCGGCAAGGATTTCGAATACATCTTCAGCAAAAAAACTGGTCAATTGACCTCAGTCAAATACAAGGGCAAAGAGCTGATCCGCGAAGGGGCCAGACTGAGTGTATGGCGCGCTCCCCTGGCCAACGACCTCGATAACTGGGCCACCTGGGGGGCCAATCTCATGCCCCGCAAACCCGACATGGGCACCTTCCCGGCAGGAAGCTGGTACACCTACCGCCTCGACCAGCTTAACTTCAAACTTGACCGGTTTACCGTCAAATACCAGGATCCCGGCAGGGTTTCTATCGAAATCAATGACCATGCGGAAGGTGCAGACTACACCACCGCCTTTGACAACCACTATCTCTATTCCATCGACGGAACCGGAGAACTAACAATCGATCACACCGTAACGCCACAGGGGAAAATGCCTTTGTGGCTGCCCAAAATCGGGTTGCAGTGGATCATGGACAATTCCCTGGACCGCGTAACATGGTACGGCCGCGGACCTTTCGAGACCTACCCCGACCGCAAAACAGGCGCAAAAATTGACGTATACAGCAAAACTGTGCAGGAGATGGCTGAGTCCTACCTCGTCCCACAGGATTATGGCTGCCGTACCGACAACCGTTGGGTCCGGGTCGAAACGGCTGATGGAACAGGACTGCAATTTTCCGGCAGCAACCTCTTCAATTTCAGTGCACAGCTGCACAGTACCGATAACATGTCACGGGCAAGGTATCCTTACCAGCTTCAGCCGATGGAGGGCTACACCTTCAACTTCGATTATGCCACCAGCGGCGTGGGTTGCACGGCTATTTCCGTTTTGGATAAATACCGGGTTGTGCCGCAGGAGTACCATTATATCATGCAGGTAAAACCATACAGGAAATAAATAATTAAATTGAACTTTTGAAAACTGGTTCTGTCACTTTTGCCAGGGTGATTAATTTTTCCCTTTCGTCATTTTTCAGCGGGGTAAATGTCTTGGAAAAATCCACACCTTTCCAGAACAACGTGGATTCCCCGGGAGATACCGCAGCCGTGATGTCCAGAGAAAGCGTGTACCTGTAGGCGAGGTTTAACGTTTCATCATCCATGACCGGCCGGTACCAGCAATTGGGAAATACTTTTTCTTCTGACTTTTGCAGTTTGGTAAGCGCCATTGATTTCAGGGCAAGTATTCCCATGTTTTTCTGTTTTGCCCTTTCATAAACCTGCGGGCCAAAATTGCCTGAATGCCAGCAGACAAAATTCAACGGGAACAGGATGGTATCAAAATCAAAAAGGTCCATCGCAAGCATGGCGGCCTCCACCGAATGTGCAGAAAATCCTATGTGACGGATTTTCCCCTCTTGTTTCGCCTTGAGCACGGTTTCCATCACGCCATCCGGGGCAAATGCCCTGTTCACTTCGTCAACGGTTGTAATGGCATGCAGCTGGTAAAGGTCAAAGTGGTCGGTCATTAATTTTTCAAGCGAATTGTTCAATTCAGTCGCTGATCCCGTTTTGTCCCTTTTGGTCGTCTTGCAGGCCAAAAAACTTTTGTCCCGGTATGGCTTCAGTGCAGGTCCCATCCGCTCCTGCGCCGTACCGTAGCCCGGGGCAACATCGTAATAATTAACACCATGATCAAATGCCCTTGCAATATTTTCATTGGCAAATTCCTGGGGATAATTGTTCAGCATGATCCCGCCAAAACCAATGATGGACAATTCGTCTGCAGCCCGGCCAAGTTTCCGCCTGGGCACTTTCAATTCAGGGAATTTGTTTTCTCCAAAGCCGGGCATGGCGGGAAGTGCCAGCGCCAGTCCGCCCATGCTTGTATTTCTGATAAATGTCCTCCTTTTCATACTATTTATATTTTGGTTAAACGAAAATGATTCCTTTACCAAAAATACAAATATATTATCCAATTTTCATTTCATGTGCAGCACCTTGTTCAAATCCTCCAACTTCGGCGGCAGCGGCGCTGTTTTGTAGGTATTCACATTGTCTTTATCCATCTTAACACCTGCCAGATAATTTTTTAAATCGATCGGATATTGCTTTGCCCAGGTATTACCCGGCTCCAAATCTCCAAAGTTATTGGCCATAACTATATAACTTAAAACATAACCCTCTTTCTGGAGCTTTACATTTAAAGAATAGCCAAAATCTGCTTCCACACCCAATATCACCAAATGAAACTCAGCCATTCCGATGGTGCGCCGAACTATATCTTCGTTCCGTTCCCAATAGCCTTTCGGCTTGCCGTCAACCATTTTGAGCACGAATGTGCCGGCGCGTAAGCCGGTCCAACCAGCTGACCCTGCCCGTTGTATCGGATAAGCTTTGGGATCGGCTTTTTTAAAGTTGCTGGCATAGGTCGACAACAGTACTTTCATCTCGTTGAGGTCGCGCAGATACTGCCAAATGGCCTCCATCACCTTCAGGCTGTCTTCCCTGGGGATGAGCACCCAGCGGATAACAGTATGTGAGGCAAATGCATATTTCCCGTTTTCCGTTGCAGGACTTCTGTACATATCCTTGATGGAAGGCTCAAGCACATAACTCTTGTCTGATGAATAATAATATTTTCTTTCCTTATCCTTCGTATCGTTAAACCAGGTTTTCACCGATTCCTTTTTGGGTATCTCTGTAAAACCCTCTTTGGCAAGTTCTGCATAAAAGTCAACATCCGAAATCCCCGTTAAATCGCGAATCGCCGATTCTGCATTATTGGCCATTTTGTTATTGGGCTTTCCGGGCGCATAAAGGTAAAAGGTACCCGGACCCCAATATTTGTTGGTGCGTGCATAGCCCATCTTTTCGGCATTGGATTGACCGGTTACGGATGCCGCAGGTTTTTTGGGGACAGGCTTCGATGTTTGGGCAGAAGCGGTAAAGACAAAACTGATAAGTACTGCAAAAGAGACAATTAGGTTACGTGTCATAAATATTATTTTGATAATTTGATTTAGCGCAATTTATCGAATTTTTTATTCGTTTGGTCTAATAATTCAGTGAAATATTACTCATTCAAAGACACCTGATTGAGCGCTAATTTTTTGGTCAGTTTAATTGTGTCGATGAGTGGTGGAGGCGTTGCGCAGTTGAGCGGCAGAGATGTTGTGGTTTAGTGTGGCAGAGACGCGATGCATCGCGTCTCTACAATCTGGCCGGTGCAATAATGCATTCCGCACCAATCATGGACCTGTTTACTTCATGTTTTCCGTCGGGCAGGAACTTCACGGCAGGGGGTACCCTGTATTTTTCAAACAGGTCCCGGCTCTTTTTGAGGTCTGCCCATAAACTGATACAATCCTTGTACTTGCCGTACCTGGTATTTAACCAGGAATAGTTCTTATCGTCCAGCCTGGTAGGGAAAATGGTGATGCCAATCTCTTTCTGTCCGCTGTTGTAGGCCTCGATGCAGTAAACAAACAGCTCCTTGATCCTTTCATTGGTAATGGCAAGGCATCCGGATGAGATGCAGGCACCGTGGATGAAGATCTGGCTTCCCAGGTGTCCGCGCACGCCCCTGACACTGTCGGACGCATTCGGATAGTTGATTTTCATCGACAGATAGTATTTGCTGTAAGGATTCAGTCCGTCGATGTGGTAAAACCCTTCGGGAACCTGCAGGTCACGGGAACGCCGCTTCGGTCCTACATCGCCCGAAAGATCACAGATGGGCAATTCCCTGACGAGGCAAAAAGCTGTATCACTACTATTTTTGGCCCATACCTCTATTATTTTCTCTGTTTTGAAGGCCCTGAGAAAGATATTCAGGCTGTCGCGCGAAATAGCATGCCCGGCAAGCGTTTTGACAACAATTTTCTCTTTGTCCCGGTAGGCTTCCCTCACCCTGGTATCTTTCAGCTGCTTCTCCCGAAAGGTAGGGGCAGTCATTCCTAAACACAAAAAGAAAACAGGGACAAAAAACAGCAAACGTCTCATAAACCAATCTGAAAATGAAGGAGCAAAAATAGCGGAAAAACGGTTTATTTCTTCAGTCGTAACTCATATAAATCGTTTCTCCGGTCTTTCAGATTCCTTACACTGCCATAAGTGTGCAACTCATTCAATAAATTCAGGTCGACATCCGAAATCAAAATCATTTCAGTGTTAGGTGTGGCTTCCGCACATTTTCCATCAGTTGGGAAGGAAAAGTCGCAGGGCGAAAACACAGCCGACTGTGCATATTGAATATCCATGTTGTGCACCCGCGGAAGATTTCCAACACTTCCTGCAATCACCACATAACACTCATTCTCTATGGCCCTCGCCTGGGCACAGATTCTAACGCGGGAATAACCGTTCTGCGTATCAGTCAGGAAAGGGACAAAAAGCACCTGCATCCCCTGGTCCGCCATGATACGCGCCAGCTCGGGATATTCCACATCGTAGCAGATCAGTATTCCTATTTTGGCACAATCAGTATCGAATGTTTGAATTATTTTACCTCCCGAAAGGCCCCAGCTTTTGGTCTCATCGGGTGTGACATGAATCTTTTCGTAAGTTTCGAAAGTACCGTCACGACGGCAAAGGAAGCCCACATTGTACAGATCATTTCCGCGAAGCTGAGGCATACTGCCTGTGATAATATTAATGTTGTAACTGATGGCCATACTGACAAAGCGTTTCCGCATTTCGTCAGTATATTGCGCCAATTGCAGCGATTCAGCTCAAAAATAATATTGTTGAAAACTAAATAGTTGCAATATGTTGGAAAAATAATTTTTCCGGCTAATTTTGTAGGGCGGGAGCCGAAGGGGCTGAGCCCCAAGTTACTGGTTTTCAGTATAGTGTTC
>JBBQHB010000162.1:0-5168 GCA_038323575.1 Bacteroidales bacterium | reverse complement strand
GTCGGTAAAATTCTGCTCCCGGTATTGCTTCATGTTTTTCTTATATCCCATCCACATGGCATCAGCTCGGACAAAAGCTTTGGTGGCCTGCCAGAAACTGGCTTCATAGCCATTTCCGGCTGCCAGGTTATTCAACTCTTTTTCCACATCAATGAGTTGCTCCATGGCTGCCTGAACTTTGGCTTTTTTCTCTAAGGCTGATAAATATCTGTTTATTGCATCAGTGGTATTGTTTGTTTTGATGGTTTCAAGGCTAATACTGCCAAGATAGTTGGGTGCAATGGCCTGTAATTTTTTGATCGCATCCAGTCGTGTTTCTTTTGAAGCGAGTTCTTCTTTAGCGATGGCAAGCAATTGCTGGATGCGCAGTTTTTCTTCCACAATGCTGTTTTTTGCCGAAAGGTTCAGATCACTCAACATTTTCTGTGCTTTTTGGGCATCAGTCAGTTTTGCGGAATAGAAATAAAGGGCAGTTCCGGCTGCAACGATTAATCCGACAAACAGGCCAATTGGATTAGCGGCCATGGCTGCCGAGAAAGCACGGAACTGAATAGTGGCAACAGCCAGATTTCCGGAAAGCAGCGCCACACCAGCGTTGTACAAAGAAATAGCTGCAAATTGTGCGGTATAGGCAGCTGACTGCAACCAGCCTATCGCTATTCCATAAAGTGATTCTTTGTTTTTTCTGGCTTCCCACATTGCGGCGACCTTGGTTGCAACAGCATAAGCTGTTAGTGAATAGATCAGGGTAAGTATCAGAACCTTGTGTTTGGAGATAAAACCAATGGAGAGCGTTAATGCTTTAATGAAATAAGTTAATCCATTGGTACTTACCTGGAGCGCCGGGGCTAGTTTTTCACCCAGTTCGATACTCATCACATTGAGCCTGTTGCGGGCCTGTGCCAGCTTTGCATTGTTGTTATCGGTATTGATGGCAGCCTGTTCCAATGCCACATTGGTTCCGGTTACTGCCTTTTCGTAATTTTTGAATTCTTTGACATTGGCAATAAGGGTGTTTGCAACAGTAATATTCTCCATGCCGAACATCTCCAGTTGCTCTTTGGGTGAAAGCACTTTTTTACCCAGGTTTTCCAATGCTGTTCCCATCCCCACAATTGCCGGATTCGTATCATCAGCGCCTAACTGCAAATGAAGAAGCATTCCACGAAGTCCGCGACCGGCAATTTCCGGAGCAGAAAAACGGGGTGCAAGGGTTTCGAGGGTGGCGGTGAGGGTTTCGATGGACAATCCAGCCATTTTGGCTACTGTTCCGGCTTTTTCGAATCCAACAGTCAGGTAAGGGATTTCACCAGCGCCTTCCTTGGAACCTGCGCCCAGCACATTAATGATCCGGCGGGCCTCGTCTGCCGAAACATTGTACTGATTCATTACCATTGTCAAACTTTCGATGGCTGGTTGCAGGTCTATTTTTGCAGCATTGGCCAGTATGATGGCTTCCCTGGTGACTGCAACAAGCGCATCTTTGTTCTTTAGAAGTTCAGGTCGTGCCGATCCGGTTTTGGTAAAAGCATCAACGATCTGTTGGGCACTTTGGGTGACCCGTATTCCGCCTTCAAGGGTATCGGTTGACATCTTTTTGGCTGTCTCGCCCAACCATTCAAGGTCCTGACCAGCCAGGCCGGTCAAAGCTGAAAGGTTATCCAGACGCTCTTCAAAATCGTTGTAGGTCTGAATGATCTGTTTTAATCCCATTACTACCGCCACTGTGGAAGCCACAAAAGCTGTTACCATCGAGAAGTAATCATTGAACAAGCGACCGATGTTGCGCATGGACCATTTCTGTTCTATTTGTCCGATGTCTGCCCGGTGCTGATCGAGAATACCTTTCAGATGTTGGATCTTAGCGGCCTGGGCGTAATATTCTTTGGAGCCCAAAGTCATACGCGACTGGGCGTTGATCGTTTTGTTCATTTCGGCCCGGATACTTGCAATGTCGTTGGTGACTTGCTGTCCGTTGATGTAAAGGTTGATGCGCCTGTTGTAGGAAGTTGCCATGATTCAATGTTGAGTTATTGAATCAAATATCGGTGGCGATGGGATGAATTGAAAGGACAATATAATTAAGAAGAACAATGATTTATTCTATTTGAAATACTTGAATCCAGTAGATATTTGCTGCCATTTCATAAAAAAAAAGTCTTTAATTAGACTATACTAAACACTATTATACTTCTGAATTTTGATTATTTTAGCCGAACCCCTTAGAACTATTCAAGTGGAATCTAATGTAATTTTGATTTATGATTAATCGACAGCAATACAAACATGCAATCAAACAATTTGAAGAGGCAGAAGAACAAATTCGTCTAGCAAAAGAAGTTATTGATTTATATGAAACACAGGAAAATAAAGCTAAATCAGGAAGATTGCTCAAATTAAAGAAAAACGATTATATAGAATATATTGGTGGGGCAAATTCAAAATATCTCCATGTTGGTGAAAAATACAGATTGACGAGTGAATCTTTTAACGGGCGGGTTGCCATCATAAATGACGCTGGCAAACGAGTAGTACTAAGACCTCATTTTTTTATTTTTTAGAAGAAATTCTTGCAAACGAAATGAAAATTCACTTTCCAATATTAATTGGCAGTAAGAATAACCATATACTATAGAATTCTAAGATATAAATTTTGAATAAGCTTTCCTGCATTTTAATAATTCATCGTTTGTTACGCAACCTTTGTTAGTTTATTCTCATCCTATAAATATACATAAGAAACCCTATTTTTATAAAATAGTTATATATGAAGCAACTTTTCTATCTGTTTCTACTATTGTTTCTATTCGGATGTGAAGATATGTTTAAAGATACTTACCATTATTCACAACGCATAACACAGTCAAAAGAGTATCCGGTATATCTGGATATGAGCGAAATAGGGAACATACAGGTTAAAACTAATTCACCGCTTGAAGCTCCGTTTAAGATCCTGTCCAATGATAAGTATTATTTCGTGGGCGATAGGCTGAAAGGCGTCCATGTTTACGAAAAGAAAACCACGGGAGTAACCTATCTGTGTTTTATTGAGTGCAGGTATCTCACAGACTTCGAACTTGCCGATAACCGGATTTTTTGTAACAACCTGGTGGATTTGGTGGTGGTTGATGTGAGCAATCCTATGAAGATTAACATTTTACACCGGCAGAAAAATCATTTTAACCGATTCACAAGCTATAAGAAATACTGGAATTTACCCTACTTGGAAGGAAAGGGGATGATTGCAGGCACAGAGACGCATGAACTTACGGGTGTGGTAACTGATCAACAGCCCAATCTTGATTTCAGTGAGTTTGATCAACTGTTTGGCAATTTGACGACTAAAGTGATTCCTGATACCTGGTTCAGCAATAATCCTCAAAATGACACACCATACCCCGGAATGATCAAAGTGGGTATAGATGAAATATACACGTACGGAAGTTACAATAGTTGGGCTATCTGCACATACCGGTCGGGAACTTTCAGCGTAAGTGAGGAAGATTTGTGGTCAACACCTAGTGGAAAATACGCTCCTCCATACTACTACAGTAATGCCTATCCGGCGCGGATGTTTTTTGAGGACAATCTGATTTATATTTTGGGTGCAGGATATAGTAAAATGGGTTATTGCGATTGTATAATTTATGAAAATGAAAGGCATATTTTTAACTATCATCTGTACTTTCCAGATTTTAATCCAATAGATATTACCTACTTGCCAACAATGCAGGCTTTTTTCGTTCTGTCCGGCAAATCTGTCTGGGGGGCATTTAAGTACAGTGATCCACCACAACAATATATGGAACGATATATTGATTATAAAATACCAACTGAGGCAACATCAATATTCTGGAAAGGAAACAATGTGATTACCATCGGAAATGGACTGTCGGTTTATTTACCTTCTGAAAACGAACTTAAACTTGTGAAAGCCTATCCCGGAATTTCCGGAAAGTGCTTCACAAAAGAGGGAGTAGTTTTGACTGTAGTCAACACGCAGGGTCTGTTTTTATATGATATTACCGATCTGGAAAATATTCAACTCATTCCATAAATAATCGTTCAATAATAATATGCTAACATCATGAAATTTTCATTCGTGTTGCATTCACAGCAGCATCGGCATTGATATTAGCGAGTTCATTTGCCAGAATAGGAATGTTTCTATCCAACACAGGATTGAACCATTCGACAGCAACACGCTCCCGATATCTGGGGGGATATTTGGCTGTCCGGGTGACAAAACCTTTTCCGTTTGACTGATAACCACGGCCAACACCTTTGTGAACGAATACTCCATGACGTTCAAAGGAAAACCCAACGTAATTGGCAAGGCCGAATTCTTTTCCGACTTTGCTCATGATGCTGGCAGCCAATTTCTTTTCAGTTTGTTTACCACCATCGCGCAAAACAAACGATTCTGTTTTTCCATCCGAAAACCAACGCGCACTTCCACGAAGGAAGCTGCGAACCATTGGAGTCCATTTCAGAACCAGTGCATTTTGTTGCTGCACGGTCTGTGGATCAGGCTGACTGCCGGTTGATCGGGAAACATACTTAGACGTTTTGCCGCCTACATTTCCGTTTTTGCCAAAATTGTTTTTTAATACACCCATTTTATTCGACTGGTTGTATCAACCATTTGTCCGGGTTTACTTCGTTGCTGCGCGGTGAAGTTAGGACATAAGTATAGCGGATACCATAATTCCCATCAAGTTCATTCGCCAAGAGTGATGCTTCGACGCTTGAGAAATCAAAATCCCGAATAGCGGGTGCAAGTGGGTTTCGTTTATCAGCTTTCATTCTGACCAGGAGTTCATCCCCGATTTCTTCCATGTTTTCCCAGACTGTTTGGATGGCTTCAAAATCTGATGGATCGGAAATATGATCGATCAGCATAAAAGCGCCCCGCCTGTTTTTAAGCAGATTGTCGCTCTTGTCATCGGTGAAATCATAACCATAACCTTCAAGAATAAGGAAAGGGTGTTTTACATCCGTCCGGTTGATACCTCCCAGGACTTCATCTACTTCCATCCGGAAGAAATGTTTTTCGCTGTCCGTGTGACCGATATCTTTATGCAACCGGGCAAGGTTTTCAAAATAAGAAACGAGTTGAGAGAATTTTGACATAAGATATTGTGTTAGGTTGATGGGCGGCCACACAG
>JBBQHB010000161.1:0-5339 GCA_038323575.1 Bacteroidales bacterium | reverse complement strand
CTGGAAGCAAAGCAGGCGGGAAAGATTCGTTACATCGGTTTTACCGGACATAAAGACCCCTTTGTTCATTTGAGGATGCTGGAAATAGCTGCCGCCCACCAATTCCGATTAGATGCCGTGCAGATGCCGCTGAACGTTATGGACGCACATTTTAGAAGTTTCGAACACCAGGTTCTCCCACTGCTGATAAAAGACAAGATTGGCGTGCTGGGTATGAAATCGATGGGCGACCCATTCATTCTCCAGAGTAAGACAGTTACTCCAATTGAGTGTTTGCATTATGCAATGAACCTGCCAACCTCAACCGTAATTACAGGAATCGATAGTATGAAAATACTCGACCAGGCGATTAAGGCCGCACAAACATTCAAACCGTTAAGCAAAGACCACGTTGCGGATTTACTCAAACGAACGGCCAAGGCGGCTGCAACCGGAAACTACGAGTTGTTTAAGACCAGCATTCGTTTCGACGGAACAGCCCATAATCCACAGTGGCTGGGATAAGTCTCATAGATACGACTACGGATCTTAAGCCCGAATATGAACTAATCAGTTTTCAAATGTAAATGTCTAATTAATAAAAACCACAAAAAATAGAAGGAGATACAACGATGAAACATGCAAGAATGAAGCTTATTTGGGTTCTCAGTGTTTCTGGTGTGTTGGTTATCAGCACATTGTCCTGTTTTGGTCAACAAAAGCGAGAATCAAGCTATTCACCGGTTATAGAGGAACCGTTTGATAAGGTAATGGCGCAGGACAAGGCAGAAAAAGATGCCGCGATGAAACGCCACATGGACTTACTCAATGAACGCTACGATCTTTCTAAAAAAGTGACGACAGAAATCACCATGTCTAAAGGAAAACCTTTGCCCGTTGGTCCGACTGCCAGGTTAAAGGGTGGTCAGCAATGGGACAAGTTAGCTGGTATGACTCCGGAAGAGATTAAGGAAAAGGGATTGTTCCCCTATCTACCTTTGCCCCATCCTAAACATCTGGTTGGCGGAATGCTGTTCCCTCAGATGCAAATAAAGCTATTTCCACGCTTGGCACGCTTTGATATGGACTTTGATATCCCGGAACACTTTCTGCCCGAATACCCTCCGGCAATCTTTCTGACTACACACAAAGATATGGGGGATGTTTCTCAAGACAAGGTGGTGACTTTGGACAACTACTACGAGATATTCGATGGGATACTAAATCCAAAGCAGTTGGAAGGTCTTCGTCTTTTGGTTACGCAATTTCCACAACAACAGTTCAATGCTACTGCAGATCGAAAAAGTGAACTGCCAAGCATTGGGGTGGCCTGCTTCGATTGCCATGTGAATGGACATACTTCAGGTGCAACTCATCTTGTTGGAGATATTCGTCCTCAGGCTCACCGAAACCGCATCGAAACCCCTACCCTGCGCGGAGTCAATATCCAACGTCTTTTTGGCTCACAACGTGCTCTGAAATCCATCGAGGATTTCACTGAGTTCGAACAGCGGGCTGCCTATTTTGATGGAGACCATTTGACCGCTGCAAAGAAGGGAGTAAACGTTCTCGATCGGGGCAGTCAGGTTCACTTCATGGCTGAGTTCCAGTCACTCCTCGATTTTCCGCCTGCACCAAAACTTGATATTTATGGTCGGCTCGATCCGAAGAAAGCAACAGAGTCAGAGATAAAAGGTCAATCTATCTTTTTTGGGAAAGCTAAGTGCGCCGTTTGCCATGATGCACCTTATTATACCGACAACCAGATGCATGATCTGCAGGTAGAGAGATTCTATAAGGCTCAGACGATCAATGATCAATACATCCGGGCTGAAGGACCAATTAAGACATTCCCTCTCAGAGGGATAAAGGATTCTCCTCCTTATCTTCATGACGGGCGTTTGTTAACACTGGAAGATGTTGTTGAATTCTTTAACCTCGTACAACAGCTCAATCTTGCCGCACAAGAGAAGAAGGATCTGGTGGCGTTTTTAAGGCAGCTTTAATCCGAATCATTTATACAAACAATGGATGAGAGAAGTGAAAATGTTGATAGCAGATAATCCAATCAAGGATACATGGGGGTCTAGCGATAGAGTCACAAAACCATTAATAAGGTTGCCAAACCATATTGGGATTATTCCTGACGGAAATAGAAGATGGGCAGAATCCAATGGATTGGCAAAGGAAAAGGGATATGCTATGGGTCTCGATCCGGGTCTGGCCCTTTTCAGGCTATTTAAGGAGGTCGGAATTAAGGAACTAACATTTTATGGATTTACGACGGATAATACGAAAAGACCGACTGAGCAAACAAAGGCATTTACCAATGCCTGTATTCAGGCAACAGAAATACTCTCCAGGGAAGATGCAGATTTACTGGTGATTGGAAATACAGATTCAGAGATGTTTCCAAAAGAGCTACTCCCTTTTACTACCCGAAAAACCTTCGGTAAAGGGGGGCTAAAAGTAAACTTTCTTGTGAATTATGGGTGGGAATGGGATTTGAGTTACCTGAAAATTGCCAATCCTACTCAAAATCGTAATACAACTAAATTAAAATCGCATGAAATATCCAGGATGGACCTGATCATACGCTGGGGAGGCATGACGAGGTTAAGCGGATTTTTACCTGTACAATCTGTTTATTCTGACATTTACGTGGTGGAAGAATACTGGCCTGATTTCAAGCCAGAACACTTTTTCCAAGCACTACAATGGTATCAGGTACAGGATATTACGCTCGGTGGTTAGTTAAACTGAAATGAAAGGAGTTTAGATCATGTCAAATAGAACATCGCTAACCATCGTTCAAATGAACGACAGCCATGCGTATTTTGACATACATCAGGAAATGTTCTGGGAAGGCGACCACGCGGTATATCGTAAGGCAGGAGGTTATGCGCAAATTTGCCTTGTGGGAATAGCATCGAACATAATTGATAAAACTATGCCACCTTCATACAGCGAAGGGATTTATTTTACACTTGGCAAAGATGAACTCACAGAGGTTGTCGGTGAAACAGCCACCGCACTCAACCGCGGAACAACACTGGAATCCACTATGGACAATTTTCTCCTTCAGGTACTGCTCGAAACTACCGGAGCGCAACTGGCATTTTCTAACGGCTGGCGCTTTGGGGCACCCGTAATTCCCGGAAAGATAACCATGAATGACCTGTATAACATGATTCCCATGAATCCACCTGTATCAACTGTTGAATTGACCGGCGAGGAACTCAAGGCAATGTTGGAGGAGAATCTCGAAAGAACATTTTCGTGCGACCCATACAAACAGATGGGCGGATATGTTAAACACGGCCTGGGTTTTGAACGTCTATTTCAAGATTGAGAATCCTGCCGGGCAACGTATTCAGAAAATCTTTATTGGCAAAGAGGAAGCAAAGCCCGGCCAATACTACACAGCAGCATTCGTCACCATGCAGGGAGTTCCCGAAAAATACGGACGAAACCGGGAAAACCGATCTGAAGATATTATAGATGCTATGCGGAAATATCTGTCCAGTCATCATCTCCTAAATGCGGAACTCAGAGGCACTTTTATTGCTGTCTAAAAGAGCTTTCAACTTTATTGTGACAATTAATCAATGAAAGGTTAACTATATGCCTGATTCAATTGAAGATAAAAAACTAGCAAGGGTTCTATCCCGCCGTGTTCACATGGCAAATGAGAGAACATTTCTCGCCTGGATAAGAACAAGCATTGGAATAATGGCCTTCGGTTTTGTCGTTGAAAAGTTTGCATTGTTCATGAAACAAATGTCATTAGTTCTGGGTAAATCAACTACTGGAGAAGCATTGCCACCCTCTCACGGATATTCAGCAATCCTCGGAATATTCATTGTCGGACTGGGCGCTTTGATGGGATTGCTTGCATTTATCAGGTATAAGAAGGTTGAGAAACAGATAAACGAAGATACGTGGCAACCATCCTCGATACTTGACGCAATGCTCACAATATCAGTTCTTGCAGTCGGCATTTTCCTTGTTGTTTATTTGATTTATGGTATTTGAACTATTAGAATGTGTGAATCATGTAACTTCTTTCCGAAATTGTATAACGCGGTTTTGCATAGGGTGGTTCAACTTTGCTATTCAATTATTCAAATTTAAAACGACAGAAACATATACCACTTTTTAGTTGTATGATTCTCACTTTTGTAGTATTTAATATGGATCACCTTGCATTTGCCGGTGATATTCCAGAATCCAAAAAACAACCAGCCATGTCAGACTCTCACTTTTTTCATATTTCTAAATCCGCTAAAATCGAACCTATTGCCAGTCTCGATGAAGCCCTGAAAATTAGTAAAACCGGTGGGTATATCTGGTTATCATACATCCATCCCGGTAAAGCGGAACTTACCCCGCTCATTGAAAAGATGGGAATTCATCCCTTATCCATTGAGGACTGTTTTGATAATGGACAAATCCCGAAGATAGAGGATTTTCCGGGTCATACCTATATACTTTTCAACGCTTTCAATTATTCCAAAAAGAAAATCGTCATAGAAGAGGTTAACCTCTTTATCGGCGAGAACTTCCTTATAACAGTGAATCACCGAGGATCAACCGGCAGGATACTGATGCAGAACATTGAGCATATGGTAACCAGGAACCTTGAAATTGTACAACAAGGCCCGGCTTTCCTTATGCATATTATTCTTGATCGTATTGTTGATGAAAAGTTTGTTGCCGTTGAAGCCCTTGAAGATGATCTCAACGATGCCGAAGATAAGATGCTACAAAACCTCACGAAGTTTGATCTTTCCGAGCTGCAACATTTGCGGCGAAACCTGCTCACTATCCGCAAGAGCCTGTTCCATGAACGGGAAATCCTGTTGAAAATCTGTCGCAAGGATTGCCACTTTATCAGCGAAAAGGCCATTTTCCATTACCGCGATATATATGACCACCTGGCCCGGTTTTTCGAACTTACCGAAACCTACCGTGAAATTGTAACCAGTCTCATGGAGATGAACCTTTCGCTACTCAATAACCAGATGGCGCGTGCGGCCAACCAAACCAATGCCACAGTGAGGCGCTTGACCTTTATCACTACCATTTTTATGCCGCTAACATTGCTTTCGGGTGTAGGCGGAATGTCAGAATTTTCCATGATGACCGGTTCCGAAAACTGGAAGATTGCTTACCCGCTTTTCATGGTTGGAATGGCAGTCCTTGGTCTTTTCAATTACTTTTGCATATTCCGGTGAAGGCGGACACTCATTCCGGAGCAAGCCGGACACTTTTCTTGTGGTAAATTAGTTCATAAAACTATAAAAAATCAGTCATCATTTTTTAGATATTTTCTCATTGATTCTCCTTGTATTTCGATT
>JBBQHB010000160.1:0-5774 GCA_038323575.1 Bacteroidales bacterium | reverse complement strand
TTCCAGTTGGCGTACAATGTCCCTGTGTACGCCGGGGAGTTCAGTGTTGTCCGCTGGGCCCCAGGTGGCGACCAGTATCTCAAAGACTGCATGGAACTGTTCGAGGAGTACGGCTGGGACTGGACTTATCATGGCTTTCGCGAGTTTAAGGGCTGGAGCGTAGAGCACGAAGGCCTTAAGGGTGACGATGCTCCTTCGACGACTGACGGTCCCCGCAAGAAGTTTCTTCTGGAATATCTTCAGAAGAATGTCAAGGGTAAATAAATATAAAGATTTGTATAAATGAACAAAATACATATTAGTATTATTTTAGCTGTACTTCTTTTTGGGCACAAAACAGAAGCACAAAATTCTGAGTTTATCTTAGCCACATCTCAACTTGGATTTAAACCAGGATCACCAAAAACCCTCACACTTGTTCCACCTGATGGTCAGAATTTGCCAGATAGTGTTCCCTACTTTATAAACACAGCTGGTAGTCATATTAAACGAATACAAAAAAAGCCATTATTGTGGGAAGATTCTCCTTCTTCGTATCCTTACAACAATTCAAAGGGGAAATATGAAGATGTTGATAAGATATATAAAAGCCAATATAGATACAAAGGTTGGCTTATAAAAAAAACAAGTAAATGGGGAACTGTATGGCAGAGTGATTTTACAAAATTCAGTGAAACGGGGCAGTTTCAGATTGAAACTGAGGTCCAATTTTCATTGCCCTTTTCAGTAGAAAGAAATCCTTATGAACGATTTGTAAGGGGATACCTAAATTATCTTTATTGCCAGCGTTCGGGATTTTATGTTCCGGGGATAAGAGATGCGGAGCATTTGGATGATGCAGTTTTGGATAATAAACCAGAATATTTGTCTGCTTCCGGAGGATGGTACAATGCAGGAGATTATCGAAAATGGATGTCTCTTACCCAGTTCAATCTTGAGGCTTTGTTTAATATTTATACCTATGGACCAAAGGAATTTCAAAATCAGGCGCTCGAAGAAATAAGCTGGGGTAATAAATATTTTCATGCAATGATCACGAATGAAGGTCAGGTTTATGAAGATGTAGGAGGTGGAAATGTGAAAGGTGGATTTAGCTACGAAGAAGGATGGTGGGTAGAAAATCATCCTGGTTGTATCGCGAATAACGCCGGGAATATATTAACAGATAATAAACCGGAAACTGGGGACGAACGCAAGGTGCGTACTTCGTATAATCCTTTTGTGCAGCTTGCTTTCGTTAGAACTCAGGCTTTGATTTCCAGTATAATGCCGGATGCCGATCGGATTAAGTGCCTGTTTCTGGCAGAAAAGGCATGGAAATATGAACGCCAAAGAAAGCATGATGAGCGTACCTTATTTGTTGCCGAAGAATTAGCCGCAGCTTTAGAATTGTTTAATGCGGGTAGTTCCGTAATAAAAAAGGAAGAAATCAAATCATTAACAGAATTATTACTTTCACGGCAAGACAATGGAAAAGAAGGACTTAATGGTTATTTCTTAGAAAAAGGTGAAGCAGACGCCTATCGGAGTATTGCTTTTTCTTGTCAACCTCCTTTAGCCCTTTTGAGGTATTTTGAACTTCAACCTTTATCTGATGAAACCTTGTTTGAAAAGGTACAGACATCTATTACACGCTATATAGATAATTTTTTGTTGCCAGATTCAAAAAGTAATGCTTTCAGGTTAACACCTTATGGAGCTTATATAAAAATGCCCCATGCCAAGGATCAAACATTCAGAGATGCAGGCAGAGGAAGAGGTGTCAGGACGTTTATTCATCCGTATAACGAGCAATTTTTAGTTCATGGTACCAATAGCGTCGTCATGAACCAGGCATACCTGCTTTCAAAAGCAGGAAAGCTAACCACAAATAAATTATGGCAGGATGGAGCTGAATGTCTTTTACAATGGGCAACAGGGCATAATCCTGCCGGACTTTCTTTATTTATTGGAATTGGTTATAAACACCCCGTACCTTTTTCAATGGAAAATTTAAAAATTTCTGATGCAGCAGTGAATGGATTTACAGGAAACCCGGATGATACACCTTATATTGAAACGTCAAATGTTATGAATTGGAATACCCAGGAAATTTGGGATATTCCATACATGTATGCAATTGGAGCTGTTTCCTTTCTTAAGTAATCTTGTTTAAGCATATAATTAGTAAAATCAGATTTTCAAAATCCGTTCCTAAATCAATATCAGACAAACTGGTTTTTAAAATGCCCTTATATGAAAACAAAACAACTATTAAGGACAATAATTTTGTCCATCCTGGTGGGTGTATTACCCTGTTCAATTTTTGCCACAAACTATTATGTCTCCTCCGGTAGCGGCAATGACGCATGGTCAGGCAGGTTAAGCGGACCGAACTCAAAGAAGACCGATGGGCCGTTCAAAACACTTGGCATGGTTGCGAGCGTGATTCAAGCCGGTGATATCTGTTTCGTGAGGGGCGGCGTCTACTCCGAAACACTTACTCTGTCTATTTCCGGAACTCAATCTGCACCTATCACAATTCAGAACTTCAAGTCCGAGTCACCAGTGATTTCAGGCGCTGATCCGATAACTGACTGGAATGCTGATGGTAAAGGCGTCTACTCTGCGGCCATGTCCTGGGACCTCGAAGATCAGAACCAGCTCTTCGCCAATGGCGTGATGCTCACAGAGGCACGATGGCCGAATAACACCGGTACTATGTTGCAGCCTTCCCGGGCAATTATGACAGCCGGAACAGAAACGACCATCACTGACCCCAACCTTCCAGGCGATGACGATTTTTGGAAAGATGCGCTTCTCTGGTGTAGCGGAGGGCAACAATGGTTTTGCTGGGCGACCCGGATCACAGCATATGATGCCAAGACTAAAACTCTCACCTTTGATCCTGAACCGGTAGGGACACCCAGATTTTACTCCCCTCGAAAGGGCAACTTCTATGTACTGATGGGCGTCAGGAATGCGCTCGACGTCGAGGGTGAATGGTGGTTCGACAGGACAGACAAACGTCTCTATTTCCGACCCCACGACGGGAAAAATCCAAACACACTGCATATCGAGGCTAAGCGTCGTATCCAGGTTATTAACCTCTCCGGATGCTCTAATGTCCGCATCATAGGACTTCAGTTCCGCGCCGGTAGTATCCAGACCGACGACAAGTCAAGCGCCATTCTGCTCAAGAGCCTCAAAGGCGAATATCTCGGCCATTCCTTCAAGAAAGACATCAGCGACATTGGCGCTGTGGTGATACGCGGACGAAACATCGAGGTGAATCAGTGCGAATTTGCGTTCGGCTCCGGCAGTCTTCTCAACGTTCAGGGTGAAGATAACCGTATCATCAACTGCTACATACATGATGGTGACTATGCCGCGAAATGGAAAGGCACTGTCTCGATTTCAGGCCGCCGTCATGTAATTGCCTATAACACAATCCGCCACTCTGGCCGTGACCTGGTCTCGATAGGCGGCATGAGTGAAGCAATTGTCGAGTACAACGACCTGTCGTTTGCCGGATGGCTTACAGATGACCTTGGAATGATGTACGGGCATTCGACTGATTTCCAGAACACCGTAATCCGCTACAATCAGGTACATGACAACATGACAAAAAACAATGGCAAAGGGATCTACTTCGATCATCTGAGTATGAATGCCATTGTCTACAGCAACATTATCTGGAATGTCTCCAAATGTCCGATCAAGTTCAATAACCCCAGCTACTTCGACCTGGCATTCAACAATACCTCATACAATACTTATGAAGTAACAACCTACGACCACAGCAACCGCAAAGATATGTACGGAATGCGCTTCTACAACAACATTGTGAACAAGCCGTTTATCCTGCCGGACAATGTTCTCTTTGCCGGAAACCTGGTGAGTCCGGATCCCGACTTTGCAGACCCGATGCATCAGCGCTTCGACCTCAAGTCCACTTCTCCTGCTATCGCCATCGGTGTACCTATTGCAGGTGTGACCTCTGGCTTAAAACCAGACGCCGGGGCAATCCCATATGGAAAAACCTGGAAGAAAGTAGGACACGACTTCGAAAACCCTCCTACAGTGCCAATGTGGCAAGCACCCGACATAGCCTATATGAACGGGATCCGGAACTCGTGCTTTGAGTATGGAATCGAAGGATGGGACAAAACAGGCGCTGGCAAAGCGCAGACAGTGCGTGGTAACGGTTGGGGTAATCAAGGTGGCCTTGCACCAGGAGAACCGACTGGAACATGCAGGGGTGAACTGCGGCTCGGCGATGGAATTGACGGAGTCGAACAGACCATTACCGGTCTCTTTCCCAACACTTCTTACACGTTATCCGGCTGGGTGAAGGTATCGGACCCTGATGAGTCCATCAGATTAGTTGTCAGCGATTCCGGTGGCACATCACCCGAAGCCTCATTTAAGAGCAATAGTGCCATTTGGACTCGTCTCATTGTTGAGTTCAAGACCGGATCTGCAAGCACGACCGCAAAGATATCCTTGCAGAAGACATCAAATGGACCAGGGTACGTCTTTGCTGACAACCTTGGACTGCCGAGATTACCACACGGCGACTAGTGAAAATGTCCTACTCCATAGGTATTTACAAAGCTTGTTCAATGGCCGGGAGAAATTTAAAAATCAGTTTTTTGGGAAACCATTATGTTATTTTGTCTTATTATTATCCGGGCAACAAATGTTGTTTTGAGAGGGCCATAAAATCTTTAAAAACAGGGTATTAAATATCTAAATATGTTTGTATATTACAACAACATCCCGAGAAGTAGTATGATATCTTCATTCATGGACTTCCCTAGGGAATAATTATTATGAAGCAACTGTACCGTATAACAGGGGAAATGTAAATTTATAGTCATTAATGGAGTGTTCTAACCAATAGGCAGATATCCAAAGTTAACTACCGCTAACGGAGGCTATTTAACTTTTGAGAGTCATTCGGGAGATGGAGAGATCACAGATAATGAACTTGCAGGCGTTCCATATTGGACAGGTGGGGAGATCGTTGTAAGAAAAAACCATTGGATCCTTGACCGAACCCTTATTAAAATTTACCGAAGTATTGTAGTTCGAAACATTAGAATTAATAGAACCTCTGTATTTTAATGCCATTTTATACAGTAATAATATCATTTTATGTGCCAATATTCGGATGTCGTTAGTGTATTTTTATGCCGATTTAATATAGGTACGCTATTAAAATCACGGTTGATCCGTCCGTAAAAACTAAAGTACAATATACAATGACAATAAAGACGGAAAGCATGAGAGAAATGCTCCCAATATTAGTCGAAAACAACAAAAATAGTCTTTGAAATAATAGTGAACTGTGTAATGATCAGGAAACCATGACAACTGAAAAGGAAAGTACTGAAACACTTTCACCTATAATTCATACTGAAACTTGAAACATATATAAAAAAAATCCCATCAAGATGGGATAAGTTTAACCCTTTTACAATACCTGGTAGGAATAAAATCAGAGAATGGTTTAATAGTTAAAAAAATTATTAAACAATAAAAAAATTGTTTATCTATATGTTAAATATGAAAAAAAATAATGGTTCTTTATTTATCATCTGCTTCTCATTGGTATTTACATTATTTTCATGCAATCAGACTGATATACCTGTTGCTGATTTTGAAGGAGCTGATTATAGTGATTGGATTGTTGAAGGAGAGGTATTTGGTAAAGCGCCTGTAAAACTTGATCTGACAAACAAGGAAAGTACATTTCCCCCGCAACGATGGATTGAATTGAATAAGACCAA
>JBBQHB010000159.1:0-5992 GCA_038323575.1 Bacteroidales bacterium | reverse complement strand
TTAATAAACTTAATCTGATAATCATCATTTTATCCATTCTATTAAAATATTAAATGGTTTAACATCCGGTTCATATGAAACAATGTTTAATTGTCGATCGGCATTTTGGACTTGATAAGCAGTTTTAATGATGGACAGATCCTTCGCAATACTTTCAGGATCGGATTTTTTACCATTTCCATTGGTTGTTCCGGCTATCGTCAGTCTTCTTGGTGCCAGGCTGGCGGCAAGATCTGGAAGATCATAGGCAGTTAGTGCTCCCGGGACAGTGCTTTGAATAAAACTGGAATTATAAAATTGGTTCATCACAATTGATCGGTAAGAAGAGTAAGGTTCAATCAGAGCTATCCTAGTTATTAGCGGATTAAAAGCTGCAGCATGCAACAAAACAGGCGCCATTTCACTTCTGGCAAGACCGTATATTTCGTCAATTGCATTTTTTTTCTTCAGCAACATCGTTAGCCTTACAACATCACCGGATCGTATCCCAACAATACTTCTGCCAATAAGAATCGATGCATACCATATATTAGGAGAGCTGCCTGCAATATTTGAATCTCCTTTGAAGATACCAGGTCCCATTTCACCAGTCCCGATCATATCCGGGGACAGAACTGTAAATCCATTTTTAACGAACCATTCAATTTCAGCTCCAATAGCAGCTTCAGCCGATTTTCCCGAAGGATGAAGATAGATCAATGCTTTATTATTTGGCCTATCAGGTATCATTAACAGGTAGGGAATAATATAATCGCCTTCGCCTTTTACAAAATATTTCTCAACCACATAACCTTCCCTCTGAATACGTCCTGAAAAAACGGGTTCCTGAACCTCAGAAGGTTCCTGATAGCCTGAAAGCTTTTTGGCTGAATTCAATACCTTTGCAAGATGCCTGGGAAGGTTGGCTCTTGAAACTTGTAAGTCGTTGACCAATTTCTCTGATTCCCTTCGGTTCAGTGTGAAGACAGTCTCTCCTCCGAGCGATGTTGAAATCTGTCCGGTATTGGTAACCTGGATTTCTGCAGCGTTTAAAGGTGGAATTTCCTCGTCAACCGGACTGCCGGGATTATTAAATTGCTTTTGGAAGAATGTATACAGCGCCTCTCTGTTCTTTTTGGTTGATGCGTGAGGTGCGTCATCCTCTGTTCTGCTGAAATTGTCTTCCTTTCCATAGGCTTTGTATATGCGCGATACTTGCTTTTCTGTCTCCCTAACGCCCTGAATACTAAAAATATCCCTTGTAGTGGTTATCATTAACGCAGGTTTCGGCGCTCTGACCAAAAGAAGGTCGGGTTGATCGAGACCTTTTGTAATTCCGTTAAAGAAATTTTGTTCGGCATCTTGTGGTCCTATTGTTTGAAGCAACCTCGTGAAATTCGTAAGGTAACATTCCGGCGCCACAGCAGCAATCCGGTCGTCAAAGGCAGCAATATAAGAAGATTGTGTTCCGCCGCCTGAGCGTCCGGTGATTCCAATCCTGGCAGGATCCACCTCTTTTCTGGTTAGCAGATAATCAACAGCCCTGATTCCATCCCAAATCATATATCGGGCCATCGAACTCCCTGCAATGAAAAGCTGTGCCCCCGGGTAAGAATGTTCAATTGTCGGCCCTGAAAAAATTGATTTTCCTGCTTTGGCATCAAAGTATTCAAGCCGCTCACCCTGGCCAACCGGATCAAATGCAAATACGACGAAATTCTTTTTGACGAGGTTCAGGATTACCTGCTGATAGGCTGTGCTTCGATATCCGTCATTCGAATGTCCACTACAATAAATTATAGCCGGCGCCTTGGATTTCTTTTTTAGTCCGGCGGGAATAAACAAGGAAGATGTCACATAAAAACCAGGCTGAGACTCAAAAATTATATGTTCAACCCTGTAATTATCCTTTGTTATGGTGCGGACTATTTTAGCATTTAAAGGAGTCTTCACCGGAAAAGAAACCACAACTTCATTTAGTTTGCGTCGAATTGATTCCTGTTTTTCCTGCCAGTCCGGCAAAGAATTAATTTCGGCAATTTCTCTGTCTCTTTTTGCAAGAAGTTCGTATGCCTGTCCTGATAGATGCTTATACAATGAATTGGGAGCATCCACATACATGATCCAGTTGTTGCGAATGATTTCAAGTTCATTCTGTGCCTGTATTTTCTCATTCCACAGTAAAGTACATAATGAAAGAATGAAAATTGTCTTTTCCAAATTCTGAGATTTAATAACTGAGCGGAATATTTGTCGTTTCATATAGATTTTGATTAAAGCCTTTCGGCATTGATTATTAGCTTAGATGCTTATCTTTCTATCTCTCGCAATGATTGCCCAATTTTTGGTAAATCTGTTATCTTCAATTACATAAAGCGTCTGATGCAAGGCTATGGTAGGACAAATATGAATTGGGATACCAACCCAAACATCTTCCACGCAATATATACTAGTATCAGGAACCTCCACTACCATATGTTCTTCGGAATGCCCAACTATTTTTACATCAGGAATATCCGGGAATACAACCCGTGGCAATGGGTTTTCAGATCCAATGGCCTTATGTCCCAAATCAAGACATATTCTGTGACTGTCAACAATAGAAACTATTCTTGTCAGAATTATAGCCGCTACTTCAAAAGGAAGATCAGGAAAATTCATGGCATAACCGGCATCCCAGAAAACAAATGTACCGGGACTGCATTCGACGTCAAGTCGGTTCGCATGCATTGTAAAAGTTGGAGACCCACCAAGAATCATTGTCAACGTTTTTCCGTACTTTTGTAAAACTATTTGCTGAATCTTTACAACGGTATTGTAGATTTCATCCGTATGATTTTTCCGTCTTTGAATATCCGTTTCATGAATATGACCATCATATCCCTGAATGCCAATAACTTGTATTCCATTAAGATTAAAGCAATTGCTAATTAATTCCAATGTTTTTTCAGGACTAATCCCTGTTCTGTTCATACCAACATTTACATCAATGAAAACGGATAAGGGATTTGATAAAAAAATTTTTGACAACATTCCTGCTGTCACCCTATTATCAACAAGACAGGAATACTTTGTCTGAGGAAACTTACTCCGGAGTTTTTCAATTCTGTTTGCTTTAATCGTAGAAGGCTGATAGGCAATTAATACATCATTAGCGCCTGCCATTCCCAGCATTTCAGCTTCAGAAATCGTGCTGCATTTAAACTTTGAAATACCATGCTCAATCATCATTACGGCAATTTCGAGAGTTTTGAAAGTCTTTACATGCGGTCGCAAAGCGTTTCTCTCACCAATGTTGCCTACTTTTAGGGCTGATAAAATATTATTTCTGATAATAGATGGATAAATAGCTATTGCAGGCGTGTCAATTTCTGAAATATTATCAATTCTATAGGTAATTTTCATCTTAAATTTATTTTTAAATTTGTTGAATAGTATCCGATTGCCAACTATTTTGCAGCAATCGTTTCAATTTCAACCAATGAGCCCAACGGCAAGGTAGGCACAGCATAAGCAGCTCTGGCCGGTGGATTATCCAAATAATATTTACCATAAATTTCATTCATTAGTGCGAAATTTGTCATGTCTGAGAGCAAGCATACCGATTTAACAACATCCTGAAATGAATAGCCCGAAGCTTCAAGAATAGCTGCAATATTCTTCATTACTTGTTCAGTCTGTTCTTTAATACCGCCCTCAACCAATTTGCCTGTTTCAGGATTAATTGGAATCTGTCCTGATATATAAAGAGTTCCGTTTGCCTCAACGGCCTGACTGTACGATCCAATTGCTTTTGGGGCATTTTCTGTTGATACAATTCTTTTTAACATACTGTTTTATTTATTTTATCCAATTTATAAATAGATCGAAAAAATTTTCAGTCGAATCAATGGTTGCAATATTCAATTCTTCACCGGCATTGATTAATTGATATGCATTTCTAATAAGTGAAAGATCCTTATCAATACTCTGCTGATCAGTTTTTTTGCCATTTCCATCCGTTGTGCCAACCATCAACAGCTTCCTTGGTGCAAGACTGGCTTCAAGGTCGGGAAGATCATAAGCGGTAAGGGCTCCCGGAACAAAATTTTGAACAAAACCCGGAAAATAAAACCGATTCAACACAACCGATTGGTAGGAAGAATACGGTTCAATTAGTGCTATCCTCTTAATACCCTCATCAAAAGCGGCTGCATGCAACAGAACAGGCGTCATCTCCTTCCTGGCAAGACCATAAACTTCGGTGATTCCAATGTTTTTCTTCAGTAACCGGGAAAGCCTCACAACATCTCCGGTTCTCATCCCTAATACGCTTCTTCCGATAATCATAGAAGTAAACCATGAACTATAGAATATGCGATCATATGGATTGCCTTTAAATTCTGGATATCCCATTTCTCCCACTCCGATCAAATCGGAAGCCAGAACAGTAAATCCTTTCTTAACAAACCATTCAATCTCACCTCCTTTGACGGCCTCAGTCGACTTGCCTGAAGGATGGAGATAGATCAGTGCTTTATTATTCCGGTTATCAGGTATCATTAGCAAGTAGGGAATTACATATTCACCCTCCCCTTTTACAAAATACTTCTCTACTACGTAACCAACCCTTTGAATTCGCCCGGTGAACACGGGGTCATTTGCCATCCCGGGTTCATGATAACCGGAAAGATGTTTAGCTGATTTTACTACCTGTGACAGATGTTTAGGGAGATCTACCCTGGAAACCAGTAATTTATCGACTAATATTTTTGCTTCCCTGCGATTCAGGCTGAAGACAGTTTCTCCTCCGATAGATGTTGAGAGTTGTCCTGATGAAGTTTTCTGTAATTCCTGAGGCGTTGGACAGTCAACCTCTTCTTCCGATGAAGAACCTGGTAGTTGCAGGTGTTTTTGGAAAAACGCATACATTGCTTCACGATTCTTTTTTGTGTAGCCATGCCCTCCGTCATCTTCAGTTATTTCGATATTTTCCGGCTTGCCGAATATTTTGTATGCCTCCTTCACTTCCGCAAAGGTTTCGCGTGATCCCTGAATACTAAAAAAATCACTTGTAGTAGCCATGATAAGCGTTGGCTTTGGGGCCATGATCTCCAGAAAATCAGCATGATCTATATTTCTTGAAATTTCATGGTATAGAACTTGTTCTCCGTCCTGAACACCAATCGATTCGAGTATTCGTCTGTAGCTGGTGATGTAGCCTGCCGATGCTGATGCGACTATACGCTCGTCGAGTGCGGCGATGTAAGCGGTCTGAGTTCCCCCTCCCGAGAGGCCATGCACACCAATTCTCTTTGGATCCACCTCCGGACGACTAACCAGATAATCAATACCACGGATACCATCCCAGAGAAAATACCTGGCAATAGATTTTCCAGTGAGAAAGACCTGGTTACCAGCAAAGGAGTGCTCCAAAGTGGTTCCACCGGTTATCGACCCTCCTTTTTCAGAATCAAAATATTGCAGCCGTTCTCCCTGCCCAATCGGATCGAAAGCCAGAACGATAAAACCTTTTTTAACCAAATTGAGCAGGGGCAACTGATATGAAAAAAGTCTGTAAACACCGGAACTATGACCACTGCAGAAAAGAATAGCCGGCGCAGGCTTTTTTACATTATCAGGGATAAAGAGAGATGCAGTTACATAGAATCCAGGTAGTGATTCATAAATAAGGTTTTCCAGCCGATAACCATCCTTCTTGACCGTACCGGTGATCTTTGCTTTCAGATTTGTTTTCTCCGGAAATGACCCTATTATCTCCCACAAAGTTTTTCTAACGCTTGTCTGCCTTTGATGCCACTCTTCCTGTGTCTGAAGTAGCTTGACCATCTTTGCTCTTGATTCCAACATTTTCAGTGCTTCAACGGTCAGGTAGTGATTCAGTGAATTGGGGGCATCGCTGAATAAAACCCAATTATTTCTTACCACATCAAGTTCATCCTGGGCCAGAACATTGGTCCTCGCCATCATGATAACAAAAGAAATAGCGAAAATAATTTTTAGTAAACGCATA
>JBBQHB010000158.1:0-6084 GCA_038323575.1 Bacteroidales bacterium | reverse complement strand
TGCCGGATTCCTTTATTGCCAGCTGCTAAAGAAATGTTGAAGAAATATGAGAATGATCCGGTTGCCATTTCAAAAAACAGGTTACTCCCGATTTATTCAAATCAGAAGATGAACAGCTATTTAAAAGAACTGGCTGATATTTGCGGGATTCAGAAAAATCTATCTATGCATGTTGCCCGTCATACGTTTGCCACCTCAGTAACTTTGACTAATGGAGTTCCTTTGGAGACTGTTTCAAAAATGTTGGGACATACTTCATTAAAAACTACACAGATATATGCCAGAATAGTAGATACTAAGATTTCTAAAGATATGGATCAGTTGCAAAAGAAGCTAGAAGATGAAAATCGAAGGCTTGCAGTATAGATATTCCAATATAAAAAGCCAAAAATATACTGAATTGGATTTGGTATATTTTTGGTCATTTTAAAAAATGTTGTAGTTAATAATAATTTTTTAAATTTTTGTTGATAATTCGTAGAAAACATACTAAGATATTTAATTTTTATTCTATATCTTTGTACAATTCATACTAAGAAATGAAAGTTGGAAATAGAATTAAAAGAAATAGCCAGTATTCAGACAGGGATTTATGCCAAACCCAGCATTTCGGGTGAGGTGATTTGTCTCCAATCGCGCCATTTTAATTCGGAAAGGAAGTTCGACCGAACCGTATCTCCTGATTTACCGTTCGATAATAAAATTGAAAAGCATCTGTTAAAGAAAGGAGATATTATTATTGCTTCAAAAGGTTTTTCAAACTTCGCGGTAGTTTATAATGAATCAATTGGTATTGCGGTTGCCTCCTCCATGTTTCTTGTCGTTAAAAATATTCAAACCAATTTAATCCTCCCCGAATTTCTGGAATGGTTTCTAAACCTTCCTCAAACTTGTGATTATTTTCAAAATAATGCAAAAGGAACAGGTTTGCCCTCAATTGGCAAAACGGTTCTTGAAAATCTCAAAATTCCATTGCCAGACTTAGAGAAACAAAAAATAATCTTGGAAATAGTCAGGCTCCGTAGTCAAGCGGATGCAATAAAAACTAAAATTCAAAAGCTTCAGGAAAAAGTAATTAATCATTATCTTATCAGCTCAATTAAATAATCATCATGAGTAAAAAGTTGTCTCAAAAAGAAATTAATAATATTGTCTGGAAAGCGTGTGATACCTTTCGTGGCGTGATAGACCCAAGCCAATACAAGGATTACATTCTTACTATGTTATTCTTGAAGTATGTCAGCGATGTGCAAAAGGATAAATACAATGAGTACCTAAAAAAGTATAACAATGATCAGGAGCGGGCCGACCGCGCAATGAAACATGAACGGTTTGTGGTTCCCCAGCATTGCTCTTTTGATTATTTGTATGACCTTCGGAACGAAGCAAATGTTGGCGAGCTGATCAACATTGCGCTAAATGACATTGAAGAAGCTAACCGCGAAAAAATTAGTAGCGAAGATGGCTCCGGAATTTTCAGGAACATTGATTTTAATAGTAGTAATCTTGGCGATGTCAAAGACAAGAATACCCGCCTAAAAAATCTTTTGATTGACTTTTCCGCGCTTGACCTTACGCCGTCTCATTTGGAGGAAAGTGATGTAATCGGTGATGCGTATGAATTCTTGATTGCCAACTTTGCCAGCGACGCCGGTAAAAAAGCAGGGGAATTCTATACACCTTCAGAGGTTTCAACGCTGATAGCCAAATTGACCAAGTCAAAGCCCGGTGCAAGAATCTCTGACCCAACTTGTGGCTCTGGTTCATTACTGATTAAGGCAGGAAAGGAAGTTGGTTCAGATAATTTCTCGCTTTACGGGCAGGAAGCAAACGGGAGTACCTGGGCATTGGCTGTAATGAATATGTTTTTGCACAGTTTTGACAATGCCATTGTTCGTTGGGGTGACACCATCCGTAATCCCAAGTTGAAAGAAGGTGATACGTTGATGAAATTTGATACCGTTGTGGCAAATCCACCATTTTCACTGGATAAATGGGGAGCCGATGAAGCGGAATCAGACAAGTATAATCGTTTCTGGCGCGGAGTTCCACCGAAAAGCAAGGGCGACTGGGCCTTTATCAGCCACATGATTGAAACTGCTTACGAAGGACATGGAAAAGTTGGCGTGGTTGTTCCCCATGGGGTATTGTTCCGGGGAGCATCGGAGGGAAAAATCAGGAAGAGAACCATTGAGGATAATATTTTGGAAGCGGTAATTGGTTTACCTGCCAACCTGTTCTTCGGAACCGGGATTCCTGCTGCCATCTTAATCTTTAACAAAGGAAAAGGCAGCAATGCGAATGTTCTCTTTGTTGATTCCAGTCAGCAATACGAAGCAGGGAAAAATCAGAATAAATTGCGGATCAATGATATTGAACGGATTGTGGAAACCTATCGACAATTTAACGATGGGAAACTCAAAGCCGGAGTTGTTGAAGATAAATTCAGCTACGTAGCCACTTTTGAGGAAATTCAGGAAAATGATTTTAACCTGAATATTCCCAGATATGTGGACACTTTTGAAGAAGAAGCGGAAGTTGATATTGCCGCGGTACAGATGGAAATTGAAAAATTAGAAAGTGATTTGAAAGTTGTGCAGGCCGAATTGAGTAAATATTTAAAAGAATTGGGAGCTTAATATGATTGTGCAATACGCCTCCGATTTACATTTGGAATTTCCGGAAAACAAGGAGTACCTCAAAACGAACCCATTGAAACCTAATGGTGATGTTTTAGTGCTTGCTGGCGATATTGTGCCTTTTGCCGTGATGGACAAGCACAAAGATTTTTTCAGTTATATCTCTGATCACTTTGAAACAACTTATTGGATTCCGGGGAATCATGAATATTATTACTTTGATTTAGCTACAAAATGCGGAACCCTCAATGAAAATATCCGAACAAATGTCCATTTGGTAAATAATCTGTCTGTGGAGCGGGATTCCGTTCAATTCATATTCTCAACTCTTTGGTCGAAAATCAGTCCTGCTAATGAATGGCTGATCGAAAAGAGGATAAGTGATTTTCACGTGATCAAGTACAATGGATACCGGTTTTCTTCAGTACCCTTTAATCGGTTGCACGATGAAAGTTTTTCATTCATCAAACAGGAACTACACCACAACTACACCGGTAAAACAATAGTAGTTACCCATCATGTCCCTACATTTATGAATTATCCGGAAAAATACAAAGGCGATGTTCTGAATGAAGCTTTTGCCGTTGAATTGTATGATCTGATTGAAGCAAACGGTCCTGATTTCTGGATTTTTGGTCACCATCACGATAATGTTCCTGATTTCAGGATTGGGGAAACGACTTTGGCTACAAATCAATTGGGATATGTGAAGTACGGGGAACATAAGTATTTTAATAATTTGGCAAGTATAGAAGTGTGAAGTATTTTATATCAATATATTATCTTTATATTTGCATGTTATCAAATATTAGTGATAACATGCAAAATATGTGATATGAATAATTTAGACGATCGAAATGAAAAGCACGATTGATTACATAAAGGAAGTTTTTGGACTCGATTTGAATATAACCGAGATACCCAAAGTACAGGTAAATGCCTTGCCTTTCTATATTGCCAATGAATATAACTTTTGGGAAGGCAATCTGATTGACAGAAACATCGTGTTTGCAAAAAAGCTTACTGCAGAGCATTTTACGCCAGACCAGTATAAAAAACAATTGGAATTACTTGAACGCCACTTCAACAATCCGGTTGTTTTTATTTTACCCGACATTGAAGCATATAAACGAAATAGATTGGTTCAGAAACGGATAAATTTTGTTGTTGCAAATAAACAGGTTTTTATCCCGGGGTTATTTATCGACATTAAAGAATATGCGATTAAAGCGCAAAAGAGCGAATATTTGAAGCCGGTGGCCCAATGCCTGATTCTTTATCATCTGCAAAAAGAGCCGTTAAATCGTTTTACTTACAGGCAGTTGGCGAATGTGTTGCAATACCCGTATCTGACCATAACGAGAGCTGTCGAAAACATTCAGGCTTTAAATCTTTGTACAATTGAAGGAACCAAAGAAAAAACGATATGCTTTGAATTCGGTAACGCCGAGCTCTGGGAAAAAGCACAGGCTTTTATGAAAAGTCCGGTTGCGAAGAAGGTGTTTACCGATGATGAAATAGGCGAGGAGTTAATCTTCCGAAGCAATATTAATGCTTTGGCTTTTTATACCGACCTGAACGACGAAAAGCAAATATATCTGTCTGTTCATCAGGATACTTTCAGGAAATTGAATAAAGAGGGGAAAATAAAAACCCTGAGCGACTACGACGGAAAGTATTGCATTGAAGTTTGGAAATATACACCTCAAATACTGGCGAATAAACAGTTTGTCGATCCGCTATCGGTTTACCTCGAATTTAAAGATAACACTGATGAGCGTGTGCAACTGGCATTAAAAACTATAACAAACAGATAATTAACAAACATTGATTAAAAAGATGGAGAATCAATTGTCAAATATAAATCAGACTGTTTTCGAGCAAATAAAAGCTATTGACGAAAACGGAAATGAATTTTGGGGAGCCAGAAAATTGTCCAAAATTTTGGAATATTCTGAATACCGACATTTCTTGCCAGTTGTTGAAAGAGCAAAAGATGCCTGCAAAAATAGTGGGCAGGAAATTGCCGATCACTTCGAGGATTACCTCGAGGAGATCAGCCACGGAAAAGGTGCCAAACAGGACTATCCGAGTGTAAAACTTTCACGTTACGCCTGTTACCTGATTGTGCAAAATGCTGATCCTTCCAAGGAAGTGGTTGCTTTAGGGCAAACCTATTTTGCTGTTCAAACCCGTTTGCAGGAAATAAGGCAAATGGACGAATACAATAGCCTTAGCACCGAGGATCAAAAGCGTTTGTTTTTGCGCGATGAAATGAAAAAGCACAACATTCAGTTGGCCGATGCAGCAAAAGATGCCGGAGTAATTGAACCTGTTGATTATGCCATTTTCCAAAACCACGGCTACATGGGGCTTTACGGTGGTTTGGATGCCAAAGGAATTCATGCCCGGAAAGGATTGAAAAAGAGCCAGCAAATTCTCGACCACATGGGTAGCACCGAATTGGCTGCCAATTTGTTTCGTGCTACGCAAACCGAAGAAAAATTAAGGAAAGACCAGATAAAAGGCAAGAAAAAAGCCAACCAAACACACTTCGAAATTGGCAAAAAGGTGCGCAAAACCATTGAGGAAATTGGTGGTACCATGCCCGAAAACCTGCCGGTTGCCGATAGCATTAAAAAAGTTGAAAAAGCCAATGAACCAAAGGCGTTGAAACCAAAACAGGGAAATCAGAATGCAAAATAAACCAACTACAAAACCTTTCTACAATACTGAAATTCCAAGCGATTGGAAAATAATGGATTTGGGACGACTATTCGATTTTAAGAATGGTATAAATGCTGGAAAAGAAAGTTATGGAACAGGAGTAAAGTTTATCAATGTAATGGAGGTAATCTACAACGATTCTTTTTCGGCAGAAAAAATTCCAGGTACAGTTCAAATTACCGAGGTGCAAAGACAATTGTATCTTGTTAAGAATGGAGATGTTTTATTTAATCGAACTTCAGAAACTACTGATGAAATTGGATTAACTGCCGTCTATTACGGTAAGGAGGAAGTTGTATTTGGAGGCTTCGTCATTAGAGCGAGGCCAAAAGACAGTAGCATTAATGATAATTTTAAAAGATATTGTTTCCGTTCAAAAACAGTAAGAGATCAAATTATCAAAGGTGGTCAGGGAGCTATAAGAACGAATATTGGTCAGGGTGATTTAGAAAAAGTAAAAGTTTCACTCCCTCCCCTCCACGAACAGCAGGCTATTGCCAATGTCCTTGGGTTGATGGATTCCGCCATCAACAAAAACAACCAACTCATTGCCCAAAAGGAACTCCGCAAAAAATGGCTGATGCAAAATTTATTGACCGGAAAGAAACGGTTGAAAGGTTTTGGTGGGGAGTGGATAAAATTGGGAGCAGGGGAAGTTTTCAAAAGTATTACGGCTAAAGGTTTTGAGAATGAAGAATTGTTGTCGGCAACTCAAGAC
>JBBQHB010000157.1:0-6105 GCA_038323575.1 Bacteroidales bacterium | reverse complement strand
GAAAAATAGAATTACACCACATCTGATTATCAGTTGTTTATAGAATATTGGCTGAAAATATTCCTATTCAAACCACGAAAAATCTGCATTTTTAACTGATTTTTCTTTGACTTTGGGTTAAAACCTGCAAGTTGGGTTAAGCTGGACCCTCAGCCCGAATCACTCCCAAAACTGTTCTTTACCCAAAATTTGGCCGTGGGATGAATTAACTATGCCTTTCGGGCATAAATCTTCAATTTGTATGTAAATTATTTTCGAATCCTCCTTTTAAGACAGCCTCTTATAATTTTTTCAAAGAAATGAATCTTCCCGCAGGTGTCGTAACTGAAATGAAAGTTCAAAGCCATAAGCAATTACGACCTTAACTTCTTCAAATTACTTACTTATCAACTGAACCGCATTTCCCGGCACCTCTTTTTCAACCACTATCTGTTTCCCTGCATCTGAAATGGATGAATTATTCAAGGTGACATTCCCTGATTTGGAACCGGACACATGGATTACCGGATAAGCTCCGGACCGCGTGGTTAAGCCGTCGATTGAGACTTCACGGCTATTTTTGAAATCCATTGCCGGCATCTTTTTCGTCAGCAAGGTCAGATTTTTTAGTTTCAAACCTGTTGCATCGCTGCAAATCAACCCGTAATCGGCTTCAATCAGAACATTTTCCAACTGAATATTCTCGAGGTTCAGTTCCGGTAATCCTCTCATGAAGATCCCCTGAAAGGCCCCCTTGCAATTTACATCTCGGATAAAAATGTTCTTAAACTGCGGTGTTTCTTCGGTTACCGGTAATAGCTTGGGAACTTGTCCTGCACCTCCTGCCTGCAGATCTTCTTCCACCGATTTTCCGCTGTAATAAAGGTCGAAGGAAATCGCCTGTGAAGGAATGTTGATCATTTCGATCCTGGAAATATAGATATTTTCTACTACTCCTCCCCTTCCCCGGTTGCTCTTGAAACGCAATCCAACATCTGTCCCGAGGAAAGTGCAGTTGGAGGCGTGCATGTTGCGAACCCCGCCTGACATTTCACTGCCAATCGTCACTCCGCCGTGCCCGTGATAGACGATGCAGTTTTTGATGATCAGGTTTTCGGTCGGTACGCCTCTGTCGCGTCCTTCTTTGTCTTTGCCGGATTTGATGCAGATGGCATCGTCGCCGCAGTCAAAATTGCTGTCGTAAACCACGGTGTTTTTGCACGATTCAATGTCAATTCCATCGCCGTTTTGTGAATACCAGGGATTTTTTACCGTTGTGTTCCTCACAGTCAGATCTTCACAAAGTAACGGATGAATACACCAGGCAGGCGAATTCTGAAAGGTCGGACCGTCGAACAATACTTTTTTGCAGGATACCAGGCTAACCATTACCGGACGCAGAAAATCTTTTACCTTTTCAAAATCCTCCTTGTTTTTCAGCGATTTCGGAACATTCATCGATTGATTTTCGCCATCCAGGAATTGCTGGGATGGATACCACATATTTCCTTTTTCATTGACCAATCCGCCCGAGGCAACCAGTTTTTTCCATTGTGCATCTGTCATTTTCTCCTTTTTCACGGCTCTCCAGGCATCGCCTGAGCCATCGAAAATTCCTTTCCCCGTTAATGCAATGTTTTCAAGATTCCTTCCGTTGATCGGCGACATGCATCGAAAAGCCTTTAATCCTTCATAAGCGCCGTCAACCAAAGGATACAAGCTCTTGTCGGTACTGAAAAGAACCAGTGACCCGGCTTCGGCGTACAATTCGATGTTGCTCTTCAGCGTGATCGGACCTGTAAGCCAGGTACCGCGGGGAACGACCACGCGACCTCCTCCTTTTTTCGACACTGCTTCAATTGCATCGCTGAATGCTTTGGTGCAAAGCGCCTGACCGCCGATTACGGCGCCAAAATCGGTGATAGAAACGGAATTGGCCGGGATCACAGGTTCTTTGACCTGAGGCATTTTAAATTCTATGCCTTTGTATAAATCCTTAACCGGAGTCTTTGGGGTTAATTGCTGCGATACCACAATGGTTGATAAGAAAGCCATTGAAAGCGTTGTGAATGTAGATTTTAAAAAATTCATTTCTTTTGGTTTAGTAATTATGTGTTTTCATTTTTCTGATGCATATGTCAGAGCTCATTCTTTGTTCGTGTAATAATTTTCACGTATTAACTGCTGCTAATAACCAACATGAGTGATTCTATTTTGAAGGACCGCTGGCGGTACACGGATAATGTAAATATCCTCCTTATTCAGACTGTGCACAAGCCAGAGGGCATCGTCTTTCCATGATCCGTCATCGTTCCATTTAGATAAGCCCCGATGATAGCTTAATCCCGGGTCTTTCGCTTTACCTTCATAACGCGTTTTAGGCAAATCGCCATTCAAGGCATGAGGATCGCGGAAAGTAATGCCGTCATCACTCGTCAACATTGCAAGTGGCCAGCGCTTATCCGGATCAGGATTATAAATCAATGCATAACGACCATCTGAAGTGCGTTGTCCCCATACTTTTCCCATACCTGTGATCAGCGATTCAGGCTGCACAGGTTGTGCCCAGGTTTTTCCGCGATCCCAAGAAACTGTCACCCAGCGTTTTTTTGCGACCCCTATGATAGCACCATCCTTGCGTTGGTAAAAGCACATTGCCTTTCCGAAATTCTTTGCACTTTCTTTCATCTTAGTGTCTCCATCCCAATTATTGGGGTTGTTCCATTTCATGCGTTGTGCAGAATCGAGCAGATTGCCATAGTCCTGCTGCTGCAAATAGAGGTGATCGGCAAGCAACTGCCTACAAGCTTCAACGAAAATCCTGTCCGTGCTTTTGTCGAACATAGACGGCTGATTTGGAACGGGCATTCCAAAAGTCCGTAAGGTAAAAACGTCTCCGAGTGAATGATCGGCATGAATTTCACGAACGACTATCCCGCCTTTGGTTGCCTCACTCAGTTTTTCGTGATTCTTCCGCAATCCGGCAATGACAAGCATTCTGCCATTGGGCGCCAAAAAGAAATACATCCGCAATGGCGTGGAGATACCTTGGGGAAACATCTCTGCCGGCTTTGTCCATTTCTTCCCGTCAGCAGAAGTGCTGTATACTTCACGCGAAGGCCAGGTATCTTCGTTGAGCTCACAGGTATTCCAACCTGCATATAGCCGGCCATGCCATGCTGCGATATCCTGATGATGCTGATAGGTGTAGCCGAGGCCCTCAGCAGATTCAGGATGCTCTCTGTCAGCGCGGCAGATAATGTGGGTCTCAAGTCCGGGAGCGATGGGTAAACCGCCAGTTGATAGATCAAAGTTTAGCTTTGCTAATTCCGGTGCATCAATTTGAATAGGGTCAGAGAATTTCTCTACCCTGAACCAATCAATGTCAGCAGATCCGGCATCATTAATCACACCATTCCGCAAAGCATAGAAACCCAGCTTAGCGCCGATCCACCTTCCCTGACTTGCTTTGAATGTGTTCCCGAGAGGCAGGAAATTGGTTCCGTCTGTACTGTAACTGAATTTACAATCGGCACCTTTCGTCACCTTCACACTGAACCAGATGGTTGGCGACTCAACGCTGACAGGATCTGAAATTACTTCCTTGCTGCCTTTATCCGCTTGTTTGCAGCTGGCGGACCTGACTTCCAGTTTCCCGTCTTCACGCATAATTGCAATTCTCCCGTAATCCATTCCCATCACGACCAATCCAACCTCTTCTTTGTCAAACCGTGCATCGAACGTGAGTTTTGCGACGGCGGTAAATTCGGGAGCCGGAAATTTCTGCAGCAACAGGTTAGAAACGTTCCATAAATTGACCGCATCGACCGGCCGCGGGATGCAATTCAGCCTGAAAAATCCCAGATTCCCGGAAGGATAGCCCCAGGTGGTCTGGGAATTGGCATGCCACTGCCACTGCAAACCAGGTTCACTGCTGTTGAACTCATCATTTTCAGGCGGAGTCATTACCGGATAGGATTTCCCGACATTTGGCTTTTTATAGGTTCTTACCGGATTTCCGGTGCCGGTACCTGCAATAGCTGTCCCGATGACCGGCCAGTCGCCGACCCATTTCACAGGATTCAGATGAACCACGCGGCCGTAAGCCCCCAAATCCTGGAAATTAAGGAACCAGTTTTCGCCGGTTTTAGTATCCACCCACGCCCCTTGGTGCGGTCCGTTGATACCGGTTTTCCCCTGTTCCATCACTATTTTTTCATCATATGGACCGAAAATATTTTTGGAACGGAGAACGATTTGCCAGCCTGTAGCCACTCCGCCTGCCGGGGCAAAAATATAGTAGTAACCGTTTCTCTTGTATAATTTTGGCCCCTCAACCGTTGGGTGATTCTTGTGGCCGTCGAAAAGCATAACGCTGTTACCCAGCAGCTTCGCCCCATCTGCCGACATCCGGCTGAGCATGATAACGCTCTTAACTCCGGCGCGGCTTCCCGCCAGGGCATAAACCAGGTAAGCTTTCCCGTCATCGTCCCATAGCGGAGAGGGATCAATCAGGCCCTTCCCCGGTTCGACAAGGAGAGGCTCCGTCCACGGACCGCGCGGATTGCTGCTTTTGACCATGTAGATGCCGAAATCCGGATCAGGATAGTAGATGTAAAACTCATTTTTATGATACCGAATACAAGGCGCCCAAACGCCACCGCCATGCTGTACTTTCGAAAAAACATCGTATGGTGGTTGCTTTTGCAAAGCATGTCCTATTAGCTCCCAGTTCACCAGATCGCGGGAATGGAGGATGGGCAATCCGGGTACGCAGTTGAATGAGGAGGCAGTCAGGTAATAATTATCGCCGACCCTGATGGCATCCGGGTCAGAATAATCGGCATAGAGGACCGGATTGGTATAGGTACCGTCGCCATTGTCCGAAACCCAGACCTTGGATACGGTGTTTGTTTTCTGCGCCTGCAAAGAAGCGGTCCAGACCATTAACAAAGCTAAAGCTGAAAGAAAAATTATTTTCTTCATTTTATTTATTTTATCTGGAATCAACATCATACCATTTTTTATCAGCGGTTAATTCCCAACCTAAAGGTATAAAAATATGCTCTTTGGTGTATCCGACAGCCTCCTTGTCTGTAAGCTTGAGTGACCAGGAAACGCGGCCGGTTGTTGAAGCGCCCTGACCGCTGTTGTTGTACTCGGCAAACAAGGCCGTTTTTTCGTTTTCGGCTTTTGACCAATTATCCCAGCCTTCAGGCCGAATAAATGAATCCATCTCACAATTAAGGAAGGCTACCTTTGCATAACTCCGCCAGGGCCGGCCCAGAAATACTTTGCTTACTCCCTCAGACGCTGTCAGTTTGCAATCCAGGAATACAAATCCGAATGGTTTTCCTTCCGGCGTGCTAGCTGCAGTCACGAATGAATCACCTTTGGTATGCAGGGTGCACCGCTCAAAAAGTGAAGTCGCCTCCCCAAAAATATAGTCCGTTGTGCCTTCAATGTAACAATCAGCAAAATATTGGCGGCTGAACTTTCCTGCAGCATAAAGGGTATCCTGGTTCCCCAGAAACCTGCAATTGCGGAAAACACATCTGTCACCTTCAACATGCAGGGCTAAAGCCTGCCCGACAGGACCGGCGCTGTTTTCGATAGTTATGTTTTCAAGTATAAAATCGTTGGCTTCTACCTTCATCGTATAGGTAAAAAACGTGCTGTTCCGGCCACGGTTGATCTTGCCAAAATAGTCATCAAAGGTAAGGATTGTTTTGTCGGCACTTTCTCCAATGATGGACAACAGGGTATTACAGGAGGGGACCACAATCTTTTCTTTGTAGATTCCGTTTTTGACAAAAATGGTCACCCGCTTATCCGGGAATGCCTTGCAGGCATCAATGGCTTTCTGGATGGTGGTGAAATCACCTTTGCCATCCTGGGAAACGGAAAAGGAATATTTTTCCTGGGCAGTCAGACTAAAAACTGATATGATCAACACGCCAATAATTAGCAAACATTTTTTACATTTCATTTTTATCAATTTTTTCCTCATTAATGTTCCGGGAAAATGGCAAATAGTTTAAATAGATTCTTCGCTACACTTCGTTCCGCTCAGAATGACAATTACTTAGGTGTTAATGGTGATGGGGTTGGGGGGGGGGGGGGCGC
>JBBQHB010000156.1:0-6115 GCA_038323575.1 Bacteroidales bacterium | reverse complement strand
TGATAATTTGCCTCGATTTCGGGCAGTCCCATTTTAAATAAAACCATTGCTAACCCCTGCTGATTGGATATTTCAACCGATTTGACTATCCGCTTTTCTCCCGCATTTTTCCATTTTCCCAATCTTTCATTGTACCCGTTTCGCTTTTGGTTATCATTGGCCGTTTTCCAAAAATAGGGTTCCAATTCGCCTTTCAATATTTCAACACCATTCGTATTCCAACTTTTCAGTGACCCCGTTACTTTATTCAAGGTAACCTTTGTTGTGCCAGCCTGAAGTATTATTTCAGTGCTCGAATCTTTAACTTTTGGAGAATTGTTATCTGCCTGAATTTTATAAAAGTTCCGAGGATGTATCACGAATTGTTCTCTTGCTACCATGAAGCCTTCTTCTGCCCAACGGGTTGAATTCTTAAGTTGTGCAAATACGTTCAGTAATATTTCGTTGTCCGGGTTTACTATATCTGTAGGCATTTCAAGGTCGAAAATTCCTGACTTTCCGGGAAGAACAGACTTTTCTCCCATTTTTCCCGAATATATTATTTTTCCGTTCGAAAAGAAATTACAATTCAAATCGTATTGATCCAGCGAAGTAAAGAAATTAAGGTTCGTAACTTCTATTCGAAGCGGATTCATACTTAATAATTTAAACCGAACCGGCTGATAGACCTTTTGCACCTCAAAATACTCGGGTTGAGTTGTACGGTCGGCATTGACGATACCATCAAGACAATTTGCCCCATCGTTAAAGTAGTCACCAAAATCGCTGCCATAGGCAAAAAACTCATCATCCTTCAGTTTAAAATTTGCCGGATGTTCATCATATTTCAATGGTGATCCGTCTTTTTTCTTTGCAATTCCCTGATCGACCCAGTCCCAGATTGCACCTCCAACAATGCTTGAGTCAGCATAAATAACATCCCAATACTCCTGTAGGTTGCCACCTGAATTGCCCATGGTATGCAGATATTCGCGCATAAAAAACGGACGGTCTTTTACCCTGTCCGCGCGAGCCTTGAGGGTATCGGGGTGAAGGTAACCATCGTCGTAAATAGCCGAAACACTTCGATCGGAATCGTAATAAACAGGTCGCGACATGTCAATATGCTTCACCGCTTCTGCCATTGCCTTGGCATTTCGTCCCCTGCCAGCCTCATTGCCAAGCGACCATAAAATAATGCAAGCATGGTTTTTGTCGCGCTCAACCATCGAAACTGCCCGATCGACATGTGCATTTGTCCAACGCGGATTTTCGCCCAACGCGGTATTTCCAATTCCATAGCCGTGCGATTCATTGTTTGCCTCGTCCATCACGTAAATGCCAAATTCGTCGCACAGTTCATAAAAGTACGGATCGTTGGGGTAATGCGAGGTGCGTATCATGTTGATGTTGGCCTGCTTAATCAATCGGATATCTGTCAGAATAGTTTGACGGTCGACATGACGACCTGTGCGCGGGTGATGCTCGTGACGGTTTACCCCTTTCAATTTAACTAACTTCCCGTTGATGTAGAAAAACTCGCCTTTCACCTCCACTTTTTTGACTCCAAAGCGCCAGTGAATGGTTTCGAGAATTTTGTTTTCGTTGTTCTTTAAATTCAATTTAAGGTCGTATAATTCGGGAGTTTCGGCCGACCAGAGTTTGGGATTGCTGATTACTTCGGGTAAAGAAACCACTATGGCCGAGGACGGTTCGACGACTTTTACCTTTATTGCCGATACCTTTTCGAAAGCCTGTCCGGTTTTATCGTTGCCGGAAATTCGTGCCTCAAGAATCAGGTTATTAGACAACTGTAATGAACGGTTTTCAAGATTCACCTGAATATCAATTGCAGCAGATGAAAAATCGTTGTTCAGTTCGGTTTTTACAAAATAATCCTGAATAAATGTTTTGGGTTTAATATACAACTCAACATCACGAAATATTCCACTAAGCCGCCACATATCTATGTCTTCGAGGTAACTCCCGTCAGAAAACCGATACACCTCAACAGCTAGTTTATTTTCACCCGGCTTAATGTATTTCGAGATTTCAAATTCGGCTGGGGTCATGGAACTTTTACTAAAGCCAACATTTTCTCCATTCACCCAAACATACATTGCCGACTCTACGCCTCCAAAATGAAGAAAAACCAATTGGTTCAATGTATTTTCCGGCATTTTAAAAGTGGTAATGTAGCTACCCACCGGGTTCCTGTGGTTGTACGTGTAATAATTTACCGGAGGTTCACCCATTACGTAGGGTTCATCGCGTTTAAACGGGTACGAAATGTTTACAAAGACCGGCAGCCCGTAGCCCTGCATTTGCCAGTTCCCCGGAACCAAAATATCACTCCATCCAGAACAGTTAAAGTCGGTTTTGTAAAAGTCTTTCTCTCGGTGCTCCGGATCGGGAGACCAGCTAAATTTCCACATTCCATTGAGTGAAATGATTCTGGGATTACTTTGTTTCTCACTTGGCAAGGTAAATGTGGCATGTGCCTTTACTTTGTTGACACCAAGAACCTCAGGATTTTCCCAATCGTTAACAGATTTATTGATTGGTTGAGCCAGAACAGAAAGCAAGGAACTAATCGTTAGGAATGCCAATGCAAAAATCACGATCATTGATTTAAAAATGAGTTTCATACGTAAATAATTTCTATTAAATGAGCCTTTCAAGCCCATACATTGTTTAAAATCAATAGTTTATTAATCAATAGGCAAAGAAAAGATAGCACTTGTCTGTATGGCAAATGCGCGGTTATTGGAAAGGGTAAGAAAACAGCTAAGAGTTATAAAATTTCATACACGTGTTCGAGACACTCTCTTGGGTACTTAGCTGTTGAGGTCAGTTTCATTTTCGGCCTCGATGTTGTTCTAAAACAACGGGTGCCAGAAAAAATCGACCTTTGTTATGGATGTGCTGTTATCCTACTTTTTCGATCTGGGGGAGTTCTTTCAACTCAACAATATAGCCTAATTTGCTTAATTCGCTTTTCAGATATGCTTTGCGTTTGGCCTCTGTACGGCTGATCAGATATTCTGCCCCAAGTTCTTTGTACTCGCAATTATCCTTCAAGATATGATAGACCGACTTCAGGATCGAATGTCCTACTGCTATTAGGGCTCTTTTTTTGCCCCGGCGTGCTGCCAGTTTATGGTATCTTGCATGATAAAACGTGTTTTTTGTTCTTGTTGCTGCCCAAGCGATCTCGGTTAGCACAGCTTTAACCTGTTTATTCCCTTGGGTTGTTCTTCCGCTTTTTTTTTTACCGGCACTCTCATTGTTGCCCGGCGACATGCCTGCCCACGAGGCCAAATGCTTTTCCGTTGGAAAAACGTTCATGTCCAAACCGATTTCAGCTACAAGCTCTTCTGCGCTTTTAATACTGATGCCCGGAACTTTTTTGAGCAATTCCAATGCATTCTGGTAAGGCGTAAGTACTTCCTTTATACGCTGGTCTAAACTCTCGATCGTCCGTAGCGTATTTTCTATTTCCTGTCGGATGACCTGGAGCATGTACACATGGTGTTCGGTAACAAAACCCTGACAGGCCTCAAAAATTTCCTCCTTGCTGGCTCCCAGTTTCTTGTGGTAAACCTGATCGATGTCCTGCATGGTGATTTGTTTCCTTTCGCAGATTTTGTCGATCAACTTGGTACCCACTACTCCGCTTGTGGAACTCAACACACTTGACAGTTTGATGTTGGCATCCTCCAATATCCGGATAATCCGGTTCTTGTTCGAAGCGTTGCTTTGTACCAGCTTTGTCCGATAACGTGTCAGGTCGCGTAACTCACGCTGCTCCTTTGCTGGTATGTAGCTCGGTTTGAGAAGCCCGGCAAGCAAAAGCTTGCAAAGCCATGCACTGTCTTTTTTATCGGTTTTATGCCCCGGAACGTATTTCACATGGGCAGCATTCACGATCCAAACCGTCAGTCCGGCCGGTTCCAAAACATTGTAAACAGGCTTCCAGAATACCCCCGTGCTTTCCATGACAACGTGTGTTATCCTGTTCTCCAATAACCAATCTCTCAATTCCTTCAAAGAACTCGTGATGGTGTCAAACTCACGGGTCTGCTTTTTTATCCCTTCACCATCAATGGTTGCTACTACTACTTTTTTGTGTACATCAAGTCCGCATCCACGCGATACGACTTGCTTAAATGACACTTCAGGTGTTCCCATTTCTATTGACTTTAGTTACTTGGCTTATGCCAGAACTAAATTAATAATCTTCAATAAAACTGGCAAGCTTCGCATCGCACCCAATTTTCATTCTCTCGGGTGTCAATAAATTGTCATGTGGGTTTCATTGCATTATTTCTTTTTATAAACTACTATTTAATAACCAGAGTATTCACAGAAGCCTCTTTAAGTTCTAACTGCACCGACTTTCCGTTAATAAATATTATCAAGGATTTCAAGTATTTTTCACGATTGGTGAGAATGCATATTGTTGAGCCATCTGGGTTTTGGAAAGCCAATGGCTTTAGGTATTCACTACTCGTACAATACACACGTTTTGCTCCAAGCTTTACGAAACGACCAAAATGCTTCGCAATATAAAATTGGGGATTATAAGTCGCTTTCCGACGCAATGTATCCACGGTCACCATCGCAGATTGTTTCCATCCCCAGGAGCTCATTCCCGTTTGATCAAGAACCATGTTCCATTGCATGTATGATGATGCATTTCTAGTTAAATACCAATACATTTGGTCATAAGTTTCAAAGGCGTATGCCCAACTATTATCTCCATTGCCACATTTGGTTTCAGATTGCATGATTTTCTTCTCGGGAAAGTTCTCAAAAGTCGGTTCGACAGCAGCATCACCATACCATTGGAATCCAACTCCAGTAATATACTTGTTTGTTTTAGGATTTGACAAAGCCGGAAGTACAAATTGTTTGTATTCATCATTTTCCGGATTTCCGTTAAGAGTACCCAGCCAAATCTCGGTAGGTAGTTTTTCTTTTTGAAATTCCGGGCCTAAATAATTAACAACAAAATTGGCCATTTGCTGACCTGTCCAACCGCACGAAGGAAATACAGGCAAATGAAGTGGCTCATTTTGAACATGAATAGCATAAACATGAATGCCTTCATTTTTATAAGTTTTTATATAATTCGCAAAATATAAAGCATATGCCTGTAGAATTTTATCATCCTGATTGAGTTCTCCTTGAAAATATTTACGATTTGTTTTCATCCATGCAGGAGGAGTCCAGGGCGAACCCCAAATCTGGAGTTCAGGCTGGTATTTCATGGCTGCTTTAATATAAGGAATCAGATATTTTTTATCTCTTTGAATGGAGAAGTATTTCATTTGGTAATCACCAGCACTGTCGTTAAGCGAATAATAATCAAGGGCATAATCGCTGGCACCAATCGGCATGCGGCAAGTGGCAAAGTCACAACCATTCTTATCAAAAAGTGCTGCTATTACTTCCTGTTGTTCTGTTTCGGTTAGATAATTTAAAGCCTGCCAGCCTTTTTCATTAAAACAGCCACCCCAGCCATCAATTGTCTGAAATTGTTTCGAAACATTAATTCCGATGCTTTCATTAAATGATTTTGTAAATGCTCCTAATTTAAGCATTTTGTTTTCCCAGGGATTTTCTGGTGATGATGAATATAATTCACATTTGTTTTGCGCGAAAATATGAATTCCAAGAAAAGTGAAAATTAGAAATAAAGTAATTCGCTTCATGTTTGTCTTTTTATATTTTTTCTTGTTCTGATTTAAGTTTATCGCTTCCGTCAATCTTGTAAGGATGCAGATCAGGCATAAATAGCTTATTTCGTTTACTTACAAAACTTGTCGGAATCTGTTATTCAATATCTTTCAATTCAGATCCGTTCCGTTCTAGTTAAATCCGGAATCTTCAATAAAAACCTCATAGCTTTCCTGGCCACTTCCAGTTTTCCAGATCATTGCTCCAAGCAATACCTATTGAGGCATTTTTATCGAAATCACCCTGAGTTTCTGTTAATGGTCCCGAAGCATGAAAAAACATCAGGTATTTGGCTTGCTTATTTTCTGTTAGTTTAAGCACAACGCCTGCTGTAATCCTTCCTTTTGCCCAATTCCAATCAGCCTGACCCAATGTAATCAAATTGCCACTGTCG
>JBBQHB010000155.1:0-6425 GCA_038323575.1 Bacteroidales bacterium | reverse complement strand
AGAAGGTTGCTACAATTGTCATTCGCAAATGGTGCGACCTTTCCGTTCTGAAACTGAACGTTACGGAGAATATTCAAAAGCCGGAGAATCGGTTTACGATCATCCGTTCCAGTTTGGATCGAAACGTACCGGACCGGATTTGGCGCGTGAAGGGGTAAAAACAGGTAAAATGTACAAGCCAAACTCATGGCATTACAACCATTTTATCGATCCTCAAAAAATGAATGAGGCGTCAATCATGCCTAAATACCCATGGTTGGCCAAAAAAGAAATCGATATTAAATCGACTCCCGGAAAAATCAGGGCTTTAAAGATTCTTGGCGTTCCTTATCCTGACAATTATGAACTGCAAGCCATCGAAGATCTGAAAGCTCAGGCCGACAGCATTGCAAAAGATCTGGCAGTGGCTGGCATCCAAACCGACAGCAATCGCGAAATTATTGCATTAATTGCTTATATGCAGCGTCTTGGCGTTGACATTACCAATAAACCAGTAACAAAATAGGCAATGATAAAGGAATCATTAAGTACAGTTTTCCATGTCGAAATTTATGCCCTGATTGGGTTTATCATTTTCTTTACCTTTTTTCTGGTGGTATCCATTCAGGCATTCAGGATGAGAAAAGATGATATAAACTGCCTGAGCAACATGCCACTGGATGATTCGGACTCCGTGGAAAAAGAAATGGAAACAGGAAAAAGTCATTAGAAAATTGAAAATTATAACATCGAACATCAAAATAAGGAATTATGCATACTAGTAATGACAATCAAGCAGATAACATCCATAATGAGCATCAAGAAGTTGATGATGTAACGCAAATCAAATATTTTGGAGGTCACGAATATGATGGCATCAAAGAGCTGGATAATCCACTCCCACCCTGGCTGAAATACATATTCTATGTCACCATTGTGATTTCAGTGGCGTATCTGACTTTGCTTTTCGTTTTTAAGGATGACGGTATTGTCCAAAAAAAGGAATATAGCAACGAAATGAAGGCGGCCCGAGCTAAAACCGAGGTTGCCGGAAAAGAAGAGGCCGTAAAAGCTGCCGCTGCTGCACCCCTGACCCAAGAACAAATACTGTCTGCAGGGAAAATTACATTCGACAAAATCTGTGTGGTTTGCCATGGAAAATTCGGTGAAGGTCTGGTTGGCCCAAACTTCACCGATGACTTTTGGATTCATGGAGGAAAGCCTGAAGATCTGCTAAAAGTGATCAATGAAGGTGTCATTGAAAAAGGAATGCTTTCATACAAAAGCCAGTTGAATAAAACTCAAATAAACAACGTGATCGCCTATATTCTGAGTTTGCAGGGAACCAATCCTCCGAATCAAAAAGCGCCGGAGGGTGTGAAGTTTGTGAAGAATTAGTAAAAATGCAACTGGCTGCTAGTTGCTAGCAACTGGTAATTGAGAACCAGTTGCTAGTATCCAGAGACCTTTAACCGTTGATTACCTAACCAAAAAAAAACATGCAAACCCCTGAATATTATCAGGAAACAACATTCAGAGACCGACCTTCAACTTTTGGAAAGGATGGAAAACGTGTTGTGTTATTCCCAAAATTGCCCAAAGGAAAACTTTACAATTACCGACGAATAATTGCCTGGGCGCTGCTAGTCTTTGTTTATCTGGCGCCTTTCCTGAAATTCAGGGGCGAACCGTTAATCTTTCTGAATTTTCTGGAACGGAAATTTGTCTTGTTTGGCAATACATTTTACCCTCAGGATTTTCACTTGCTGGTCATTGCATTAATTACACTGATCGTTTTCATTGTTTTGTTCACCGTAATTTACGGTCGGATTTTCTGCGGTTGGGTCTGCCCGCAAACGGTTTTTCTGGAATTCCTGTACCGCCCCATCGAACACCTGATTGACGGTAATCCGGAACAACAACGAAAACTCGCCGAACAAGAATTGGATGCAATAAAGGTTTTAAAGCGAATCCTGAAACACGGCATTTACCTGATCATCTCATTTTTTACCATTTTAACATTCATCGCTTATGTGACAGGAACAGCTAAACTCGGTGAAATTCTGGAAGGATGGCCTATACAACAATTTGGATTACTGATAGTTGTATTGGCTTTTACCGGGGCACATTATTTTGTTTTTGCATGGTTTCGCGAGCAGGTTTGCACCATTGTTTGCCCTTATGGCCGTTTGCAGGGAGTAATGCTCGATGTAAATACAATATTGGTTGCGTATGATTATAAACGCGGAGAACCACGTGGCAAAGGTGAACGGGGACAAAAAGGCGATTGCATCAACTGTTACAATTGCGTGGATGTTTGCCCCACCGGAATTGACATCCGAAACGGAACCCAACTTGAGTGTATCAATTGCACTGCTTGTATTGACGCCTGCAACTCGGTGATGAAAAGGGTAAAAAAGCCTTCAGGATTGATCCGCTTTGCCTCTGAAAAGTCAATCTCGGAAGGGAAAAGCGTAAAATTTAATGCGCGGGTTATTGCGTATTCCGTGGTTTTGCTTGCTCTTCTGATCGTATTGACCTATTTGTTTACTGTACGCGGAGACGTTGAAACCTCCATCAACCGTTCGCCAGGAACAATGTTTCAGGAATACGGACCCGATCGGTACAGCAATTTATACAACCTCCAAATGGTCAATAAAACCAATTCGGAAGTTGATATCGAATTAAAACTGCTTACTCCTGAAGGCGAAATTATCCTGATGGGCGATCCGTTAAAGGCCGAAAAAGGTGAAGTCGCCAAACGTGATTTGCTTATCGTATTGAAAAAAGAAAACGTAAAACAATCAAATAGTCATCTGGAAATTGGAGTGTTCGAAAAAGGGAAGCAGATTGATAAGATCAATACAACATTTGTGGGGCCGAATTCGCTGGATAGCCCCATCCCCAACCCTTCCCCAAAATAGGGAAGGGAGTTAGGACATTGGTTATTCAAAGTATGGAGTAATAGATTGATAACTTTAAAAGTATAAACATACGAGTGCCGGTTCTTTCTCCCCTCCGTTTGGAGGGGTCGGGGGAGGCTTTAATCAAGCAGAAATGAAGATAAAATTTAATTGGGGAACAGGGATTGTTATAGCATTGGTCATCATGATGTCAGGTATGCTATATCTGGTGTCGATTGCTTTGCGACAGGATTATGATCTGGTTGACAAGGACTATTACCAGAAATCAATCACCTATCAGGAGCACATCGAAAAAGTTCGTAACAATGAAGCTCTAACCGAAAAAATCAGGTTTGAACTTACTCCTGAATCATTGAAACTAACGTTTCCAAATCTGGCGGATGAGCAAGAGTATTCAGGTGAAATTCATTTTTACAGTCCGGTGGAAGCCAAAAGAGATCTGACTGTGAAAATTAAAACTGACAGCAGTTACATTCAGACTGTGGATCTCACAAATCTTCAAAAAGGAAGATATGAGGTAAAAATAGACTGGTTGGTTGGAAAGAATTCATATTATCAGGAAGAAGAAATTGTAGTGAACAGTGATCAATCTCAGTAAACAGTAAGAATGTTCCGGGTTGCGTGTTGCGAGTTACGATAACCCGAAACCCGTAACCCGTAACAAATTTGAAACTTTGAACTTGAAACTTGAAACTCTATGATGGACTTCATCACACCTTTAACCATTGGCCTAATCGGCAGTTTCCATTGCATCGGCATGTGCGGCCCAATTGTGGTTGCGCTTCCGTTAAAGAAACACAATCTGATTTCGAAAATCACTGGGGCTATCCTGTATAATTCAGGGCGCGTATTGACTTACAGCGTTTTGGGCATTCTGTTTGGCTTGCTCGGACGCGGTATTCACATGGCTGGTTTTCAGCAATGGACATCCATTTTATTAGGTATTGCCATGATCATCAGCGTTCTGTTTCCTTTTGTTTTCAGGGAAAAGATTACTATCGCAGGTTTATTCAGCGGATTTGCCGCCCGCTTGATTCTAAAATTGAAAAAGTTATTCACCGACCGCTCATATTTTTCGTTGCTGATGATCGGTTTGCTCAACGGATTGCTGCCCTGTGGATTGGTTTATGTGGCCATTGCCGGTGCAATCAACTCCGGAAACGTAATGTCAGGAGCGCTTTTCATGATGCTCTTTGGCATTGGAACCATTCCACTACTGTTGATTGCCACACTGGCCAGCGATGCTATTGGACAACGAGTCCGGAGAAAAATGCAGAAAGTGGTTCCGTATTTCGTGTTTATGTTGGGGGTACTTTTTATCCTGAGGGGAATGTCATTAGGTATCCCATACATTAGCCCGACAAGCGAAAAACTGGCGCCTCACAGCATGGTAGGCCAGAAAAATTGCTGCAAATAAGACTCTGTTTTAAAAACAGCGAAAAGGATAATGATTAACTGAAAAATTGTACTAAATTGAAGGCCAAATAAAAAAGCTCACATCTATACCGATATATTTTGCCAGTATATACATCGTTAATGACAACAAGAATTAACTTACTGAATTATTGTAAATTAAATTGAAATCTAAATTCTAATTTAAATCCAAATTCAGGATTTGATCAAAAAAATGCAAAAAATACAACGATTATAGAGGTTTTTATAAACATTCAATACTGTTTTGGGTTTCATAGGCAAACTAAAACTAGTCAGAAAAAATTTAGTTGATAAACCAAAAATCGAGATGATTCATAGTCAATATACAGGAGCAGTTCGAAATATTAAAATTCAGGATAAATCATCAAAAATGATTCGTTCTTTCTCAACTTTATTTTCAGGAAAATTAGTTGGGTTACTGTCATTTTTGTTCCTTTTATCAGGTCTTAATCTTTTTGGACAAAAGGTATTTGACGATAAAACCGACGATCCTGAAATCGGTATCGTGGAACATTTGGATGAATTCCTCCCAACCGACATTTACCTCATTGATGAAAATAACCAACGCGTATTACTGACTGATATAATCGATAAACCTACCGTAATCAATTGGGTTTATTTCCGTTGTCCGGGAATTTGCAGTCCGCTTATGGAAGGACTGGCTAAGGTAATGGATGCCTCCGACCTTGTTGCCGGTGTTGATTATCAAGTACTCACCATTAGTTTTGATCCTGCAGAAACCATTGATCTTGGAATCCAAAAAAAAACGAGTTACCTGAATCTGGTTGATAAAAAGGAAACCATTAGCCAGGGATGGAAATTTTTCATTTCCGACAGTGCGAGTATCGCGAAAGGTACGAACGCCGTTGGTTTTAAATACAAAAGAACAGGTAAGGACTTTGTGCACGCAGCTTCGGTTACGGTAATTAGTCCGAAAGGTAAAATAACCCGCTACCTAAACGGTATCTATTTTCTGCCCTTCGATTTCAAAATGGCTATTATTGAGTCCTCCAAAGGGATGTCGGCACCTACAATCAATAAAATCATGCAGTACTGCTTTTCGTACGATCCGGTTGGACAGGCTTATGTACTGAATGTTACCAAAATTTCGGGAACTCTGATTTTATTTGTGGCCGTGATATTTTTCCTTGTACTTATTTTTAAACCAAAAAGAAAAATAAATAACTAATATATATGCAAACAGTTACTCACATTCCACACGATGTAAACTACCTCGATTATAAGGGGAAATACAAAGGAATATTCGCCTGGATTTTTTCGACTGATCACAAACGCATCGCACTGTTGTACATGTATTCGATGCTAACGATGTTCGTGGTAGGCGTAGTCTTGGGGCTGGCCATGAAACTTGAATTAATTGCACCCGGCAAAACCATTATGGATCCCCAGACATACAATGCTGTCTTTACTGTTCACGGTGTAATCATGATTTTTATGATAGTAATACCGGGACTTTCTGCGGTCTTTGGAAATTTTATGCTCCCCATAATGATCGGGGCGAAGGATGTAGCCTTTCCGAAAGTCAATCTGTTGTCATGGTACTTTTATGTTACAGGAGCTTTGTTGGTAATCGCTTCAGTACTTTTCGGAAACGGGACGCCCGATACCGGCTGGACATTCTACGCTCCCTATAGTTTTAAAACAGGAACCAATCTGTTACCAGCCATATTCGGGGCATTTGTTCTCGGATTTTCGTCCATTTTAACCGGATTAAACTTTATTGTGACCATGCACCGGATGCGCGCTCCGGGCATGACCTGGTTTAAGATGCCATTGTTCCCCTGGTCGCTTTACGGAACAGCATGGATACAATTGCTGGCAACACCGGTAATAGGAATAACCCTTGTTCTGGTTGCTCTGGAACGAATTTTCGGTATCGGGGTTTTCGATCCCGCATTGGGAGGTGACCCAATTCTGTATCAGCACTTATTCTGGATTTATTCACATCCGGCAGTTTATGTCATGATCCTTCCGGCCATGGGAGTCATTTCCGAAATTATCCCAACCTTCTCACAAAAACATATCTTCGGATACCGGGCGATTATTGTCTCAACGCTGGCCATTGCT
>JBBQHB010000154.1:0-6609 GCA_038323575.1 Bacteroidales bacterium | reverse complement strand
TATTTGAGCATTTACTTAGATTGTACTAACTATATTTCTGAATTTCTATTGCTTTCTGAAAACCTTTTCAAGCAACATTTCGAGTAACCCAACTTCTGTTTGATCCAATTTGCCGGAAATCAGTTCAGCCATTTGCTTGTGCGCAAAATCGTGTGTATGGTTAATCAGCTTACCTTTTACAGTTAGGTGCAAATGAGCGCTTCGGCGATCCTCATCCGACTTTACCCGATAGATGAAATCCTTTTCAATCAGCTTATCAATAGCTACTTTAACGGTAGGTTTGGTCAAATGCAATTCGGTCGCCAACTCGGTAAGATTCGGGTTTCCCAACTGGCTGATGGTTTCCAGGTAATTCATTTGAGTCAAAGTCAATTCCTTGAATTCGAATTGTTCTTTGGCTGCTTCTTCCTTATGTCCAATTTCGCGCGAAAATATTGCAATGATGTCAACCAGTTTTTTCATATCGCAAATATAGTTAGTATATTCTAACTATAATGAAAATATTTTAAATTTCGTATATTCGCCACAAATGAAAACATTTCAGGAAATACTACGAAACAAGGAATTTCTCCACGAAGAACTGGTGAAGCTTTTAAGCTCCGAAGGAGATGAATGCCAGCAACTTTTTCAACGGGCAAATATGGTCAAGCTGCAAACAGTTGGGAATAAAGTGTATTTCCGTGGATTGGTTGAATTCTCCAACATCTGCGCAAAAGATTGCTTTTACTGCGGAATCAGGAAAAGCAATGAGAAAGTGATGCGCTATGAAGCCAGCGACGATGAAATTATGGAAGCATGCCGGTTTGCCTGGATCAACCGGTTTGGATCGGTAGTTCTTCAATCAGGAGAAATTTCTTCACCTGTATTTGTGAGACGAGTCAATGAGTTGCTTAAAAAAATCAAGGATTTGTCGAACGGAGAACTTGGGATCACGCTTTCGTGTGGCGAACAATCCATCGAAACCTATAGTCAATGGTTTGGAAGTGGTGCTCACCGTTATTTACTTCGTATAGAAAGTTCAAATTCTGAATTATATCAAAAAATCCATCCGGCGAATGATTTTCACAGTTTTGAGCGCAGGCTTCAGGCATTAAAAGATTTGAAAGCTAGTGGTTATCAGGTCGGAACCGGAGTGATGATCGGATTTCCGTTTCAAACTGTGGAAAATTTGGCTGACGATCTGCTGTTTTTCAAACAATTGGACATCGCAATGGTTGGCATGGGGCCGTACATCGAACATGAGGATACGCCGCTTTATGAATTCAGTAGTAATCTCAAAACCAAAAAAGAACGGTTCTATCTGTCGCTGAAGATGATCGCTGTTTTACGCTTACTGATGCCCAATATTAACATTGCTGCGGCCACCGCTTTGCAGGCCATTGATCCTGCAGGCCGTGAAAAAGCGCTGACAATCGGCGCCAATATCCTTATGCCCAATCTTACACCATGCGAATACCGGAAAGAATACCAACTCTATGAAGGCAAACCCTGCCTGGATGAAGATGCCGAACTTTGTAAAAATTGCCTGGAAGCTCGGATTGAGATTTCAGGTTGCGAAATCGGGTATGGCGAATGGGGAGACTCGAAGCATTTTTTAAAGAAAAAAACTTAAGAATTAACATTCTCTCAAACAAAGATTTCTTTAACTGGTCAGACAAGGTTTATAAAGTACAAATTATAAATGCACTGAAATCTTTAGTTTTGTAGTGTAACCTTTACAGATGTAGCAAAATTACCCAATCCGTAAAGTATGCTTTACAAATCTACTTATTGAAACCAATACCAACCGTATATCCAACACAGTCTTTGTCGTTGTGGTTGTTGCCAATATTTGATTTGTGCAAAACTTACCATCCCGTCAGAATGGCTATTGTTATTAAACGATTACCTTAGCGACATAAATTTTAGATCGAAATGAAGCAAAGTTTAACATTGGACAAATTAATTGAAGAAGCACAAGTTTTTTGTGTTGCCGAATCAAAAAGCAGGAACAAAGAACTTTTCGGAGTAACTGACGGGAAGGCTGTTGGAACACTAATTGAGCATAAATTCCAAAAACATCTTTTTGAAAAATATGAAATAACTATTGGTTCATCAGCCAAGGGGATTGACCTACCTTCACTTAATATTGACATAAAGGTTACATCAATAAAACAGCCACAATCATCATGTCCATTTAAAGATGCAAAACAAAAAGTATTTGGACTTGGATATAATCTTCTTGTTTTTGTTTATGACAAAATAGATGACCCTATAAACAAGGAAGCACATCTTGATTTTGTTAGCTGTTCCTTCATTTCCAAAGAAAGAACTGCTGACTTCACAACAACCAGTATTCTAAATGAAATGAAAAATGTAAATGCCAATTTGGAAGATATTGTATCATTTTTAGAAGGGATTAAAATACCTGCCGATGAAATAACGTTGAGAAAGTTGGGTGAACAAATTCTTACTAATGAAATAACAATAGGATATTTAACGATTTCAAATGCATTGCAATGGCGACTGCAATATAAAAGAATTGTAACCCTAAATGAAACTGTTGTTGGCATCCACAAAATTGTAAACTATAATAAACCTCAATGATGAAAGTATTTGAAGCTAATATCTCTCATCAAGTATCAGAATTTTTGAACGAAAAACTGCACAGCTTAACGCTTTTTGAAAGTGCCAATCAGAGATTATTTGATTACTTCGGAATCAAATATTTTTTTGACGGGCAAAAAGAGTTTCAAATACTGAAGGAAGCGATTGTTATTGCTCAAACTCATGTTGCTGAGCCTGACAGAGCCGAATATGGCGACTTTCAGACCAATCAGAACCTGGCAAAATCGGTTACAATCCTGTTAAAAGGGAATGGAATTAACCCTAAAACTATTATTGAACCAACCTGTGGAAAAGGAAATTTTATTGTTGCCTCATTAGCTACTTTCCCATATCTGCAAAATGTTATCGGCGTTGAGATTTACAAGCCATATATTTGGGAAACAAAATTTAACATCATTAATTTCTACCTTGATAATCCCACTGACTATAAACCTACAATTGAAATTAACCATTTCAACGTTTTTGATTTTGATTTTAAAGAAATAGCCAATCAATTCTTAAACGATGAAATATTGGTTATTGGGAATCCTCCTTGGGTAACCAATTCAATGTTAAGCAGTTTAGAATCAAATAATCTTCCTAAGAAATCCAATTTTAAAAAACATAGTGGTCTTGATGCTATGACAGGCAAAGGGAATTTCGACATTGGCGAATCTATTACATTGATGATGTTTAATGCTTTTCAAAATTCAAAAGGACATTTTGCATTTCTTGTCAAAAACTCGGTGATTAAAAATGTTGTATTTGACCAAAAACAACGCAGTTATACTATCTCCAACCTACAAAAATTGACCATTGACAGCAAAAAGGAATTTAATGTTTCTGTTGAAGCTGCTTTGCTTTTTTGCAAACTGAATACTAACCCTGAATTTATCTGTACTGAATTTGACTTTTACAACCAGTCCAATGCCATAAGCCGGTTCGGCTGGGTCAATGGAAAGTTCGTTTCAAACATTGACTTGTATATTCATAATACCGACATTGATGGAGTTTGCCCATTTATGTGGCGACAAGGCATAAAGCACGACCTGTCTTCAATAATGGAATTGGAAAAGGTGAACGGGCATTTTGTAAACGGACTTCATCAGGAAATTACACTTGAAGAAGATTTGGTTTTCGGGCTGCTTAAAAGTTCCGACCTGAAACAACCTGTAATTGACAAGACCAGAAAATATACCATTGTTACACAAAAAAAAGTTGGACAAGACACTTCATTTATCAAAAAAGAATTTCCAAATACGTACGACTATTTATACCAAAATAAACCTCAGTTTGACTTGCGAAAATCAAGTATTTACAACAATAAGCCCGACTTTTCCATTTTTGGGATTGGTGACTATTCTTTTGCTCCTTTTAAAATTTCAATTTCGGGTTTATATAAAACTTTCACTTTTAGCCTGGTTCTTCAACAAAACGACAAACCAATCATGCTTGACGACACTTGCTATATGCTCGGCTTCGACAACATAGAATTTGCAGCATATTCACTAATTCTTTTAAACTCTGAAAAGACTAAAAAACTATTGCAATCAATCACATTTAAAGACGCGAAAAGGACTTTCACAAAAGATATTTTAATGCGAATCGACTTGTATAAGCTAGCGCTTCAATCTTCTGAAACTTCAATCCAGCAAGAACTTACCCAAATAAATAACAAATATAATCTTAGCATAAACCTTGATAGGTGGAACAAATTTGCAAATTCCATGAAACCGGTTTCAAAAGCCTTACAATTGGACATTTTCGCATAGACCATTGAAGAAATACTTAAAAAAAAGTTGGTTGATTTAGTCAGACAATTTCAATTGGAGAATTTGTTAAAATTAATATAAGATACATAACTCGTTTAGTTATTTTGTTTTCTAATTTTGATGCACAAAATCATAAATTCTATTCCAACCATGAAACCTTCCAGAAGAGATTTTCTAAAATCGGCCAGCGTATTATCGGCCGGTGCATTTTTTATTCCAAACCTGATGAGTTGTTCTCCGTCCAACCGTTTGAATATCGCCGTTATAGGCGTTGGTGGACAGGGAATGTCCAACTGGAGTAAACTGATCAACCAGAAGGATCCCAAGTGGAATGAGAATATTGTAGCGCTATGTGATGTTGATGACAACCGGGCTGCTGAAGCTTTCAAGGTGATGCCTAACGCGAAACGTTTCAAGGATTACCGGATTATGTTCGATCAGATGCACAAGGAAATTGATGCAGTGATGGTTTGCACTCCCGACCATTCTCATTTTCCGGCAGCAATGGCAGCAATGCAACTTGGCAAACATGTGATTGTTGAAAAGCCTTTGGCTCACAATATCTGGCAATTACGCACTCTTCAAAAAGCCGCCAAACACTATGGGGTTATTACACAAATGGCCAATCAAGGTCATACTACAAATGGCATTCGGCTAATAAAAGAATGGTTTGATGCCGGACTTTTAGGTAATGTTACCGAGGTACTTGCCTGGTTTAACGGACCTGAGTTTGGACCCGGAAAGTATTTCAATAAACCTGAAAGTTTTCCACCTGCAGAACAACCTATTCCTGAATACTTAGATTGGGATTTGTGGCTGGGACCCGCAGCATATCGTCCGTATAATGGAATTTACGCCCCCAAAACATGGCGCAGCTGGTTCGACTTGGGGAATGGAGAAATGGGAGACTGGTGCTGCCACACACTCGATGCCCCATTCTGGTCGCTCGATCTGGGAATGCCTGATATAGTTGAAGCAGAATTCAAAACACCTGTTCCAGATCCTGGATTTATTTCCGATCAGGCCATCATCCGCTGGAATTTCCCTACTCGCGGCGAAAAAGTGCCTGTAACTATGCGTTGGTACGAGGGAGGATTAAAACCGGAAAATCGGCCGGAATGGAATCTTGCAAAATTACCCGGAAGCGGCATGATCATGGTTGGTGACAAACAATGCCTGATGACTGGAGGACGTCCAAATGAACCGCGATTGTTGATGAAAGACGAAGAATGGAATGAATTTATAAAAAATCCACCGGCACAAACAATTCCAAGATCATTTGAAGAAAACCCTCAAAGAGAGTGGGTTGAAGCTATCAAGAACGGTACTGTGTGTGGCTCAAATTTCGATTATGCAACAAAACTGGTAGAGATGTCGCTAACCGGAGTATTGGCTCAACGATTTAATACGCGTATTGAGTATGACGATAAAAACATGAAAGTCACCAATCATCCTGAGTTGGATGTTTATATCAAAGAACCAATACGCGAAGGATTTGCGTATGGTGAAGACCTTTAGCAGAAAGTTTTTAAATATCATAAAAAAAGACCTGTCAGTTCTGAAAATTCCGACAGGTCTTTTAATATCTGATTTTCTTAACTATTTATCGAAACGAATACCAAAAGTAATACCTATCCAGCCTTTCGCAGTATGATTGTCACCAACATTCGAGTAAATATCGTAAGGAGCAAAAGTACTTTCGAAAGTATGACCGTAACTTTCCTTATTTTCAGCAATGTTTAAATTGATACTGGGACCTCCGAATAAGCTAAGTTTTTCTCCAATCCGTTTACTATACAACAGTTTGATTTGCTGAAGATTGTTATAGTTATCGGTCCAGATTTCATTTTGATTGACATGATAAATCATGTATTCCAGATTCATCGATTGTTTTTCCTGTTTAATCAAATGAGTTCCGATACCTAAACCAAAAGCCCATTTATAGTCTTCCGATAGAATCTGGGTTCCGATACCGAAAATACCATAAACCGGACTGATCCCAACTTTTGCTGCCGCCTGAAGATTAAGTCCTTCGCTGACTGACATTTCGAATGCTTTGTAAAGGCCATTAGATTTTGTTGTTTCCGATTGTACAACTGATTGCGCCCAACCAAAAGAAGAAATCATGCTTAGAAGCAACAGAAATGATAATTGATTAATTGTTTTCATTTATAAAATAATTACTGTTTGAGGCAGCAATGTTAAGTATTTTCTAAAAGACAACAGCTGATTTCAATTATTTTTTCGACTG
>JBBQHB010000153.1:0-6633 GCA_038323575.1 Bacteroidales bacterium | reverse complement strand
AGCTGCCATATTAGATAGTCTTGTATCTGAAAGGTGATGCGTTGTTTTTTTGTTTTGACACCACTAAAATACTCATTATTAATCAGATATATAGACTATCTTTTAATTATTTATTCCTATAATCGCTCAACTTAGGTAATATATAGATTATGAATAATTTAATCAGGCGTCGCAATTTTATTAAAGAGGGGGCAGCCGTTGTGGCTGCAACCTCTCTTTTATCTGCTCCGGCTTTGGCAGCGGAAAAAATAAGCAAAGTTAAGGCTTCCGGTAAAAAGAGACTTGCGCTTGTCGGAACCGGCGACAGGGGAACAGGCATGTGGGGGAAACCGGTTGTTGGCAGTTTTAGTGATTATGTTGAATTTGTTGCTTTATGCGACATCAATCCCAAACGGATGGAGGCTGCCAAAGCAATCATCGGTATCGACGTAAAATGCTATCCGGCCGGAGATTTTGACCTGATGATAAAAGAAGCCAAACCGGATGTGGTGATCGTTACCACCACCGATTGCTTCCACGAAAAATACATCGTTCGTGCTATGGAGCTGGGATGCGATGTAATTTCAGAAAAATCAATTGCCATCGATGCGGACCAGTGCCAGCGCATTGCTGATACCGAAGCGAGGACCGGCCGGAAAGTTAATGTAGGGTTCAATGTCCGGCACATGGCCGAATCGGTCGAAATGAAGAAAATCCTTCTTTCCGGAGAACTGGGCAAAGTGTTTTCCATTGATTACCATGAGTGTCTGGATACTGCCCACGGTGCATCCTATTTCAGGCGCTGGCACGGGAAAAGAGCCTATTCAGGAACCCTGCTGTTGCACAAAGCTTCCCATCATTTTGACCTCGTAAACTGGTTGCTGGATTCTGAGCCTGTTGATGTACAGGCGATCGGAAAACTTGGTTTTTACGGTCACAACAACAATTTCAGGGGCAGGAATTGCCGCGATTGTGCATTTACCTCAAAGTGCAAATTTTATTGGGACATTACAAAAGATGCCAGAATGATGGCCTTGTATGTGGATTGTGAAGATGTGGATGGATATCACCGCGATGGCTGTGTCTGGGACAATGAGATTGACATTTATGATACCAGTTCTGTTCAGGTGAACTATGACAACGGAACCCAGCTCACCTATACGATGCATGCTTTTCTTCCTTACGAAGGACAGCGGATTTCGTTTTCTTGTGAATTCGGACGGTTGGATGTCAGCCTGAATTACAGCCAGCCATGGAATGTGGAAGGAACCTATGAATTCAGGTTAACCAAAGACAGGCAAACTACAAAATATTGGATACTCCAACCGGGAGAAGGAAGCCATGGCGGCGCCGATCCGCATTTAAGGGAACTGATGTTCAAACCCGGAACCAAAGATTTGTTCAACAGCAGGGCTGACAGCCGCGCCGGAATCATGTCGAGCCTGATCGGGATTGCGGCAAGGCAGTCCATCGAGACAGGAATGAAGGTAAAGATTGCGGATTTGGTAAAATTTCCCAAGGTTTGGCGAGGGTAAAGAAAAAAGAAACGGGGAAACGGGGAAACGGAGAAATGGGGAAACGGGGAAACGGAGAAATGGGGAAACGGAGAAACGGAGAAACGGGGAAATGGAGAAACGGCGATGGGGAGTCTGGATGATGAAAAGAGCGAAACCCGAAACAAATAAAACCTCTGCAACCACAGATTACACAGATTGCACAGATTAAAATAAAAAATGAAATGGGACATATGCTTTTAACAAATAAATACACCAAAGCTGCATTATGCCTGTCAGTTCTCACACTGGCATTAGGTTCCTGCATCAACGATAAGAAGGATCAGCCGGTTCAGCTTACGAAAGGAGCATACAACCATGATCTGGACAACAACGACAACTTCTCGCCTGACGGCAAATGGCTGGTTTACGATACCCGTAACAGTACCGGCGGAATAGGAGCCTCACCATCTGTGGAAAGGGTTCATACAGAAACAGGAAAGGTTGAAGTCCTGTTTTCTGTAAGTGACAACCACGCTTATGGGCCGGGAGCGGGCGCTGCCAGCTATCATCCGACTGAAAATAAGGTGATTTTCATTCATGGCCTTCCCAAATGCACCGAGAGTAATCCCTACCAGCAATGGAGACGGACGGGTGTCATTGTGGAGGTCAGCCATCCCGATGTGCCGGTTTACATGGATGCCAGGGATATGACAATGCCTTATACCCCGGGAGCTCTCCGGGGCGGAACCCACCGGCACGAGTGGAGCAAAGACGGCAAATGGGTAGGATTCACTTACAACGATGCCATTATGCAGATCATTGAAGAGATGACCGGGAAAAAGGTTAATCTCCGGACTATAGGTGTCTCCGCAAAACTCAGGCCGGTAAATGTTGATAACAATGGTGACGGTGAAAATATAAGCAGTGATTGGTACAGCGTGCTGGTTGTACGCGTTGTTCCGGAACCCGCTCCGGGCAGCGACGAAATCAGCAACGCCGCTTCAGACAGTTGGGTTGGTACAGGAAGCTACCTGAACAAGAAGGGCAAAATGCAGGTGGCAAGGGCATTTTTGGGAAAAGTGAGAAGCAAAACCGGTGAGCCTGTTGATGAACTGTTTGTGGTGGATATTCCGGATTCGATCAATCAGCCCGGAGAATACGGACCACTGGTAGGAACTGCGAATGATTTTCCAATGCCGCCAAAGGGTACCGTTCAGCGCAGGTTAACCTATACCGCAGAAACGGTTTATCCGGGATGTGGGGGAGTCGTTCGTTCATCTTCTGACGGGAAGTGGATCGCCTATACCGCTGCAGATGCCAGGGGTGTCCGGCAAATTTTCCTGATTTCACCTGATGGCGGACCCTCCCGGCAGGTGACTGATCATCCGGCAGGTGTCCAGAGCTGTGCAAGATGGAGTCCTGATAATCAGTCGATTTATTATGTAAGCGAAAACAGCGTGGTTAACTGTAAGTTGTCTGACGAACCGTTTGAAAAGAGATTTTCAAGAATAATTCCGGTTGGCAAGGAAGAACTAACCAACATTGTACTTTCTCCAGACGGGAAAATGATTGCCTTCAACAAGCCGGTTAAAGACGAAGTCGGAAAGATTTTCAAACAGATCTTTATTCATTATTCATTTTATTAATGAATTCCGCAACCCCTTCACCCGCACCTTTGGCAATAACCTGTATCTTTCGTGGAAGGCCTGAAGGCGGATTAGGGTCAATCAGGTAAACCGGACAGGCAAATGGTGCATAATGAAGCAATCCTGCTGCCGGATACACATTCAGGGAAGTTCCGATAACACAAAGAATATCAGCTGATTCAACCAGATGAATGGCCTCTTCCAGCGCAGGGACCTCCTCTCCGAACCACACGATAAAAGGCCTTAACTGACTCCCTTTTGCACACTTTTCGCCGATCTTTATTTCTTTGTTGCCGATTTCGTAAACAAGGGATGGATCTGAAGAACTCCTGGCTTTGGTCAGTTCGCCATGTAGATGGAGTACCCTGGTCGATCCGGCCCTTTCGTGGAGATTGTCAATGTTTTGGGTGACAATTCTTACATCCAACTCTTTCTCCAGTCCAGCCAGTAATAAATGGCCTTTGTTTGGTTCACAGGAAAACATCTGTTTCCGGCGTTCGTTGTAAAAACGGAGCATTAATTCAGGATTTTTCCTCCACCCGTCGATGCTGGCAACCTCCATAACATCATACTCTTCCCACAATCCGTTCGAATCGCGGAATGTACGTATGCCGCTTTCCGCCGACATCCCGGCACCGGTTAAAACAACAAGCTTTTTCATATCTGTATTTTGATTTCAATACTGCCATTACTCCGGCACCAATAAATCCGCCAATTGAACTAAAACAATTGTGCTTTTGTTTTTTTTAATAATTGAAAACGCGTAATTTTCAAGCGTTATTTTCTCTTTCACTACCGGTATTTTTCCGAATTTTAAAATAAGATAACCAGCCAACGTTTCGTATTGATCGTCCTTTTTTATTGGGTGCGGTAACAATTCATTGATGTCATCCAGCGAAGCTGAAGCCAAAGCGATGTATATTTTCTCTCCGATTTTTTCCACAAACGGGATTTCATTGTCGTATTCATCCTGAATTTCGCCGACTAATTCCTCGAGTATATCTTCCATTGTAATAATGCCTTCAGTACCTCCATATTCATTGACTACCAACGCGATTTGCCGGTGTTTTATCTGAAATTCATTTAATAATTTGGAAATGCTTTTGGTTTCCGGCACTTCGAGCATAGAACGCATGATGGAACGGAGATTCAGTGGTTCTTTACTCCTGGCAGCGATTAAAACATCTTTCAAATTGACAACTCCTAATACGTTATCTAAACTTCCCTCGAAACAAGGTATCCGCGAATAACTTTCTTCAATTACTTTATCAAGCGCAGCCTCGTTAAAATTATTAATGTCTATTGCGAATACCTGGGTACGCGGAACCATTATCTGTTTTGCAGTCTGCTCAGAAAAGTCAAAGGCATTCCTGATTATTTTGTACTCAGCATCGTCGATCTCTCCGCTTTTTTGACCTTGCTGCACCAAATATTTTAGCTCCTCGCTGCTATGTACTTCTAAACCCTGCGTTGTTGAAATACCAATTAACCTGAGCATAAAAGCAGAAATTCCGTTCAACAACCAAATAAATGGCCAGAAAATAAGAAAGAAGAATTGCAAGGGAAGGGCAAGCGTTAAAACAGTTTGTTCTGATCGTTGAATGGCAATCGATTTGGGAGCAAGTTCTCCAAAAACAATATGCAAAATGGTAATAAAAAAAAATGCAACCGGTAATGCAATTTCATGTGCCAATTCGGGATTCATTGCAACGCCAAAGAGAGACATAACACGCAAAATAATTTTTGACACCACAGGTTCGCCGATCCAACCTAAACCTAGGCTTGCCAATGTTATCCCCAATTGGGTAGCAGCAAGGTAATTATCAATATGGGAAACAATATGTTTCGAAAGAACCGCGATGCGACTTCCTGTCTGAACCTTTGTTTCGAGTTGGGAAACCCGGACTTTAACAATCGCAAACTCAGCAGCAACAAAAAATCCGTTTAGAAATACAAGTAAAAAAGTAATCAATACATCTGTAACCATTTTAGGATATATAAACAGTCTTTAAAATGAAATTCAATTTTTTATGAAATAAGAAAGGTCAAAACTAATGAAACATCGACCTTTATCTGACATACTTTTCAAAGAAATCCGCCATTGTCACCTTAAAATAGTCATTCACCCGTTCTACCATATCCATGGTGTGGGGCCATCCGGGTACGGGGCGGTAGACATTCGGAACCCCAAGGCTGTCCAGTTTGTGATGCAGAAGTTCAGCCTGGCTGATTGGAACCAGCATATCTCTGGTACCATGAAGGATCAGGGTAGGAGGGTTGGTTTTATTCAGATAAGTTACAGGAGAAGCTTCAGCATAAAGTTGAGGGGCTTCCTGGTAAGAATGAGCGATAAATCCCGTTGTTGTCGGATGGGTTCTTGCATATTCGGTTGTTAAATCGGTAGGGCCATAGATTTCTACAACGGCTTTGATCTTGTGTTTATTTGTTGCTAATGAGGCTGATTCTGACGGACCTTTCTTTTTCCATCCGTATGCTGCCAGCATGGCAAGGTGGGATCCTGCCGATCCGCCGATCAGGCATATCCGGTCGGGATCATAGTTGTATTTGCCGCCGTTTTGGTAAAGAAACTGTACCGCATCTGTGATGTCCTCCACACAGGCAGGATAAGGCGCATCCTTCACGAAGCGGTAGGAGACGGTCGCCGTTACATAACCCATTTGGGCAAAATTGGTAAGATAAACGAGATAGTCGGCACGGTCGCCGCCACTCCAGCCTCCGCCATGGATGAAAACCAGCAGCGGCGCTGGTTGGGTCAATCCTTTGGGTTGGTAAATATCCAGCTGAAGTGACTTGCTGTTGATACTTTTGTACTCAATGTTTTTAAATGCCTCAACGTTTTCGGGCACTTCAGGCGTTTTGTTGATAAGCGACTCCAATCCCGAATAAACGGCCAGAATGGTAGGAGCGTAAAAATAGTATCCCATCGGCGGCTTTTGGGGATTGAGTTTCGACCATGCGCGCGGAACAAACATCAGCATTACACAAGTAAGCAGCAATAAAAGAAACCCGTAGAAAATAGTTTTTAAAATCCTGACAATCATAGTGAGATATGTTAAGTTATCTCAAAGATACAAAAACCATTTTATTGTACCACTTTCAGGTATCTTGCCATCCGGTAGGGCAGCAATTTTCATCACCGGCCAGGACCATAGAAAAGGTGATGGAAGGTGGATGTTAAATAGGCTTGTCTAAAAAAGTGACCTAAAGTGACCTAAAGTGACCTAAAGTGACTAAAGTGACTAAAGTTTCTACGAACAATTTAATTTTCAAATCGAAAGGAAAGAAATAAATTATTTTAAGATCTCAGTAATATCATTAATTTTGAATTGGCGCCAATGCATAAGTACTTATCAGCGATTCAGCTTATAGTATTTTTTTCTACGGTTAAAGCTTTGCGTTCATTTCGAGGTATGCCATTCCGGTTGGCGGTTTGCACCAACATTCTTTTGCCCAAAAATTTGTCTTTGTTTCTTACCTCCTTTCGCTTTTGT
>JBBQHB010000152.1:0-6875 GCA_038323575.1 Bacteroidales bacterium | reverse complement strand
TCCTTTGGGCAATTCCATGTATACAAGTATCGCAATAAATTGGTTCCAAGTCAAATAAAGTTATAAACCAATTTTTTGACCACCTCTGATTTTATATCTTTGGTGTGTTAATATCTTTTATCACCTGAACAGTAACCAATTATATTATAAAAAATTGTGAACAGGCTTAACCAATATGCTTGCTGATACAATTTTTGATCTGAAACCACCATGATATTTATAATAACAGTTGAAAACAAAATAATTCTGAAATATACGCATTGAGTTTTGTATTTATCATGAAGAATTTAATATATTTGTTTCGGGTTTTGACGAAATGAAATTGTTATGAAGGAGGTTGAAAAGGTAAAATATTATACGGATAATCAGGAAAAGGTAGCCAGGTATGCCAAAGCTCTATCCAATCCAATCCGGGTTTATATTTTGGATTACCTTTCCAATAACTTAAACAAGTGTTGTTACAGCGGTGATATGGCTGAAAATTTGCCCATTGCCCGTTCAACTTTATCTGAGCATTTGAAAGAACTTAAAAATGCCGGACTGATTCAGGGTGAAATTAATCCTCCCTATATCAAGTATTGTATCAACCAGGAAAATTGGGAAGAAGCGAAGCTATTGTTCGGCGGTTTCTTTAAAAGATAAAAAATTTATCTCCTTGTTTCGGGTTTACCCGAAATACTAAAAATAGAAAAACATGAGAATTAAAATTTTAGGAACCGGATGTGCCAGGTGTAAAACACTTGAGAAACTAACAAGAGATGCCGTTGCTGAAACCGGCTCGGCTGCAGAAGTCGAAAAAGTTGAGGACATTGTCAAAATAATGTCTTATGGGGTGATGCATACACCTGCTTTGGTCATTAACGAAAAAGTAGTCATGAGCGGACGAATTCCATCTGTAAATGAAATCAAGGATTTATTGGCAAAAAACTAATCTGCATAAAATGAAGACAATAAAATTTTTATTGATTCTGTTACTGTTGAATCCATTCTTTTGCATGGCTCAGTCAGGTTCCAAAACAACTCAGACTGTTTCAAATGACAAAATTGAAGTTTACTATTTTCATTTTTCAGCCAGATGCGTTACCTGCAAGACCGTGGAAGCTGAAACTAAAAAGGATCTGGAAACGCTTTACCCTGAGAAGGTGAAATCAGGTGCAATAAGTTTTCGGGCGGTAAACCTGGAAGATGCATCGGGCAAGGAAATTGCTGAAAGACTTAAGATCTCAGGACAAAACCTGTTACTCGTAAAGGGATCACAGAAAATCAACATCACCAATGAAGGTTTTTTGTACGCGGTTTCCAATCCGGAAAAGTTTAAATCAATTATCAGGACAAAGGTTGATGGACTGCTAAAATAGCATGAATGGACTTTCTTACTTCTCTGCTTGAAAACAGTACCATGCCTTGGCTGACAGCTTTGGTGCTGGGCCTGATGACAGCAATCAGCCCATGCCCGTTGGCTACCAACATTACTGCCGTTGGTTTTATCAGCAAGGATCTTGAAAACCGCAACAGGGTTTTTATTAATGGTCTGTTGTACACTTTGGGGCGGGCGATAACTTATACCATTATCCCTTTGGTCATTTATTTCGGAGCCGACCAGATGAAGTTTTCCGGATTCTTTCAGCAATACGGCGAAAAATTCATCGGGCCCTTGCTGATCCTTATTGGATTGATCATGTTGGATGTCATCGGGATTAAATTTCCCGGGATGAGTGTGCTTACATCCAAGATGCAAAACAAATCAAAATGGGGATACCTTGATGTTGTTTTGCTGGGAATCGTATTTGCATTGGCCTTCTGCCCGTACAGCGGCGTCTTGTTCTTTGGGATGTTGGTTCCCCTGACTATTTCAAGCGCTTCAGGTCTTTATCTGCCTGTTGTTTTTGCCGTCGCAACAGGCATTCCGGTTATCCTGTTTGCATGGGTTCTGGCCTATGCAGTCTCGGGAATCGGGAATCTTTACCACAAAATTAAAACCTTTGAAATCTGGTTCAGACGCGTAATCTCCGTGCTGTTCATTGCGGTAGGCATCTATTATATTTTCAGGGCGTACTTCTAAAAAATTTAAATTAATAGTTCGTCTTTTTACGAATTGCTTTAATCATCAGGATGAAGAACTTTATTAAAACGATCTGGTTTCCAATTGCACTGTTACCTGTTTGGTTGCTGATTTATCATTACCTACAGCCATTATCCGATTGGTTGATTGACGCTGTATTGGGATTAAAGAAAGGAGACCATTTGACTGAAGCTTTGCGATTTTTTGTCTTCGAATTTCCAAAAGTGATGCTTTTACTTGTTTTAATCATTTTTGCGGTTGGAATAATCCGGACTTATTTTACCCCGGAGCGTACGCGCAAGGCACTGGAAGGAAAAAAAACTTTTACAGGTAATGTGATGGCTTCGATGCTGGGTATTGTAACTCCGTTTTGTTCCTGTTCTGCCATTCCGTTGTTCTTAGGTTTTGTAGAATCCGGTGTTCCGCTTGGCGTCACCTTTTCCTTTCTGATTGCAGCCCCTATGATCAATGAAGTCGCCGTTATCCTTTTATATGGAATGTTTGGATGGAAGGTTACTGCGATATATATCGGTACCGGCTTGGTGATAGCTATCCTTGCGGGATGGGCTATCGGCTTGTTGAAACTTGAAAAATGGGTTGAACCCTGGGTCTATGAAACGCACATCGGCAGCAACGGATCAGCGGAAGAGCGGTTATCTTTTGTCCGGCGAATTGGTCTTGGTTATGTGGCCGTGAAAGAAATTGTCGGTAAAGTCTGGATTTATGTGGCAGCAGGGATATTGGTCGGAGCCGGGGCGCACGGGTATGTGCCCGAAGAATTTATGGCTGCATTAATGGGTAAGTCAGCCTGGTATTCCATTCCTCTTTCTGTTTTAATTGGTATTCCCTTGTATTCCAATGCTGCCGGGATCGTCCCGATTGTTTCCGTTTTGATTGAAAAAGGAGCATCATTGGGCACTGCTTTGGCTTTCATGATGTCGGTGATCGGGCTTTCTCTGCCCGAAATGATTATCCTGCGTAAAGTGCTGAAGCTACCGTTGATCATCACATTTATCGGCGTTGTTGGCGGCGGTATTATGATTGTAGGGTATTTGTTCAATTATATTTTTTAGAGACTGGAAAGCGATGAGAACACATTCCCGGCAATGGAGTAATCATTCCCAACAATGAAGTAAACGTTCCCAATAATGGAATAATCATTCCCAATAGTGGAATGACAGTTCCCAGGTATGAAGTAGCCGTTCCCAATAGTGGAGTGAATGTTCGGTTGAGTAGAGTGAACGTTCCGCAGACACAGATTCTTGCATCAAAGTGTTATATGTCAGCCAATACTTCTGACGGCGTTCCCATTTACATCATCAATAATCCTGACAATTTTAGCAACCTGTACCTCATCAAAAACCCCGGTAATCCCCTGGTCGTTGATATCAGTAAAAGGCGGTTCAAACAGCATGGTTTTATCGATGGTACCGTTTTGGGTCAGGAAGCTAATGATGTTGTTGATGAAGGTTATTTGATCCGCTGAAAGGTTGCCAGATTGAATGAAATCGGCAAAGAGTTGATTGGCTGTCGATTTATCCAATCCAAGCAGACTCCTGATAAATTTGCCAAGGGGCATATCGCCATATTCCTTTTTGAAATCGGCTTTCGTGCCTAATCCGTCACTGAAAAGCATTTTTTCCAACAAATTCAGTTCGTCATGCGTAATCTGAATGTTGTTCTGGATCTTACGTATAACCAAAAAATCCTGATTCTTCCTGATGTAGCTTTCAACCCGATCGCGGTAACTTTGTAAACTGGTGTAGCCAGGAAGAATAGGGAATATAGTGACATTAGCTTCATCCAGATCATCTTCGAATTTGGTGTAGACGTTTTTCTTCTGATCGGTATCGATAAATTTGATCAGATCGCGCAAATCGATCCGGATTTTTTCCAACCTTTTGAGTGACACTTGCTGCCAAAACTCATCAGACTGAACGGCTTTTAACGTTTCAATTTTTTGATTGACGGCCGGAATGTTTTTCTTCTTCATCAGGAGTTTGCCAATGGTGGCAATCCGGCCGACCAGGTTGTCCTGTTTATTGCTATTAAGTAAAAGCGCCAGTTGTAAATTCAAGACTATTAAATCAAAACGTTTGGCCAGTTCATCATCATTATCATCGATAGCAGGAAGATCGGACAGATGGTTGCAAATATCGGCGAAATCGCCTTTGCTAAGGTTTTCCCATCTTGCCCTGTTGGTGTATTCATTCACCAATCGCAGTTCTTTGCGAACGACAAAACGTTCCTGATTGAGTGTGGCAATCTGCAGGTGCAATTCGTCCATGTAGGTCTTGGCAAGATCCAAATCATCCTCTGTTGATTCACCGTTCGATCGAATTGCCATCGCAATTTCCAACTTGGTCTCAAACAACTGCTGAGAGAGTGATTTGGGAACAGATGGAATAATACCCTCCGGAAATTCATCGAAAAACTCGAAGTTTTCGCAGAAATCAAAGATGGTGAAATACTTCTTATCTTCTCCGGGACCAAACAGATCGGGACACAGACGCGTACCGCGGCCAATCATTTGCCAGTACTTGGTCGCCGATTTCACCGGTTTAAAGAATACCAGATTTACCACCCTCGGAGCATCCACTCCTGTATCCATCATATCCACCGAAACGGCTATCTGTGGATCATCTTCTTCATTGGGTAAGCAGAAGGTTTCCAGCAAATTTTGCGCTTTGACTTCGTAAGTGTCGATCACACGAAGGAATTTACCGGAGTATTCGGGATAGTTTTTATTGAACCGCTCCTCGATAAATAAGGCATGTTGATGGTTACGGGCAAAGACGATGCTTTTCCCCAATTTGTCGCCGCCTTGTGTTTTCAATCCGTTGGCCATCAGAAAATCGAGAACTTTGTCAACGGTGTCAGCATTGAAAAGCCAGGCAAAAAGTGCGCCGCTCTCAATACAATCAGGAGCTTCGCCCGTTGTCGGATCGCCAAATATTTCTTCATATTCTGTTTTCTCAGGCTCGGAAAGATCCTTGTACCTGATTCCCCCGCGATGAAATTTAACCGGAACGGACATTGCTTTCGGAGGAACCAGGTACTTGTCCTGAACCGCCTGTGTTAATTCGTAAGCAAACGTCGGATTGTTGTCTTCAATATCGAATAGTCCGTAGGTGTTTCTGTCGACTTCGGTTTTAGGCGTAGCGGTGAGGCCAATCAAGAGGGTGTCAAAGTAGTCGAAGATGGCTTTGTATTTCTGATAGACTGAACGATGTGCTTCATCTACAATGATGAGATCGAAATGACCCGATCCGTAAAACCGGCCATTCTCACTTTTCAGACTGTCGATCTTATTCATGATGGTCGGATAGGTAGAAAAGACCAGCCGGGTGCCGTTATCCTCTTTTTCTTTGGTCAGGTCTATGGCTGAAAGATTGGGTAAATGCTCTTTGAAAACGTTCTTTGCCTGGGTTACCAGGGCATTTCTGTCGGCCAGAAAGAGCACCCGTTTAACCCAATTGCATTTGGAAAGCATATCGACAATGGCTGCCGCTACCCTGGTTTTCCCGCTTCCGGTAGCCATTACCAGCAAGGCTTTCCGACTCTTTCCTTTGAGTTTGAAGTAATGGTCTGTAACCAGCGCTTCCGACACCCTCTTAATTGCTTCCAACTGGTAAGGGCGACCCACTATATTCGTATCAACTTTGTATTTCCTCAAATCGAGCCTGTATTTCCGGCGGTCGATCAACAGCTGTAACTCGTTTTTGGTATAAAATCCCGCAACAGGTCGTGACGGGTAAAAAGCATCATCCCAGATGTTGGTTTCGAAGCCATTGGTATAAAAGATAACAGGACGACGGCCTGTCATTTTTTCGAGGCAATTGGCGTACAACTCTGCCTGGTGCTGGCCTTTGTGCGCATCGACGCTGGTCCGTTTGGCCTCAATCACAGCCAGTGGCAATCCGTCTTCGCCCCAAAGTACATAGTCGGCATACCCGACACCTTTTGCATTGGTAGACAACGGCATTCCGGTTACCTCATATTCCAGTTCGCGACCCGGGCGCAAGAGTTCCCAACCTGCTTCTTTTAAAAGCAAGTCAATGTATATCTTGCGTGTAACCGATTCCGGGATGATTTCGGGAATGGCCCTATTTTCATCAGGAAGCTTCTTACGCGCTTCTTTCCGGGCAAAACCATCGTTTTTCTGACGTTCCAGCTGCAGTTTCAGCAGCTCATTTGCTTTGGCCAGTTCATCCGTTTTGAGCCGTTCCTGGTTCAATTTTTCGGTCTGCCCGGCCAACTCATCGGTAATGGCTTTAAGTTCCCGAAGTGTCTTGTCTTTTCCTTTCTCATCCGGAATCAGACTTTCATCAAATGCCGGTATGACCGGATTTTCTTCGCTGTAATATCTGCTGAGAAAGGAGAGAAAACGGAACAGGCATTTCAGCGAAACCAACGATTCGTTTTGACTGACATTTTTCCCGTGGGCGGCATTGTTGCCGTTCAGGCGAATCAGGTTGATTTCCTGAAACATGCTTTTATTAAGGATATCGCGGAAACATTGTTCGTGGATCAGGGAAGATAATTTGGTATCGTAGGGCAGCGTGAGGTCCGAGTCGTTTTCATAAAGCCAGAAAGCCGCTTTTTCGAGCGCGCTGCGGCACAACAGTGCAGTGTATTTTGGGGCTGAAAGGGCATGTTTTTCGGCTTCTGCTGCTTCGGCAAAGATGGCCGGGAACCCCGGTTCTAAAAAGCGGAAGTTGGTCATATGGCTTCAGGTTTGCTGCACATGCTTAATAAATAAGGTTCAGATTATCAGATGCTAATATACTAAAATTGATAATAGACACAACCT
>JBBQHB010000151.1:0-6970 GCA_038323575.1 Bacteroidales bacterium | reverse complement strand
CAACAATCAGAAAACAGGGCTATAATACACTCGAAGCTTTACAAATGGCCATCGATGGGAATCCTATCTTATTCAATCAAGGATAAATGAACTATAGTCAGAAATTTCCCTGTTATATAATTTTACACCTGAACAGTAACGAAAAAGGTTAAATTAAGGATAAAATTTCAAGTGGCGTAAAAGACAAAATCGAGATTTTTTCAGTTCTTCTATTATTGCATTAGAAATATGGACTACACCCTTCGACAAGCTCAGGGACCGGCATGTCGGAGTTCTGAAAGGAATCACCACTTCGACAGGCTCAGTGGCATCAACATTAGTACTGAATTAGAAATTATTTTTTTCAGATTTTCAAAATGCGTGCTTATTTGTACATATTACTTTGTTCCGATGGAAGTTATTATGTCGGAAGTACTACTGACCTTGAGATCAGGTTGACTGAACATCAGACCGGAACAGGTGCGAATTTTACAAGCAAACATTTGCCGGTAAAGTTGATTTATTTTGAAGAATATCAACGAATTGAAGATGCTTTCCAAAGGGAAAAACAGATTCAGGGTTGGAGCAGAAAAAAGAAAGAAGCGTTAATGCACAGACAAAAAGAGGAGTTGGTCAGATTATCAAAAAATTATACTCAGTTTGGAGTTCCAAAAAAGTCATAATAGTTGCTCCCTGAGCCTGTCGAAGGGTTTTTCATAGTAATGTGAGGTCTCCGGTCCCTGAGCTTGTCGAAGGGTCGAAGGGCTTTTTAAGGAATTCGGTCTTTCGGTCTCTGAAACAGTCGAAGGGCTTGGAAGACTCAGGTGATTTATCCAAAAAAGAATATTTCTCCCTGAGCCTGTGGTCCTTGAAACAGTCGAAGGGCTTGGTGGACTCAGTAGATTCATCCAAAAAAGAATTCTGCTCCCTAAGAAGCGTAACGAAGGGCCGAATCGAAAATCAGGTATTTCAAATATCTTACCTATTGTCTACTTTTTCCGGATAAAGGTCGATATTCATCAGCCTGTGTTCAGCCATCTGCACGAACTTGGTGCCGGGCCTGCCATAATTACAGTACGGGTCAATACTGATGCCCCCGCGCGGTGTAAACTTCCCCCACACCTCTATGTACCTGGGGTCCATCAGTCTGATCAGGTCCTTCATAATAATATTGACGCAGTCTTCGTGGAAATCACCGTGGTTCCGGAAGCTGAAAAGATATAGCTTCAGACTCTTGCTCTCCACCATTTTCAGGTCAGGGATGTAGCTGATGTAAAGTGAGGCAAAATCAGGCTGACCGGTTATCGGACAAAGCGTCGTGAACTCCGGGCAATTGAATTTTACCCGGTAATCATTGTCGGGATGCTGGTTGTCAAATACTTCCAGCAAGGAGGGATCGTACTCGAAATGATAGACATTTCCTGCTCTTCCCAAATGGGTTAATCCGGCTTTTTCTTTGGATCTCATGATAGAAATATTTTGTATAAATGTTGATCGCTTCTTTCTTAAAAGCTTAGCCATTAGCTTTTCCTCATCTCATCAATTAAAGAAAATAACCTGTAATGCGCCTTACTTTATCCTTTATCCTTTATCCTTTATCCTTTATCCTTTATCCTTATTACAAGTCCTTTATCCTGAACGGATTGTAAGATACTCCCACATCGTAGGTGTCGATGTTGTCAACACGTTTGATCAGGTTAACCACATAGATGGTTAGCGGTAGAAGCACCACTTCGAAAAGGGTTTTGATGATGGCTTGGGTCACAATCATCAGGGGTAACTGACTGGCAGGAATGATTCCCGCAAAGGCTACCGTAATGAAAATGGCTGAATCGGCACCTTCGCCAAACAGCGTGGAAAGTATTGCCCTGAATGAAAATCCTTTGCCTTTGGTGATAATTTTAACCCTGCTCATCACGTAGGCGTTGATAAATGATCCGACAAGGTAGGCCAGAAGGCTGGCGGCAGCGATCCTGGGGGTACTGCTCAATACATTGGCAAATGCTTCCTGGTTTTGCCAGAAGGGTGCGGCGGGCAAGTTGACGCTCAGCGAATAAAAGAGTACCGCAATAAGGTTCATCAAAAAGCCTGTCCAGATAATCAGGCGGGCTTTTCGGTAACCCCACACTTCTGCAACAACGTCGTTGATGATGTATGATATTGGAAAAATCATCACCCCGGCTGGCACATACCAGTGCCACACTGTAATTATCTTGGAAGAGATGAGGTTGGAAATCAGCAGGCAGGAGGTAAAAAGGACGCCTGCAAGAAAGAAGGCTACACTAACTTTTTGTTTCATTTTACTTGTTTTTTACGTGGTGTTCAAGCACACGGATTATTCGCTGCAAAAGTAAAGACAAAATGGGGAATCTCCTAATTGCCCCGAAATGAAACATTATTACTTCTTTGAAGGAGCAAAAAGTACCATTTCGACGATGAACGTCTTATTTTTTAATCTATTTTTATAGAAAATTCTATATGAATCACGAGCTTAATGAATTGATAGAGATTTCCCGTCTTTTCGGAGCCGATCGTTCTTTTGTTATTGCCGGCGGGGGTAATACCTCGTACAAAAACGACGAAAAGATATGGATCAAAGCGAGCGGAATCTCACTGGCAACCATCGATGAAACGGGATTCGTCTCGCTTTTGCGCGGGAAGCTCAGGGTAATCTCACAGAAGCAGTACAGTGAGGATCCGCTTTTGCGCGAGAATGAGGTAAAGGCAGATTTGCACGAAGCGGTTGTTTCACCCAAGGAGTTGCGTCCGTCTGTTGAAACCTCCCTCCACGAACTGATTGGCTACAAGTTTGTTGTGCATACACATCCTACCAAAGTGAATGCGTTGATGTGTTCACAGCAGGCCGAAGAAGCCTGTAAAAATTTGTTTGGGGATAAGGTCCTTTTTGTTCCGTACACTGATCCCGGCTATATTTTATTCAAGAAGGTGGCCGAAGGGATCAAAAAATTCTCGGCGTTGCAGGGGTTTGAACCGCAAATAATTTTTCTCGAAAATCATGGAGTCTTTGTCGGTGCAGATACGACGGATGAGATCAATTTTATCTACGACCAGATCATGACAAAGATCGGGGATAAATTGATCCATGAGCATCCTTGTAACAAGAGAAGAGAACTTCAATCTGTAGTGATGGATCAGATTGAGGCTCTGCACCCCGGATACAAAGGATTTGCGGCTTTGGGAATAAGGAGTGATTTAATTGACCGGTTTGTCTCGGACGCTGAATCATTCAGTAAGGCAAATAAATCTTTCACTCCGGATGATATAGTTTATTGCAAAGCTCACTATCTTTATATCCCGTCGCAAAAAAGCGAGAAGGAAAATTTGGCGCTGGCCGTCGGGAAGGTTGCAGCTTATTATGACACCTATGGATACCTTCCCAAAGTACTGGCTTTGCAGAACAAGGGGATAATTGGCGTGGAAGAAAGTGTGAAATCGGCAAAGAATGTGTTGGATGTTTATGAAAACATACTGAAGATCAGTTTTTATACTGAATATTTCGGTGGCCCCAAATTTATGAATGAAGAACAGATTGCATTTATCGATAACTGGGAAGTTGAAAATTACCGAAGAAAAATGGCCAAATCCTAAATGTTTTCAGATTTAAAGACTTAAAATTTTTGTTATGCTAACCAAGAAAATTCTGCCTGCTTTACTTGTATTGGCCCTTGTGGTTTACATTATTGCACGTTACAATGGACCGGAGCCTGGTGTTGTGTGCACCATCGACAGCAACAATCTTGAAAAATACTGGAAGATCAATGAAGTGACTGTAAAGGATGTCCAATTCCTCCTTGAAAAGAATAATGCTTCTGTCACTTCCAGGTTCAGGATTCGCAGTTTTGAACTCTCCTTTAAAATGAAAACAACGCAGGGCGCTGTTGGACGGATCAATTTTGCCACATCGAAAAGGTACGATCAGGAAAATTTCAGGGGTTACTCCGTAATGATCAACAACAGCGATTACAGTACCGGATCAGCACAGAAAACAGGAAGTTTGAGCAAAATAAGGAATAATTTCATCCGTACTGTGGAAGACAACGAGTGGTTTGACATGAATATTTCAGTCCTGGGGAACCATATCAGGATATCCGTTAACGGCAAATTGACCAGCGAATATACTGAACCCCAAAATGTCAACAGGTTCGTAACCTTTGCAGGGATAGTCCTTTCCAGGAGTTTTATCTCATTGCGGAAAACCAGTGACGCCGGCGAGATAGTGATTGCAGATATGAAAATCAAACCAATCACCGAAGAGATTAGCCGGACACCTCCTCCGGTAAAGAATGATTCATTGCTTGAGGTGATAGACAGCCTGAATCAACGCGAATTTCCGCTGATCGACTTCCATGTTCACCTCAAAGGAGGCCTTACGATGGACCAGGTCTGTCAGCATGCCAGGGAGAATGGATTTTGTTACGGAGTTGCCGCCAACTGTGGACTTAAATTTCCTGTCACCAACGATTCCACCTTGAACAGCTATTTGAAAAGCATTCAGAAGGAGCCGGTCTTCAAAGCCATGCAGTGTGAAGGCCGCGAATGGGTGACGCTTTTTTCTCCTGAAGCAGTTGCAGGATTTGATTATATCTTTACCGATGCTATGACCTGGACAGACAACAAAGGCCGCAGATTGCGCCTCTGGATGCCGGATGAAACCTTTGTGGACGACGACCAGCAATTCATGGATATGCTGGTTGGAAAGATTGAATCCATCATGGAGGGAGAACCTGTGGATATTTATGTCAATCCCACTTTCCTGCCGGCGCAGCTGGCTCCCCGCTACGATGAACTCTGGACCAAAGAACGCATTGAACGTGTCGTCAATGTCCTGTTAAGAAACCAGGTTGCACTGGAAATCAATGCCAGGTATAAAATACCAAGTATCGCTTTCCTTAAAAGGGCCAAAGATGCGGGTGTAAAGTTTACGTTCGGAACCAACAACGTCAAAAACGATGATCTCAACCGGATGGAATATTGCTTGAAGGTGATCAGGGAACTGCATCTGACAGCTGATGATATCTTCCTTCCAAAAGCAAAAGCAGACAGAAAAATTCTGAAAAAAGGACTTCCTGCTAAGGTAACAGGTTAAAGTGCGGGAATTTTCGATTTTCGATTTTGGATTTTCGAAGTGCTCAATTCACAAAAATGGTAACAATATGAGATTATATATTTTGATTATTTTATCCGTAAAACAAATCTAAAATCACAACATAAGATGTTTACAAAAGAAACCTACATCCAAAGAAGAGCGGTTCTTCGCCAAAAAATGGGATCCGGATTGATCCTAATACCGGGCAACCAGGAGTCGCCCATGAACTATCCTGAAAATACCTACCATTTCAGGCAGGACAGCACCTTCATCTATTTCTTCGGGTTGGACCTGCCGGGAATGTTCGGCGTGATTGATGTCGACAACAACCACGACCTGATCTATGCCAATGATGTCGAAATCGAAGACATAATCTGGATGGGACCGCAAAAATCGGTAGCCGAACAGGCATTTGCCTCCGGAGTGGATGTTACAGCACCCCTGGATAAGCTTGGTCAGACGATCGAACGGGCCATCAAAGCAGGAAGGAGAATTCATTTTCTTCCGCCATACCGGGCTGACAATCAGATACAATTGAGCAGTTTACTTGGGATAAAGACGATTACGCTAAAACAATACGCATCTCTGGCATTGATTCAAGCCTGTGTTGCCTTGCGTTCAGTTAAGGATGCGGAAGAGATTGCTGAAATCGAACGTGCCTGTGCCATCGGTTACGAGATGCATGTCACCGCCATGAAAATGGCCCAGCCTGGTATTGTTGAACAGCAGATTGCCGGACTGATCGAAGGGATCGCGCTTTCAAAAGGAGCCGGAACCTCATTCCCGACCATTCTCACCCAAAACGGCGAGACCCTGCACAACCACAACCACTCCTTTACCCTCGAAGCCGGACGGTTGATGATCGTCGATGCCGGCGCCGAATCCAACGGCCATTATGCCTCCGATTTTACACGCACCGTGCCTGTAGGCGGAAAGTTCAGCCAGAAGCAACTGGATATTTACAACATTGTTCTGGCAGCCAACAACAAAGCCTTTTCGCTGACCAAACCAGGCGTGACCTACCAGTCAGTACACCTGGAGACCGCTGCAGTAATTGCCACCGGACTGAAAGAGTTGGGTCTGATGAAAGGCGATGTTTCAGAAGCAGTTGCCAGCGGCGCCCATGCCCTTTTCTTTCCGCACGGCTTGGGTCACATGATGGGTCTTGATGTGCACGACATGGAGGATTACGGACAGATTCACGTTGGTTATGATGACGAAATCAGACCGTTTGATCAGTTCGGAACAGCCTACCTTCGCCTTGGCCGTCGCCTGCAGCCCGGATTTGTCATCACCAACGAACCCGGCATCTATTTTATCCCGGCCCTGATCGAAAAATGGGAGAAGGAAAAGATCAATGCAGATTTCATCAACTTCAGCAAGGCAAGAGAGTACCTCGGATTTGGTGGTATCCGGCTCGAAGATGACATCCTCGTAACTGAAAAAGGAGCCCGCCTGTTGGGCAACCGACTCCCGATAACACCTGAAGAGGTAGGTGTGGTAGTTGCGGAAGGCAGGTTGTGATGGAGGGGACTGGACGACTGGACGACTGGGAGACTGGGGGACTGGATGACTGGACGACTGGATGACTGGACGACGGAGAGTCAGAACGACCAGACGATGGGACGATTGGACGACTGAACGAACGAATGATGGAAGTCCCAAACCCGAAACCCGGAACCTAAAATTTTTTAAACATTTCAAAAGTGCGAAGCGCAAACGGCCGCAGGCCAAACTTGTCAGGCGCGCGAAGCGTAAACCAACAAATTCCTTTGAGACAAAAAGCTGTCCGATCGAAGCTGCAGGCGGAGTTCTAACAAGAATGCACAGTCGCTGAAACGAGACGGAAGGACTGGACGACGAGACGACTGGACGACTGGACGA
>JBBQHB010000150.1:0-7053 GCA_038323575.1 Bacteroidales bacterium | reverse complement strand
TGTATTGCCTCCCACAGCTATTTCCTGGCCTTTCATTCCCACAAACGAAAATTGCAAAGTGGCATTTGCCGGGATATTGGAAAGTGAATAATTCCCGTTGGTATCGGTAATGGTTCCATTGGTTGTTCCTTTTACCACAACTGAAACGCCCGGAAGGGTGCCGCCTGAGGATTCAGTAACTTTTCCGGTGATGGATTTTTGCTGTTGCTGAATTAACAGAGTTTCCAAATTTTCATCCGCCTCTGCTGATTTTTTCTCGGGAAGCACCACGATCTGACGATCAAAAACCTTATAGACCAAATTAGTATTAGCTAAAACTTTATCCAAGATATGTTCTACAGTAACGTTGTCGATACTTATACTCAGATTTTGATTGAGGTCAACCTGATTGTCTTTATAGAAAAAGATAAATTCAGTTTGTTTTTGAATTTCATCAAAAACCTGTTTGATGGTTCCATTGTTCAAATGAAGCGAAAGTCGCGTATTTTGCGAGTATGACGAATCTGCAAATACGCTGGTTATTCCAATTAAAAAAAGAAATACTGAAATTCTCATAATCTTAAATAGATGTGCATAAATTTCCCGTCGTTGGAAAAAGCACACACAATTGTTACTTTTTTTCATAAATTTGTTGTGTTAAATTAATTAATACCGCTGTCGAGCGTTGTTGGTTAAAATCTTAAGCTTGTGGATGCTGCAAACATCTGCAAGCTTTTTTTCATTTATTAAACTTTCATAGGCTAATTATTTTGAGGTTATTACTAATTTTTTATCTTCATATTTAAACAAAAACGGGGTTGTTGCTGCAATTACACTCAAAACATCTTCCGGTGTATTTTTCATGTCCAGATTTCCTGAAAAGGTTTCATTCCCCAGCTGAGTATTTTGTAACTGTATATCAACGTTATAGTATCTGGACAGCTTTTTTACGATGCGGATCAATTTTTCGTGATCAAACACCAAATACCCTTTCCTCCATGACATATAATCCCGGGGATTTACTTTCTGTTCTTGAAAAGCTTTTTGTTCAGGATCAAAAATCGCCATCGTTCCTGGCGAAATAGTTAATCTATCTTTTGAAAACAGCGTTTTTCCTTTGGAGCAAAGTTCCACTTTCCCTTGTTCCAATACCGTACTTGAATTTTTATCATCAGAATAGGCGCTAACATTAAAGACAGTTCCTAAAACTTTAATCTCAAAATCACGGGTATTCACCAGGAAAGGTTTTATGGTCGAATGCGTAACCTCGAAAACAGCTTCTCCGTCGATATACACTTCCCGCTTGCTTTCAGCAAATACAGCCGGATAAATCAATTTTGATCCGGAGTTTAACCAGACTTTTGTTCCTTCAGAAAGTGTGATCATCGCTCTTTTCCCGTAAGGAACGATAACGGTATTAAAAACAGATTCTTGTGCATTTAACTTTTGAACAACCTTTTGATCTTCCCCTATTGAAATATCTTCTCCGTTTTGTGTGTAGCTAATCTTTGATTCTGCCTTGTTAATGCTGATCTCCTGACCGTCCTGAAGAATTAAGCGGGTATCGTTGGCAGGTCTTGATTCACCCATGGTTTGAGCAAAATTGACAATATCGGAGGTGGAATTCATTTGAAAATACCAGATGCCAGTTAAACTGCAAATGATCAGAATTGCAGCAGCAACAGACAATCGTACAATTTGTATTTTCCACTTCAGCTTTCGAACCGAAGATTTAATCTGATTTTTTGTTTGTTCCTTTTCAGTAATAGGAAACACTCCTTTATATGATGTTAAAAAGGAATATATGTGATGGGCAATTTGAACCTCATTGGGATCTGCGATCTCGCCAATATCTGAAGCACTGGAATGAACCTTTCCTTGAAGATTCTCTTCGATCAAAATATCTTCGGCTTTTATACCTGATTTCTTTTTCATTCTAATCCATTGTATAATTAGAGAAAGAATGAATAAACCAAAACATAGACAAAAAAAACTAACTTTATTTTTGTCTTTATTATTAACGCCTGTCTGTTAGGTTTTTAGCAGAATTTACGTTTACTTAGAAAAAAGAATAATTGAATAGATGAGATATCTTTACTGATACTTTTACGAAGTAATTTTAATGCCCTATAAATACTGGTTCGGGTCGATTCAACTGTCATGCCAAGTATTTTCGCGATTTCAGGATACGAAAGGTTATGCTCAAATTTTAGTGATAATCCTTCACGTTGCCTATCTGTAAGTGTTTTCATGGCTTCTTTCAGCATCTGTTGATTTTCAATTTTGGTCTCTTCTGCAATTAGGAGGTCTTCGAAGGCAAGGACTTGATTGTCAATCGACGATGAACTGACTTCATCGTAGACAATCGGAATTATCTTAACCTGTTCTTTGTGAATTATTCGCCGTAGAGAGCGTAAAAGATAAAATTGGATATTATCTGTTTCGGAAAGCCTATCCCTATATTTATACAGATCAAGAAAAAGATCATGAATACAATCCTGAATGAATCCTTTGTCCCTGGAGAAATGCATCCCAAAATTATAAAGGGCATCTGCATATTGGTCGTAAAGCCGATAAAATGCATCATCCTTACCTTCCTTAAAACTTTTCCAGAGATAATAGTCCTTATTTAGTTCCTTCTCCATAAATCAGGTGGCGTTTCGAAAATAAATTTCAGAAATTTTAGCGTTTCAAAAGTACGATTATTGCTAAGATTTCCAAAAGATTGTGTGGACAGGATTGTAATTTAAAATCACGCATCATCCCCATTATACATTGACAAAACCAAATAAGTCAGTATTAAATATCGCGGTTCCGATGTATACTAAGTGTCCTTCATTTTAATGGTTGATATTAAATTATTTTCAGAAATCAGGAAACAATAATCCCCTTTATTATTTCCAATAAAGGGGATTATTTACCATCTTTCAACAGGGAACTTCTATCCCCTGATATTATTTTCTACCGGTCTTTTCCAGTCAGGCTTTTAATCAGGTCAACTTCTTCCTGTTTGTATGGAGTACCGTCGGGATGAAATATTTCATGAAACCAAAGTGGTGGTTCTGATCCATCTGGAATTGGTTCTCCCCAGGCATATTTGGTATTCGATTTTCCGGCAACCAAACCCCAATTGATGGCATCCACACCATTTTCCTTTAGCAAAGGCATAATGTTGGTAAACAAACTGTTGTTCCGACGGGCCATATATTCGGTACAAACCAGCGGACGTCCATACAATTTTAAAGTATCAATTGCCGCCTGATGTTGTACGGGAGAATTGTAATTGTGATAAGTAATAATGTCGGAATTTTCCAATTGGAACTTATTCAATTCAACCAGTGATTTATTCCAGACCCCGGCAGAAAGCGGTTGTGAGGGGCGTATTTCCCAGCCCCATCCAAATATCTTTTTCAACAATGGCAAGGATTTATTTTTATAGTTTGAGTTTCCCGGTTCGTTGTACAAGTCCCAGATGGCAATGCGTTTGTCGTCCTTGAAAGTAGATAAAACATCTTTCACATACGATTCCAGAACATTTATCAGCGTTGTATCCTGAAAAAGCAAATCGCCCGGATCGCGCACCCAGCCCGAATTGTGAACACCCGGTTTCGGATCGGGTTGTTTACCTGCCTGATAAGTTGGATTCCAGCAGTCGTCGAAGAATACAAAAACTGTTTTTATGCCGTGTTTATTTGCAATCGTAAGGTAAGTGTTCATCCGGTCTTTAAAACCTTCTTTGTCAACTTCCCAGGCAAGGTGGTGCAGGTAAACACGCATGACATTCATCCCAATATTTTCAGCCCAGCCCAGTTCGCGGTTGATAGTAGCTGTGTCGAACGATTCGGCCTGCCATGTTTCGAGCTGGTTGATTGCCGTGCTCGGATTAAAATTACTTCCGCGGAGCCAGCCGTTTTCGTCGGCCCAGACTTGTGCCTGCTCACTGGTCCATTTGGCCTGAACTGGTTCTGTTTTTGCAGTTTTATTTTTTGCGTTTTGGCAAGCAGTAATCAGGATAGCTGCCGCAAGAATTAAATAGATTTTTTGTTTCATTTTTTTTGTTTTATTTATTTGGTCGGTATATTTTCAATTGACTAAATTATGTAATTAAACTCTTTATTCGCAGAATAATGCCAAATACAAAACCTTTAATTTTCAACAAGAGTCTTAAGTTTCTGAAAAATAGCACTCTTCAAGTACTAAAAATTAAATGCCGTCGTATTTAGTTTTGACAAACCCACTTCTTTCCTCCGATGTTCTTTAGCTCTCGTTTAAAAAAGAGGCAAAGACCGTTTTTTGAATTGAGGTGAGCTAAATAATAACACGATGATAAATTAAACCTAATACTTAGTTTTTTAAATTTTTGACGATTTCCTTTAATTTCCTTTCCGGTTCATCCTTATAAGGTGCCCAGTAATTTTGCGGATCGCGTTTAAATCCGTAATGTCTGTTGGGCGTTGGACGTGGCAACGGAAGCGGATCTTGAGTCCGTAGTTCCCAGACCATCATGTCGCCGAGTAGTTCCATTTGCTTCGCAGCAAATTCTGCTTTCCCAAATAAATTGTGAATTTCTGCCGGATCCTCTTTCAGATTATAAAGCTGTCCGGCTCCCTGCATATCGTAAACCAGTTTCCAGTCTCCTTTCCTCAACATACGCAATGTACCGCTTTGCGACCAGGTATTGAGTTCATCAAATTCGGTTTTCCCTTTAGCCAGGTTCCCATCCTGAGTATAAGGATCATATTCCTTGAAATCGGTAAAATGCAATCCTCCAAATCCTTGTTGTACGATAATGCTCGAAAACTCTTCCTTCGGATAGTCCTTTCCCTGTAACATCGGCCAAAGACTTCTTCCCTGAACTCCTTCGGGAATTGGGGTTCCGATGATGTCGCAAATGGTTGGCATAATGTCCACATTACTTACATGGGCATCATGCGGAGCCTTGCTTTGGACAATCCCTGGGCCATGCCAAATCATTGGAATGCGTGTAAGACATTCAGGTACCTCCACTCCCTTTTTAATAAGTCCGTATTCGCCTGTAAAGTCTCCGTGATCGGCTACAAATATGAGGATGGTATTTTCGTACAAACCATTTTTACGCAAATAATCCACCAGGCCTTTTACCTGATCATCAATCAACCTCATCATGCCATAATAATTGCTCCTGATCCGGGGTATTTTCTTCTCAAATCCCGGATATCCCATTTCCATCATTTCTTTTTGCAATACCCATTTATTCCCTTTTGACGGCAGGACTTCAGGCCCAATACTGACCGGCGGGAGTGATTCAGACGGAAACATGGAATAATAGGGTTCGGAAACCTGATACGGGTTATGCGGTTCTGGAATGGAAACGTACAGGAAAAATGGCTTGCCGCTTGTTTTTTGTTCGTCCTTCATCCAATTTTTGGCGTCGCTGACTATCCTTGCCGGAAGTTGTTCTGTCGCCGGAAAGGGCGCTGCCTTTTCTTCCATGTAAAAGTGAGTGCCTTCCAGGTATTTATTGAATGCTCTGTCTTTGTCATTCAAAGGATGAGTCACCCCTAAATGTGAATATTCTTTCCAGTAATCAACCATTTCAGGCTTCAGGTACGAATGATTTTTTCCAATCAACGCAGTCTGGTAACCTTTTGACCGGAGTACTTCCATGAGGTCAGTTTCGTAGTAGGCATCTTTCAGGTTCATATTTGACCGCACATGAGTTGCCGATGGGAAACGACCTGTCATCATCGAAGTCCGGCTAGGCACACAAGCCGGCGATGCGCAATAGGCGCGGTTGAACCAGATACCGGTTTCAGCCAGACTATCCAAAAAAGGAGTCGTATTTAACTGGAATCCCTCTCTTTTGCAGGCATCTGCCCTGAACTGATCGGTAATAATCAATACAATATTGGGAGACTGCTGTGAATTTTGTCTCTTATCCATTATTTTATCAGCCTGCCCTTGCGCATTTGAGAAGCCAAGCAATGTTAATGTTAAAAGGGAAACATCTTTTATCGTAATCATTTTATTCATTTTTACAGTTTAAAAACTTTTCGTTTAATGACGAAAAACGCCATTAAGTGTATATGATAATTCGTAGATTTTGAAAAATCAGTTCTTTTCTCAAAACCTTATTTTTTGTCGTCAAATAAGACTGAATGTATTTCTTTCAGTTTTTCCACCGGAATCTTAATCACCTTCCGGTCGTAAGTCATCAAACCGTTCACTTCACCTTCAACATCAGTGGTTTGTGTATAAACCGCAGCTGAAAGTCCTTTGGTCTTTTTCATTTCGACGATTTGATTGAATTTGTGTATGTAATTTTTCAGAAGTTCTTCCTCCGAATGATAGGTCTGATATCCCCAGTTTCGCATTTTCGGATTCCACAAATGCCCCTCCACCGGGTATCCAATTCCGCCATACTCTCCAATTACAGAGGCGCGATTAAGTGAAGTCGGAGGTGTATCAACGGTAGTGTTATAGGTATGAATGTCGTAAACATCTCCGCAAGGGCGTAAAGCCCACCCGCTAACTGGATTGACCAAACGTGAAGGATCAAGCGCTTTGACCAGTTCTGAAATACGGCAGGTTGCATACTGACCCCAGCCTTCGTTTAACGGAACCCACATAACAATTGCCGGTGAGTTGTAATGAATATCTATCATTCTGCGAAGTTCCCATTCAAATTGAGCGGCATCTTCTGAGTGCTGATTTAAATCTTCGCCTTCTGGACGTACATGCTGAACATGAACCGGACGAACCTGCCCTTCTTTGGGAACCACCACCATTGCCGAAGGCATGTCCTGCCACACCAGCATTCCCAGTTTATCGCAATGGTAATACCACCGATCTGGCTCAACCTTAATGTGTTTGCGAATCATGTTGAAGCCCATTTTTTTTGTTAGCTCAATGTCGTACTTCATGGCTTCATCTGAAGGAGGTGTGTATAAGCCCTCAGGCCACCAACCCTGATCAAGTGGTCCATACTGGAAAAGCGGTTTGTTGTTCAGATACAGGTATTTATTGCCATTTAGGTCGCCAAGACTTATTTTCCGCATTCCAAAATAGCTGTTTACCTGGTCAATAACCTCGCCT
>JBBQHB010000149.1:0-7082 GCA_038323575.1 Bacteroidales bacterium | reverse complement strand
TCCAATTGCTTATTGTTTGCGCCACAAGTCGCGTTCTTTTTAACCTGGCATATAATTTTAACTTTAAAAAATCTGTATTATGACAACTTTTGAAAAACATTACATCGGAAAAGGAACTCAAGTAGCTAATCTTGACATCGTAAAAGTAGTTCTCCCAGTTGAAGGCCTCGAAGCAGCAGTTTTCGAAAAAGAAGGAATCAAGTACATCAGTTTCGAGATTGCCAAAATGAAACAACCTGACAAATTCGGCAGAACCCATACCTGCTACTTCCAGACCAAAGTTCAAACCGAAGAGCTTAAAAACCAAGAGCCTGCAAAACAACCAAAGAAAAACGCAGTGAAGACATCGAAGAAGATGGAACCACAGCCGGAAACAGAGGACGATCTTCCTTTCTAAACCCTACAAAAAGAAGCCTAAAAAGGCTTTTTTTTTGTCGTACAACCACCAAAACACGAATACGGTTAAATTCGCAACAACAAAGATGCCTATTCAGCCAAGTTCTTATCTAATGGTAGCCCTTTTCGAAGTACAAAATCCAATTAGTTCTCACTGAGTATTCTCCAACTGCATTGTGCGCAGGATCTTTGTCCGGCCTGATCGCATAAGCCCTTTTCTTACTCGCTTTTAGGAGATTGTACGCAAAGATACAGGGTATGTCCGAAACTGCCGCAGTCAGGCTACACAAGGATTTTCCCGGCATATCCTCCCCCGAGTTCTCTGGGTCCGGTATTCCAGTTCCTCCTTGTATATTTCGGCCCATCCCCACAAAAACGGGCATACAATCTTTAAAAACTATCGTATGAAAACTTACACTTTAAAATCAGCTGCAAAGAATCAGGAAACTAACACAGTTTGGGACGCATTCGTTGAATATCTGGAAACGGTTTATTTCGAGGGTGCAGCCGAAGAGCTTGACAAAGAATTGGTTGAGTTCGAATATAAATCGTATAAGAGTTGTTACGAAAAATAACCGAAACAGCTTCATCAGGGAAAAGGCGAAAGTCTTTTCCCTGATCACTGTTCTTTCAACACGCAAAACAAGAAACGAAAAGGAAAACAAAAGCCCATGCGATTGCAGAAAGTCCGGCTCACTCATTTCAAACGCACGTCATTCCCGCTATCCCGAATTTGGATAGCTGCATTCCGCGCTAATTCAATCGTTCACCAAACAATCTTCATCGCCTCACGCCTAAGTTCTGTTTTAACTCCCTGAATCCGTTAACCCAGAACACAGGCCTTGCCAACTCACAGGACTGACCCAGAGGAAGCCAGATTCATTCTTCTCACCCGACGCACCGTTCACATTCACTTCATTACCCTGCATTATCATTCCGGTCATTTCATTCAGTACCACGGTACGTTTGTTCGATCATTCACCAGGCAAACTTCACCCCTCACAAATATCCAACGCAATGGAAACCCAATCAGACAGCAAATCTTTTGGAATAGCTGTCTGATTTGATAGGATATCAACACATCAGGTTTCAGCTAAATTTTATTTTCTCTCCTTTCATACGAGCAAAAAAATTAAATATTCATCCTGATAAGTTGATGAGCATTTGATTTGCTTCGCAAGATGTAGGACTCCTTCGGTTTTTCTGCCAGAATCAGGACTGAATTGCATAAGTAAGGACTGATCCTGACATCCACTGTGGTGCATACCATGTGGCTTGGTGGTGGCTGCTAATTGGCAGAATAGAGCGTGCTAACTGGCAGAAAGGCGGCTACTGTGTGGCTGCATAGTGGCTGCTGTCTGGCTGTGTGGAGCGTCATATATCCGCATTTTCTGCCTTTTTTTCTGCCTGTGAGCATAGGGCGAGCTCGGTTGATTCAACACAGAACCAAATCCGAAAATGGATTTGATTCTGTTGTTGCTTTATTTTCAGGTTTTTGGATAAAAATAATCCGGAAAAATTATTTTTAGTTTGGAGTGCCACAATTTTTTTCTTCATAGAAGAAAGCTGCCAAAAAAGAACTTGCGCCTGCCATTCGAAAAATGGCAGAAAAATTCAGGGACCAGCTTCGCGCCTAAATTTTTGAAGCGCTTACTTTTCTCTGAATTTTATATAAAAATCATTATCTGAACTTATGGCGATGGGTTCCTCCGAAATACTATTTTTTGTAAACAAAGAATATTTCACCCTGGCAACCATGATGTTGCGTATCGACCTTTTTTCATTTGGCGGCGGACTGGCAGCCATGCCGATCATGTATCACGAGTTGGTTCATCTGTTTGCATGGTTCGACGAAAAAACATTCATGGACGGAATTATCCTGGGGCAGGTAACGCCCGGTTCAATTATCATTGCAGCAACATTTTTCGGGTATATGCACTTTGGCATTTTGGGGAGCATCCTTGCTACCATTTGTGTGTTTACCCCGTCGTTCCTTATCCTGATGGGAATTATTCCTTTTTTCGACAAGCTTCGGTCACACCCTCAATTCAATAAGGTAATCAACGGGATACTTTGTTCTTTCGTTGGATTACTTACAGTGATCACCTATCGCTTTACCATTGGAATTCACTGGAATTTTTTCAATATTACATTCACTCTGGTTGCTTTCGTTCTTTTGGTAAGGAAAGTAGATGTTATTTGGGTAATCTTGGGAGCTGTTCTGTTCTCAGTCTTTTTTTAGTTTGTACAATTCATTAGTTTAACTATTTTTGAACGATTAAACTATCGAACAATGAAAGACAAGACGATTTATACGCTACATTCCAATATCTGTAAGGCTTTGGCCAGTCCAATAAGGATTGAGATTATTGATATTCTGAATGATAAGGAAATGACTTTTGGCGAAATTCAGGAAATTACCGGAGTGTTGAAATCGAACCTTTCACAGCATTTGTCGATGATGGTTTCAAACGGTATCCTTTCGCAACGAAAAGAAGGATTGAATATGTATTTCAAACTTACAACTGAAAAAATCGCCATCGCCTGCCGGATGATGCGCGAAGTACTGATCGAAAACCTGAAAAAGCACCATGAATTGATCAAAGACTATTAATCAACGAACTGAATAGTGCAAACTTCATGCAATAACAGAAATGAAAATTAGAGATAGCGGAATGCCCGAAGAAGCGATGTGGTCTGATTTTTTTGACCCACCATCTATTTTGCGACAAATGGAGGTGACCTCCGACTTACAAACCATAGTCGATTTTGGTTGTGGTTTTGGTACCTTTTCCATTCCGGCAGCTGGCCTTGTCAAAGGAAAAGTACTTGCCTTCGATATCGACGAAGAAATGATCCGGCAAATGCAAATCAAAATTGACAGATCAGGCATCAAAAATATTGAATTAAATTTAGCCGATTTTATTGCCGAAGGGACCGGGTTACCGGAAAATTCGGTCGATTACGTGATGATTTTCAATATTCTGCATCACGACAATCCCACCCGGATTTTGAATGAGGTCTACCGGATTCTGAAAAAAAAGGCGATGGCTGGAATCATTCATTGGCGCAGCGATGTTGACACACCGCGTGGCCCTTCACTTGAAATACGTCCCCGGCCTGCCGAATGCACAACTTGGGCAGAGGAAGCGGGGTTCCAATTATTCAAAAATCCATTTATCATCGAGCCTTATCATTTTGGGCTTGTCATTCAAAAACCATAAACACTTACAAATATGAAATTCAAATTAATCTTCATCCTTTTATTGGTCTGTTCAACTCAATTGTTTAGTCAAAACCCCACAGAAAAGAAACCTACATCCATTGGAATGGTCATTTATTCAAACGACACCGAAACAGTTTGGAATGCTTTGAGACTGGCTAATTATTCTAAAAATCAGGGCGATACGGTGCGCATTTTCCTGCTTGGCAAAGGTGTTGAGCTTGATAATCTGGTAAAAACTGATAAAGACCTTAAAGAACAAACCGACAAATTTTTGGATACCGGCGGAACCATACTTGGCTGTGGGACTTGTCTTAGAAGCCGAAACAATAAAGATCCACAGGTATGCAAGTTTTCTTCCCTGGCCGATCTTTATGAAATAGTACGGAAAAACAAGATTGTATTAACATTTTAACTTAAAGAACATGCTTCAGAAAATGATGCAGGCATTGATGCCGCCCGAAAAAATGATAGAGATGTTTACTTACAAAATCATAAGTAATCAGTCAATCATCGAAATAGCAGAAAAAGTACCGTCAGCGTGTGAAAAATACAAATTCGCATTGCTTCAAACGTATGTTTATCATGAAATCGTTGAGAGTAAAGGCTTTCCCATCAATCGTAAAGTTTACATTTACGAAATTTGTCAGGCAAAAACAGCTGCAGCAATGCTGACCGATTATCCACACTTTTCAATATTCATGCCTTGCAAACTGGCTGTTTATGAAGAAAATGGCAGCACCGTAATTTCAACAATGAATATGGAGATAATGCTCAAAGCAGTTAGTTCCAATCAAGTACTTTATGAAGAGGCAACAACTCTTTTCGGCACTCTAAAAACATTAATGAATTCATTGTCAGACAAGTAAAAATAAATAAAATGAAAATCGGAATTATTCTTGAAACCAAAGAGTACGAAAAAGCATGGAATGCCTTTCGTTTTGCAGTAACCGCTAAAAAGCAAGGACACGAAGTAAAAGTATTCCTAATGGGCGAAGCCGTCGAGTGCGAAGGCCTGACCCACGAAAAATATAACGTTGACGAACAGTTGAAAAAATTTACTGAAGTTGGTGGAGAAATCCTTGCATGTGGAACTTGTTTAAAATCGAGGCATTTGGACAGCACAGAAGCTTGCCCGATCTCTACAATGGTTGATTGTGTTGAACTGGTTGTTTGGGCTGATAAAACAGTTACGTTTTAAAACGCAGGTCATTTTAAAATATGGAATCATTCGAAGTCAAACTCAATAAACAAGCCTATTACTTAAGCCTTTTTACCACCATTTAAGTGTATAGGTTTGTCATTGTTTGAACTATTGAAAAAACGACCTTCTTTGATATTGGCAATTTCCAATCATTTTTTTGCTATTTTTGACACCATGCGGAATAGGAAGTATATCATGTCATTTTTATTGTTTGCCTACATCATTGTGTTGGGACATGCAATTCTTCCCCATGGACATTTTGATGATTTGATTTCTTCTGATCAGCAGCAGAATTCAGATCATGAGGCGGATCACCACCATCATTACCCTTTTTCGCATAGTGTAAGTTTTCATTTAACACTCGATAAGCAAACCAGTTATTCCAATAATTCTGTAAAGAATTATTTTAAAAAATCGCTGTCGAATTTTACTGTGTTACTACCGGAAAACAGGATACAGTTGTTAAATGCAACATATTCAAAAACTCTTTCTTCTCATTGTTTATTTACCATTCAACTGGCAGGTTCTGCTGCCCATAATTTGCGTGGACCCCCTTATATGCTTTAATCGCTTCTGAACAATCCTCATTTTGGGTTTATCATTACCTATTTCATAGTCTCAAATACATCGAAATTTGTTGAAATTTCGTATGTCTGGCTATTTGCTATTTTCAATAATCAAAAAACATTTTTTATGAAGAAATTATTTATAGCTGTATTTGCCCTGGCGCTTGCATCATGTGGAAGTAAAACACCAACAGCCACAACAGCGCAGAAAGCTGAAACCAATCCACTGCCCTCACTATCTTATACCGTTTATACGGGAAAGACCGAGTTGTTTCTTGAATTTCGCTCTTTTGTTGCAAGCGATACGACCAAGATTGCCGCACATTTCACCCATACTGGCGAATTATTTTCTGCAATAACCGAAGGAACAATTACCATTTCTTTAACTGTTGATGGCAGCACTGTGACACAAGCTTCAACAGTTTCCTCCTCTCCCGGAATTTTCAGGTATGCCATTGTTCCGGCAAAAGCAGGGTTAGGTAAACTGGTATTTGATATTCAAACACCAGATTTTACCGATAAAATTGAGATAGACAACATCACAGTCTATCAGGATAAACAAGCTGCCATTGCTTCAAAAAAAGAAGAACCCAAAAGCAACGAAATTTCCTACCTAAAAGAACAGGCATGGAAAGTAGAGTTTGCCAATATGCTAGTCGTTCCGCAAACTTTCTATGAAATAATTAAAACAACCGGCGAAATATTACCAGCCCAGGGCGATGAAATGGTTGTGACTGCCAATGCTGACGGAATTATTACTTTTTCAGGAAATAAGGCTGTGGTTGGAACATCTGTCAACAAAGGTGAAATTCTTTTTGCTATTTCGGGAGCGAACCTTACCAGTGGTAATACTGAAACCCGGTTTCAGCAGGCAAAAGTTGCTTTTGAAAAAGCCAAAGCTGATTTCGACAGGGCCCAGGAATTAACAAAGGATAATATCGTTTCGCAGAAAGATTTTCAGGAAATAAAAGCCAGATATGAGATGGAACAAGTCAATTATAACAATCTTTCACGGAACTACCAGACTGGTGCACAAAAGGTTGTTTCCCCAATTTCCGGATTCATAAAAAATGTATTCGTTGCCGAAGGCCAGTTTGTAACTGCCGGTCAGCCATTGGCCAGTGTATCGCAGAATCGACGTTTGGTTTTAAATGCTGAAGTTTCACAGAAATATTTCACAAAACTGCCTTCCATCACATCGGCTAATTTCAAAACTGCTTACGATGGTAAAACTTATGATATTGAATCGATGAATGGCAAACTGATCTCGTTTGGGAAAAGTAATGATGCCAGTACACTTTTCATCCCGGTTACTTTTAGTTTTGACAATAAGGGAGAGGTAGTTTCCGGGTCGTTGGTAGATGTTTTTCTGAAACTAAAGCCTTTTGATGGCGCTATTGTAATTCCCGTATCTGCTTTGATTGAAGAACAGGGTGTATTTTTCGCATACGTTCAAACTGCTGGCGAAAGCTTTGTAAAGCGTGAGCTTAAATTGGGCGGTTCAGATGGGATAAATGTTCAGGTACTTGCCGGTGTTCATGATGGTGAACGTGTGGTTACCAAAGGAGCATACCAGATCAAACTTGCAACAGTATCGGGGGCGATCCCTGCTCACGGCCATGCTCATTAATCAGTTAAAACAGATCGTATGCTAAATAAAATAATTTCTTATTCTTTAAAAAACAGGTTGCTG
>JBBQHB010000148.1:0-7405 GCA_038323575.1 Bacteroidales bacterium | reverse complement strand
TAGGAATAAAACTGTGCATTTAACAATGAATCAAATATGAAGTAGAAATTTCGATTGATAATGTTTGATGTGATTTAATTGTTAGTATGATTTTCAATTAAAAGGAACCAATACATGAAAATTCTTATTAATGATTTCTTTGAAACAAAAGAAAGTTATATCCATATTTTTCAATCATTTGGTTATGAATCAAATGAGATAATTCTTTGTAGTGCATTTTCAAAAACCAAGGAATTTATAGAAGGTCAATTATCTAAGAATAAAAATCATGTTGACCTTATAATCACAAACCAATCTGTTGATTCGCCAAATGGAGATGTTTTGGGTGGAAACGAACTTTGTTACTTGAAGAACTCTATTTCTGATTCATATTCAAAAGGAAATTGACTTCTCTTTGCAGTTTAATTCTATCGTTCGAAAAAACACTTCAGGTAATCATGATTATTTTATTCAAGAATGCGAAAGAGCCATCAGAACTTGGCGTAAAGAAGTAATTAATGATATTGATCTGCTTGGTGTGAAAATTGAGAACCTGAAATATTTTTATCTTTCAAGACAATTTAAAACTGATTATACACAAATAGTTATTCGAAATTTAGACAACTATTTTGTTTATAAAACCAAGATTCTTTCCCGTGAATTTATTACCTGTCCAAAGACATTACAATATGATTGGCTGATTTTGAAAAAGGAATTCATTGAAAAAGCAATAGATGATTTCAACCTTTTGTACAAATCACATGTAAGATACGATCGAAAAAACAATGAGCGAACCATATTGCAAAAATTCTTTAATGCAAACAAAATCATTTTACTACGAGATGTATATGCTGATCTGTTGTATGAAAAAAATTTGTATGTAACCAATTCAAAAGAAAGTGAAGAGTGTGATTACATTCTTAGAACTGAATATCCAGACCATTTAAACACAACATTTTTTGAAGTAAAACGTGAAGATGTAAAGTTTTTTGTAAATAAAAACAGAAAACGTCCATCTTTTAACAAAAAGTTCATGGACAATCTTGATCAAATTTGGCAATATAAAAAATTTGCTCAAAACCCTTTTAATGCAAATGAAATAAAAGATAAAATCGGATATGCAACAAATAATTTCAATTTCGTAATGGTAGCCGGAAGATTAGAAGAGAAAGAAGAAATGAAGGAAATATTTGAAGAAAAAATGAAGGATCATTACAAGGAGATTATCGTTCAGACCTTCGAAGAATTATCTCAAATTAATGTTAATTATTTTGACAAATTTAAAAGACTCCAGATATAAAACCAAAGGAACATGATGTTAACAGTTCGAAATTTCCGAATAACTGGATTCGATTAAAAATGGTGCCAGGAAGGGGTGCCCAAATTGTAAAACTTAATAGCCATGACCAACATAAAATTATTTGAGAGCAAAAAAGTAAGAACGCAATGGGATGCGGAAAATGAAAAATGGTATTTCTCAGTGGTGGATGTTATCTCCATACTTACAGAACAAGCCACTTTGCTGGGTGCCAGAAACTATTGGAAAGTCTTAAAATACCGCCTTATAAAAGAGGGAAACGAAACGGTTACAAATTGTAACCGGTTGAAATTAGTTGCAGGCGACGGTAAATTAAGAGAAACAGACGTCGCCGATACCGAACAGCTGCTAAGGTTAATCCAATCCATTCCATCTCCTAAGGCAGAACCTTTTAAACAATGGCTTGCAAAAGTCGGCTATGAACGCATGCAGGAAATTTCAAATCCCGAACAAAGCATAGATCGGGCGAGAGGCAACTGGCAAAAAGCAGGTCGCAGTGAGAAATGGATCCAGCAGCGGATGACCGGACAGGAAACCCGTAATAAATTAACTGATTACTGGAAGGATAGTGGCGTAGAAAAAAGTGATGAGTTTGCTTTTCTTAATTTTTACAGCTTTGGCAGAACTCTCAACCCGCCAAATCGCCGAGGCCGAAAAAGCCAAAGGAGTAACTCAAAATGCAAAAGCAGGTAAGAAAGGTGGATCTGTTGCCAAAAATGCCAGAAAGGAATTGGAGGCCAAAACAGGAAAAAGCGTGGTAACCGGTGAGAGCTTTTTACTGCCTGGAAAGGAAAATAAGAAATTGAAATAGAACCTTACATCGTATCATTGAGCAGGATGATACGGCAGGCGGCCGGACGCACATTGAACGAGCGGAACGTTAAATAATTCAGATCAATATAAGTGAGCATGCTATAATCATTCAATCCATTTCAGACCATGCAAACGTATAGAATTCCATTACAATAAGGATAATCGGGATTGATAATCGGGATTATATTGTAAGATATGTTCGAAAATTTTAAGTTATTTTTGATACCGGAAACCAAAGCGAAACAACACTAAATTCCTGCTAACAGCCATGTGCAGCAGTTAGCCAGATGTTAGGTTGCATTATTTTTAAGCATTATGGAAGAGTATTCAAAATATCAGACAGGACTTACTTCCGAGATGAATGTGACATTTGCCCGAAACGATGCCACGATTGTTGCAGATTATGTGATTAAAACACTTGGGTTTGAAGAATCCAATGTTTACCTCGTTACGGATGCTACCACCGGCGAAATGAACCAGAAACTGGATCTGATCACCAAGCTCGCTGCTAAAACAGGGAGTGATGCAGAGATATTGTTTTATTATGCCGGTCATGGTTTACCGGATGAGAATACAAAAATACCCTACCTGATACCGGTTGATGTGAATGGCTCCAATCTGACTTCGGCAATAAAGCTGTCGGATGTTTATCTGAAATTAAGCGAAACCAGAGCCAAACGCATCACGATTTTCCTTGATGCCTGTTTTTCAGGAGGAGGAAGAGAGTCAGGCTTATTGGCAGCCAGGAGTGTCAAGATCAAACCTGCTGAGGAATTACTCACCGGCAATATGGTTGCCTTTGCAGCCAGTAGCCTCGAACAATCGGCCATGCCATATAAACGTGAAAAACATGGTTTATTTACATACTTCCTTTTGAAGAATATCCAGGAATTTTAAAACTTTCATTGTCAGGATCATAATCAGTAGCGTTAATGGTCCAATTTTTTTTATTTTGTGCGAGACTGTCAATGGTCTGTTGTGTGAAAGTAGCGACTTGTTTTTCTCTTGTTGTATCATTGACCCGTTTTAAAAAATTTGACGATTTCTCATATTTTCCTTGTATCTGCCAGTTTGCAATTTTTTTTGATACGATTCTTCGAATCACTTTCAGGTTATCGTTTTTTAAACTAAAAACATGAACCGTCTTGTTAGACACTCCAACTGCAATCACAGGCTTTACATTGCTACTTGAAAATGACAACAATCGGTCTTCAGGAAATTGTTTGACTACTGTACCATTATAATCCGACATGTCCCAATAGATAAGGTTACCATCTTCCCCTCCACTAAAAAAGAAATCTGAGCATATGGAAAATTGTTTTTTGGATACTCATTTGGGTACCTGAAAAGAAAAACCCGCGATTAACACGGGTTTTGAAGCTATAAAGTACCCCGGGCGGGACTTGAACCCGCACGACCGTGAAGTCACAGGATTTTAAGTCCTGCGTGTCTACCAGTTCCACCACCAGGGCGACTACCTATAATCTGGTATGCAAACGCCGAACTTTGGTCCGGTATATTGGACTCAGGTCCGGCGTTCTGGAGCGAAAGACGGGATTCGGACCCGCGACCCCGACCTTGGCAAGGTCGTGCTCTACCAGCTGAGCTACTTTCGCATGGTAATTTTGAGGCTGCAAATGTATAAAAAAAAACATTGCTCCTAATTTTTTTTAAGCAATTTTTTTATCTCATTCAATTTCATCAACGCCTCAACCGGGGTAAGCGTGTTGATCTCCGTGTTCAGGATATCCTCCTTGATCTGCTGCAGCAATGGGTCGTCCAACTGGATGAAACTTAGCTGGATGCCTGACGAGGGATCCGGTTTGCGCTTATCGGTATTCCGCAACTGCTGGCCCAGCCCTTCTGCTTTATGGCTCTCCTCAAGTTGATGCAGCATCTCCCCTGCCCGTTCAAGCACCGACTGCGGCATTCCGGCCATTTTTGCGACATGGATTCCAAAACTGTGCTCGCTTCCTCCGGGCAGGATTTTTCTCAGGAAGATGACCTTGTTCTGTATCTCTTTTACAGCAACATGGTAATTTTTAATGCGTACCATCAGCCCGGCCATTTCATTCAGCTCGTGATAGTGCGTTGCAAAGAGGACCTTTGGCTTGAACAACGGGTGCTGATGTAAAAATTCTGCTATGGCCCAAGCAATGCTGATCCCGTCGTAGGTGCTGGTGCCGCGGCCGATCTCGTCGAGCAGGATCAGGCTGCGGTTTGAAATGTTGTTGAGAATGCTGGCCGTTTCATTCATTTCGACCATAAAGGTCGATTCACCGGATGAGATGTTATCTGAAGCTCCCACCCGTGTAAACACCTTGTCGACCAAACCTAAAACAGCCCGTTCGGCCGGAACAAAACTGCCCATCTGCGCCATCAGGACAATCAAGGCGGTTTGCCTGAGCAGGGCAGATTTTCCCGACATATTCGGACCTGTAAGAATGATAATCTGCTGCGAACGGTCATCGAGATATACATCATTGGCGATGTAATCCTCCCCTGGTTTCATTTGCCGTTCTATCACGGGATGACGGCCATTTTTTATATCCAGGATAAAGGTATCGTTCAACTCCGGCCTCACATATTTATGCTTTACGGCACTTGCAGCAAAGGAAACAAGTACATCCAAACGTGCGATCAGCGAAGCATTGAGCTGGATCGGCCGGATGTAATCAGCCAGGAAAAGGATCAGGTCGCCATAAATCTTCAACTCGATTTCCAGCATCTTCTCCTCGGCGTGAAGGATCTTTTCTTCATAAATCTTCAACTCTTCGGTGATATACCGTTCAGCATTCACCAGGGTCTGCTTGCGCTGCCATTCCGGCGGAACCTTTTCCTTATGCACATTGGTGACCTCGAGATAATAGCCGAAAACATTGGTAAACCCGATTTTCAGCGAGGAGATCCCGGTGCGTTCCGTTTCGCGCTGCTGAATTTGCAAAAGGTAATCCTTTCCTGAAAAGGCCATTTTCCGGAGTTCATCAAGTTCTGCGTTCACACCCGCACGGATAATGTTGCCCTTGATCGCAAGCGCGGGAGGGTCGGGATTCATCTCGCGTTCGATGCGTTCGCGCACCAGGCTGCAGACATTCATCTGGTCGCCGATTTTCTGCAACCCGTCATTTTCCGATGATGCACACAATTCTTTAATCGCCTCAATTGAATCAAGGGCCCTCTTCAGGTAAACCATCTCCCTTGGATTCACCCTGGCTACAGCCACTTTCGATATCAGGCGCTCAAGGTCGCCGATCTGCTGAAAATGATGGCAAAACTGTTTTGCAGCATCCTCAGTTGCAGTAAAATACTCCACCGCATCCAGCCGCTCCTCAATGGGCTGCCGGTTCTTCAATGGCAGGATGATCCACCTCCTGAGCTGGCGCGAACCCATGGGCGACACGGTCAGATCGAGCACATCCAGGAGCGTCTTTGCATTTTCATTCCCCGAACTCAACAGTTCAAGGTTGCGGATCGTGAAGCGATCGAGCCACAGGTAATTGTCTTCCTCGATCCGGCTCAATTTGCAGATATGCTGAACCTTATCATGCTGTGTTTCTGCAAGATAATGCAGGGCTGCGCCGGCGGCAATCACTGCCATGTCCAGATTTTCAACGCCGAATCCCTTCAGCGATGCGGTTCCGAAATGTTTGAGCAGCAGATCATTTGAAAAATCAGTTGTGAAAACCCAGTCATCAAAGGTCGAAATGTAAAATTTACTGCCAAACAACTCAGTGAATTCCTGTCGCTTATTCTTCTGGATGATCACCTCGCTGGGACGGAAACTCTGAATCAGCTTGTCAATATATTCAAAGCTTCCCTGGGCCAGGTAAAACTCACCGGTTGAGATGTCAAGAAAGGAGATGCCGGATATTTTTGATTCAAGATGTACCCCGGCGAGAAAATTGTTTTCCTTTTGTTCAAGAATTTTATCATGGTAGGAAACGCCCGGAGTAACCAACTCGGTTACCCCGCGCCTGACAATCGTTTTTGTAAGTTTCGGGTCCTCCAGCTGGTCGCAGATGGCCACCCTCAAACCGGCCTTTACGAGTTTCGGCAGGTAGAGGTCGAGCGAATGGTGCGGAAAACCTGCAAGCTCCATATAGGTGCCTGATCCGTTTGCCCGCCGGGTAAGCACAATGCCAAGGATATTCGAAGCCCGGATTGCATCTTCGCCGAACGTTTCGTAAAAATCACCGACACGAAAAAGCAGCAATGCATCAGGATACTTCGCCTTGATGGCGTTGTATTGCTTCATCAGCGGAGTCTCAGCGGATTCTTTTGGTTTTGACATCAGATATAAAAAGCCACAAGTATAGGGTCCCGGATTTTTTTCAAAGGTAGCGATTGGGCAATTACGCAGCATTCGATTTGTTGATAAATTCCGATAAAACTATCTTTGCAGAAAAATGAAATTCCGCAAACAGTGAGAAAACTTAGCATGCCTGAATTACAGCGCCTTACCATCGAAGAATTCAAAGCTGCCAAAAAACTGCCACTCATCGTCGTGCTTGACAATATCCGCAGCCAGAACAATATCGGAAGCGTTTTCCGAACCGCCGACGCTTTTCGCCTTCAGGGCGTGTACCTTTGCGGAATTACGGCAACCCCTCCCCACCGCGAGATCCAGAAAACCGCCCTTGGCGCAACAGATTCCATTGATTGGCAATATTTTAACACAGCAAAAGAAGCAGTCCTCCATCTTCTGGAAAAGGGATATACAGTGCTGGCAGTTGAACAAACGGAAGGGAGTACCCTGCTCAGTAATTTTATTCCAGCCCACGGGAAGAAATTCGCCATCGTCTTTGGCAACGAGGTAAACGGCATTGAAGACGAGGTACTTGAGCATGTCGAAGCAAGCATCGAAATCCCGCAGTTCGGAACCAAGCATTCCATCAACGTTTCCGTGGCTGTTGGGATTGTGATATGGGACATTTTCGTGAAGATGGGAAATAGTCAGAGATATTGAAACCTTTACTGGATTTAGCCGTAGAAGAAAAAAAAACAAAAATTATTTGCCATTTAAAGTTCATTTTTTTTTACTTTTACACTCTCAAACTTGCAAAAGTTCATAAACAGCTTTAATTCAACTAATTAACGATATTGATTTAAATTTGTTCATTATGATTTTGAAAATCTGTTGAATTCTCTCTTATTATATATTATATTTGCTAAATCAGTAACCAACTACAACTATCAAACTATAATTTAAATTTTCACTTTATGAAAAAACTTTATCAAACCCTTTCGACGGCCATGATCATTCTCCTTGTCATGATTGTGCCCATGTTTACCACC
>JBBQHB010000147.1:0-7413 GCA_038323575.1 Bacteroidales bacterium | reverse complement strand
ACAAAAGCGAAAGGAGGTAAGAAACAAAGACAAATTTTTGGGCAAAAGAATGTTGGTGCAAACCGCCAACCGGAATGGCATACCTCGAAATGAACGCAAAGCTTTAACCGTAGAAAAAAATACTATAAGCTGAATCGCTGTACTCGCCATAATGATTATTAGATCTCTTCGATTTTTTGTATATTTGTGTATGGCAGCGTCAAATTTATACAAACTTGATTTTGAGATTGATAAACTTACAGATCATTATGTGGAATCGCTTGGTGCATATCACTTTGGTGGTCACCTAATGGTAATTGATACTCTGGCTGCGAAGAAATTGGTTGACAAATATTTTAAATCATGAAATCATGGGATTAATCAAAGAACCGGAAGGAGTTGATTTTGTTATTCAGAGTAAACCCCTTTCCAAGAAACAAGAAAAGGAATTGAGTGAATTTATTGCCAGGAGGAAACTTGAAATAGTAAATTCAGCCTCCAACGGAATCTATACGGAACAAGAAGAATAATCGGGAAATGCCAATCTAATCAGCTCGGATTGCTTTAACAGTTAGATTAGTATTGATACTATCATATGATGCTATCAACATTTCCTAACCGGATGATTAAAAATTCAATACCTACGGATCGCGGTAGCATATCCTCACCTTTTAGTTCAACTATATCTCCGTCAATTTCTTAACTTGCTCGCAATAGCTCCGTCCTGAAATCAGTTTGGTTTGACTGGCATCATCCATTTTTACAATATACCGGCTGCCAAAATGTTTATTGATTTCCCTGATCCTTATTTTGTTGACCAACAAGGATCGGTGAATACGCAAGAAGTTGTCTTCTAATTTCTCTTCAAGACTCTTAAGTGAAAAATCGCACAGATAGGTTTTCCCCTCTTTGGTGTAAATGCTCACATACTTCTCCTCTGCCAAAAAATAGGAAATGTCTTCAATCCGCACAAACAGCATCCGGTCACCCAGTTTGACCGGAATACTGGTGATCTCTTTTTTTGGTGTTTGGTTCAGGTAACTTTCAACGATCTTCAACAACTCTTTTTTGTCGGAATGATTTTTCAGAGAATCAAGCTTTTCAATAGACCTCTGAATGCGCTCTGCCTTAATTGGTTTTACAATGTAATCAATACTGTTGGTCTCAAATGCCTTGAGGGCAAACTCATCGTACGCTGTGCAAAAAACAACTACCGGCAAATGGCTGGTCTGCTGTAACACTTCGAAGCCACTGAGCCCTGGCATCTGAATATCCAGGAATACCAGATCCGGCTTCAACGTATCGACCATATCACGGCACTGTATCCCGTTTTCAGCTTCCCCGATCAATTCAATTTGTGCTGAATGTCCGTCCAGCAATTTCTTTAGCCGGTCACGCGCAGGTTGCTCATCGTCGGCAATCAGGGTACGATATCTTGAGGTTGTGGAATTCATTTAGGCTCTTTTGACTTTTATAAAGGTAAACGAATTTCAATGTACTTTGCTTCAGCGTTTACCCAATTAATGGATCCTTTTTCGCCGTATAGCAAAGAGATTCGCTCCTGGGTATTACGGATTCCGAAGCCGGTAAGCGGTTCATCAGGGAAAGCAGGTCCGTTGTCACAAATCCTGATTGTCATAAGGTTTTCATTCTTGCTGACGGTGACCTGAATGATGCCATTTTCGGTAATCTTCGACAAACCATGTTTGATGGCATTCTCTACCAATGGCTGAATCAGTAATTGAGGAATCTGAATTTCCAATAATTCCAACGGACACTCAATTTCAAAGTTCAGCCGGTCCCCAAAACGTACTTTTTCGATTTCGAGGTAGGTTCGGGTAGCGTTAAGTTCTTCTGAAATTGTATTCAGCTGGTTCTGATCGCGGTTGATAGCATATTTGAAAAAGTCGGATAGCGCCAATGCCATTTGTTCAGTCTTTTGCGCGTCAGTAGTTGCCAGGCTAGCAATAGAATTCAGTGCATTGTATAAAAAGTGCGGATTTATTTTTGCCCGTAGCGATTGCAATTCTGCCTGTTTTTGAAGTTCATTCATTTGGGCCAGTTCAAGATCCTTTTTGCGAATGATGTTTTCGGACTGTATGGCCATATAAATATAGAATGCCCTTCCGATTCCGGCAATTAGGGTGAAGCTATTTGCCGATGAAATAACCATAAAAAGATAACTTGTCTGCGATCTGTAAGCACATTCCAATCTGATCAGAAAAAGGATGACCACCATCAATAGGGCCGTTAACATGGGAACCAGGATTTTTAGTAAAGTATTATCTTTCCCTTTCAGGAGAGCCCGTTCAATGATGAAAATTATCAATATAGATGCAGATCCAAAAATAAATGAACCGAAAATTGTCAGCGCAACGACAACCGGAAGACTTTCACTTTTGGGTAAATAAATGTAGGCGAAAATCAAATAGATAAAATTGTTGAATTACGATTATTATGTTGATCTTCGACCTCTTTGGAATATATTTTTTTAATTATTTTAAAGTCAACAGGATGGAACGAAATCTGTTCCGGTCTGCTTTCGGAAAAAATCGAGCCTGGAACCTTCGCCGCTTTATTTTCATCATTTTTAAAAACAACCAATGAACGAAGAATATAGTAGTAAATAACTTTTTTGCGTTCATTAAATTGCATCTCTTTGGGCAGATTTAAAATTACCGTCCTTTTGAAAATCTCTCCACGATTGAACTGAGATCCGATTATTTTATTCATTTCCCCCTTTCTTTCCAGGTTGTTTATTTCAACAACAAGATTTGATGACATTGTGGTACACAGGGAAACAGTCCATTCATCAACCACAGATTTCAGCTTTGTGACCAATTCATTAAAAATTAATGAATCTTCTTCAGATGGATAGCCTTCAAGCCGAATTAATATATTTGCATAATATCGTCTGGGAAGATCATCAAATTGAAATCTGGTTTTTATCTGTTCTTTCGCAAGAAGATCCATATCCGAATTAAAATCTTCACCGAATGAAAACAGGAAACCTGAAAGCATAAACAGCAGCAATAATGATCGTTTCATTTAAGATAGTTTAAAGGATTAGGCAAAGCAAACCTTTATGCACTAAACTAACTAGAAAAAACCGACAAACTACATAAGTGGCAGGATAAACTGCACAAATACGAGTCAGCACCAATCAGATTTAGTTATCTTTGTTTGAATACCACTTATCTTGAAAACCATGAACAAGGAAACTGCTATCAAACTCTTTGAGCAAAAAGAGGTCCGCTCGGTCTGGAGCGATGAAGATGAGAAGTGGTATTTTTCAATTGTGGATATTATCAACATTCTCACTGAACAGCCCAATCATCAGGGAGCAAGAAATTATTGGAAAGTCCTGAAAAACAGACTTCTAAAGGAAGGGAATCAAACGGTTACAAATTGTAACCGTTTGAAACTGGAAGCAGAAGACGGAAGGATGCGATTTACAGATGTTGCTGATACAGAGCAACTTTTTCGCATTATTCAGTCAGTGCCGTCTCCAAAAGCCGAACCGATCAAACAATGGCTTGCACGCGTAGGAAGTGAACGCATCGATGAAATAGAGGATCCGGAGTTGGGAATCGACCGTTTATTGGAAACTTATCTCAAAAAGGGATACAGCAAAGAATGGGTCAATCAACGCCTGAAAAGCATTGAAATCCGCAAAGAACTAACCGATGAATGGGACGAACGAGGCGTTAAGAACGGTCAGGAATACGCTATTCTTACAGATGAGATAACAAAAGCATGGAGCGGCTTCACAACGAAGCAATACAAATTTCACAAAGACCTGAAAAAAGAGAACCTTCGCGACCATATGACCAACCTCGAATTGGTACTCAACATGTTGGCAGAGGCGTCTACAACTGAAATTTCTAAAGACAAAAAGCCCGAAACATTCATAGAGAACAAAATCGTTGCAAAAAAAGGGGGCGAAGTTGCCAAAGCGGCCAGAATGCAATTGGAAAATACAACGGGTAAAAAAGTAGTCACAAAACTAAATGCAAAGATTTTGATGCCAAACAAGAATAAAGAAATTAATATTTAGCATCGGAAACGAACCTCCTGCCACTTTATTCGATGAAAATCCGGCAACAAAATTTTTGAGATATTTAATTTGTACGGATTTTGTCCGTCTATTTGTCATAACAAAAGATAATTTCCATGAAAACAAACTCAGAATCCCAAAAAGCAAGATTCGACACTCGTTTACCAAAAGAACAGAAGCTTCTGTTTGAACGAGCCGCAGCCATTGGTGGATATCGGAATCTGACTGATTTCGTGATCTTATCCGCACAGGAAAAAGCAATACAAATTATTCAGCAAAGAGAGTCTTTCATTTCTTCTGAGCGAGATTGCACCATTTTCTTTGATGCTTTGTTGGATCCACCTTCTCCCAACGAAAATTTGGTATTGGCTTCGCTTGAATACAAAAAAGCGCATGGAAAGTGATCTATATAACCGTTTCCTGAAGGTGGAAAGATGTTTCTTCCCATGAAAACTATTGAACAATTATTTATCGTTACCTGAATGACCGGGTGACCCGGCACGAGAGATGGGATAAAGAAATTATTGTCCGGTCACCCGGTCACTTTGCTTCTGCTCCGGCAAAGGAAGCGACAGTGTTGCTTATTTTAGCTTCTGCATTTAGTGTCTGGGCGAAAGCGGTAAGTGTTCCGGCGTCGGCAATTCCTGTTCTGACGTTGGCAGTGTATGTTTTGGCGTCTGCTCCGTGAAAATCAGCGATCGATGTGATTCGAGCGTGTATCAGCAATCTGTTCTAATTTCCCCGTTTGTGCCGGGAAAGCCGCCAACAGACTGCTGCCGGCGCGGATTTGTATTTCCGTTTTTTTACCTTTGTTCAACCATATGAAGATGAATAACATTAATCTGATTCAGCATATTAGAAAGCACGTTGAACTTGGCGACAACCAGATTCTTTTGTTGGAAAAAAATATTCGGTGTGTCAACCTGAAAAAGAATGAGTTCTTGTTAAAAGAAGGCCAGGTATGCAAGTCGCTCTATTTTGTTGAAAAAGGGTGCCTGCGCATGTTCTTTGTCAATAAAAAAGCAACCGAACAGATTACACAATTTGCGCTGGAAAACTGGTGGTTGTCCGACTACTTTAGTTTTACGGATAGAATCCCTACAGACTATTGTATCCAGGCTATTGAAAAGTCAGAAATATTAGCAATTGATAGTCATATTTACGATGATCTGCTCAGAGAAATACCCCAGTTAGAAAAGTACTTCAGGATAATTATGCAAAAAGCCGTGGCAGCCTCGCAGCATCGGGCCAAACTGCAATACCAAATGTCCAAAGAGGAGTTTTATCATCACTTTGTCACCTCTTTCCCCGAATTTAACCAACGTGTACCTCAATACATGATCGCCTCTTATCTGGGCCTTACCCCGGAATATGTGAGTGAGTTAAGGAAAAAGAGATAACCCTTCGATTTCTTAAACCAGCTTAATTTTATAAACATCCTATTTGATTAGTTTTGTGGTGTATTTATAATCTATAAAAGGAACAAAATGGATGCAAAGGAAATGGTTTTGGATGCCATGAAAAAGAATGGGACTCCTTTAAATGCAGGAAAAATTGTTGACCTAACGGGTCTCGACCGCAAAATTGTCGACAAGGCAATGACCCAACTGAAAAATGAAGGCCTAATTGTTTCACCTGTACGGTGTTTTTGGCAGCCAAAATAAGACACAATATTTTTAATTAATTAAATTGAAATAGTATCAATATGAGTGAAAATAAAAAGCTTTCAGCTAAATTTCATGAAGTACTTCAGCATGAAGGGGTTGTTGCAATTATGTCGTGGGGAGTAGAGCCACATATGGTCAATACCTGGAATTCGTTTTTGGTGGTTACAGAAGATGAACGGATATTAATTCCGGCATATGGTTTCAGGAAAACACAAAAAAATGTAGAGGTGAACAGCACGGTAAAAATAACATTAGGCTCCAAAAATGTTCTTGGTTACAAAGATTATCCGGGGACCGGTTTCCTTGTGACAGGAACGGCAAAATACACCGAGTCAGGAGATGAATATGACAGGATGAAAGAGAAATTTTCCTTCCTTACAAGAGTCCTGGAAATCACGGTTGATTCTGCAAAGCAGATGCTGTAACATTGGAAGAACGCTATTCCCTGTTGTCTTCCTCCCTGATCTGCACCCTCCTGATTTTGCCACTAATGGTCTTGGGCAGTTCGGTCACAAATTCCACGATGCGGGGATATTTGTAGGGAGCAGTCACTTTTTTCACATGCTCCTGCAGCTCTTTGGCCAAGGCGTCACTGGCAGCATAATTTTTGGATAAAATGATGGTTGCCTTCACCACCTGTCCGCGGTCCTCATCCGGTACGGCTGTGATGGCGCACTCCAGTACCGCCGGGTGTTCCATCAGGGCGCTCTCCACTTCAAACGGACCGATCCGGTAGCCCGAACTTTTGATGACATCGTCCGCCCGCCCTACAAACCAGAAATAGCCGTCTTCGTCACGCCAGGCCATGTCGCCGGTATAGTAGATCTCATCATGCCAGACCTTCCTGGTAAGCTCTTCATCACGATAGTATCCATTGAACATTCCCACAGGCCGGTTCTGGTCAGTGTAGATCACAATTTGCCCTTCATCGCCCACTTCGCAGGAGGCTCCGTTTTCATCCACCAGGTCGATCCGGTAACCCGGAGATGGTTTTCCCATGGAGCCCGGCTTCGGCTCCATCCATGGGTAGGTGGCCAAAGCAACTGTGCACTCCGTCTGGCCGTAACCTTCCATCAGTTTGATACCGGTCTCCTCCAGGAATTGCTTGTAAACTTCCGGGTTGAGCGGTTCCCCTGCTACCACGCAATATTTCAGCGCACTCAGGTCGAATTTTGAGAGATCTTCCTTGATCAGGAAACGGTAGATGGTGGGCGGAGCGCAGAAAGTGGTCACCTTGTATTTTTCAATCACCTCCATCAGGTTTTTGGGTACAAACTTGTCGTAATCGTAGGTCATCACGGCGCTGCCCGACAGCCATTGACCGTACAATTTTCCCCAAGCTGATTTGGCCCAGCCTGTGTCGGCTACCGTGAAATGCAACCCGTCATCCTGCACGTTTTGCCAGTACTTAGCTGTTAGGATATGGCCGAGTGGGTAGATAAAATTGTGGTTCACCATCTTTGGCATACCGGTTGTGCCGGAGGTGAAGTAGAGCAGCATGATGTCGTCGTTTTTCGAAGCATGCTCTCCCTGCGGGCGGGTAAATTCTTCGGAAGCGCTTGCCTGTCCCTTGCTGAAATTCAACCATCCTTCGCGGTCCTCGCCGATCAATGCTTTAATCTGGAAGGTCGGCGACTTTGGCCCGGCCTCTTCAACATGCTGAATCACTTCGGGTTCCGGCACACAAACGATCATTTTGATGTCGGCAGC
>JBBQHB010000146.1:0-8502 GCA_038323575.1 Bacteroidales bacterium | reverse complement strand
TATCAAAATAGTACTCTTTATTCAGGTAAAGCAAATCCAGAAACGCTCTCTCAGCAGAGGCAATATTGACTTGGTTATCTTGTCTGATAATTCCCGCAGTATTCACCAATATCTCCCCTTTGATTTTGCGGTACTGATAGGTCCTGGCGGTTACTTCAATGTTACGGATCAAATAGCTGACTGCCGTTAGCCGGGAATCAAATTGAAATACAATGCCGGCTTTTTGCAGAACAAATTCAAGGGATAAGTAAGAAGGAGTATACAAAGTACAAGCCAGTTCTTCGGGATTATAATCCGGCTTGGTATATATGCCCTTTCGTGGATTCTGTAATTGACCCTTTTTAACGTAGTAGTTCAATTTTTTGTTAAGTGATTGAAAATTTGTCTCACTCAGGAGCATGGCAATGTCGTTCAAACGAAATACGGTTCGAATGTTTTGATAAATCGTCAGAATGATATTTTTACTTGTAATATGTGAACTAAACATACTATTTATTCGTATTTATAGTTCACAAAAATAGTTATTTAATTTTTGAATACAAATTTGTTTTTATACTTCCTGTGCATTCATTATTCAGCTAACTGCCTTTGTTTATCCCCTGATTATTCCAATTTTTTTCATTCTGAAGTTTGGCATGATTCATGGATTTATTTAGCTTTACCAGAAACCTCCAAATTGACAGATTATGAATCCAATCCTTCGTTATTCCACAGTCCTGGCTGCCGCAGCAGCATGTCTCCCTTCCTTCGGTACTCCGAAGCCTAAACCAACCAATATCATCGTCATATTTATCGACGACATGGGTTATGGCGACCTTGGTTGCTACGGGGCCACCGGCTACACGACCCCCAACCTGGACAAGATGGCCTCCCAGGGGATCCGGTTTACCAATTTCGTGTCGGCCCAGGCGGTCTGCAGCGCTTCGCGGGCGGGAATCCTGACGGGATGTTATCCCAACCGCGTCGGAATCTCCGGGGCATTGATGCCGGATGCAAAGATTGGCCTGAATCCTGAAGAGGAAACTATCGCCGAAGTGTTGAAAAGACAGAACTACAAAACTGCCGCCATCGGCAAATGGCATCTTGGCTACCAGCGAGAGTTTTTGCCGCTGCAACAGGGTTTCGATGAATACCTTGGGCTGCCCTATTCGAACGATATGTGGCCGGTGGGTTTTGACGGGCAGCCTGCTGCCGCAAATACCAACAAGGCCCGCTACCCGGCCCTTCCGCTGATCGACGGGAATGAAAAGATCAGGGAGATAAAAACGCTTGAAGACCAGTCGGAATTAACAACGCTCTATACCGAAAGGGCCGTTCGTTTTATCAATCGAAACAAGAAGGAGCCATTTTTCCTGTATATGGCCCATTCCATGTGCCATATACCGCTGGCCGTATCCGCCAAATTCAAAGGCAAAAGCCAGCAGGGATTATTCGGCGATGTGATCGAGGAAATAGACTGGTCGGTAGGTGAAATAATAAAAGCCCTGGAGCAAAACGGGCTGACAAAGAATACATTGGTCGTATTTACTTCCGATAACGGACCGTGGCTCAACTTCGGCAACCACGCCGGTTCTGCAGGCGGATTGAAGGAAGGCAAAGGTTCGAGCACGGAAGGCGGACAACGGGAGCCCTGTATCATGAAATGGCCGGGTCATATCCAGGAAGGAACCATTTGCAACAAACTGGCCTCCACCATTGATCTGCTCCCGACCTTTGCAGCTATGACCAATTCCGGACTGCCTGCGAAAAAGATCGACGGGGTCAATATTTTGCCATTGATGCTTGGTGATCCAAACGCCAATCCACGCGAATCATTTCTTTATTACTACCGGAAAAACAGCCTGGAAGGGGTCCGGAAAGGAAACTGGAAACTAGTTTTGGCCCATCCGGGACGCACTTATCATGGTTTTGCACCCGGGAAGGATGGATTCCCAGGCGGAACCAACGAAAATTTCCCCTTTGAAGAGGCTTTGTACGACATGCGCCGCGATCCGGGCGAGCAGTATGATGTCAAGGAATTCAACCCGGAAGTTGTTGCCGAATTGAAGAAAATTGCCAACGAAGCCCGTGAAGACCTGGGCGATGACCTGACCGGCAATCCGGGGAAAAACCGTAGAGCCCCTGGGAAAATCGAATAAAGAATGACTGTATGATCAAAATCCTGTTTTCCTGGCTTATTTTTTTGACCTCGTTGGTTGATTCTACTCCTGCAAGGGCAGCGGTAAACTCACCTGCTTCCGAACAAAAATCTACGATTAAAATATTGAGCTACAATGTACGGAATTGCATTGGGCTGGACAGAACTGCTGACTACGACAGAATTGCTAAGATTATCAGTCGAATTGATGCCGATGTGGTGGCGATCCAGGAGCTCGACAGTGCCACCACCCGCAGCAAAGGGGTTGTGGTTTTGAATGAGCTTGCCTCCAAAAGTGGAATGTTCGCTACCTACAGTGCCTCCATCGATTTTCAGGGGGGAAAGTATGGGGTGGGAATCCTGACCAGAGAGAAGCCTGTTTCATGGCAAAGAATAACCTTGCCGGGGAAGGAAGAGCGGCGAAGCATGTTGCTCGTTGAGATGAAGGAGTTCGTGATTTGTTGTACCCACTTATCACTAACCAAGGAAGATCGGATTATTTCGGTTCAGTTGATCAATGAGGCAGCCAGCAAATTTTCCAAGCCGGTTTTTTTGGCCGGAGACCTGAATACGGAGCCGAACACTTTGGAACTAAAGAGCCTGGAAAGGGATTGGATCCTACTTAATAATCCAACGGATTTAACTTTTCCCGCCGATATTCCTAATAAATGCATTGATTTTATTTTGATTCGGAAGGATGAAAAAGTCCAAAGCAAAATTATAGCCTCGGAGGTGGAAGCCGAAACGGTGGCTTCTGATCACAGGCCGGTGTGGGTCCAACTCACTTTTGACAGGGGAAAATGAACTGTCTCGTGATATAGAATCATTTAAACGGAATCTTTACAAGCGATGAAGAATTTGATTTGTTTTCTGATTATTTCCATCATGGCTGGTTCTCTGGCCATTGGTCAGGCGACGTATGAGGACGAAAGATATGTCCCTGAAACTGATCCGCTGGTTTTGAAAAAACTTAGCGAATGGCAAAATATCAAGTTCGGACTGCTGATGCACTGGGGGACTTACAGCCAATGGGGAATTGTCGAATCATGGTCCTTATGTCCGGAAGATGAAGGGTGGTGCAAACGTACCAAGGGTGCCAATCCGCAGGATTATTTTTCCTACAAAAAAGAGTATGAAGGGCTGCAGACAACCTTCAATCCCGTTGCTTTCGATCCTGCCAAATGGGCCAAAGCCGCCAAAGAGGCCGGAATGAAATATGTGGTTTTCACCACCAAACACCACGACGGTTTCTGCATGTTCGACAGCAAATACACCGATTACAAGGTTACTTCACAGAAGTGCCCGTTTAATGCCAATCCAAAAGCCAATATTGCGAAAGAGGTCTTTGAGGCATTCCGGGCCGAAGGTCTCTGGACGGGCGCCTACTTCTCCAAGCCCGACTGGAACTGCAAGTTTTATTGGGATCCCTATTTCCCCCCACTCGACAGGAATGTGAATTATGATCCGGAAGAGTACCCCGAAAAATGGAACAAATATGTGGATTTCACCCACAACCAGATCATGGAGCTGATGTCGGACTACGGCAAAATGGATATCCTGTGGCTGGACGGCGGCTGGGTGGAAAAAAATTCGAAAGAGAGCATCACCAACTGGTACAAAACGCAGGTTGAGCAAACCAAAGGCGGATTCCTGAAACACAAAATCGTTAACCAGGATATCAAAATGGATGAGCTTGCAGCCAAGGTGCGTACCAAACAACCCGGATTGATAGTGGTCGACCGCGCGGTTCACGGCAAAAACCAGAACTACCTGACCCCTGAAAACAGGATTCCCGACAAGACACTTCCCTATCCCTGGGAATCCTGCATCATCTCAGGCGGAGGCTGGTCGTTTACCCCGAATGCCAAATACATGAGCGGCCGGGAAGGGATCCAGACATTGGTAAACATCGTGGCCAAAGGGGGAAACCTGCTGCTGAACATTGCTCCCGGACCGGATGGCGCCTGGCAGCAGGGCGCCTATGATTTGCTGAAAGAATACGGTACCTGGCTGAAGGTAAATGGTGAGGCCATCTACAACAGCAAAGCCATCGCTCCATACAAAGAAAACAACATCTGCATGACCCAGCAGGACAACGGGAATGTCTATTTTCTTTACCTTGCCGCTGAAGGCGAAAGTACTATACCTGCCACCATTAAAGTAACCTCCCTTCAACCTGCAAAAGATGCTCTTGTAACATTACTTGGCAGCAAGGTCCATTTGAATTGGAAAAAAGAGGGCAACGGTTTCGTGGTAACGGTTCCGGAAAGTCTGCGGAGAAATTTACCCTGTAAATATTCGTGGGTATTCAAAGTGTCAAAAATTGTCAGACCGGTCGTTTAAGGTCAGAAATCAATTCGTAAGCGACTAAATGGAATGCATAAATAATCCTTGATGATGAACGATAAAATTAAACTCTGCCTTGGGACGGCTGCAATGCTATGCAGCCTTCAGGTAAACAGCCAAGCTCAAAAAAAGCCAAATGTGCTTTTCCTTTTTGCCGACGATCAGCGCGCCGATGCACTCGGTTGTGCGGGTAATTCGTATATCAAGACTCCAAATATTGATCAACTGGCACATGATGGAGTTCGGTTTACGCATGGTTATGTAATGGGAGGACACCACGGCGCCATCTGTGCACCAAGCAGGGCCATGTTGATGAGCGGGAAGAGTCTCTTTCATGTGTATGACAAGTTGGAAGGAGTGCAGACGATGCCTGCCTACTTTGCAAAATATGGCTATGAAACCTTTGGAACAGGCAAATGGCACAATGGGCAGCGTACTTTTGAGGCCACTTTTCAAAAAGGGAAAGACGTGATGCTGGGCGGAATGGCCGACCATTACAACGTTCTTTGCAATGATATGGGTACTGATGGCAAATTGCACCAGACCGTTAAAAAGGGGTTCTCCACCGATGTTTTTGCCGGAGCAGCAAAGGGGTTTCTGGAAGAATATTCGAAAGGCGCCAGGACTAATCCGTTCTTTTGCTACGTTGCTTTCACGGCTCCCCACGATCCGCGGTCTCCCCGTACTGATTATATCGGGATGTATCCGGATGAGACCATCCCGGTACCGGGAAACTTCAAAAAGCTTCATCCGTTTGCCTACGACGACCTGAACGTCAGGGATGAACACCTGTCGCCATGGCCCCGCACACCCGAGATTATCCAGGCAAATCTGGCTGATTATTACGCGCTTATCTCACACCTGGATGCGGAAGTTGGTGAACTGGTTAAATTACTGAAAGCGAAAGGATTGTTTGAAAATACCATCATCGTTTATGCCGCTGACAACGGACTGGCTATCGGAAGTCACGGATTGCTGGGAAAACAGAGCCTGTACGAACACAGCATGAATGTTCCGCTTCTGCTCACCGGTCCCGGAATACCCAAAGAAAAGATAACCGATGCATTGGTTTACCTGTTCGATGTGTTTCCAACCCTTTGTGCTATTTGCAAACTACCGGCACCCGGGGGCATCGACGGGATTGACCTTTACCCGGTTATCAGGGGAGAAAAAAAGGGGGTGCGGACATCGCTTTATACGGCCTATAAGAACACTGTCAGAGCTGTAAGGACAGACGAATGGAAACTGATCAGGTACCCGCGGCGTAACTACACCCAGCTTTTTAACCTGAAAAAGGATCCGCTCGAAATAGATAACCTGGCCAACAGGCCTGAATGCCAGGGGACAGTGAAAGAAATGATGAAGCTCCTGGCGGAAGGTTACAAAGCCACAGATGATACAGCCAGTATGAATCCGTCCGTTATTCTTCCATTGGAGTACGATTACACCAAACTAAAGCAAAAGCCCGATCAGTGGCAGCCGGAATATACCCTGAAAAAGTACTTTAAAGGTGTAGATCTTAAAAACGCTCAAAAGGTGGAACACTAAAAAAAAAGTCTCTTTCGATTGACTTTTTAGACATCCTCCCGGAAATTTTCGCAGAGAATAACTTTAAAAGGTAGAACTACATACATGAGAAATACGCTTTTGGGATTTGCTTTATTTGGAGCTTTGTCGGCAAACGCCGAAAATAAACCAAATATAATCCTGGTCATGGCCGATGACCTTGGCTGGGGTGATGTTGGATTCAATGGGAATAGCCTTATCAAGACCCCAAATCTGGATAAAATGGCTTCTGAGGGAATTCGGTTTTCCCGTTTTTATTCAGCATCAGCGGTTTGTTCACCGACACGGGCAAGTATTCTGACAGGAAGGAACCCAAGCAGGATGGGCGTTTTCAATGCAAATGTCGGCATTTTGCGTCCCGAAGAAATAACACTGCCCGAGCTATTGAAAGAAGCAGGTTATACAACCGCTCATTTTGGAAAGTGGCACCTTGGATCTCTAACAGCTACTGAAAAAGATGCCAACAGAGGGAAACCGGGAAATATGCGGGAATACAATCCGCCGAAGCTTCATGGTTATGACGAGGCTTTTGTTACAGAGTCGAAAGTCCCGACCTGGGATCCCATGAAAAAGCCGGTTGACCGCTTTAAGCAGGCAGGTTGGGATTACATCAAAGCCGGTGAAGCTTATAATCCTTTCGGTACTCATTATTGGGACATCAATGGGAATAAAGTTACCGAAAATCTGGATGGTGATGATAGCCGGATTATAATGGACCGGGTAATTCCTTTTATAGAAAATTCTATTAATAAGAGTACTCCGTTTTTAGCAGTGGTGTGGTTTCATGCGCCTCACATGCCCTGTGTTGCAGGTCCAAAGTATCAGGCAATGTACAAGGGGCAGGATCCACTGATGCAAAATTATGCGGGTTGCATTACTGCAATGGATGAGCAGATTGGGCGGCTTCGGGCATTCTTAAAAGAAAAAGGTGCTGATTCAAATACCATGATTTGGTTCTGTAGTGACAATGGTCCTGAAAATGGAAATCCTGGCTCTGCTGGCGGTTTCCGGGAAAGAAAGCGCTCTTTGCACGAAGGAGGTGTGCGTGTTCCCGGATTATTGATTTGGCCTCAAAAAGTTTCTAAACCATTTGTTTCAGCTATTGCATGCGTCACTTCAGATTATCTTCCGACAATTGTTGACCTTTTAAAAATAAGTTCCAAAAAGCTGAAATACCGCCTGGATGGTCAAAGTCTCTTACCCATTATCGAGCAGAAAGAATTTGTCCGAATAAATCCAATCGGCTTCACCTTTCAAAATCAGATTGCTTTGAGTGATTCAACCTATAAGATGTATGCAAAACCTGGCGGGTACGAACTTTATAATTTGAAGGAAGATCCGGGGGAAAAGAATAATCTGGCAGCACTAAAAGGCGAAATATTGCAAAAAATGAAAACTTATTACGAAGGCTATTACCTGGATCTGGAGGAGTCATTTAATGGGAATGAGTACGGAACATTATCATTTAACCGGATGAAACAGGTGTGGAAAGGGATTTTCGAAACAAACAAGGAAGCAGCCGAATAATTTTTTTTTGCAGAATACTAATTCAATAATTATGAACTTCAAACCAGTTAACAAATCGCTTCTGGCAGCGGGCGTCCTTTCGTTACTCGGAGGCGTACTTGGATTCAAAATCGATGAAATCTTACCTCGAAACCGGTAAAGGTTTGAGCCGGAAATATGTAACATCTGCACTGGGTCAATGGCGAATGGTATTCGACGGAAGGTATAAGCTTATTGATGATAAAAAGGCTCCTCTCACACTTTATGATTTGCAGAAAGATCCTTCGGAAGTGACAAACTTTGCTGAACAAAATCCCAAAATTGTTGAGGGTTTAAAAGTCTTGCTTCCCCCATGGTTCGCAGCTGAATAAGGGTGAAATACGGAAGAATGGATGCCTTTGTAATCCTGTAATTTAGTCATGAAAACTTATCACATGACAATTGTGGCCTAACCTTTATTAAAAAGGTTATACATTCGTGAAGTTTAACCGGAAAAAGCTTCTCCTCTTGCATGGCTATTGAAGATAAAATAGTTTTCAGTGAGATAAAAAACCGTAACCTAAAGGTTTACGAGGCTTTATTCAAGGATTATTATCCTCAGTTGGTCAGATTTGCCGAGGGTTATATCTTCGACAGACAGGCATGTGAAGACATTGTTCAAACGCTTTTCGTCTATTTTTGGGAGAATGCTGAAACAGTCGAACTTGAAGTTTCGGTAAAAGCCTATTTCTTCCAGTCTGTCAAAAATCGCTGCCTGAATCATCTGCGCGATCTTCATATCCACGACAGGCATAATCTGTTGTACATGTGCATATTCCGGTGAAGGCGGACACTCATTCCGGAGCAAGCCGGACACTTTTCTTGTGGTAAATTAGTTCATAAAACTATAAAAAATCAGTCATCATTTTTTAGATATTTTCTCATTGATTCTCCTTGTATTTCGATTC
>JBBQHB010000145.1:0-8571 GCA_038323575.1 Bacteroidales bacterium | reverse complement strand
GGAGTTTGATTGCTGATTATGATTTTCATATCCATACAAGTCGAACCTAAAAAAATAATTTGAAGGAGGATGGAGCGATGTGGATTTTCCTGCCTCGCACAAACTAAGAGTAGGAAGGAAACTGTGATCAAATCAGTTGTTTGAGAAATACCGAATGGATCAGACCGGTACCTTTAAAAAAGATACTGGAAATGGGAATAGTAAATTTCCTTGTCTGTTGCCCCCGGATGGCATATCCGGGGGAGGGATTGGTTTGCAAAATCTAAAGTTAACATCAGCCTAAAGACAAGGGTGGGGATGAACCGGAAGTGGAATAGTTTTCGGAAATTTACAATGTTAAATATATTGTCTCCAATTTCTGCTTTTATTAATTATAAAAATAAAATTTCTAAGGACTAATAAAAAGGAAATATGAATATCCAATATATTATAGTTTCAACGAAGTAAAGCTGTAGCGCACCAAATCAAGGGAGCTTGTCCATGCAAGTCTCCAATAATACGTTTTCGTTGCAAATAGTGGTTGCGGTCATTTTTAATATTTGTCCCTTCGCATACATCGGTCAATTCATCGTCCTGATTGAAGTAGGTAATTAACGCCAACCATCCTTTTCTGGCGGCAGAACCATATTTTTTTTTATCAAGCCAGCCATTTTTTACGCCGGTTATGAAAGCGTAAGTAAACATTGCAGTTCCCGAAGTTTCTTTCCAAGCTTCTGGATCATCAATAATTTGACGCCACATTCCATCCTCTTCCTGATATTTCAACAAGGCAGTCATCATTTTATGATAACCTTCCATGATTCGGCTGCGGTTTGGATGGTTTTTTGGCAGGATTCGAAGTATTTCGGCCATGCCAACTGCCATCCAACCGTTGCCACGTCCCCAGCTAAAATGAGCTTCGGGAGAATGGTAGAACAATCCATTCTCTAACTGAATTTTATCAAGGTAGAGAACCATTTCGATTGCGGCTCGATCAATGTATTTACGATTGCCTGTTGCAATGTAGGCTTGAGACTGAACAGCTGTAATCATGAACATATCATCAATCCAAATTCGGGTTTGCCATGAATATCCCTTATCTGCCCATTTTTTTTCTTCAGGTTTGGCGATTTCTGGTAAAGTCCATTGTGAGTCGGCATATTTCAAGCCCAAATCAAGATATTTTTTCTGTCTGGTCTGGATGTACAATTCCAGAGGAAGCGATCCGAATACATTGTTGTCAACATGATTGGGCGGAGGTTGAAGGGATTTCTCAGTACCGAATAATGGAATGAACCGGCTTTCGAATCGATTGAAAAGAGTACTGTCTTTGATTACTTCGGCAAACCACATCCCTCCCAACCAGGTGCAAACATCAGGATAAGTTATTTGCGTTGGGCGCGTTGTCGGGTGTGTATTCCCGTATTTGGAATGGGGCGTTTTCAGAAATTTTTCAGCAATTCGATTTCCTATTTCGAGAGGGGAATTTCCTTTCGGGAAATTTTTCAGATCATATTCTTTTGTTTTGGCATGTACTCCAACAAAGAAAAAAATTGCCAATTGAAGTAATAATAATGTTTTCATTTTGAATTGTTTAATCATACGTTGCCGCAATGAACAGCCATGACTGAAAGATACAATCGCAGTATCAATTTTTTGCTCAATCATGGCTGTTTTATAATTAGTTATTAAAAATTCCAGATTATAAAAAAGCATTCTTTGGAGCTATGGGTTTAACGGGAATTTCAAGCTTCATCCCATTCCAATCAACCTTAATTATCCCATCTTTTTCTGTGACTTCTGCCTTTTTTGTAACCTGATTTTGATCAGCAGTATTAACTGAGAAAGTAAAACCTGTGACCGCCTTGTTAATGCTTGTTAGATCGAAATTTTTTTCTGCTCCGGAATAAAATATAAAATCAATCCAGGATGTTTTCCCATCACCGCCTTTTTCCCAATGCCCTTTTAAACCTTCAAATTCTGAGCAATACAATTGCAAATTGAATTTCAAATTGTCAAGGATAAAACCGAATTGCTCATTGTCCGAAGTTGGAACAGTGAGTTCAGCAGGATTACTGAGATTACCGAATTCGAACCTTAGCCGAAGATCTTTGGCTGTAAATTTCCCATCTTTCAATCGGTCAATGCTGATGTGTTTATCTCCTCCGTTTGAAAGAAAATTGATTCCTGCCAGTACTTTGTTTTCCCTTTGCTGACTAAAAAAACTAGCTGAACTAAAGTCATAATCGTCGTGCATAAAGCGGACCTGTAAGTATTTAGGTGTCTTTATGCTGCCCCAGTAAACAAGGAAAGGGCGGCGTTGATTCCACAAACTGGAACGATTGGCTGTAGAGAGTGAATAATTTTGAGCAAGAAAGCATGTTCCAATAATTTGTGGTTCTTCCTTCTCAAAAATATCTGTTTCAGTGCGTGGATATTCGGGTGAAAGGAAATAGTGCATGAGGTACTTCGGAATCTGATGTTTGATTTTAACATCGCTTCGCTTTTCATCCAAACCAGTATCAATTTTTCCGTCCGATGCTTCTTTAAGTATTGAATAAAAAGTAGGTTTAACTATTGTACTGTACGAACGGCTATGAGGTCCAGCCCATTGACCACTAGCCTTATGAAAATGTCGGGCAATCATTTTCCAGCCAATTGAGTATAGGGAATCAATCTGTTGTTTGGCCAGGGGTTCAACAATATGAGATTTCATTCTGAATAATTCATCCAAAGCTACAATAGTATAAGTCGGACTGTTATACTCCGAAAAACCGTCTTTGTCAAGGGTGAAATTGTAAAAAAAATTCAAGCGTTTTTGGGCATATTCTTTCATCTCAGGAATGTCGAACAGATGCGATACCATATATGTTACATAGGTTCCCATGATTGCGATATTGGTGTAACCGGGACCCATATTTCTTTTCTGGATTGACTTTGCTGCCAGTAAAAGCGAATTTTTTATCGCTGGTTTAAGTTTGGTAGGAATTTCTTTTTGGTGACCCATCCAAACATCCAAAAGGCTTACTGCATTAAAATCGGCCCAGTTAAAATCAATAGGAGATTTTTTGGTTGAAAGCGGTTCTTCCATGTAATAAGGCCATACCCCGCATGAATTTGAATTGGGGTCCTGATCTTGCAAGGTGATGGTTTTTTCAATCACATCAAATGCCCTTTGAGTATACTGCTTGTCTCCCAAATCAAGCAGTAAAACAGCATAGCTAAAAGAAGAACGAACCTGATGAAATACTCCTGTAGATGCATCAGTATGGTAGTTCCATCCATTTAAGGTTGAAGTAATCATCTTACCTTCCGGATCGTACTGTTTATGCATTTTATTTAAAGACTCGCTGACAATTAGTTTTTCTTCCGGGGTAAGTTTTACAGCCTTGAATTGAATAAAACTATCTTTATAGTGGTTACTTGTAGTTTTTTGAGCAGATAATAAAGTAAATTCAGAAAGACCAATGCAAAAGGTAATCAAAAATAATGTTTTTAGTTTCATGTTTTAATTATTATTGAGATATATATTACTGATTCAATGATTATTGTATACTTACTAAAAGTATAATGGAACTGTTTGAGATATGTTAAATACAATATCCGAAGGTTTAATTAAATGAATTCACCATCCTGTGTAATCAACATGTAGTATTCGTATGATGGCTACAACCATTAATTTTGGTGAATGCCATTTTCTACCGGATCATAATTGGTTTGTATTAAACTGGTACAACCAGATATAATTTTTATTTTTCGGAAGTAAGTTTTATTGACATAATTAGAGAGTGCCTTAAAAATCATCCTGTTCTGAATTTTTACATAATTTCTGAAAATAACAACTCTTAAGGCACTTATTTTGTACAAAAAGGCTATACCTGACTAATAACCAGCATTCTGCGGCATGATGGCAACGTCATTATATCGTGAAAGTTCATCAAATGGGATAGGGAATATTATTCTAAAATCTTCCATTTTATACCTGCCGCTTCCCTGCTGTTTTTGAGCAAACTGCAGGTTTTTCATACTGGTAGCAAGGCCCCAGCGTATCAAATCCATCCAGCGAAGGCCTTCGAAAGCAAATTCAACGCGCCGCTCTTTAATTATTGCATTTTTAAACGCTATTTTGTCAGGTAAGTCAGAAGAGGAAAATGCTTTTAAACCAGCCCTCACTCTCACAGTGTTAAGGATGTTAAATGCTTCTCCGTTTGCAATATAGCTCAATTCATTTAATGCTTCTGCATTCAACATGAGCACATCAGTATATCTTAAGATAGGAAGATTGTTTGCCCAATCCGATTGATCTTTTGGAACATATGAATCAAAATGAGTATATTTAATAATAAATTTCGAAACGGTATCTTTAGTTCCTCCATTTGTCCAACCTTTAAGAATTGATATATCACGACGCAAATCACCTTTTTCATAATCATTATACAAAGAATCAGCGACATACAGAGCAGTAGAAAAACCAGCAAAGGGCATAATTTTAGTATCTTTAAATGCCTCGGGCAAAAGCCCCGTGATAAATGAATTTCCCTCACCCAGCTGGCCACCGGTAAACTGCACTTCCCAAACACGCTCAGGACCATTGTCCTTGGAATCAAGAAAGCAATTTAAATATTTGGTTTCCATTGTATACTTCTTACTTGCTATAATGGAAGCCAGTAATGGTTGAGCAGCGGTATAATTAGATTGAAACATATACATTCGGGCTAACATACCCATGGCTGCATATTTTGTTCCCCTGCCAATATTACTTCCTGACCAGGATTCAGGTAACATGCCGATCGCATCCTTATAATCTTTCTCTGCAAATTTAAAAGTTTCCTCAGATGATGCGCGAGGAATTGCCTTTACTTCGGAAACACCAAGGGTTTTACTGATTAAGGGCATGCCCCCGAATTGGTAAGCTAAACTCCAGTAGCTAAATGCCCTCAGCAGATAGGCTTCTCCTGTGATAGAATTCTTTAACGTAGCATCATTGAATGTACCTTCATTAATTTTATCGAGAATAATATTGCACCTTCCGATAATTTTCCAATATATATTCCATTGAGAATAGGTCCATGAATTATTTGAATCGTCAGTACAATTATCAAGTCCAAAAACGTAACCACTACTCATTTGGGTTTCATCTGCCCTGGTGTTAATTCCATAGAAGTATGAGCTATTTGAGCGGTAAAGCTGTTGTTGCTGACCATATACACCTGCAATGGCCTGTTCAAAATCGGATTGTGTTTTATAAGCACCATCAAGGCTTAATTCCGAATCTGGTGCCAATTTGAGGTAATCACTGCATCCTCCAAGTAGGATACTTACCAATACTATAATAGCTAAATATGTCTTTAATTTCATGATTTTTAGAATTAAAATGAAACATTAATGCCCAAAGTAAACCTTCTGGAAAGCGGATAGGTTGAATAATCTACCCCAAGTTGAGTCGTTGAATTTCCTGCAGAGTTCGTTTCAGGAGTATATCCTGGGTAATTTGTAAAAGTTTTCAGGTTGTCTACTGATGCGTAAATACGGGCGCTTTTGATAAAAGTTCGTGAAATAATCGCTTGTGGCAATGTATAACTTAACGTTACATTTTTGATCCTTACAAATCCCGCATCATATATTCGGGTATCATCGTTATTGTCTCCACGTTTACCAATAGTGCTTGGGGTCTTACCGTCCCATGACATATCAACGCCTAAATTCGTTGGAACCGGATTTTCACCTGGACCATAAATTGCCTCATAATCTGGCTTCCATTGCCTTACCCATCTATTGAAGTTATTTATGTTTCCTCCGCCTGAATCCAATTGTCGTTGACCCAAAAACAGCACTTTACCACCTTCCTGTCCCTGAATCAGAACACTTAATTCAAGATTTTTCCAGGATATTGTGTTGGTCATACCGTAAAGAAAATCAGGAAGATTTGTACCCATTGGAACCATATCGCTTGCATTTATTTTGCCGTCTTCATTAATATCTACATACTTTATGTTTCCTGGCTCTTGACCTACCATTGTTGGTACAATTGCTTTTTTGCTGGCATCAAAGTCTTCGGGCATAAGCAAACCATTGCTTTGATAGGCTAAAAATTGAGATACAGGTCCTCCTACTTTGGTAATAAAATAGGCATCCCAATTGGTAGTTGTAAATTGGGTAAGCCCTCCCATATCTTTCACTTTATTTTTTTCCATTGATATGTTAAATGAAGTTGTCCATTTTATTCTTCCGGCTGTATTGAGGCTAGTCAGGTCTATTTCCCAACCTTGGTTGCTTATTGTTCCGAGATTTGTTCTGTAACTTGAAAATCCGGTTGTATTTGGAATAGGAACATTGAACAACAGGTTATTTGTTGTATTGCTATATATATCCAAATTTAATTGAAATCGGTTTTTGAAGGCCGAAAAGTCGAAGCCCAAATTTTCAGTAGTTGTCGATTCCCATTGAAGGTCATTGTTCGCAATATTTGAAGGAGCAACTCCTGTCACAATGGATCCTGCATAGTTGGCATTATCGATTGCAAGTTTTGCCATGTAATCGTAGTTCCCAATTCGGTTATTCCCTGACAAGCCCCAGGCACCGCGAAATTTCAACAATGAAATCCACCTAACATCTTTAAGAAATGACTCTTCGTTTATTTTCCAACCTGCAGAAACAGAAGGGAATAACCCCCATTTTTTATTGGCTCCGAATCTGGATGATCCGTCGTAACGGATACTGGCATTCAAAAGATATTTCTCCCTGTAATTATAGTTAGCTCGTCCAAAAAAGGACAAACCTGTGTTCCTGTTTCTACTGGTAGAAGCAACAGTTGGGGTTTTTGCCAAATTAAGGGTTTGAATAGACTCGTTTGGCCATCCGGAAGCAGTAGCGTTGATTGTGAAATATTTATGATCTTCAACACTTTGACCTGCAAGTATGTTAATAGAATGATCGCCCATTACCTTATCAAATACAAGAGTGTTTTGAAGTGTCATATCTGTTGTATTATTGGAATAACTATTTCCTAATGTTACATTTCCGTTGGCATAGGTGACATTTCCCGGCTGAAAAAATTCATAAGTATTATTGGTGTAATCTAATCCGAATTGCGATTTAAAAGTGAGTCCTTTTAGAATGTTCCATTGACCCCAAACAGAATTGGTTACAGTAGTTTTTCTCAGATTATCCTTTGTATATTTTAATTGCTCAAGTGGATTCGGATAGGCTTGTCCCATATTATCCGGGTATCCCCAATCCCTGGTGCCCTGATTGAGCTGCACAAGCGGTGACATAGTCACAGCGTGATGAATCACATTTTCTTTACCTTCAGAGGAACGGGCGTCCTTGTCAGTATAAGAGGGTGCAATGATCAACCCTACTTTAACACTTTTATTCACATTCAGGGTACCGTTAAACCTGAAGTTTGTCCGTTTGAAATAAGTATTTCTTACTATCCCATCTTGTGTAAGATATCCTCCTGAAATATATATACTTCCGATTTCACTTTTTGCAGACCCTGATAACTGATAACTTTGCATTGGAGCATCTTGATAAATTGCATTTTGCCAGTCAACACCTTTCAGATTTGGGTCAAGCCAAGAATCAGGTATCTGTAAACCTGCCGGGCGCGCTGACATTGGATTTTTCATTGAACCTCCCTGCCTTAAATAATTAACATTTCTTTGCCAGATAATGTTAGCCAACCATTCATCCTTGCTCATCATACTAAGTTGTTTTTCAGTATTCTGCAAACCATAATATGAATCGAATGTAAATGATGGCTTTCCGGTACCTTGCTTGGTTTCAATTAAGACTACACCGTTTGATCCTCGGGAACCGTAAATTGATGTAGCTGAAGCATCTTTAAGAATTTGAATGGAACCTATATCGCTTGGATTAATATCACTCATATTATCCTTTGGTACTCCATCTACCACATACAACGGATCACTATTGCCATTAATGGTATTGACTCCCCTTATTCGAATTGTCAAATCTGAACCAGGAGCACCTGTAGTGTTTTGAGCGCGAACACCGGCTAGTTGCCCGGCCATCGCCTCACCGACATTTGAAACAGGGCGGGAGGCCAAAGCCTGGTTAGTAATCTTAGAAATAGAACTTGTCAAATTTGACTTCTTTTGTACTCCATAACCTATCGCAACCACTTCTTCCAAGCCAATTGCATCTTCGGCTAGTGTAGTATTAATGATTGACTTACCAGCAACAGCAATCTCCATCGACTTCATTCCCACAAACGAAAATTGCAAAATTGCATTTTCAGGAAGATTAGTAAGTGAATAGCTTCCGTTATTATCGGTAATAACTCCGGTTGTTGTCCCCTTTACCACTACTGTAACACCTGGCAACGGAGATCCGGAAGAGTCGGTTACTTTACCGGTTACTTTTTTACCCGGTTGCTGGCCACTTTGCGCCATAAATCCAGCCTGATCGGCTTTGTTGGTCAGCACGATCTGGCGGTCAACCACCGTGTAAACTACGCCGGTTTCCTGGAAAAGACCGTTGAGAATCTCGTCAATTCTTTCATCTTTAGCATTAACACTCACTTTGCGGTTGACATCCACGAGTTTGCTGTTGTAAAGGAAGAAGAAC
>JBBQHB010000144.1:0-8600 GCA_038323575.1 Bacteroidales bacterium | reverse complement strand
CTTCAATTGGATTCCCATTGTCATAAGTAGAAGAAATTATGGAGATACTTTTAGTTGAAACAGTATTTGTTTCATTTATCGAACCTGAAATTTGACCATTTCCACTGCCCATTGCTGCGGGTTGAATACAGTTAACTTCCTCAATAACTGTGCCTTTATCCGGAATAACAATGTGTTCTGCAGTATTCCAGTCAAGTACATTGCCAACATAGGTTGGAATAAATGTCAAAGAATTTTGTATTGGATAAACAAGTGCAATCCATTCACCTGATGTGACATTGAAAAAGGTTGTATCACCCATTGCCATTGGCAATATGTTCTCGAAAAGAAAAGAATTCTGATCTTTTTTATAGAGCAGATACATGATGTTGCTTGATGGAATTACTGAACTATTTAGTTTTGAAACGAGTTTCAGAACCGGTGGTATATCTTTTACATTTACAATTACTTGACTAGAAGAAGAATTAAGGGTTCCATCGTTTACAATTAATGAAAAGACAAGATCAGTATCCTGCTTTACTTGCGGTGCAGTAAACATCGGCATGGCAGTCGAATTCGAATTTAGCGTAATTCCAGCAGGTGCTGTCCATAAGTAAGTCAGCGCATCATTATCCGGATCAGATGAGGCGGACCCGTCGAGTGTAACCAATTCGCCTTCATTAACCGACTGAGCAATTCCGGCATTAGCAACCGGTGCATTATTTGCCCTTTTCAAGGTAACCGTATTGGTTGTGAGTGTTAATCCCGGAAATTTATCATTGGTCATCATGCAATAATATTCGCCATTTTCAGTCGGCGTATATTTCCCGCTCTGGTCGGTTTCGGTTACTAAAACGCCATCCTTGTACCATGAAAATACTGTTGCTGTGCCATCAATTGTGGCTTCTGCGGAATAGTCGATTTGCTGTCCGATGGAAATTTCTTTTGATTCAAAAACTACATTTTGAGGTGTATAATTGTAATTAGTGAATGAAGAATTTGGCAAGGACATTTTACTAAATGGTATATAATTACCAAAATTAGAGAGATCGGTAATATTCGTTAATCCACTTATATCAAGTGAGGTTAGTAGGTTATTTTGACAAAATAGACCTCCCAGATTTATCAATCCACTTAATACGAGTGAGGATAAAAGGTTATTTTGACAATATAGACCATTAAGATTTGTTAATCCATCTACATTTAGTGAAGGAAGTTGATTATCTTGGCAATATAATAACAAAAGACCGGCTAACCCGGATACATTTAATGAAGTGAGTTGGTTGCCAATACAAGTCAAGGCTTTTAAATTTAACAGTCCTGAAGCATCCAGGGTTTTTAATTTTTTACTACTCACGTCCAAATCCATTACTCTTTTCGGCGATGAACTATCCCAGTTAACTCCGGTCCAACTTCCAACCTGGCTATCATCTGCCCAATCAGTTTTTAATGGTGAATCGGCTGGAGCATTTTCGCGAATGGCTTTTAGCGCTGCAACATCGTTTGGGTCGTAACTTACGGCATTTGACAATGTATTGGTGTTGGACGTGAGTGTTAACCCTGGAAATTTATCATTGGTCATTATGCAATAATAGTTTCCGTTTTCAGTCGGTGCATATTTTCCGCTTTGATCGGTTCCGGCAATAAAAACTCCATCTTTATACCAATAAAAAGCGGTTGCTGTTCCAACTATTGTGGCTTCTGAAGAATAATCAATTTCTTGTCCTGCATAAATCTCTTTTCCTGCAAAAATATTATTTTGCGGGGAATAAATATATTGGGTGTAAGAAGGATTTGGCAAAGGCATACTACTAAAAGGAATTAAGTTGCCATCGATATATAAATAGATAATATTAGATAACCCGCTTAAATCAAGCGATGTGAGGTGGTTATTTTGACAATATAGAGATTGAAGATTTGATAACCCGAATACATTCAAAGAACTTAAACCGTCATTTTTACAATCCAACACTTGAAGATTAGTTAAGCCAGAGGTATTCAACGAACTGAGATTATTGTTGAAACTCCACAAATTTAACAGGCTGCTCATTCCTGTCACATCCAGTGCAGTTAGTTGATTGTCTGAGCAATCAAAATATTGAAGATTTGTTAATCCCTTTACATCCAAAGATGTGATTTGATTAATTCCACATCCAAGATTTTGAAGATTTACCAATCCTGATAAGTTTAAACTGCTTAACTGGTTCTTTGAGCAATTCAGCAAAGTAAGACTGGTCAATCCTGTTAGGTCCAACGTAGAAATCTGGTTGTCAGTGCAGGCCAGGTTACTCAAATTAGTCAAAGCTGAAACATTAAGCGCATTAATTTTTTTTGATTGAACATCTAAAAGCCAAACTCTCTTCGGAGAGGAAAAGTCCCAGCCAATGCCAGCCCATGTTCCAATTTGATTGTCATCGGCCCAATCAGTTTTTAATGGTGAATCAGCTGGAGCGTTGTCACGAATAGCTTTTAAAACAGTTACGTCATTAGGGTCGAATTCAAGGGTTGAAGAAATGACTGTAACCGTGTTTGAAGTTATTGTTAACCCCTGAAATCTATCATTGGTCATCATGCAATAATATTCCCCGTTTTCGGCTGGAGTGTATTTTCCGCTTTGGTCGGTTCCATCTATTAAAACTCCATCCTTGTACCATGAGAATACGGTGGCTATTCCGTCGATTGTTGCTTCCGAAGAATAATCAATTTCCTCCCCTGGCTGAATTTCCTTGGCTTCAAAGACTTTATTTTGTGGTGCAAAAATATAGTAGGAACTGTTTGGTAGATTAACCAATGGCAAATGACTAAAAGGAATAGTATTGTCATAAACTGTAAGACTGTTAAGCTTTGTTAATCCTGAAACATCAAGAACTGTGAGATTATTATCATTGCATGAAATAGCAGTGAGGTTTTTTGCGCCACTAACATTCAATGAAGTGAGTTTATTGTGATCGCATCCGGCGTAGTCCAAATTAGTTAAACCGGATAAATCTAATGTATTGATATGATTATAGATACAACTAAAATTATTCAGATTTGCCAGGCTGGAGACATCCAAAGAAGTTAGATAGTTGGAAAGGCAATATAAAGATTTAAGATTTGTTGCTCCGGACACATTCAAAGAGGTAAGTTGGTCACTTTCGCAATTCAATACTTGCAGATTTGCCAAGCCTGAAACATCCAGTGTTCCGAGTGGATTATACGTGCAATCAAGACTCTCGAGCATCGATAGCCCGGAAACATTCAATGACGTGATATCATTTGTGGTACACGAAAAAGTTTTAAGGTTTGATAATCCTGAAACATCTATTGAACTTAATTGGTTTGATCCACAACCAAAAGTAATTAAATTAGTCAGACCTGATAAATCGAGAGAAGTAAGCTGGTTTCCGTCACAGTAAAGAGTTTGCAGATGTGATAAACCTGATACATTTAGTGAGAACAATTTGTTTTGACCGCATTGAAGAAAATTTAATCCTATTAATCCGCTAACATCTAAAGAGGTAAGTGCTTTCCCGTCAATATATAGGCTCTTTACTTTTTTTGGTGTAGAATCTACCCATTCAACACCTGACCAGGTTCCAGCCAAACTTTCATCAGCCCATTCTTCTTTTAGTGCAGAGCTTCCGGGTGCATTGTCCCGAATGGATTTTAAGATCGCAAGGTCGTTGAGGTCGTAATCATTCGAAGTAGGTTGTATTTTTACATTGCTGGTAATTTCCCTCAAATTCGGGAAGCGGGTATTGGTCATTTCACAACGATAAAACCCTCCTTCTACTGGAGTGTATTTTCCGCTTTGGTCGGTTCCATCGATTAAAGTTCCATTTTTGTACCAATAAAATTCTGTAGCTGTTCCATCGATTGTTGCTTCCGATGAATAATCAATTTCCTGTCCTAACGTAATTTCCTTTTCTTCAAAAATTCTATTTTGCGGAGTGTAGGCATTGTTGCCATAAGTAGAGATAGATAATGGCATTTTGCTGAAGGGAATCATATTTCCGTCAATGGCAAAACTGTTAAGGTTAGATAATCCGGATACATCAATGGTTGTCAGCTTGTCTGAACTGCAAACCAAGCTCTGGAGATTTGTTAAGCCGGAAACATCAATAGAAGTTAATGGATTAACAAAGCACATTAACCCTTCGAGCTTAGTTAATCCTGTTAAATTTAAAGAGGTCAGTAAATTGTTATCGCACCACAGTTGCCGGAGATTTACCAGGCCGGATGCATCAAGTGTGGTAAGCGGGTTATAGGAACCAATATAGTTTTGCAATGAAGTTAATCCGGCCAGTGAAAGTGAAGTAAGTTGATTGTTGTCACAATTCAGACTTGTCAAATTTGTCAATCCGTTTAGGATCAATGAAGTAAGTTGGTTGTGTTGTAGAGAGAGTATTTCCAGACTTGTAAGTCCTGTTAAATCCAGTGAAGTTAGATGATCATTATAACAATCGATTCTGATGATATTTTTTAAGCCTGAAACATTCAGGGATTTGAGTGGAGTATTATTACAGTATAGATTTTGGAGACTTTTTAGTCCGGTTACATCTAAGGACCATAAATTGTTTCCTCCTCCTACATTTAATGAAATAACATGCTTCGGCGACGAATAGTCCCAATCTACACCCTGCCAGCTACCAACCTGGCTATCGTCAGCCCAATATGCTTTTAAAGGTGAATCGGATTGAGCATTGTCTCGAATGGCTTTTAGGGCAGCAACATCGTTGGGGTCGTAACTTACGGCATTCGATAAAGTGTTGGTATTGCTCGTTTGTACTAATCCCGGAAATTTATCATTGGTCATTATGCAATAATAGTTTCCGTTTTCGGTCGGTGCATATTTCCCGCTTTGGTCGGTTCCGGCTATTAAAACGCCATCCTTGTACCAGTAAAAGACGGTTGCTGTTCCGGCTATTGTGGCTTCTGAAGAATAATCAATTTCCTGGCCTGCAGAAATTTCCTTAGCATCAAAGAGGGTATTTTGAGGGGCGAACTGGTAATAGGTATATGTAGGATTTGGCAAAGGCATTTTACTAAATGGGATGGAATTGCCATCAATATAAATATATTTAATGTTCGATAAATAGCTCAAATCCAATGTCTTAAATTGGTTGTTTTGGCAGAATAAATTCTGAAGATTTGTGAGTCCAAGCAAATTTAATGAAGTGAGCTGATTATTCTGACAGTATAAATGTCCGAGATTCGTTAATCCTGATATATCAATAGAATTGAGTTGGTTATAGGAACAATCCAAAGATTGGAGATTTGTCAGACCCGATACATCTAATGAACTTAGATTGTTATTCTTACAATTCAAGATCTGCAAATTATTTAAGTCTGTTGGATTAAATTTAAAGGTAGTGATTTGATTAACGTCAAATGACAATACCTGTAGATTGAATAAACCAGATACATCTATTGAAGAGAGTTGGTTACTTCCTAAATTCAATTGATTAAGATTAATCAAACCCGACACATCTATCGAAGTAAGTTGATTCATGCCACAAAGAAGTACATTAAGATTTGTAGAACCTGTAACGACCAAAGAAGTAAGTTGCCCATTGAAACTTGATATTTGAGTAAGATTTTTCAATCCCGATGCATCCAAAGTTGTAAGTTGGGTTTCATTACAGGAAAGTGTTTGAAAATTCGTCAACCCTGAAACATTCAAAGAAGTAAGTGGGTTAATGCCACAGTCTAGTCCTAAGAGTTGAGTAAAACCCGAAGCGTCTAGCGAAGTAAGTTTCTTTGATTCAATATTTAGATAAGTTACTTTTTTAGGGGAGGAATTGTTCCAGCCTATGCCAGCCCAGGTTCCAATCTGGTTATCATCAGCCCATTCGGTTTTTAATGGTGAATCAGCAGGGGCATTGTCGCGAATGGCTTTTAGGGCTGCAACATCGTTAGAGTCGAAAGTTTGTCCAAAAGAACTAATGATTTGTACCAACAAAATCAGGATAAAATAAAATTTTTTCATGGCGTTGAATTTTATTATTTAGAATGATTCAAAATTACGCCATTTGTTCCTCTCAAAACAATAGTACTAAAGCACCATTTTTTAATCTATTTTTATTGAATGCAATAAAACCTTTTCAGGTCTTTATCTGTTTAATTTTCAGAATGGTAAAGATATGTGTGGTGGATTTGTCTCACTATAATTTTATCAACCAATGAAAAGAGACCAAAAACTCAAGAACTATTATGAAGAGTATATTGAAGTATGCAAGTTAGTTTCGTCTAAAAACAAGATTCTTGATTTGAAAGAGTTGGTAATAGAAGATCCATCAGTCAGGGATTTCAGTGTACCATTCGGAATCTGGTTGGTTGATTATACGAGACGGAATTACCCGTATGTGAGTACTTATATTAAAGATATTAATAGCTACTCAAGGGAAGAATATATTAGAAATGGTCTGGATTTTCATATGGGAATATGGTACCCTGAGGATAAAATTGTGTTCGAAGAACAGATTTTTTATGATATCAAGGAATTCTGGAGACATATCCAACCTGAGGAGTTCCCCAGATACAGGTTTTCATTTAATCATCGATATTACAGAAGCGATGGAAGTGTATCGCATTTATTACAGCACAGCACATACCTGCAACCGGAGGCTGGCATACCTATTCTTAACCTTGCTTATGTAACCGATATTGGCGATTTTAAAACTGATAACATTTTAATCCTGACTGTTTCACACCTGGTAAGTGGGTTTGGCTATGTGAAGGTTTTCTCAAAATCGTACAACTCGCAACAAAAATCATTTCTGTCTGCTAGGGAATCGGAAATACTGCGGCTTTCTTTTGAAGGACTAAGTAGCAAGATGATAGCAGAAGAACTTTTTATCAGCGTGCTGACCGTGAAGCATCATAAGCAAAATATGATGATGAAGACATCCACCAATAATATTACCGGATTGATCAATCTGAGCCTTAAAAATGGATGGTTATAATTAAATTCTTGAATAAAAATGATCTAAGATAGCAGCAAGTTCTTCTGGATTTTCATAAATGATGAAATGTCCACCTTCGGAGATGATTTGGATCTTTTGTCCCCACAAATTATTGATTTCCAGCTTTTTTAAGTATTCAAGCTTAATAGCTACATCATCTTTGGCATGGATTACAGCTATTGGCTGTGAAAATTGGTTAAGTCTGGCAACCTGATCACTAACATGCTGGGCCATCAGCAGGCAACCCTCCCTAAATGATGGACTTGTTTCCAACAGTGCTTCCTTTATTTCACTTTTTATTTGCTGGTCATTTATTTGTATCACAGCATTATAAACACGCTCAGCCTCATCGTCAGTTAGAGACCCCTGAAGATAGAGCGAAACATCATCAGTTAAAACATAGGCATTAGGCATATCATCCACTGATCGCAACGGAGGATGACCTACAACAGCAATTTTTTTAATTGCAGGTATTAAATCAAAACATTCCAGCAATATTAAACCACCCATCGAAAAGCCGAAAGCATCGACCTGGCTGATATTGAAATAATCCAAAACAGAATTAAACAATAAAGCAAAATTCTCTCTGGAAAAATCCTCCTTTTTCCATGCCCCGGATTGTCTGTGACCCGGCAGGTCAAGAGTGATGATATGATATTTTGGTTCAAGCAAACGAATCAACGGGATAAAAAAACCCGCATGAGCAGAATTGCCATGAATAAACAGCAACGTAGGATTGGTATCATTACCAAATTCAAATACGGAAACAGATTTTCCGAAACAGGTAATAGTGGTGGTTTTCATGTGTTTATAATTTATTTTTAATTGTCACGTAAAATTCCCTTTAATCATCCTCCTGTGTGAGAAAGGATTTCTCATAGTGGTTTCATCATAAACCTATTTGATTTTTACAAAAATAAATATAAATATTTGATGGATTTCCCTTTTTATTGATCATCTTAAAGTTGCGATTTTTTTTCATGATATGTCCCCTAACTAAACACTATCATTTGGATTTTTTGAATAAAATAGTTCTATAAAATATGAAATAGAACGGTTTGGCATACATGACTGAAAAATGAGAACCCATGAAATATTTGCACACGTGAACCTGATAAAAAGCGAAAAGAATTATCCGGCTGAACTGGTGAGTGATTTGCTGTAAGGTATTGAGACAATTAAATGTTATTGGATAATGAATGTTTATAGAAATAGTATTATCCGATAATTACATAAATTTCTAAAGCAAAGCCTCATCCGCTTTCGGCAATAGGTTTGTAAGCTTCAAAATAATAGCAGTTAAAATTTATTTCAGGCAAATCAATGCAGCCATGAATTTTCTCAACGTTGGAAGGAATATGATCTTTACTTGTTGGAATTGTTGCAATTAAGGTGTTTTCCTTGTTTGCAGCTAAAACAAATAAAATATTTGTTTTTTTTCCTTTCCGCCATTGGGAAAATAAAAAGGAGTGAAATACAAAATATTTCCAGGCGTGTACATCCTTAATCGTTAATATAGCCGAGTAACTGATTGAAGTGATTCTGTTCTACAAAGGTATCCTTACCTTTTTCATCCAGATACCAGGTCAGATCAATTTTTTCGTCAGACGAGTTGGTCAACCGGTTTTCAAATAAATCGAGTAATCCCTTACTTTTCGCGATAGTGTACCAATT
>JBBQHB010000143.1:0-8797 GCA_038323575.1 Bacteroidales bacterium | reverse complement strand
TAAAGATATTTTCACATTGCGTTTTATGTCCCAAAAAATACATCAAAGTTCCTTCCGCGACCCGTCAGGATTCCTTTTTTACGAAACCGGAATATTGTTGCGCCAGATAAATTCCTGCTACCGGGAGGATTATGATCTCCTGATGCATTCAGGTCTTTACGCGAAATTATGCGGAGAAAACCTTCTCATCCCACATCAGGAATTAGTGGATCACAAGGGGCTGGATAACAATGCATTCAAGGTTATTGCACCTGAAATAGTCAGTTTTATTTCATACCCTTATGAATGGTCATTCAGCCAGTTAAAAGATGCAGCCCTGACCACTTTGAAAATTCAAAAAATTGCTTTGCAATATGGCATGACTTTGAAGGACAGCAGCGCCTACAACATACAATTTCACAAGGGAAATCCTGTTTTTATTGACACGCTTTCACTCGAGAAATACCGGGAAGGCAAACCCTGGGTTGCGTACAAGCAATTTTGCCAGCACTTCCTGGCCCCGCTGGCCCTGATGAGCTATACGGATATCCGCCTGAAGAAATTATTGAAATTATACATGGACGGCATCCCGCTTGATCTTGCCAGCCGGTTGTTGCCATTCAGAACCAGGACCAGCTTTTTGCTGCTGATGCATATTCACCTGCATGCCCGTTCGCAGAAAAAATATGAAAGGAGAGGAACCGCATCAAAAAATGTCAAAATCAAGCTTGCCAATTTAATGGCCCTCATTGATAGCCTGAGTTACATGGTTGGAAAATTAAACCTTAAAAAACAGGCGACCGAATGGGCTGACTATTATACTTTCACCAATTATAAGGATCGGTCATTTGCACATAAAAAAGAGATCATTGCCGGGTACCTTGAAGATATTCAACCGGCCAGCGTTTGGGATCTAGGCGCCAACACCGGCGAATTCACCCGCATTGCAGCCAGCCAGGGAGCAAGCTGCATTGCTTTTGACATAGACCCGCTGGCCGTTGATGCCAATTATAACCATATTAAAAAAGAGAATACCGGCAACATCCTGCCTCTCGTCATGGACCTCACAAACCCAAGCCCATCCATCGGCTGGGATAACGATGAGCGGCTGGCAATGAAGCAGCGTCCGCATCCCGATGCAATTCTTGCCCTGGCATTGATCCATCACCTGGCTATCTCAAATAACCTGCCCTTTGCCAGGATATCAGAATTTCTGAGCAATCTCTGCGACCACCTGATCATTGAATTTGTGCCAAAATCAGACTCTCAGGTAAAGAAATTGCTCGAATCAAGGAAAGATATCTTCCATGAATATGATGAACTTCATTTTGAAAAGGAATTCTCTTCCTGTTTTGAGATCATTGCCAAAGAGAAAATCAGTGAATCTGAAAGAGTGGTTTACCTGATGAAAAGTAAAGATAAATAGTTTAATTTTGAACTTTCTTTAATGTGATTTAATAACTGCCCCATGAATACGATTTTAGCAGACATCCTCCACATCCATCTTTTATCGATACCATTGTCAATCATAGCATATATTGATCCGGGAACAGGCAGCATCATATTACAGGCACTTGTGGCCACAGTTGTTGGAGCAGCCATTGCCGTCAAGCTATTCTGGCATCGCATTCTTAAATTTTTTGGTTTGAGAAAAGGCATCCCTGTCGATCCGGATGCCAAATCAGACGACCTTTCCAAAAAGTCATAGGGACATCATGCACGGTTTCTTGTTTAGAAGGCTACAGGTCTTGATAGTGGCTTTTTTTCTCCTTTTCCCATGCTGTTTTTGCATTGACTTGGTTGCACAAGTGCTGCCGATAGCTGAAGTTCACACGCCGACACTGCGTCTTGACTGGCAACAAGGCCGCCATGAGCCTTCCAATTGGGAAGTGCTGGCAGGGAATAAAAACAATTCGGAATCATGGCATTCGATGGTTACACGATCTGTGAATGGTGCGATAATTTCGCAACATCTCCGGGTTACGGGTGCTATCCAAAACGAATTATTGCAGTGTGGTGCCACTACTAAAACGGGTCTGCACCTCTTTCAGTCTTTTGAAAAATCCGGTCAGCCTTATTGTTTTAAAATGTTGATCAGCCTGGAAAACACATCGGGCATTGCATTTATTCCTTTGTCTAAGGACAACCTGACTCTTACCCTCGGCCCCGGGATGGGGCAAACTATTCCTGCTCCGGCATCCGGCGCATCAAATTCCACATTTGTTGAGCCTGTAGCAAGTCTGAAGGGCCAGGTGAACACATACAGGGATGGAACGACTCAACCCCGGAACCTTGGCTGGAACAAACCGCAATATGACTGGGCCGGCCTGCATGACCGCTATTTTGCCATTTTAATCCTTCCTGCCGAACCTTCAAAGGGTCAATCGTTGCCATTCACCCAAACCGTTGTGAAGTTCAGTTCACCAGATTTGAGATCTTCACCGGATTTGATAAATCTGCCTTTGCTGTCATTTAAAATTCCGGTTAAATCAATAATGCCTGGCCAGGTTTCCCGTTGGGAATTCTTAGTGTTTTCGGGGCCAAAATCGCAGAACACGCTCGCTGTTGCTCCTGTTAACCTCAATGGTTTGCTTTTTTCGGGACTCTGGAACTGGATACGTTGGATCTGCTTCGGACTTTTGTGGCTCCTGTCCGTCCTCCACATGGCATTACCCGGATGGGGTTGGTCTATTATCATGCTGGCGCTTATCGTGCGAATCTTACTCTATCCTTTGGCTAAAAAAGCATTAATAAGCCAGCAACGATTCGTTGATGCCCAGAAAGTAATGCTGCCCGAGCTTACAGAAATCAAAAAGAACTATAAGGGAGGTGAGCAGAGCGAACGGATTCTGCAACTTTATAAGAAGTACGATGTAAGTCCGTTAGCCGGACTAAAACCTCTCATGGTCGTACTCATTCAACTTCCCATCCTCATTGCCCTCTTCCAGGTATTGGGCGCAGTGTATGAATTTCGCGATGCCGGTTTCCTCTGGGTCCATAGCCTGGCTGAACCCGGCAGGCTTTTTTCTTTTGGCTTCAACATTCCCATCCTGGGAAGTTATTTCAACCTCCTGCCCGTCTTAATGGCTGTGGTAACCCTGCTCTCGTTCAAATTGTCCCCCTCCCCAACAGCCGGGAACAAAGGACAATTGCTTCAGAACCTATTTATGATCGGCATGACGCTGTTGTTCTTCCTGCTGTTCTATTCCTTTCCGGCCGGCATGGTACTTTACTGGACGTTTGCCAATGTGTTTCATATTATACAGAATAAGATCATGATACGGAATAGGAAAGGCAGGCATGAAAATCGAACTATTTGACACCCTACGGCTCAAGTTCGACAAATCTGTTTGAATAGATGATTCCGCACTGGTCTCCTCTTGTAATGTATATACCAATCTGATATTTACCATTCTCCAGGCTTGTTTTAGGAATTGTGGAAAGAAACCCTGTTGAATCCAGGTTCAGTAAATTCTTGCCAAACCCAAGGGTTATGTCAGGTCTTATTTGCGGGGTGATATTAAAAGCGGTAATGTGACCGTTTTTCTTCAAAAGGATATAGCACTTGCTGTTTCCTGCATCCAGTCCCACCAAAAATCCCCAACCGGCCAACGTCAGGTACTTGCTTGAAATGTCGACTCGTTCAAAATGGAAGTTGAGATTTTTTGTCGGGGCACGAAGGGTTATGAGTTCCCTGTGCGACAGTGACTTCTCGTCTGCCGGGATGGTGTTGTTTACGACTATGGCATTATCCGTATAGTCGATATCATACTTGTCTAAATATTCAAGGCCCGACCGATTTCCCTGGACCAAATACAGGCCCAACTGATAAGTGCCGTTTTCAAGATTTTCAGCGGGAATGGTAGACAGGAAACCGCTTGAATCCAGGTTTAACCCCGACTTGTTGAAATGTTGGGTGATATCAGGTCTTACCTGAACATTGGCATCAAAAAACCAGGTTCTTCCTTTGTTTTTCAACACAATATAGTGTTTTATCGATATCGCGTCGGTACCCGGAATAAATCCCCATCCCTGCACCCTTAAATATTTCCCTGCTCCATGAACTGCGTCGAAAAAATATTCAATTTTCTCGCCGGGACTTTGCAGATTTAAGGATATCGGATTTGCCAACCTGAAATGGTTGGCGGCCTGTACAGAATCATTCGCCAACCGGGTTGCGCCTTCATGTATTTCCACAACATCTTTTGTTATCCTTATTTCCTGGTCTGTGTATGAATACCCTTTCCCCGCTTCATCTTCAAGAAAAAATCCGACCCTGTATATTTTTTCCTTTAACAGGTAGGCTGGAATATTCAATTCAAATCCAAGATTTTGATTCCTGCTTTCACGGGTATTTAGTGCCCAGATGTCAGGCCTATTAATCGTATCATTTTCAACCTTAAAAATTATTGAACCGCTCTTTGACTCAAGGACAAGGTATACGTTTCTCTCCCTGATTTTTCCGTCATCTTTAAAAACCCAGCCGCGAACAAACAAACCATCCTTCCACTTCAACCTGGTTTTTTTTACCTCTTCAATCTTCGCCTGAATGTTTTGTGTTTTGACAGGTAAGCTGATCTCTGCCAGGGTCGCCTCCCCGGGGGTTTTTATCATGGCATTGAATATATAATCGGCTGAAAAGAGATATATCAGGAAAATGATCAGGCCAGACACATAAGCAACAAATTTTATATTCATTTTCATCTATTTGTCCTCCAGCATTTTATAATTTTCTCCAAAGTACTTGTTTAAAACCACCCTGAAGGTGTTTACAGTCGAAATATTGCCATACATGTTCCGGTAATCACCATCAGGGAAGTACACCGCATTGAATACACTGAAAGCAGTGGTTTTATCCTTTAAATACACTTCATGTGGCCGTGGTCCGTGGTCACTTTGAATGATGATGACCGGAGGCACGGCACCGGATCGATGAATGATGCTCCCGACCATTTTTTTGACCTGGTTGCTTGCATAGATATACTGGTCAAGGTAGGGCCCATTAACGGTATTCACCGGGGGACGGTACGTCATGATATTATCCGGATACGTATTGACCGGTTCGACATAGTTCCCTTCCCGGTCAAACACGAAAGGAGAATGGGGAAGCATCAGATGCGCATAAATAAATTTAGGGCTCCTGATTTGTTGAACTTCCGTCGACAGGTAATTAAAAACATATTTGATGGCGAAATATTTGGCATTGTACGTCTGATCAATCTTGAAAAACTGGTTAAAGGGAGAAACAATGGTTTTTCGGTATAACGCGGTAAAAAAAACATCGGAAGAAGAAATATTTACCTCGGATTGATTAATTTCTTCCGGACGGATATCTATATCAGCATTATTTATTTTATCAATATAGGATCCCTCACAAACCACGATTTTATAACCGCGTTCTTTTAAAAAACCGGTCAGGTAATTGTTTTTCATCATTTGTGTCAGATCTGCAAAATCCACCTTCTTTAGCCTGGCATAGGTTTTCGCATCGACCTTTTCGGGGTTAAAAAGGAAATCAAGAAAAGTGGCATTATCCACCGGACCAGAAACGTAATCCAGGTTGAACATACTGGCTACAACCCATTCTGTAAATAAATACCTTGTCCTGCTGTCCCCTGCTATATAAAAACCCATCCCTGATAAATAATTGCTGAAAGCAGCGTTATCATAGCCCCATTCCGATTTTATCGTTTTAATGCTGGCACATTCATCCAGGAGAATAAAATAAATATCTGGCTGGGAATTGTTCGACGTAGCTTTCGCATTCGCCGCCTGAAGTATTGAACGGGTTTCTTTTAAACTTTCCATTTTCCGCCATTCACCTGGAACGATGGTAACGACATTAAAAAGTATTAAAAGCGAAATCGGAATCAGGAGGATGATGTTTGCATTTTCCAACGTCTTTTGTTGCCTGATCTTTACGACCAGGTAAACCAGGTGAGCATAAATAAAAAGGAGCAATGGGATCAAATGCCAGTGTTGCAAACCAACTAATTTGTTGATCCCGGTATAGATTACTCCGTAATTCCAGAAGATGAGCAATAATATTACGGTAGCCAAGCTGGATTTAAATTTGTCTTTTAGGAGGAACATGCCAAGGACAAAGACAATCGTTGAGAAAACAATTGATACCAGGAGTGGCAGCAAAAGCTGCTGAATGAATAATTCCTTACAATTAAATGCATAAAGCACCAAAACAGGATAAATAGAAAAAAGCCATGTGCAAAGGATGGGGATCAGCCCTTTCAAATTTTTTGAATCAAATATTTTCATCATTCAGCTTTTAGTGTTTTGTTGAGATACCGATTAAAATTATTCACCCATAAAATGAACCCATTTGAAGTCCAGTGAGAATCGGAGTAAGAAAACACCTGGCATTTAGCATCAGCGAATACGTTGAATGTATTGATCATTGGCATCTGTAGATCAGGATGGTTCTGAACACGCCTTATCAGATCGTTATATTTCCCATACCCGGGACAAACGATGCTGACCGGATTCGGGATGATCGAAGTGAATACGTAATCAAATCCGGCGTTCCGGTAATATTGAAACGTCAGGTTAAGCGTATCTACCATGCTCTTAATCTTGAAATCTGAAATTTGTGAAAATGAGTTGTTTTTGAAGCTCGAATCCAGTGTTTCACTGAAAAAAAGATAAGGATAACCGGGTATGATCGATGCTCCCTTGCTGGTCCGGCCAAATATTTTATAATTCAAGGCGGCTTTTGTTTCTTTGAAAATGTCAAAAATGGCATAGTCGAACAAATTGAATTCGAGGTTCTGTTCAATATTTTTATTAAATGCCAGATTATGAATTTTGTCGACCTCTTCGGATTTGAAAATGAAAAATGCAGCCTCCTGGATGACATCTTTGATCCCTTCCACCAGCCCCGTTTTTTTCTTTTCCACAACAATGAACTGCCGGCAATAATCCGAAAGGGAAGTTGAAAGAAAATGGCGTTCCACCCGCTCAATCAGCAGGATATTGGTTTTAGATTTATCCAGGTCGATTTCCATGGGCCCGTCAAGCACCCAGCGGGAGATGATAAGTTTACTTACCCCGCAAAACAGTGAATCCGAATTGATGAACGAGTAAAGATAACTGTCGCAAATGCAGTACAAATTAATATTCCCGGGTTTTTTGTATATCGGATCAAACCCCAGGACCGGCTTTACCTGCCAGATCTCGTTTTTAAATTCCTTTAAATAGCACATCCCATAGAGATCTCCATACCGGTACCGGGATGATTTGTAAATACTTTCGGTTAAAAATCTGTATGTCGTGATTTTTTTCATCCACTTACTGGATGAACTGATTGTATAAACCGATAAAAAAACCAAACTGACGACGACTAAAATGAAAGATCTCATCAAAATTGAAAATAGATGAACTGAACCTGGTTAAAAACTCCGAAGAAATAACAAACCAAAACAGATAACGCCATTAACATGCTCCACCTAAATGTATTGCCTGTTCCAATAATAAAGAAAAACCACTCCTTGATGACCAATAAAACAATCAACAGGAGCGTGAAAACCATTTCAGCGGCATTTAATGAAAAATGAACCGGCTCGCTGAATGAAAGTGAACTGATCTTGAAAAGGACATACAGGGCGTCTTCCATGCTATCTGCCCGGAAAAATATCCAGGCGAAAGTAACCAGCATAAAGGTGGTCAGGATTTTGGTGATGGAAAAAAGCTGCGGAAATTTACTGATCCGCGTACGCTTGTAAAATGCCTTCCTGTCCCTGGAAGTCGCCAGCGAAAAACACAGATAAACTGCAAACAGCCCTCCCCACAACACGTAATGCCACGCAGCGCCGTGCCACAGCCCAATGATCAGGAAGGTCACGATCGTTGCTGAATAATAGATCCATTTTTCTGTCTTGACAAAAAAATACCGCTCTTTTTTCCATCTGCGCGACAATGCATAGGCCAGTGGCAGAAAAACATAATCACGAAGCCAGAGAGACAGGGTGATATGCCAACTTCGCCAGAATTCGGAGATCGATTTTGCAAAATAGGGCTTATTGAAATTGTCTGTCAGCCTGAATCCCATTATTTTAGCGACTCCGAGGGCGATATCGGTGTAACCGGAAAAATCACAGTATATCTGAAATGAATACAGTATCGCCGCAATCAGCAATTCCATTCCATTGTGACCGTCAATGTTCTTGAAAACCGGATCAACCACGAGCGCTATCCGGTCGGCAATGACCACTTTCTTTATAAAACCGAACATCACCTGCATCAGCCCTGCTTTGAACAGCGCAAAATCAAATTCGTGTTTCTCCCGGAACTGGGGAATCAGGTGCTGTGGCCGTTCGATTGGTCCGGCGATGACCTTCGGGAAAAACAACAGATACAGGGCATAAATTCCCGGATGCCTCTCGGCCGGAATATGCTTCCGGTAGAGTTCAATCTTATAGCTGATCGATTGAAAGGTAATAAAGGATAATCCTACAGGGACCAGAATGGAAATGTACGGGACCGGGTAACTGGCATCAAAAAGAGAAAAAACATTCCTGATGTTTTCATTGATGAAATTGAAATACTTATAAAAAAGGAGTAACATGATATTGACAAGGATCCCGATGACAAGAAACGTCTTCCTCAGCCTACCACTCGAATGTTCAATCAGGTTACCGGTAAAAACATCGAAAAGAATGATGGCCCCGATGATGAAAAGAAATGAAGGGGGAAATACCAGATAGAAAAACAGGGATGCCAGCAACAACAGTCCCCATCGATGCCGGTGCGGGAAAACAAAATATGCAGGTATGACAATAACGCAGAAAACAATGAATTGTATCGA
>JBBQHB010000142.1:0-8831 GCA_038323575.1 Bacteroidales bacterium | reverse complement strand
AAAATAATTCTCTATGAAAAAAATCGTGTTATTACTTGCATTTTTTGCAATTGGTTTGCAGGTTCTGATGGCCCAAACCAAGGAGATCACAGGGAAGGTAACATCCTCCGAAGATGGAGGTGCTATTCCTGGGGTTACTGTATCAGTTAAAGGAACTACAATGGGAACAATTACCAACATGGATGGTGTGTTCACGTTAAAAGTTCCTCAAGATTCAAAAACGCTTGTTGTTTCTTTCGTGGGTATGACATCTAAGGAAGTTGCAATTGGTGGTCAGTCAAACATTAACGTTCAGTTGTCGCCTGACATGGTTGCAGTTGACGAAGTTGTTGTAACAGCCTTAGGAATTTCCCGCGAAAAGAAATCTCTGGGTTATTCTGTTCAGGATGTTAGTGGAGACAAAATCAACAATTCTAAGTCGGGAAATGTACTTACCTCAATAACCGGTCGGGTTGCTGGTGTGAATATTACAAGTTCTGCTGGTGCTGCTGGTGCATCTTCCTTTATTAACATCCGAGGGCAGAATTCAATCACAGGGGATAACCAACCTCTCTTTGTTGTCGATGGTGTCCCAATTGACAACTCAATGCAATCATCCGGAAATCCTGATGATGGTATTAACAATCTTACCAATGGTGTTGCCTATTCAAATCGTGCAATTGATTTGAACCCTGATGACATCCAGACTATTTCGGTTTTAAAAGGTGGAGCCGCAACTGCACTTTATGGTTTAAGAGCTGGAAATGGAGTAATATTAATAACTACTAAGAAGGGCGGAGGTGCTGATGGTAAAATGGCTATAAGCTACTCCTCATCAGTAGGTATTGATAAGGTCAATAAATTACCTGAAATGCAAATGATGTACGCACAGGGTAGTAATGGAGTTTATGGTACATCAACAACCAGCTCTTGGGGACCTAAAATTTCTGATTTGCGTTTCAATGGTGCAACAGATTATCCTCGTGATAAAAATGGAAAATTAGTATTGGCAACTGATCCAACAGCTAAAGCTAATTCACCAGCTCAAGCATACAATAATGTGGATAATTTCTTTCAGACTGGAATGACATTGAATAATAATGTATCTATGTCAGGTGGAAACAATGACGCAAATTTTTACATTTCGATTGGAAATTCCACAATAAATGGTATAGTTCCAAGAAACGAGTTTGCTAAAACAACCTTAAAGATGTCAGGCGAAACCAAATTAGGTTCTAAAGTTAAATTATCTTCAAGTGCAAATTATATTCGTTCTGGAGGCGATAGGATTCAACAAGGTTCAAACACATCAGGTGTTATGCTTGGTTTATTGCGCCAGACCCCAACTTTTGACATGAATAATGGACATGGGAAAGACGGATATAAATTTGAAGATTCATATATGTATGAAGATGGCACACCTCGCAGATATGCATCTTATGATAATCCAAACTGGACTGTTAACAAGAATATTTTAACAGACCGGGTTGATCGATTGATAAGTTATGTTTCTTTAGTGTATAATCCACTAAGTAATGTTACGGTATCATACAGACTTGGAGATGACATGTATTTTGACAGACGGAAGGGACATACAGCATTAATGTCTGCAAATATTCCTGATGGACAGCAAGAAGAAGATCATCACTACAATAATGACCTTAATTCTGATTTGACGATCAATTATAACAAAGAAGTATTTACTGATTTTAATGCCAATATAACAGTAGGTCACAATATATTCCAAAGTGCTTATCAACAACTTTATGCGCAAGGAAATGGATTTGTTGTACCCGACTTTTATCACATGTCTAATACTTCGTCACAAATAGTGCGCGAGTATACCTCTAAATATCGCACAGCCGCCCTGTTTGCTGATTTACAGTTTTCATATAAAAGCATGTTGTATTTAGGGATTACCGGAAGGAATGAATGGTCAACAACTTTACCAGAAGCAAACAACAGTTTCTTTTTCCCATCAACTAGTTTAGGTTTTATCTTTACTGAATTACCTGCTCTAAAAGATAGTCATATTCTATCATTTGGTAAATTAAGGGCATCTTATGCTGAGATTGCAAACCATGCAACTCCATATAATACGATGAACACCTTTACATCAGCCAGAATATCTGATGGTTGGGCTAGTGGTGGATCTTTCCCATTTAACGGAGTTGCCGGATTTGCTCCTTCAAATACTTTGGCTAATCCTACAATTAAACCAGAGAGTCTTTTATCTCGCGAGATTGGTCTTGAATTAAAATTTCTGGATAGCAGGATCAATTTTGACTTTACATACTACAACAACCAAAACCGCGATTTATTAATTAGCGTTCCTGTTACTGGTAGTACCGGATTTAATGCACAATACATGAATGCCGCAACCATGGAAAATAAAGGGGTTGAAATCATGGCAAACATTGTTCCGATAAAAACCCGTGATTTTAACTGGTCACTGTCAGTAAACTTCACCAAAAATAAGAACAAAGTTTTATCACTTGCTCCAGGGGTAACCGATATTGGTCTCGGCGGTTTTACAGGTAGTACTATTAATGTAGTTGTAGGTGAAGCTTATGGTAGCATGTTTAGTACCGCATTTTACAAAGATGATCAAGGTCGTGTTATTATTAATGATATATCAAAACTTGATAAGGATGGTAAAGAAACAAATGCAGGTTATGGTTTCCCAATTAAAGATGAAACCATGAAATCATTAGGTCAAATAGCTCCAAACTGGATCATGGGCATAAACAATGAACTCTCCTATAAAGGAGCTAGTCTTTCATTTTTGTTCGACATTAAAAATGGCGGTATAATGTGGAACGGAACCAAATCAAGAATGCTAGGTTTTGGAACTCATAAAATAACAGAGAACAGAAATAGTGAGGTCACTTTTGATGGTATAAAAGGCCATATTGTCGATGGAAAAGTAGTTACTACTGGAGCAAAGAATGATATTGTGTCAAAATATTCACAATATTATTATGCAAATATCGGAGGAGGTGCAAGTCCTGCTCAGGAACAAAATGTTGAAAAAACAGATTGGGTACGTCTACGCGAAGTAACAGTATCATATGAATTAGGCAAGTTAGTCAAGAATACTTTTATAAAACAATTGAAGGTATATGCAACAGGCCGCAATTTATGGTTGTCAACACCTTATACCGGAGTTGACCCGGAAACAAACTTGTTTGGGGCATCCAATACTCAAGGACTCGATTATTTTAATATGCCAAATACGAAGTCATACGTATTTGGAGTAAAACTTGATTTTTAATTCTTAAAATTATAGAACATGAAAAAAACACTTATTTCTATATTATTGATCGGGGGGCTATTCAGTTCTTGCGAGAAATGGATTGACCCATCACTGAATGTGGATCCAAACAATCCGAAAGAAGTTGCCATGGCTCAACTTATTCTACCTATCGAATCCAATTTGGCTTATATTGTTGGTGGAGAATTAGTTCGATGGGATTGTGTCTGGATGCAGCAAATTGCCGGTATACAAAGTCAATCAGCTGAAAATGACATATACATTTTGGGGGAATCGGACGGTGATAATGCCTGGAGTTATAACCTTTATTCTCCAGGAATGATCAATACCAAAATTCTAATGGAAAAAGCCGCTGAGAGCAATTCACCGCACTACGCAGGTGTTGCAAAAATTCTGATGGCATATCATTTAGGTGTAACCACCGATATGTGGGGCGACATACCATATTCCGATGCATTAAAAGGTGCAAGCAATGAATTTAAACCTAAATATGATACACAGGAAAAAATCTATACTACCATTTTCACACTTCTTGATGAGGCAATCGTCAATCTTGGAGCTTCTTCAAGTGTATATAAACCTGATGTAGAAGATTTAATTTATAGTGGCGACTTGACCAAGTGGATAAAAACAGCATATGCATTAAAAGCCCGTTATAGCTTGCATCTGGCTAAAAAGAAAAGTGCAACAGCTTACACAGATGCTCTGACTGCATTAGCGAATGCTTATTCAAGTAATGACGATGATTTTAAATTTGTATTTGGAAGTGCATATAATAACTCGAATCCAATATTTCAGTCAGAACAAGAACGTGCTAAATATTACGCTGCAAGTGCAACTTATATGAATATGCTAAGTGCAACCAATGATCCACGCAAAGCAATCTATTTTGATGGAACTGTTGGTTCAATACCCGGCATAGCCAATACTGACGCTGCAACCATAGGAGCCGCTTATGCATCTGATATATCCCCTGTTTATTTAATGTCATATGTCGAGGTGAAATTTATTGAAGCTGAAGCAAGTTTTAATACAAATGATAAACTTCGGGCAGCTAACGCTTACAATGAAGGATTAAAATCTTCACTTCAACGTGAACGTGTTTTCGGTGATGGATCTTGGTATAACACCAACACAGAAACTGAAGCTACGATCACTTTAGAAAAGATCATGAACCAAAAGTACATGAGTTCATTCCTTCAGATTGAAACCTGGACAGACTGGAGAAGAACAGGTTTCCCTTCATTAGTGAAAGCAACAGGAGCAGTTACTAATGAGATTCCTCGCAGATTGCTCTACCCTGCTGATGAAAGATTATACAATGGTGCAAATATGCCAACCGGCCAAACACTTACAAGCCGAGTTTGGTGGGATTCTGCAAATTAGTTTTCATTTTAAAAACAGAAGGCCGTCTCAATTCAATTTGAGACGGCCTTTCTGTTTTTAAAAGGTTTCAGCAACTGGTGAAACCTTTGTTTGTATGTTTGGATCTGGCTTTTTTCAGGCTAGGAAGAAAATGAGTAGCAAATTGTGGTAATGATTTAATCCATATTATTGAGAGTTCGGGACTGACGATTTCCGAATCGGTATTAATTGATGTGCATCTGAAACCCTTCAAGTCCATTCATAAGGCACCACAAATTTCCACAAAACATAAAGTGTCATACGGCAAACAATTTCTGATAATGGATTATGAATCAATCTCTATTTCGCAACACTGATGTTCCATTTCACGACCTCCATCTGACATTGCGTCGTATTGAATCTTCATTTCTCGAAAAATGATTGCATTTCGAAACACAAACGTCACATTTCTCGATCCAGAGTTGCTTTAGATATAGTCTACGGGAAATTTAATGTCATCATCCTACGGTTTGCTCAGGAGTTCCAGTGTTTAACTGTCAATTGTAATTGTAAATCTGAAGAATTATAGCCCCTAATTCTTTGCTATTACCGCATTAAACCGGAATCCAATTCCATGAAGATTCAGGATTTTAATATCGTCATCGCTGCTCAAATATTTCCGAAGTCTTGAAATAAACACATCAAGACTTCGGCCCAGATAATAATCATCGGATCCCCAAACTTGCTTGAGGATATCGGAACGGCTTAAAACTTTATTTGGATTTTCGCAGAAATAGCGCAGCAATTCAGCTTCTTTATAAGTCAACGTTTTTCGCTCTACCTGATCATCCAACACCAGGCTATCAAAATAGAAGTTGAATTTACCAACCTTAAAAAAGACCTGATCGGGTGAAGCGTCCAAGATGTTCAGGCTTCGTTTCAGAAAAATGCGGATCTTCAGAAGTAATTCTTCCATACTGAAAGGCTTGGTGATGTAATCGTCGCCACCAATAGTCAGCCCAATAATGCGATCCTCAGTCATCGATCGTGCAGTCAGAAAAATAATTGGCACATGGTCGTCCAGGTTCCTGATTTCTTTTGCAAGTTCAAAACCATCCTTCTTGGGGAGCATAACATCTAACAGGCATAAACTAAATTTACCTGATTTAAATGCTTTTAGACCAGCTTCTCCGTCAGCTACGGCGGTAACCAGATACCCACTTTGTTCCAGATTATCACGGATAATAAAGTTGAGGGTTTGGTCGTCTTCGACCAATAGAATTTTTTCGCCTTGGTAGTTCATAAATCTGTTTTCTTAATATGCAGGATAAATGTACTTCCTTTCCGTGAATTATCGATCACATTTATTCGCCACCCATGCCTTTGTGTAATTTTCTGCACATAATCCAATCCCAATCCGAAACCTTTGACATCATGCACATTCCCTGTCGGAATCCTGAAGAAACGATTGAAAATCTGCTTCCGGTAAACTTTCGGTATCCCAATTCCATTGTCATCAAACGAAATAATAAACTGATTCTTAATTTCTTCAAGTTTAATCACAATCTCGGGGTCAATTGTACAGTATTTGATGGCATTATCGAGTATATTAAAAATCAGATTTGAGAAATGAAGCCTATCAGCAAGGATTTCAGCTTTTTGAACAGTCGAATCAAGTCGAATTGTGTATACTCGTCCATTCTGGCTATTTTTAAATTCCTGAATCGATTCCTCAATAAAAGTATTCAGCTCAATTTGCTCTAAATTTAGTTGCAACTTAGTCTTTTCGATAGTGGCCATTTGTAACAGCTTTTCGACATGCGCCGCCAGCCTTTGATTTTGTTGACTCACAATCCTGACATAGTCGGCCAGCCGATCAGGTTGCTCAATTATTTTTGGATTCGACAGCACCTTTGCCGCCAAATCAATAGAGGCAATTGGAGTTTTAAACTCGTGAGTCAGATTATTTATAAAATTCTTTTGTATCTCACTAAGTTTCTTTTGCTTAATAATTACATACAGGGCATATCCAAAGAAAACTACGACAAAAAACAAGATACCATTCAGAAGATACCAAGTCATTAGACGTGAATGATAAAACTGTGATCGATCGGGAAAATGAACGCCAAAATAATAAGTAAATTTCTCGCAAGTGGGTAAAAAGCAAACCTTCTTTTTCTTCTCATCCTTATTGGTTGCCTTATAATGCTTATCGTACATAATTTCTTCTGCACTACAGCAAGCAGTATCATGACTTTCATGAGACTTTGGATAACTACGTATTGAATCGCCGTTCAACGCATTTCCATAAACCATCTTCTTGGATGCACAATCGTAAATGCCAAATTCAAAGGAAAGTGTCAGATTTCTTTTCTTGAATTCGACGACAAGAAAATGTTCCAAAAGTTTCGGATCAATCACATCATTGACATTGACAACATAGTAATTGTTCGAAATTTGCTCAACCTCTGATACATTCAATGGCTTTGATGAATGTCCGTATACTTTTCCGTTGTATTCGTTAATCTGACTGGCAACGCTCCGTAAAGCACTGGTCGCAAGCTGATGGAACTGTTTTTCATTCAGATCATACGAATTTTTCAGAAAGAAAACCTGAATCAACAGGATTCCGACTACTGAAACAATGGCCATAATGATTACAAAACCAATCGAATTTCTTTTCATATTCCTAGCTATACGTGCTGTTGACATTACGAAACTAGTCAAAAATCGAATCTGTTTTATTCATTAACATCTCATTAACAAAAGTTTATTGACTTTAACACCATTTCAATGAAAGCTTTTTTATTTTTGCATATATAGTATAACAGGAATAATTAAATTTGAATCCGAAATTTCTGAAGTAAATTCAATTTAACACATAAAAGTGAAAATCTCATGAAAAAAAGTATGACCTTACTATTTGCAATGCTGATTTGTTTTCAACTAGTAAACTTTGCACAAGATGCAAAATCACGCATCGCATTTGAAAAAATTCAACACAATTTCGGAACTTTTAACGAAAATCTGGGGGTACAATCTGTTGCTTTCAATTTCAAAAACGATGGAAAAGTGCCATTGATCCTGAATAATGTACAGGCTTCATGCGGATGTACTACACCCGAATGGACCCGTGAACCTGTTGCTCCCGGAGCAAAAGGAATTATTAAAGTGAGCTATGATCCTAAAAATCGTCCGGGAGTTTTTAATAAAACTATCCGTGTAAGCTCAAATGCCGAAAATGCAGATGTTGTGCTGACTATTTTAGGAGAAGTTACGCCCCGTGCACGAACTATTGAGGAAGATTATCCGAACGAAATAGGTCCGCTTCGCGCAAAAACGGCTCATATCGCTTTTACTTCCATTAAAGAAAAAACAATCCGGAAAGATAGTACCGAAATTATTAATAATTCGGACCAGCCAGTTCAGCTAAGTTTCAAAACTCCACCTCCTCACCTCAGTGCTGTTTTTAAGCCTGCGAAACTAGCTCCAAAACAAAAGGGATACCTGGTTGTAACCTTTGATGCCAATAAAATCCAGACCTATGGATTCGTAATGCACCGACTCTATCTGAACATTGACGGGCAAGACGACTATAAAAATTCGATTGCTGTTAGCACAACGCTTGAAGAAGATTTTTCACAATTATCGGCTGATGACTTAAAAAATTCACCAGTTGTTTCGTACGATGCCGAATCGTTCGATTTTGGTGACATTAAGCCAGGAAGTAAAGTGGAACACACGTTTAACCTGAAAAATGCCGGGAAACGTGATCTTCTGATTCGCGATGTAAAAAGCTCATGCGGTTGTACTGCAGTTTCACCTTCAAAAAACATGATTGCTGCAGCAGAAAGTGTTCCGCTAAAAGTAGTGTTTGATTCTACAGGCAAAAGTGGCCGTCAGAATAAAACCATCACCGTTATTACCAACGACCCGAAAAATCCAACTACTGTTTTGAGAATTTCAAGCAACATTTTAGCGCAATAATTTTTTGACATTAGAATATTCGAAGCCGGTTCATAAATATGAGCCGGCTTCATTTTTTGTGGCAAAAACTATTTTTAAAATACTTCAGGTGATATTTAAATAAATTCAGGCTGATCGTTACATTCGCATAAAATTATTGAACCATGATTGGAGATCATATCCACTCCCATATTGAGAATGCCCCGGAATATACCGGACTAAATGTAAATCAAGGCATTGAAGCATTACCGTCGGTAAGCGAAGATTC
>JBBQHB010000141.1:0-8863 GCA_038323575.1 Bacteroidales bacterium | reverse complement strand
TCTTAAAAATATTATTCCTTCATCTTGATATACTTCTGCACCTCCTCTTGGAGTAACTCCACTACCAACTTTAGTAACACAATATTTTAATCGCATTTTCTTCGCATTAATATGAAGCTTATCATTAATAATGCTCAATCTCTGCTCCTTCAACAACTCAATAAACCGTTGCTTCTTCTGTATAAACAGGTTTATCTTTTCTTCCTGTGCTTTAATGTATTGTACAATTTCGTCTTGCTCGTGTTTGGGTGGAACTACCGAAAAAATGCTAAAAAATTTATCAGAATACAATCGCAAACGACTGTCAATAATGCCTGTGCTGTTTCTTCGAAACTCTGCTTTAAATAAATTGGTGGTAAATAAGTAGCCAAAATATTCAGGGTTGTTGTCGCCTTTCATTCTATAAACACAATAGGCAGGGCTTGATATTCCATTGTGTGGAGAAATACCTAAACTGCCGTTCCAAGCCAACATGATATTGATTAGCAAGTCGTTTTTTGTAACTAATTTGTAACCCACTAAACTTTCGGCATTGGACAAATGGTCGTCTTCGTTTTCTAAGCTTTCGCGTTTTAGTGTTACGCCTGTATAATGCGAAACAGAAAGAAGTTCTTCACTGCCTGTTTCACTTCGGCTGTCCATTTCCTGAAACAGATTTTTTATTCGAAGCACTTGCCAGTGTTCGGGAAAATCACCAAGCCAAGCGGTTTTTGTATTTTCTATTGCCGTTGCTATCATGCTTCAATTATCTCTTTTAGTAAACCTTCGGTTTCCCGCTCAATAGCAACAATATCTTTGGCAATATCTGTCAAAGCCCGTGGCGGTTGGTGTTTGTAGAAGTATTTGGCAAAGTTTATTTCGTAACCAATTTTGGTATTTTTTTTATCCCACCAAGCACCCGGAGCAAACGGCAATACTTCACGTTCAAAGAATTCTTGAATGTCTTCTTTCAGCGGAATGTTCTCGCTGTCTTTTAATTTGGGGTCGGGCTTTGGTTTTCCTTTGGCATCTTTTATCGCTTTTCCTTTCTCGTCTTTCAAAGGTCGGTTTACCGTAATTTGAGCATAGCCAAAATCGGTATTGTCAAATATTTTACTGTATTCGTTTTCTTCAAAATTCAGGAACATTTTTTCAATCACAGGAATATGTTCGGTTGAAAATTCTACACGTTTTTTGCCCAATGGCTTCCGCATTTTGTAATAGAACTTTTCGGAAGTTGCATTTATCAATTGCACTTTGCCTTTTCGGTTTTTAGCTTTTCGGTTGGTGAAAAGAAAAATATATGTTGGTATGCCAGTATTGTAAAACATGTCGTTTGGCAATGCTACAATGACTTCCAATAAATCGTTTTCAATAATGTATTTGCGAATTTCGCTTTCGCCTTGTCCAGCATCGCCTGTAAACAAAGCCGAACCATTATGCACCGACGCAATGCGGCTGCCCAGTTCGGTATCTTTCATTTTACTCAGCATGTGCAACACAAACATCAATTGTCCATCATTCACACGGCTGGTAACGGCTTCTTCTTTATAACTGCCTTTTAGGATAAAGCGTTTGTCAATGATGGCTCCTTTGGGGCCAACTCCCAATGCTTTTTTATCGGGAGCCCACGTTTTGCCGTAAGGCGGATTGGTAAGCATGAAGTCAAACTTCAAATCTTTATCAAAACCGTAAGCACTTAGGGTGCTTCCATACACAATTTTGTCGGGGTCTTCACCTTTTATCAGCATATCGCTTTTACAGGTTGCATAAATAAAAGGCGTGCTTTCTTGTCCGTATAAATGAACTGTAGAATTGCTTTTAATCAATCCTTCGGGATTGAGCATAAAATGTTTGGCAATGGTCAACATACCGCCACTTCCCACGCATGGGTCGTATATCAAATATGTTCCTTGTTGTATTTTATCTTTTACTGGCAAGAACACAAGGTGCGTCATCAAATCAATAATTTCCCTTGGCGTAAAGTGTTCTCCTGCTTCTTCGTTGTTTTCTTCGTTAAACCGTCTTACCAAATCCTCATACACATAACCCATTGCCAACGGTGGCAACTTGTTGGGGTGCAATTCAACTTTAGGAGAACAGAATTTCTCAATTAATGAAAACAAAATATCGGCTTCATCCAAAGTTTCAATTTCATTTCTGAATTTGAATTGTTTGATGATGTCCTGCACATTTTCCGAAAATCCGTTCAAGTAGTTTTCAAAATTGCTTCTCAGGTTTTTCGGGTCATCAAGCAATTTTTTAAGTGTAAACCTTGAAGTATTGTAAAACGCCAATCCCAAACCGTGTTTGCTATTAGTCAATAAGCTGTCAAGGTTTTGGAGTTTGTCCTTGTATTCGTTGAATGTTTTTATTACTTGGTCTTTTGTTGGTTCTAACAGCAAGTCAAGTCTGCGAATAACTACCATTGGCAGAATAACATCTTTGTATTTTCCTTTTTGGTAGGTATTTACCAAAACATCATCCGCAACTGTCCAAAGGAAGTTTATAACGGGTTGCAGTGATTGTGTATTTAAACTCATATATTCAATTTCTTTTTTTACAATTCTCAAAAATACAGATAAAGCTTCATTTTAGCACCGTGAGCGTCGGCAAGATTGCACTCTTTGGCAAAGCTTTGGCTTCAGCGTTGGCTCGTGGGGCTTTGCCAATGTGTGCAATGTGGGTGGGGTTTCCTTCTTCCTTTTTTGCGGGGGGAAGAAAAAAACAAAATAAATTTCCATCAAATTTGCACTGTCCTGTCAAAAAGCTAAATCCTTTCTTATTTTAATTTATCAATATCGTATCTGTCTGCTGTGTCTGTCTTTTTACACTTGTTGCCAACGTCTTTATTGGTCTGACATCATAAGATATATACTGCAGAATCAGGTGGTATAGGTCTGTAGGTGTCAGTCATTCTATTCGTAAAGTTAAAGGATTTTTTCAAACAATGACAGGAGACGGAACTATTTCTGAAGGCTCCCGATTCATTCATGCGGTTAGTAATGTTTCTTTCCGATTTACCGGTTATCGCGCCGCGCTGCAAACATGCCGGGAAGAAAAAATTTCTCTGTTTATACCTCGATACAGTTAGTTCTTATAAAATGAGAACTAGTTCTCATTCCGACCCCGTTAACTCACCTTTTTACCCCGTTAATTCAGGTTTCGATGCCGGTAATTCAGTTCCGGACCCCGGTTATTCTTATTTCGACCCCGGTAGTTCTTATTCCGACCCCGGTAGTTCTCATTCCGACCCCGTTAATTCACCTTTTTACCCCGTTAATTCAGGTTTCGATGCCGGTAATTCAGTTCCGGACCCCGGCTACTTTCATTTCGACCCCGGTAATGTTCATTTTCACCCTGATACGCTTCATTTTTATAAGACTAACCTTTGTTCTGACCCTGACATCCTTTAATCTGACCCTGGTCACTTACAATCGGATGCCGGTAGTTTACATTTCGATGCCGATACTGTATTTCCGACCCCGGCAATTCACCTTTCGATAAAAATAAAAGATCTGCCGATTTTTCCTAATATTGTTGGTCGATTGAAACCAATGAAGCAAATCCTCCTTTCCATTTTCTTAACTGCGGCGCTGAGCCCTTCCCTCTCCGGACAGATAGCTGGTGAAGGAGTTTTCAGTTTCCTGAGGTTTACAAATTCAGCCAAAGCGGCTGCGCTTGGCGGCATCCAGGTGGCGCTGCCCGATGCGGATCCCGGGTTGCTGCTCCAGAATCCTGCCCTGCTCTCTCCCGGAATGAACAACACGCTCTCCGTTAATTATGCAAAATACCTGGCGGGGATCGGTTTCGGGTACGGAACCTACGCCAGGGAAATAGGCAAATACGGCATGGCGGCGGTGGGAATCCAGTTTGCAGATTACGGCCAGTTTGTGGCAGCCGACGAAACCGGATTGATTACCGGCAGTTTCAGCGCCTCGGATTATGCGCTGACGCTCACCTGGGCCAAATCATTCGACAGCCTTTTTACCGTCGGAGCCTCCCTGAAACCCATCTATTCCCACCTCGAAAACTACAAGAGTTTCGGCGTCGCGGCCGACATCGGCATCGTCCGCCGCACGACCGACGGGCGCACCACCATGGCCGTGTGCATCAAAAATATAGGCACCCAGCTAACCAACTGGTACGACGGAGCAACCAAAGAAAAAACTTACTGGTCGCTGCAGCTGGGATGCACCCGGAAGCTGCAGTATGCTCCCTTACGGTTCAGCATTACTGCCTATGATTTAAACCGTTGGAAAAATGGAGCTGGTTTTACCGATCCCAACGGAATTGCATCAACGCAAGCTGATCAATCGGTCTATGCATCGGTCATGCGGCACGTGTCGCTCGGAACCGAGATTTTCCCTGAAAACAAAATCACCTTCCGCATCGGGTACAATTACCGTCGGCATCAAGATCTGTATGTTGCAGACCAGGCAGGAATGGCCGGATTTACAACCGGTCTGGGTATAAACCTTCCGGCCATTAGGTTCAGCTATGCGTTGTCGGGCTACTACCTGGGAGGTACGGTACAGAATTTTTCGCTGTCGGCCAACCTTTCCAGATTAATTAAATAAAGTTGAAATAGATACCAATAACAATAGACAGATCGAATTCAATTCAAATTTTTGGATGCAATTCTTTTATGCTGCCCTTGCAGGGCGACGAAACCGCTAAACAATCATGAACCCAAGGCATTGCCTTGGGCCAGGATATATTGGGCTTTCAGCCCTGAAATAAATGCGAATGATTAACTTTGCATCAAAGTAAAAAAGAATGACAGATTCATCCGAAAAGAAAATCATCATCGCCATCGACGGATACTCCTCGTGCGGGAAAAGCACTGTTGCCAAAGAGATCGCCAGGCAGTTGAACTACATTTTTATCGATTCCGGAGCAATGTACCGGGCAGTAACCCTTTTCTGCCTGCGCAACGGATTGGTGGCAGACGGTAAGGTCAATCTGGCCGGTCTGCCCGAAAAGCTTGATTCGGTTCATATCACCTTTGAATTCAATCCGTCAACCGCTCACAACGACATTTTCCTTAACGGCGAGAATGTCGAAAATGAGATCCGTCAGCTGGAAGTTGCGCAAAATGTAAGCCAGGTTGCGGCGATTGCCGAAGTCCGCCGCCTGATGGTCGCACAGCAACAGGCGATGGGGCGAACCAAAGGAATTGTCATGGATGGCCGCGACATCGGCACCGTCGTCTTTCCGGAGGCAGAACTCAAGATCTTCATGACGGCAGATGCCCGGATCCGGGCACAACGCAGGTACGACGAGATGACTGCAAAAAATGAAAAAGTAAATTTCGAAGAGATCCTGGCCAACATCACCGAAAGGGACCGCTTCGACGAGACCAGAGCCGAAAGCCCGCTGCGCAAAGCCGACGATGCGATCATTCTCGACAATAGTTACATGACCCGTGAAGAACAGTTTCAGTGGATCTTAAATGAAGTAAACAATACAAGATTAAAATAGCATTCATTGCTGTTGGCTTCAGCCAACGGCAATGAATTAAAAAACCGAATGGAATGCCGAACAACGCGAAGTACTTTAGGCACGCCAAGTACTCCAGGCACTTTAGCTCACTTTAGTTCACTTTAGTTCACTTTAGCTCACTTTAGCTCACTTTAGTCACTTTAGTTCACTTTAGCTCACTTTAGCTCACTTTAGTTCACTTTAGTTCACTTTTTTCAATAAACAACAAACCCATGAAGATAGAAGTTGACAAAGGTTCCGGTTTCTGCTTCGGCGTAGTGGAGGCTATCCGGCGGGCTGAGGAGCGGCTCGGACAGGACCACCATCTGTATTGTCTCGGCGACATCGTTCACAACAATTCTGAAGTGGAACGACTGCGCAAAAAGGGGCTGGAAACCATATCACACGAACAGTTTTTTACCATGAGGGATACAACAGTCCTGCTCAGGGCTCATGGTGAACCACCCGAAATTTACGCCTACGCGGAAGCCAACAACATCAAACTGGTCGATGCCACCTGTCCCGTTGTGCTGAAACTGCAGAAGCGAATCCTCAAAAGCTACGAAAGCGGCGCAAAAGAGAATACCCAGCTGGTAATTTACGGCAAAAAGGGACATGCGGAGGTAAACGGCCTCGTCGGTCAGACAGAAGGAAACGCGGTGGTGGTGGAAGGAATTGATGATCTCTCTCAGCTTGATTACACGCGGCCCATCATACTTTACTCACAGACAACCAAAGGACTGGAGGGTCTGCACCACCTGACAGAAGAACTCAAAAACCAGGCCACCAAAGTATCCATCAAAATCCATGACACCATCTGCCGGCAGGTTGCCAACCGGATTCCGGGGATCAAAAAATTTGCAACACGGTTTGAGCTGGTGCTTTTTGTCAGCGGTAAAAAGAGTTCCAATGGCAAAATGCTTTTCGATATCTGCTCCGGCGTGAATCCCAACACAAAATTCATCTCCGAATTAAATGAGATTGAACCGGTATGGTTTCGGGATATTGAATCTGTGGGTATTTGCGGGGCGACTTCCACCCCGAAACAACTGCTCGAAGAGGTAGCTGATTTTTTGCAGCAGATGGTTGCAGATGAGCATGTTTAGGCATACTTAGCTTTCAATCCGATGATGGGGCATTTTCAATTATAAAGTGACTAAAGTGAGCTAAAGTGAACTAAAGTGACTAAAGTTACGGTAGGCAATTTTTGCGCTATAATCAATTAATCAAAAAAAATTATATTGCATTGCTAGTTATGAGTGACTAAAGTTGGAAGTCCCTAACTTTAGTCACTTTAGCTCACTTTAGTCACTTTAGTTCACTTGTTTAGTAAAAATTAAGTATAACCTCTTTAAAAAACTTCTCCTCCAGCAACTTCACAATCCTTTTCACCACAAACTTCCGGATCTCCATCTCAATAGGTTGGTCAGGATCGTGGTGGGCCCAGTTGATACGTGTTCCTAACAGAACTACAATACGGTCGTGCTGGATCAGCTGTTTCACAATCTCTTCAGCGGGAGAATTCCCGAATTCCTGATCACTGTCGTAGTTTTCCAGCAGTTCTTCAATTTTCCCGATAGTCAGGATTCCTTCTGTTACAAGGTGAAAACCTTTCATGGCATACTTTGGTATCGCGTATGGATTGCTCAGGGAAATCTCCGTTTCAATCTCCAGGCTCAGCTCCCTGGCAATAATCTCCGCTGTGGTGCCGCCGCAGACGATTTTAATTCCTTTATAATCTTGTATCCGCTGCGAAAAATCCTTGTCTTTGACTTTGTAAAACGGAGGACCTGTAACCAATAGCATTTCGCGCGGATCCCTGAAATAGATTACCCCGCAGCTGGCGTCGTCCCTCAGGTTAAATCCGTCGTTCTGGATGGCTTTATTCAAAACTTTTTTACTCAGGCGCCGGGCGGAAAGATCACTGCCCCTGGCAAGCTGCTGGACGACATACTTTTCGACACTTTCCAGCCCCCATCCCATCCTCATCTTTTCATTTCCCATCCCCGACTGGGTAATTCCGTCTGTCATAAAAACGATCCGGTCTTCCTTCATCGCGCGAAACTCCCTGCACCGCAATAATTTTCCAACATTTTCAACTCCTTTTATATCGAGCTGGTATTCTTTTGTCGGGGTAAAGGGTAGCCCATTCCTTGTAATGACACTTTTGGGATTGTCGTAATTAACAATTCTCACCATACCATCACTTTCAAGTTCGATAATCGTAAAAGTGGCATAGGTTTTTACCCCTTCACTGTCGCGGGGCAATGCCTCCATGATGATTTTCGCTGCTGCTTCCGGCCGTTTGTACAAGGCAGTATAGTTGAGCGCCATGGTCGCAGTCATGGTGGCCAACACGTTCGCCCTTACACCGTGGCCTACTCCGTCCGACAGTACCAGGATCGTCCTTCCGTCTTCCTTGATTAGTTTGGTGATGAAAACATCCCCGCATACAATCTGACCCGAAGGTTGTTTCTGGGCAAAATCTATTTCAATGTGAAACTCACTCATCCTTTTTGTCTTCCCCGTATTTGTATGCTGCGACAATTGAATTTAGCATATCTTCAGTCTGGGCGGCATTTTCAGCCAGCAACGTGGCTACCTGCTGCACCATCTCGATATTCTGCCGGGTAACTTTCATCGCCCTGCTGATAATCTCCTCCCGCACAAGTTTGGGGGAAGAGAGGTTCCTGATAATGGCTCCTACAACCCGGTGTTTGTAAATAGTGACAATTGAAATATGCAGCAGTTTGTTCTTATAGGTCAGGTCACGCTCAAGCATCTCTTCTCCGGTATGCAACAGTCCGGTGAACATTTTTCCGACAATTTCAGGTACCAGCTCCTTGATGTCAGCACCTTCCAATCCGGGAATGGCTTCATAAAGTTCTTCAGTTTCCTCCCCCATCAATTTGGCAAAGGTCTCGTTGCAATTCACCACCTTCATGTTCTTATCAACAATGACGATACCCGCCTTGATCTTCTGAAGCATGGCGGAGGCAACCACCGATGCCTCCTTCGCCCGTTCCGACCGCTGTTCAGCCTTCCTCCTGTCAGATACATCGTAGAGCGATGAGACGATACCTTCAAACTCGCCTGCATTGTTCCTGATGGCAGATTTGTAAATGAGTATTTCATGCAAAGTCCCGTCTCCCGATTTGAACTGATGCTCGTAGACAATATCACTCGTTGATTCGAACAACTCTGTGTCCCTCATCGAAATTATTTCGGCAACCTCGGTCGTGTGCGAGTCGAAATGGGATTTCCCGATCAGCTCTTCCCTGCTTTTCCCGATCAACCGCTCATAGGCCTTGTTGCAGGTGATGTAAAATCCGTCTGCATCACGGTAGTTGATCGGAAATGGCAGTGAATCGATAATTTTATAGGATAACTCAGGATCCTT
>JBBQHB010000140.1:0-9099 GCA_038323575.1 Bacteroidales bacterium | reverse complement strand
GGTATTATCATAAAAGGAACCAACTTCATCAATGGACCAGCTCATCGAACAATGGTCAATTATTATGTTTGACTTTTTTTCTCCGCCAAAGGCATCACACTCGCAATTAGCCACATTTACCCTGCCCAATCTGAATCGCATATATCGGACAATGATATTATCTGCTCCAATAGAAACATTATAACCACCTATACAAATTCCGTCACCCGGAGCAGTTTGTCCGGCGATTGTCAGATCACCATTCTTTATTGAAATTTGGGAAAGTAATTGTATGGTTCCGGATACCCGAAAAACAATAGTTCTCGGCCCGGTTTTGGAACAGGCATCCCTGAAGCTGCCGACGCCTGCATCATTCAGGTTTGTCACTTCATATACCGCACCCCCGCGACCGCCCGTCACATACCTTCCAAATCCCTCAGCGCCCGGAAAGGCAAGCTGCTGTGACCAGGCATTCCAGGTCGTAACCATCAGGATGCCGGTAGTAAGCCAAAGAAGAAGGATAAATCTTGAAAGGTGCTTTCTCACAGGATGTTCGTTGTATTAATTTGTCTTTGCCAACTCGTTGAGGTACTCTTCCAGGTTGGTATATCCGTTTGCATTTGCATCTCCGTTCCGGTCGCCGGCATCTTTCGGATTAAGACCCTTTTTCATTTCCCACTTATCCGGCATGCCGTCTTTGTCTGTGTCTGTCGGTGGGGCAGTTGAATTGAGTGTAGGCCATCCTCCAACGGTTGCCTGCGAATTAATGATACCGGTATGGGATAAACTCACCCCTGTCTTTGGATCATAGGTGCCGCCAAACGCACACTTGCCTGATTCTACCTCACCAACTATCCGTTGATCGATGGGATCCCTTTTGGGAAGTATGGCGCCTGCGTTTTTCAACACTGAAACGTAAGCATCTTCAGGTGTTTGCGTGATTACCGGAGCAACAGCAAACGGTTCTGACATTTTTACTCCGGGTGTGGCTGCATCTGCGCCCTGCACTCCTCCGGCCCAATTATCCGCTGTAATTTCGGGGAATCCGGTTACGTGGTTGCCTTTAATGTACCATTTACCCGGGTCTGACTCGTTGCCGCGGTTTATTTGAACAATCCTGTTCTTTACATTGGCATTGGTGGCAGGACCGGATTTGTAGTAATTGTTAACCATGTTCCATTCTTCCGCTTTGAATGCCCTGAATACCGGTTTTGGAGATGGGTATCCGCCTGCTTCTGTTTCACTGTCGATAATCCGTCCTTTGCCTGATCGCGTGCCGGCAATGATCTGCTTGTCGACCTCATCCCTGTCCCACGGGAAGGCTCCGGCATTCTTCAATACATATTCTTTGACTGCAGCGGCCGGCATGGGGACTAACCCAACAGGCCATACCGGTCGTTGATCGACAATTGTTTGTGATCCGCTGAGTTCTTTTGCCGGATTCTTTGAAATGATTCTGTTGTCTTTCCAGTAAACTTTTACTGGTCCGACGAATTTTCCGCCGGCAATTTTTTCTGAGGTATCAAGGCCATATTCTATGCAATTCCCCTCCACACTCATTTTCCCGGTAATCCATTCATGCCCGGTCCATTCCGATTCAACCAATGTATAATGGATGGCCGCCTTGCCTGGATTGAAAATATAGTTGTTAACGATTGCTCCCAGGACCCCTCCTTTGAAAAAGGGATTTCTCTCAACATTGTCTGCATACAGATTCCCGTAAATCAGGATATCTGTGGCATTGTCGTGGATCAGGGATCCTTTTGAATGCTCTCCTTTTGAGTGGGTTGAGTTGCTTAATCCCTGCGCAATAATATTGTTGCTGAAAGTTATTTTGTGGGAAGTGTTTTTTCTCCACTCATCCGGATTTGCACCGTTAAACCTGGGACCTGATGCAGAAAGGTTTTCATCCGTCGACCAGGAGGTAGAACAATGATCAACAATGACATTGTAGACGCCATCGCCCGTTGCGATACCATCCACTTCCCAGCCGCTTTTCTTTGTCTGTCCGACTTCGCCCGGCCTGACTTTTAGGTGCTGGATGATAACATCGTGTGTTCCAATACTCAGGCCACCTTTGATAAGTGTTATCCCAGGAGAAGGGGCAGTCTGACCTGCAACCGTTACAAACGGATTTTTTATTTTGAGTGATTTTTTATCCAGATCAATGCACCCTGCGACCTCGAAGACAATGATCCTGGGACCGTCAAATTTAAGCGCTTCATCCAACGAGCCTTCCCCTGTTGCCTGAAGGTTCTTTACGCGGATTATTTTGCCTCCCTGTCCGCCTTTGGTATCCAGGCCAAAACCAGAGACACCGGGCAATACCGGAATGCCGGTTGGTGAGAGTCTTTTAGAAATCTGCCCTGAGGGCTGAGCAGTCAAAGTGTTGAAATGAGCGCTCAATACGACGATTAAGCAGAAAAATGAATGATGCAAAATTTTCATGTGGTATATTTAATTGTTATATAATTCTAAAGATTCAATTCAGAGAATAGTAACAGCAGTTTTTATGACTACATTATCTGGCTTTGTTTGCCTGTACATAATTCATTAACTGGTATATATTGTTCATGAATGTTTTCGTCCTTATGCCGGTGATTTCTTTTACTGTATACAAATACGCTCCTTTTTCCTTCACTGAATCGAAGTTGGGAAGCATTGTTCTTGTTATATCATGCACGGTGAAAGTTTCAATCCAGGCTCCTTTTCCATTCATGGAGCTGATCAATGTCTGCAAAGTCTTTTCATCTACCCTGTATGATTTTTGCTTTTTATTTCCGGACAGTTCATTAAACAATTCGCGCCTTTTAGCCGGATCTGTATTGCGGATTTTCTCATACCGGTCCCTGGCAGGCAATTTGCCTGAAAATTTGATGTAATTCGCCGATTTATCTACTGAATAGCTGTACTTCACATAGCCTTCGCTGTTTATTTCGGGGAGCGTTTCCCGTATGATCGGAAAATTTGTTTGGGGGTCATACCAGGTTGCATATTTTGGCTCACCCTTTTCTGAGACCCCTGTGATGACCGATTCCATCCAGTCGAGGGCGGCAGGGATGGGCCGCAGGTATCTTTTGTCGCCGGTATACAGAAAGAGCTTTTCAAGTTCCTGAATCGTTGAAATAGTATACCTCACCTGGAATGACGCGGGTTCATGGGTTCTTCCCCAGGCGGGTTGCAGGTTCATGTCGAACTGGTCTGTCCAGGCAGCCTTGCCCTCTGGTCCTTGTGCGACCATGAAGAAGTCGCCGCCCCTTTTTGCGGCTTCGAGGTATCTTTCGTCACCAAGGAACGCATATGCTTCCAACAGGACATCAATGGTATTGTTCATCGCCCCGTCGTTGAGGGTATAGCAGGAGGTATAATCCGGCAACCCGTCGTGCACAAAATCGTAACGGAGCGGGTAGCGCTGCGGCCATCCGCCATTAGGATATTGCGAGATCAACATGAAGTTCAGCGCTTTTTTCAAAGGTTCCAGGATGGCAGGATCCAAAGTTTTTTGATAGAGATGTAGCATAAACCTGGTCGGCCCTTGCGTTGTATTGTCATCGAAGGTGCAATTGCCGTAGTAATGGCGGTATTCTTCCCATCCGACAATAAACCGTGAAGCCACCTTCTCGTACCATTCCTGTAATCCCTTTTTATCGAAATCGATAAAATAGTGCCAGCCTCCAAGGGGATGTTGGCCAAAAACGAGCGCATTTGCGGTGTTTTTTGCATATTCCAGGTAGGTTTTATCACCGGTAGTCTCATACATTTCGAGGAAAAGTTCCCCCATTTCGGGAGTGCCCTCCTGCACCCATATTTGCGATTTTCTGGCCGGGACTTCCCCGAAGACTTCAGAGAGGTCTTCAGTATAACTCCACAGGTAACCTCCGTTGAGGGATACTGTCTCTGCCATATATTTAGAGGCCTTTTTCATTGCTGCAAGGGCATCACTTGCCTGAATTTTATTCTTTCCGTTGACTTGGGCATGAATTCCACGGATGTAAAGCAGCAAAATGAATACAACAAACAATATTCGAATTGTAGTTTTCATTCACTTTTAGTTTTAATTGGTTTTTGGCTGTTTTAAGTGCAGAACATAACCCATCAACGTATTCATGTTTTCAATGTAGGTTCTGGTCGAAAAACCGTGCATCAGTTTTTTGGATTCCGGCCCATCGTAGAGCATGGTTTTCGTAACGTCCATGACTGACAGATCTTCCATCCAGACACCATCCTTGTTCAGGGTGCTGATCAGTTTTTCTACCTTATTTTTATCAGGTTTTCCGTAGGCTTTGGGACGGTTGTACCGCTGGTTATAAATTTTTCGTTCTTCGCCGGGTTTCAGTGACGATAACAACGAATATTCTTTTTTAAGGTTCACAAAATCAACGTTGGCTTTCCTTCCGGAGAACGGCTTTTCGCTGCTGGGGAAGTAGCGGAAAGTCATGTACCCTTCAGTGTTTCTCTTTTCAAGGATTTCAAAATCTACAGGGAGATTCGTTTGGGGATCGTAATAGCGGGCCATCTCATACTGTCCGTTTTCCAGTACTTTTATTTTTGATGATTCCATCCAGTTCAAAGTGGCAGGGACCGGGCGCAGGTAACGCCTGTCGCCGGTAAACAAATACAATTTCATCAGCATCTCAACGGTATGTGCCGTCTGCCTTGTTCCGTATGCCGGTGGTTCGTGTGTCCGTGCCCATGCCGGCTGGTTATTCCTGTCATATTGTTCAGACCATGCAGGAGATTCTGTCGGACCCTGGGCTATGATGAAAAAATCACCTCCCCGCCTTGCCGATTCGAGGTACGCTTCGTTACCCAGCGCTTCATAAGCTTCAAGCAACAGACTGATGGTATTGTTCATGGCATCATCATTGAGGGTAGCGTTGGAGGTATAATCAGGCAGCCCGTCGTGCACGAATTCGTAGCGCAGCGGGTATCTCTGCGGCCATCCGCCATTCGGGTACTGGGCGATTAATATAAAGTTCAATGCCTTTTTCAGGGCCCCGAAATAGACCGGATCGTGTGTCTCCAGATAGAGATGCAGCAAAAATGTTGTTGCGCCTTGGGTCACATTATCGTCAAAAGTGCAGTTTCCGTAATAATGACGGAATTCCTCCATGCCTCTCAGAAAACGGGATGAAACTTTCTCGTACCATTCATTCAGTCCGGCTTTGTCGAAATCGATAAAATAGTGCCAGCCCCCGAGCGGATGCTGTCCGTAAATCAGCGCATCAACCGTTTTTTTGGCATATTCCAGGTAGGTTTTGTCTCCGGTAACTTTGTACAATTCAAGAAAAGTTTCTCCCATACGAGGTGTGCCGGCTCCCTGGACCCATATCTGCCTTTTTCTGGCAGGCGCCTCCCCAAACTGTTCCGATGAATCTGCAGCATATTCCCAAAGATAACCTCCGTGAAGGGATACCTTGGTTGCCAGGTAATCTGTCGATTTTCGCATGGCCTTCAACACCTCTTCGGCTGAAAGATCCTTGTTCCGCTGCGCTGAAACAAGTGTAAACAGCAACACAAGGATTGAAGCAGAAGCAATTTTAATTACCATTAAACCAGGGATTTTGACATAACGAATTTTCTTCATTTGTATTGGTTTTTAATTAGTTGATTGGTAGTTTTTTAATAAATAATTTAAACGTTTTTACCAATCTATTGGTCATAGCTATGGTAGAACGGTCTGAACGGGACTGCTTTCCTGGTAAGATTGCCAAAAATTTTCTGTAATATCTGCGGAGTATCTTTACCATTCACCGGGACGATTGAAAAATTGCCACTGATTGTTCTTACTTCACCGGCTTTGTAAATAATATCCGGCTCGGAGTTTTTGTTGTACCTTCCCGAAACCAGGGCATTGTGGCTGATCAGTAATCCTTCCGGTGTCCTTTCAACAGCAATGTTGGCCTTTTTACCGGTGATAACGAAACCATTCCCGTTCTTGTCTGTCATCAGCATCAATTCAACATTTGACCTGTTTCCCTGGAAATTCAGGTCATTGCTGTTCAGGTGGTAGAATCCAAATTCGTCCAGCATTGATTTGCCCGGATAGGAAGGGTAGGGGCCATCGCCGATCCAACGCATTTCAGAATAATTTGCCTGTACATTAAATGAAATTCCGGCTTCCAATAGATATCCGGTTGCTTTGACCGGTGCGAAATTGTAGGCAACATCGATCCAGCCGTTATCAGACAATGTGTAAATTACGTCACCTTCAATAAATTCGCCTTTTTTGTCAATCCGCTCATATTTGTATTTGCATTTCAAGGTATTGGGTGAAAGCCTTTCGACGGATGATTCCGGGTTTCTCAAGGTATTGGGAAACCAGTTGAAAAGCGTGCTTGCTGAATCTTTCCTCAAATTGGTTGCAATAGAGGACAAAGTGTTTTTTCTTCCCACCCTCGCAAACGGGCCCTCTAAAAGAAGTTGTTTCGTCTCTCTGTTTTCAAGTTTTATATCACCCTGCTTTTTACCGACGGTCAATACTGAAGCACCAAACGCAGCGGATATTGAACTGTTTTTTTCTTCCATAATAGACGGTTTGGCCGGATTATGGACGAGGTTTAAATTCTCATTTGCCGGACTGTTTTTATACCACAAACGGTACGTTTTTTCGGTAAACTGATAGTTCTGGTTGTCATAGAATCTCAGGTTTAACAAATACCAGGCCCCGGAGAGTTTTTGCGGAAGCTTTACTGAAACCGGTATGGTGGTGGTATCACGGGGATTACACTTCATGGTGAATGATCCTTCCTGAATGGATGTGTTATCTTCAGTCAGCGTCCACTTGCATTTGATGCCGGTCAGGTCACTAAAGTCAAAACGATTGTTTACTTTAACCTTAATTACCTGACTTCCGGGCGTGATAACTATACTATCCTGAATGGCTTTAACCGGAGCATAAACTTTTCTTACCTGCCAGTAATCAACCTGGGGTGTTCGGTCCGAATAGACCAATCCGTCACATCCCTTGTTCCCGTTGGTGTCGTAGTGATGGATGGAATCTTTCCATACATCGTTGGTCAATGAATTCAGATCCACATTTTTATCAGAAGTGCGAAGGATTCCCTGGTCCTGAAACATCCAGACTGCACCTCCGGCAATTCCGGGATGGGTATACATCACCTCCCACATATTTTCCACTTTATCAAAATCCAAACCCAGGGCATGGGCATACTCGGTTGAGATGATCGGCCGGTTAAACATATGTGCATATTTTTCGAGATCTGCAGCATTGCCGTAATGGGGTGCCAAAATATCTATCGTATCCGGTATATTCATGTAGTTAATTTTGAAATAGGAGCCAACCTGCGGATAACAAATTGGTCGGGTATTGTCCATTTTTTTAACATATTTACCTGTTTCCAAGGCAATTGGGGTTAATGCATTTTCATTTCCTATGCTCCAGATGATTACAGAAGGATGGTTTTTATCCCGCAATACAGTTGCGTGTGCCCTTTTAAGCAGGACTTCCCCATAAGCGGGATTTGTTAAATTTTTGTCGCCAAAACCGAAGGGGACTTCGCACAATACATAAATTCCCAATGAATCACACAATTCGATCATTTTTGGATGGGAAGGATAATGCGAAGTCCTGATGAAATTGATATTGGCCTTTTTCATGAGAACCAAATCTTTCAGAATCAGTTTTTCTGTTAATGCCCTGCCGACAACCGGATCCAGATCATGGTGGTCGACACCTCTCAGCTTAATTGCTTGTCCGTTGAGTTTGAGTATTCCGTTTTCGATAGTCACCTGCCTGATTCCTATTTTCTGATGAATGCTTTGGATTTCTTTGCCATTTGACTTTAAAGACAGTTCGAGGTTATATAGTTGGGGTGTTTCGGCCGTCCACGTTTGAGGGTTTGATACGGTCAGGCTGTTGAAAACCGTAGCTGTATCCGCTTTTCCCAGTAGGTTCTGTTTTGTTGAGGTAAATTGCCCGGCCATTTTCCCGTCTGGTGCATATAGTTTTCCTGTTAAGGTAAGATTTCCGGGTACTTCTGAATCCTTGTTTTTTTCTAAAAGTACAGACAGGGCAATTTGTGCGCTTTTGCTGCTGTTGACATAAGTTTTGACCGTAAAATCTTTGATGTGGGTTTGAGGTACGCTGATTAAGGTTACGTCCCTGAAAATTCCCGACAATCCCCAGCAGTCGTTGGTATCGAAATCCCAGCCTTTGTTCCGTGTGGTAACTTTCACTGCCAAAGCATTGCTTTTCCCGGCTACGACATATTTTGAAATGTCAAACATTTGCCGGTTGAAAGAACTGCCCCAGGATCCGACGTACTTCCCGTTTACCCACAAATCATATCCGTACAATACACCGTCAAACACGATAAACATTTGTTTGGCTGTCCAATTTTGCGGGATCTGGAAATTGGTGCTATACAATCCTGTGCCGGCAATTACTTCACTGCCATAACGAGGTTCCGTAAATCCCTGCAATTCCCAGTTTCCGGGTACCTTGATCTCTTTCCACTCTTTCAGATTAAAACCGGTTTTAAAAAAAACCGAGTCTGCCCCGACCTCGGTAGAAAATATGTATTTGAATTTCCAGGTACCGTTCAAAGATTGAAGAGCTGAGCCTGAGCTATCTTTGTTGGGAATAACTACTTGAGCTTTTGCATTCCCAAATATGATCAGTAACAATAAGATTACCCTGAAAATTGTCGATTTGTTTTTCATTCGTTGGTTGCTTTAGGCGATTCCATTTTAGTGCCATTCACATATACATCGGTCATCCTGATGTTTTTGAAATATTTGAATTCAGATTCTCCTGTACTTTTGATGTTGATATTTGAAAATGATACATCGGTAACGGGTGATTCTTCCAGCCCAACGATCCGGATCGGACATTTTACACCGGTCACGATCATGTTGCTGATGTGGATATTCCTGAACACCGGTGTACGGTCACTAAAAGGTTCGGCAGCAACTTTTTTGTATTCCAGACTTAGTATGACAGCTTCTTCCTTTATGTTGCGCATAACGATATTACTTACTTGAATGTCTTCTACTACTCCGCCACGGCCACGAGTTGATTTGATGCGAATTCCACGGTCGGTACCATCAAAAATGCAATTGCTGATAACTACTTTTTTCACTCCGCCACTCATTTCA
>JBBQHB010000139.1:0-9321 GCA_038323575.1 Bacteroidales bacterium | reverse complement strand
CCTTTGGGCAATTCCATGTATACAAGTATCGCAATAAATTGGTTCCAAGTCAAATAAAGTTATAAACCAATTTTTTGACCACCTCTGATTTTATATCTTTGGTGTGTTAATATCTTTTATCACCTGAACAGTAACGATTTTCCTTTACAAAATAATTTTCGTGAAGATGGTTCAGTAAACTTTTCACATGGGCATATTCATCCACGGAATATTTTTGTGTTTCAAGGAGTGATTGAATCTTTTGCAACCATACTTCCCTTTTCTTCGTAGCATCAAAACTCCTGAAAGCAGCTTGCTGAAAAACCAGATCTGAAGAAGCCAAATCGGTGATTGAGATATATTTCAACTCTTCCTGATGCATTGAAACATAATCATTTAGAAAAGGATCACATGAGAATAGCGCTTCATCCTGCCTGCATGAAGTAAAGATAAGCACAAAAAGGAATGCAGTAAAAAATGTTTTCATAGATAATCTGTTTAGTTGGAGATGCAATATACAAATAATATCAATACATAGAACATAGATATATAATTTTAATGAAAATATTTTTGATGAATTTAGTGACAGACATTTCACAGACAAAGGAGCAGTTCGAATTCACAACCCTTTGTAAAATATGGAACCAAGTAAACGATGCAGGAAAAGTCATCCGTCAATATCCGCACAAGCTGGCAGGCACACAGTTCAAACAGTCAGGTTTTTCAATCCTTCAGTTAATTGCCAATCCTGACATTATCGCGGTAGTATTTGTAAAAAAGCGCCAGGAAGCAGGCACAGAGAATAAACGGGAATGTAAAATCTGAATAAAGAAATATTTTGTACAGCTTTGTTTTCATCTCAAAGTCTGAACTAATTGAATATTTCGAAATAATTAAAAAACAACGGTACAAAATGGCCAGAAAGATTGTTGCAAAAAGCATCCAAAGGGTATGGAGAGGCTTGATGTGAAGACGCTTTATTCGCTGTACGATATTCTTATCCAAAAAATAAACGCCCGCGGTAAAGAGAATAAACAACCACTGATAAAACATAACATACGACCAGGTTCGTCTGATATTCAATACCGGGTCGTTCTCATAATGTTGTAAAACAGTGAATAATATCCTGGCCGATGAATGCAATAAGAAATAGAGAAAGAAATAAACCAAAACTCCGGACAGTATAATCAATAAGCTGTGCATTGAACGTCCCTGGCTGTTTGCCGTGATGTAGTTTTTGTTTTGCCGGGGGTACATTCCAATACGCATCTTTGCAATTTCAAAAGCCTCCTCATCATTAAGCCCTATCTTTTTAAGTTCTTTTAAATGGAGATCGAGTCGATTTTTCAACTGTTCGTCACCAATGACGTTTGCTGAGAGCTCGACAGGTGTATCTATCGGCATCAATTCCGTAGATAAACCGGTGTTTGCTTCGTTGTGAATAGTTGTCAGATAATATTTTTTATAAAGCACAATAAAACAGATAATTACGACAAGTGGGAAAGTGTAACCAAGGTAATCGAAGAGGGAGTATAAGTGACTGGTATAGTTACTGAATTCAAATGCCCTTATGAGCTCTCGAAACCATAGATCGATTGATGCAAGGATGATAATGCCGGAAAATAACAGGAAGGTATGCCGGGGCTTTATCTTCAGTCTTTCCAATTTTGTTACCCCTTTTTTACCATAGAAATAGAAAAAAAGTGTGAACGCAATAATGAATAGGTGAAATGTTGTCACATAGGAAAAGACAAGCCCGAAATTCCATACCGGATCTTCTTTGAGCTGATGTAAAACAAGTACCAGCAAGCGGGTAGAGGAAATCATGAAAAAATAGAGAAGAAAAAAGGTCAGGACTCCCGACAATACCAGAATTGTTTTTCGCATCTGGATAACCGGTGAATTGACTTCTTCGAACTCGTTTTTCAGGATGGAAATATCACCCAGCCGTGTAGAGGCAATCCTAAAGGCTTCTTCTTCATTCAATCCAGCCTCTATCAAGTCTTCAGTGAGATCAATCAAATGGTCCTTTAGTTCCTCCACATCCGAAACGGTAAATGTCGAGTCGGCTTTGAATTGCTCAGCCCATAGCGTTGCTTGTTCAGGTACATTGATAATGATTTCACTGTTCATATCTGATCTGTAAGGGAGGGTGATTGACGATCAAATATAAAAAATTTCTGCGCAACCTTAATCCTTTTCATGTCGCATTTGGCATGCCGGAACTGCACAATTTACAAAAAATGATATTACGATAAAATGTGCTTTAAATCTCTATGTCTGAGGGCTCCAAAGCTTGGTAAGCATAGCATGTACCATGTTCCATTCTTCTTTTTCGTTTTGCAGTTCAGCTTTCCCGGGTTCTAAAAGGGTATAATATTTTCGCGGCCGTTCATTTTCTTCCATTCTCCAATAAGACTTAATCATACCCTGCGCTTCCATTTTCTTTAAAACGGGATAAATGCTTCCTTCGTTCCACTTAATCCGGCCTCCTGATAGCTCCTTCACTTTTTGAAGTATCTCATAACCATAATTATCACCATGTACCAATACCGACAGGATGATTTTTATAGCGGAAGCCCCAACCAATTCTTTAGATACTTTTCCCATATTAATAAGATTTAATTTTATCCAAATATAACCCGAATATCACTACATACCTAAAGTAAGTGTAAAATTAAATTTCAACCCAGGCACTCTCTTTTATTCAAACCTTTTTTTCCACCTGAGGCGCAATCTTTCAAGTATCTTTTGCTCGGTAGTGTTTTGCTGGGGTTTGTAAAATCGTTTGTCCTTAATTTTCTTTGGCCCTGTTGAGATCCAGCGCTCCACCTTCGAGGTCGTTCAGATAGATTCTTGTGAGTCCCCTGTTAAAATAGGTCTCCCCAAAGTCCGGTTCCAATTGAATGGCTTTCTAGTAATCTTTGATGGCATTTACATAATCCCGTTTCTTAACCTTGGTATTTGCCATGTTGAACCAGGCAAAAATGAAGTTGGGGTTATGTACAGAATTGATTCATAATCCTAGTTAATATCCTCATAATCGATAATTTTAACTTCGCCTGTTTTATTCTCAATGGTTGTTTTTTTTCCGTTCATATTGAGTATTTCAGGTTCAGGTTGCTTTCCCTGCGAACGAATAGCATTGGTAGGGCTGGGATGTGAGTTAATTGGAGTTCCTTTAAAAAAATCACCAAGCCGCCTGTTTCTCTTGTGAGTAATCCTGCGAGCCAAACTTATGATCCTTGTTTTTTTCATGACGAGATAGCCGGGTATTAAGTCCGGTACTGTGAACCAATTCATGAAACAGAGTGGAATAATACTTTTGATCCTCAAAGAATGTCCGTTGATCACGCATGCCGACTGTATCAATTCTCGATAGTTGTTCATCTGTCAACTTATCGTCGGGATGGGGATTGAGCGAAATATGGAAAATCGACCGAGTTGAACCGCACCATGCAGCAGTAGACCGCAGGGTCAATCTTGGGGATTCTGCCCCCTTTTCTTCCGAAGGGAGATGTCTCATTTTTTTCATTCATAACTGTGGATTTTAGTGGATCACGACTCTCGCCGAATTAGTAATTGTGTCCGATTCGCCATAGCGACATTTTATTTACGACTTCGGAGTAAATAATCGCCCTCTGCAAGAGCAAGGGTTTTGAGTAACCGAAAGAATTTCGAGTTACTCAGAACACACCTTGCTATTATCTGACGATAATAAAATCCGCTAAAGGCGGATTGAGCATTAAACTTATTGACTTGAGATGATAGCATATTGACTTAAGTTATTATTACGATGCAAAGTTCAGCGGAATAATTGAGGTCAGACCCATGCGAATTACGCAAAACTAAGCCAATCAACGCCAAGTGAAGCCACGAGGGTTGGAAAGTGAATTTCTACTGTTTTTTAGGCGTTCATTTGTCAAGGAATTGCAAGGGAGTGAGAGAGCCAGTGGATAACAAGTACAGTGAGTTTGCCACAGAGCCACTCGGCAATAAACAAAGTGAGTCACACGCAGAGATTATGAGAGAGCCAGCCACTCAGCTACTCAGCCACCGGGTAAGTGAGTGACACAGCCACACAGAATGTGAGCAAGCACGAAGCGCCGGAGTGAGCCACACCAATAACATCCCTGGTGGCGAGTCATAGACCCTTTGCGTTTCCAGCTAGCGATCAATGAATTTGTGCGGAATTTGAGGAGTTTGTTACCGGAAATTTCATCTCAAATTTCCAAGGTAAGGAATTGATCCGATTCTTCAGATTCGTCAATCCTGAAATTATTTCATCGAAAGTGGGCGGATTTTTTTCATATATCATCTGTTCCAGCATCGTTCTGTAATCCGCTTTCCACGCTTCCAGAACCGCAGGAATTGGAATAGGGTCGATTGTTTGTGGTTGATGCTCATTGTAATTTACGTTACCAACGCGGGTAAAGTTATACCGGTTATTTACGATTATTTCGTACAATACTTTGTCGTTCAACGCATTCTCTGCAAATTCTGTTTTTGATAATTGATAAACATCGTACAAATGTCGGCTTAATCTATCTACCCGCATTTTTTCTTTCGGACGGTGAAACTCTTCGTGCAGTAGAAATACTTTTTCTAAGAAAGTACGCTCCGGATTGACTGTTGGAACATGAATGGGTGATTGAGCAAATTCTCTGCCGGCGTATTCTTCATCAACCAGAGCGGTGAAAGTTTGCACCGAGAACGGGTCTCTTAATGAGCGACAACTAATTTCGATTTGGACTCTTGCCTGTAAATAGCCGGGTGGTTCTATTAGATGAGGAAAATAAACATTGATTGTCCGGTCTTTGTCGCTTTCCTTTTCTTCGATTAATTCAAACCGAATCCCGTTAAAACCCTTTTCTTCAAACTTTGCCTGAAGATTTCCAAAAAATTGCTCGGCAACGTATGCTCCGGCTGTTTTTCTTAATTTGTCACGCTGATTTTTGGATAACTCACCTGTAAATCCAAAGAATTCCCTGTTGATAGCAAGGTCAACGTCTTCCGAAAATCTTTGAATCAGTTTCCATGCTTTACTTAACGAAGTTCCTCCTTTAAAAACCAAGTGTTCAGCAATCTCCATTTCGAAGATGATGGATAGGGCTTGAACTACCCACCAATCTTTTTCAACAGCAAATGCCGACATACCGGTTTTCTCTGCTATTTGTATATAGGCGTTTCTTTTCGTCTCATCGGGTATGGCGAGCCATTTATTCATTGCCTTTGTTTTTTAATGCCTTACGCATAATAATTCTTATCCATTCAGGAGCTAAACGAATATCGTGCGCTAATCGATAGTGGTCTTCTTTCTCCAATTGCTTTAGTATGATATGAATCTCGCTTTCGGTTGCATTTGCTTTTCCTATTTCTTTTAAAGCCTGAATGACTAAACCGCTGATCTTTCCGATAGCAGAAAGGTTTTTGGGGGCTGTTTTCTTAAAAAGAATTTTTCGTTTACCCAAATCAATTTTTCGTGCAGCACCATCGGTGAGATATACCACATTCATTGGAACCTGAGTTGATAGGTTCAGGGCATTGAGCGCCAAAGCCCCTGTGGGCATGATACGTGCTTTGTCTCTTTTGCGGATGGCCTGGGCAATTGCTTCGGTACTTGGTTTTAATTCGCCAATAATTGGGTCAATCTCTAAACGTGCATAAATTCCACGAGCTACACGAGATATGTCTCCTTTTGCTGTCAATCGCTCCAAAGTCTTAGCCACCGATTTAGCCGAACCAAAACTCAGAAAATCTTCGGTAAAAAAGAGCGAACCCCTCCTCGCTTTCTTAATTTTTGTAACTATTTTATCATCAAGACTATCCATTTGTTTTGTAAATACATTATGTCGCAATAATAGTATATATTTGCGACATATCATTCAATTGTGGATAATAAATTTGCTTCTGTTGTTAATGTTCATCGAATGTAAAAATAATTGTTTGCTGACACTTTCGATGGATACACCTTTGCTGAGTGTCAGAGTAGCAAATGTGTGGCGTGCAAGGTGGAAGGTTAAATCTTTGTCAATTCCACACACATCCCCAATCTCTTTCAAATAAGTTTCAGACGCATTTTGTAGTTGGCGAATGGATCGGAGGTAATCCAGCCATTATTTTTAGCGATAAGAATAATACGTTTAAATAACTGCATGAATTTAGCAGTCGTGTTCGCTCCGTATTTACATGTGGTCATAAGGTAGACTTCGAAGTCTGTGATGAACTTATGGCTGATCTCTTTGAGGGAAATGTCGGAGAGGTTGTATTTGGATTTCAGAAAAATTTGAACGTGTTGTCATGTTCAGGTTACGATTTAGGTTACGATTCTTTGTCGATAACTGTCTATTTGATGTCTTTCAACCCTGACAAAACACAATATAAAAACCATACAATACGCTGATATTGTAAGATTTAGCTTACTTTTGGCTTCTTTTGTCTTAGCCTTTCAGCGGGGAGGGAAGAGAAAATCTTATTTTATCCCGTATACAATTCTGAAGTGATAGCCATAAACGGCAAACTGCATAGCATCTTTAAACAACTGCGGCTTTTTAAACAGCGCCCAAACAAATAGTTTCCAAAATTCACCTCTCCCTTTGTTCCTGATTCCGATGATATAAACAGACTTGAAGAAACTTTTTATTAAGGAGAACCTGGCTTTCGTCTTCACGGCAGCTATTGGTTGATAAGTCGTCAAAAACTGGCGGACACGCTGGTAATAAGGTTTGACGGAATAAATACCATTGATGATTTTACGGTAACCTTCCTGAAGATCCTGGGAGTTCATCCTGGGTATAAAGTTCACGGATGCATCGGTATTGTTCCCGCTTGACTCATTGAGCAATCTGTTTTCCCCGGCCAATCGTTTGTAAAGGGTTGTGTTTTTGGGGGCATGAAGAATGCCCACCATGGCCGAAACAATTCCGCTTTGCTGGATAAAATCAATTTGCCTTTGAAAAATCGATGGAATATCACTGTCGAATCCAACAATAAATCCACCGGATACAGACATTCCGGCACGCTGAATAGTTATAACACTCTGAAGGAGATCCCTGTTTTGGTTTTGTCCCTTGCTGCACGAATCGAGTGATACTTCGTCGGGAGTTTCGATCCCGATAAAGGCTGATTTAAATCCGGTAGCCACCATCAGGGAGAGCAACTCCGGATCGTCAGCCAAATTTATTGAACATTGCGTCTCAAAGGTGAAAGGAAAGTGATGCTCCCGCATCCACCTGTTCATGGCCGGCAGCAAGCTTTTCTTGACAGCATTTTTGTTCCCGATAAAATTGTCGTCTACAATCAGAACCGGTCCTCTCCAGTTCAGCCGATAAAGCGCCTGAAGTTCCTCGATAATCTGGCTTGTTTTCTTCATGCGTACTTTGTGGCCAAGGAGTGTGGTGATCTCGCAAAAATCGCATGCATACGGGCATCCCCTGGCAACCTGCATATTCATAACTACATAATCTTTTCTCGACAACAAACTGTAATCCGGCACAGGAGTCTTTGTCAGATCCGCATATTCAGTGGTGTTATATACTCTTTGCAAAGGGCGGCCTTCCTCCAGGTCTTTAAGGAACGGCAGCAATGTAATTTCGGCTTCGTTCAGCACAAAATGATCAATTTCAGGAAAGTGCTCGTAATCCTGGGTGAAGAGCGGTCCGCCGGCAACCATTTTCGTACCCGTTTTCACACACGCTTCAATAACCTGGATGGCCGATTCCCGCTGAATCGACATGGCGCTGATAAATACATAATCAGCCCAGAGAATATCGCTTGTTTTGAGTTTGGCTACATTCAGATCTGTCAACTTCTTTTCCCATGATTCCGGAAGCATGGCCGCCACAGTAATCAATCCGAGCGGAGGGACAGTCGCTTTTTTGGAAATAAAGCGCATGGCATGCTTAAAGCTCCAGAATGAATCCGGGTATTTGGGATATACCATCAATATTTTTAGCTTATTCATATGTTAGTAATCTTATGGTTGATTATCAGGAAGTTTAATCATTTTTTGTCAATTTTCCAAATAAAATTGAGGCTAAAGTGACTTTTATCTCCTTCTTGATGAAATGTGTAAGCCGGAATTAGGGTTTTTGGTAAAATATTGATAGGTTTAAATTAAATATCGGGAAAAACCATGGAAGAAATTAATTGGGGCATTATTGGTTGCGGTGATGTGACTGAGCTGAAAAGCGGTCCGGCATTCAACAAAATCGGGCATTCAAAGTTGGCTGCCGTAATGCGGCGGAACGCTGAGAAAGCCGCGGATTATGCAAAAAGGCATGGTGTTCCGAATTGGTATTCCGACGCGGCTCTTTTAATCAGCGATCCCGGAGTAAATGCCGTTTATGTAGCAACACCTCCCGATACGCATTCCCGTTATGCCATCGAGGCTATGAAAGCAGGGAAACCCGTCTATGTAGAAAAACCCATGGCGCGTAACTATCAGGAATGCAGGGAAATGATCCGGGTTTCGGAGGAAACCGGAATGCCGCTTTTGGTGGCTTATTACCGCAGAACACTTCCGGCGTTTCTGAAGGTGAAAGAAATGGTTGAAACGGGAATCATTGGCAAACCGCTGACCGTAAATATACGCCTGTACAAATCCTTCGGGCAAAAGGATCAGTTCCCCGAAAAGCAGGATTGGCACGTCAATCCGGAGATAAGCGGAGGCGGCTATTTTATCGATCTGGCATCCCATCAGTTCGACTTCCTGGATTTTGTTTTTGGTCCGGTTGTTGAAGTTCAGGGGATAGCTAAAAATCTTGCCGGATATTACCACGCTGAAGATAGTGTTTCAGCAGTTTTTTCGTTTGGTTCAGGAGTTACCGGAACCGGAAGCTGGTGTTTTGTGGTTACTCCGGAGGCTGAGGAAGATGTTATCGAAATTTCAGGCACAAAGGGTAAAATCACTCTGCCCTGCTTTCAGTTCGGGGATGTTAAACTGGTATCTTCAGAAGGGACGACAAGTTTCAGTTTTCAGAATCCTGAGAATATTTCGCATAATTTAATCGGGCAGGTGGTGGCCGAATTGCGGGGCGAAGGGAAATGTGTGAGCAACGGATATTCAGCTGCCCGCACAAATTGGGTGCTGGGAGAAATAACGAAAGGATATTATACCACTAAGTTAACCGTTTCTGAAAAATTGGATTCAGAGGTTTGACCATTTTGCTCTTTTATTAAAATTATTGACCTGGGAAAATGGTTAACTGTTTAAAAAGATTCTTCGCTCCACTTCGTTTCGCTCAGAATGACAATTACGTAAGTATTAATGGTGAGGGTGTTGGGGTGGGGGGGCCCCGGAGCCACACCCCAAACCAAACCAAAAAAAAAAAAAAAAAGAAA
>JBBQHB010000138.1:0-9368 GCA_038323575.1 Bacteroidales bacterium | reverse complement strand
AAAAAAAACTGCGAAAAATCCGGGCTCCAGTACTCTTGTGATCGGGGTACCCCGATCACAAGAGTACTGCCTTTTTATTAATTAAAAATGGTATACTTTTGGAGTGAAACACTGGTATACTTTTGGGCTGAAATAAACAATTGTGGTATTTAACACAGCCCGAAATTAACAAGTTCGACCAGCAAAAAATCGATCGCCTAAACGAACTCATTACCATTGCCGGGAAACGGGGAATACAGGTACAACCCAGTTTAATTACTGGTTGGCTCGATGGGGGAATCTTTACGCCTAAATGGATCGACAAAGGAATGTTTACCAACCCCAGCCAAATTGATGCAACAGCTTTGATGGTTAAAACCATTTCCAAAACTTTAAGTAAAAACCCCTACGTTCACAGCTACGACTTTGGCAACGAAATAAATGCGTTAAAAGCAGTTGCCGGATATGTTGCCTCTCCCGATGAAACAAAATCGTGGATGTTCAGAATGTATAAAGCATTCAAAGAAGGAGATCCAGCTCGATTGGTAACCAACGGCATCGGAACTGGTTATGATGCAAGTTTCCCCGTAGAAAATATATCTCCTGCTTGCGATTATTTGTCGGCACACACCTACTCTTATTTTCATGCTACCATTCTCGACGATCCTTGGTTTGGCTTACGAACGACTTACAGTACCAACATGATGATTGCTTGGGCAAAAATGGAAGGGAAACCTGTATTGATGCAGGAAACAGGTATTTCGGGCGATTGGGTAAGTCAGGAACAACGTGCGAAATACCTTGAATTAGCCTACTTCAGCAGCTGGGCCGAAGGTGCTGCCGGGTTTGTATGGTGGTGTTCGCATAACATTGATACGACTTTTCGGGTTAAACCATCCATCGATGGCAGAGAATTCGTCGGTAAAGGAAAGTTTGATCCTTTGGAATACCAAATGGGACTATTGGATGCCAAAAACAATAAATTTCCTGTTGCAGATGCCTTTAAACAGAGCACCGAATTTTCAGCAAAATTAGGATTGGATTGGACTGATAAGTTGCCCGTTTGTTACATTGTTGTGCCTGAATCTACTCCGTTGAATGATTATTTCCGCCAGGTTATCAACGCCTATGTACTTGCCAAACAAAACCATGTTGTGGTAAGGTTTTTATTTGAAAATAAAGAAGTTCCTGCCGATGCTGCGTTCTTGATAATCCCAGGTTTTTCAATTAATGCCGAAAACAAAGAACACATCAATAAATACCTTGCTACAGGAGGAACAGTATATCAGTCGTATTACAACAATTTTGCCCCAACAATTAATTCGAATCAGAAACTAAATTACTCAATAGATTCTCCGGTTGAATTGTTGGTAGCAAAGCATATCGGTAATTTAAACCTGTTGGAAAAATTCCCATTGTCGGGTCGTTTAAAAATGGCTCAGATGAATTGGTCAACCAATTATGAAACACTTTTGAAAGTTTGCCCCGATTGCCTTACGCACAGCATAAACGAAAAAGGGGAAGGTGTTTTTTTCAAAACTAAAATTGGGAAAGGTAATTTATATTATACCCGACTGAATCTCGAAGAGTCGCTCTGCGACACCTACAATCCTTGGAAAAACGATGAATCCTACAAACTGTATTCGGTTTTAAAACCAGAAATGGACATTGATATCGATTCTCGCTTTGTTGAATTTTATCACAAATCGAATGCAAAGGAAGAAATGCTCATTCTGCTAAATCACACGTACGAAAATCAAGCAACGAATATCATTTCCAAAAAAGCCATTCTCTTAAAAGATAGGCAAAATGGAGAAGTTATCGGAAAAGGAACGGAATTCAACATCAGTTTAAAACCTGCTGAAGTTCTGTTTCTGATGGTTGAAAGAATGTAAGCTTGACCTATTGACTTAAAAAGTGGAACAAGCAATTAATATAGAGCAAATTATAATTTTATATTCTAATTAAAAGTAAAAAAAATGGAATCAAACAATATTAAAAAAAGCACCGGCTCAAACGGATTAAAAACGTCAGAAACAATTGAGCAATTGAAAGTAAATCATCAGTCGATACACAATCACTTATTTGATGAATTGATCCCTTTCTGGGAAAAAAATGCAGTTGATCAAGAATTTGGGGGATTTATGACCAATTTTGATGCAGACGGTTTAGCGCTGGAAATGCCGGAGAAATACCTGAACACGCAGTGCCGTATGATTTGGTGGTTTTCGAACCTGAATAAGCTTGCACCTTCTGATTCAAGTGTTGAAAAGGCAAAACAAGGAGTTGATTTTCTGATTAAATATTTGTGGGACAACCTCAATGAAGGTTGGAGATGGAAAGTAAAAAGAGACGGATCGCCTCTTGACGATGGGAAAGTTGTTTATGGACAAAGCTTTGCTATTTACGCATTGGCCGATTATTATATTTCAACCGGTGATAAACGTGGGCTGGATTATGCAATAAAAACATTCGATTTGTTGCAAACATATTGTGCTGATACACATTACGGCGGATACTACGAAAACCTTGAAAGCAATTGGATTCCTGCGCCAGATGGTTTTAGTGCAGGCGATCGTAAAGGGTTGGATACACATTTACATCTGATGGAAGCATTTACATCTTTGTATTTGGCTTCAGGCAAAGAAATTCATAAACGTAAATTGATCGAAACTATCAATCTGATCAGCGAAAAAATGGTGGATCATGTTGCAGGATCTGGCTTAAACCAATTTGATTTGGCATGGAATCCACTGCCTGCAATCAATATTAAAAGAACCTGGAATGCAGAGCGTGAAGGCGAAAAGCCAGCTGATCCGACAGAAACAACTTCGTATGGACACAATACTGAAATTGTTTGGCTTATGGTACGGGCAATCAATGCTGCAGGCGTATCGGTTGATCAGTATAAACCGGTGCTTAAATTATTGCTCGACAATGCTGTAAAGTATGGAGTGGACTTTGAAATTGGTGGAATTTACCGGGATGGACTCCGCAAAGGTGGTGCATTGGTACTTGAAAAAGAATGGTGGCAGCACACCGAATCGCTTGTTGGTTTCCTCGAAGGATATGAGTTATTCGATGACATCCGCTATTACGAAGCATTTCAAACGATATGGAATTTTATCGATAAAAACATGATCAACCATCAGGTAGGTGAATGGAGACGATTACTCGACCGAAACGGAAAAGTAATTGATGGTAACATAGGTAATGAGTGGAAAGTTGCCTATCATTCCGGACGTTCAATGATGGAATGCAACAGGAGGCTTCAAAAACTAATAAAAGCTTAGCTGTTTTGATAGCTTAACTGTTGTACTAATTTATCAGGAGGGGGCTGTCTGAAAAGTCAAATAAAAGAGCTTTTTGGACAATCTCTTCCTGATAATTAAACTGAATCACATTTTAATGGATTAATTATGAATAAATTTACCCTTTTATCGTTGATGGGCGTCTTGCTTGTTTCAGCTTGTGCCAATGAGCCAAAAACTGATGCCGGCTTCGGACTCCCAAAAGAATGGAAGTTTATAACCGGCGATAGCACTGCCTATTCCGACCCGGCTTTTAACGACACAAAGTGGAAAATATTAGGGGTAGATTCGTATTGGGAAAAACAAGGCTACCAAAATTACGACGGTATTGGCTGGTATCGCACCCGAGTGGTAATTCCCTCATCATTTAAGCTTGATAATCAGTTGTTTAAATCGGTTCGCATTTCATTGGGAAAAATTGATGATAGCGACGATACCTATTTGAATGGACAACGCATTGGTGGAGCAACAGGCTGGGATACCCAAAGGGTATACGCTGTTCCTTTCGATTTAATCCGTTGGGACCAAGAAAATATTATTGCAGTTCGGGTGAACGATCTTTCGGGAAATGGTGGAATGTGGGGAGCTGAGCATACCATTGGCGACATGAACCTTGGGGATGTACTATATTTACAGACAAGCGATGCACCTTCGAAATTTACTCTCGAAACAACATCTTTTCATAAAACAGTCTATTTTAAGTTCAAAATTCCGATAGATAGTATTCAGGGCACTTTAAATGTAAAGGTTTACCAACCAACATCGAAAGCCATTATTTTCCAAAAAGAGTATGAAATTGTAGTGGGAAGTAAAGCCGATAGCTTGTTCAACACTTCTGTTGAGATAAAAGAACCTAACTTTTATAAGGTTGATTTCAGCTTTACTGCAAAATCATTAATCGATACGATTAAAAACTCATCGCTACTTGCCTATGTTTTAAACCCAAGGACTAACGAACAAGCCCAAACGCCATTAGTTACCCCGACAATTGCAGGCAAATCGCTTCCTTTTGCATTGGAAAATATCGCGTTCGGAGGGTATTTGAACGAAAGGCTAAATGCCAATCTTTTTCAACGCTTACTAAATATTGACGAAACAGGTATTTTGGAATGTTACTATAATCGTCCTGGAAATCAAACCTGGGTTGGTGAATATTCTGGAAAATACCTTCATGCTGCAAGCCGGGTGTGGCGTTCTACAAATAACGCTCAATTGAAAGCCCAAATGGATCGAATTGTCGATATTTTAATCGCCTGCCAGAATGAGGACGGATATTTAGGAACTTATTTACCATCGACTTATTGGACAGACTGGGATGTGTGGGCACACAAATACAACATGCTTGGCTTGCTTAGTTACTATTCGGTTACAGGCTACAAGCCAGCTCTCGAAACTTCGAAAAAAATGGGCGACCTACTTTGCAAAACTTTTGGCGAAAACCCCGGTCAGCGCAATATCATCAACTCATCGGGTCACATAGGAATGGCATCTACCAGTGTACTGGAACCTATGACCGAATTATACCGCTTCACTGGCGACAAAAAATATCTCGATTTTTGTTTTTATATCCTTAAAGCATATGACTATGAAAACGGACCGAAAGTAGTATCAACCCTTGCAACCCTTGGCAAGGTAGATAAAACGGCCAACGGGAAAGCCTATGAAATGACCTCGAACCTAACAGGAATAGTAAAGCTATACCAGTTAACCGGTGATGAAAAATTGCTGAAAGCTGCCAAAAATGCCTGGAACGATATTTCGACTTACAAACTTTATATCACAGGTACAGCAAGTGAACATGAACTTTATAGAGAAGATTTTTATTTGCCTGCAGAAAACGAAGTTAACATGGGCGAGGGTTGCGTTACCACCACCTGGATTCAATTCAGCCAGGCAATGTATAACCTTACAGGTGAGCCGAAATACATGGATGAAATTGAAAAATCGGTTTACAACCATTTGTTTGCTGCCGAAAACCCTCAAACCGGTTGTGTAAGCTATTATACAGCTTTGCAAGGCAAAAAACCTTATCGTTGTAATATTGATGCGCATTGTTGTTTGGCCAGCATACCAAGAGGAATTGCAGCCATTCCTGAATTGGCACTAACTAAGAATACCAAAAACGGGTTAAATGTTAATCTCTATTCGGCAGAAAAACTGAACGATAAAATTAAAACCAAAGGCGGAAAAGAAGTGCAGGTTAACTGTTCTATCCAAACTGATTTCCCATCGGAAGGGAAGGCTGTCATTACAATTTCTTCAAATGAAAGTGCCAATTTCAATTTGGCATTGCGGGTTCCAATTTGGTGTAAAAACTTTAAAGCCATAGTTGATGGTAAAACATTGGATGGCATTCCCGGACAATACCTGAATATTGAGAAAGAGTGGGATAAAGAATCTACCATTCGTGTTTCGTTCGATTTAACTGTTCAAGCGTTGGACGGAGGAAAAAGTTACCCCGGTTTTATTGCTGTTAAGGTTGGACCACAGGTATTGGCAGTTGATCAGGCATTAAACCCCGATTTAAAAGACCTGGATAAAGTTACCATGGGGCCATTAAACCTGACTCCAATTTCTAAATCTGTGCTCCCCAAAGGTTGGGTAGGAAGTCAGGTTTATAAAACCAAAGCCTTTTATTCAGGCAAACCCATTGAACTAAAAGTAGTTCCTTTTGCCGATGCAGGCCAAACCGATGGCGACATCAGGGTGTGGATAAGGAAAAGATAATGAATATCTTAAATTAAGCAAATATAATTTCAATAAAAACTATAAAGTATGAGTGTGTTAAAGAAAATTATTCCAATTACGATATTTTTAAGCGTATTAACGCTTCTTTCCTTTTCGCAGCCAATAGAAAAACATTTAATAGGCAACCAAATTAGCGCACAGCTAAAAGGTGTACCACTTGACCATTATTGGAGCAAGTGTGTAAGCGCTGGGCGTGCAAACGAAGGTTTAACGAGCTTCGTGGCTCGAACAACTCGATATGGTTCACAAATCATGTGGCTTCGAATATGTCCGCTTTCATGGTTTGTTTCACGACGATATGTTTGCTTATACTGTAGATAAAGACGGAAAACCTGTCTATAACTGGCAGTATATCGACGATTTATTCGATCGCTTGCTCAATTTGGGTGTTAAGCCATTTGTCGAATTTAGTTTTTTCCCTAAAGCTATGTCTCCAGATGCCACTGTTTTTTGGTGGGGTGCTCATGGCACGCCACCATCTGATTTTGATGCATGGAAAGGATTAGTAGATGCTTTTATGAAACATTGTATCGAACGTTACGGCAAAGAAGAACTTTACAAATGGTATTTTGAAGTCTGGAACGAACCAAACTTATCGGGTTTTTGGCGTGGAACAATGGAGCAATACTTTGAATTATATAAAGTTACCGCCACAACAGTTAAAAACAACGACCCATTGTTCAAAGTTGGTGGACCAGCCACCAGCAGCTATCATCCAGCTGAAGGGGTATATGAAAAACTTCACCGGGAAATCAAGAATATTTCGGCTGCTGATTTTGAAAACATCCAATGCAAAGGCCCTTGGATTGAAGAGTTTTTAAGCTATTGCGAAAAAGAAAACCTCCCGGTCGATTTTGTTTCATCGCATCCTTACCCTACCACTTATCCGTTTGGCGACGGTGGTGGTCAGTTTGAAATGAGCCGTCCGGTTAACAGTTTAAAAATGGACTTGAACTGGTTAAATAAAGTGATTAACGCAAGTAAATTTAAAAATGCCGAAATTCATTGTACTGAATGGAGTTCAAGCCCTTCGAACAGAGATCATACCCACGATTACCTGCAAGCTGCTACCTATATTTTAAGGGCAAATATCGAAAATATTGGTATGGCAAACTCGCTTTCATATTGGATATTTACCGACATTGAAGAAGAAGCATTTGCATCACCTTCCATATTTCATGGCGGTTGGGGCCTCGTGAATTTTCAGGGCATTGCAAAACCGGCCTTTCATGCGTACAGGTTCTTAAATGAATTGGGCAATGAATCACTTATTACTGAAAACGGTTTTATACTCACCAAACATTCACAAAGTAAGCTTCTTACAGGCATTATCTATAATTATCCCAAAGAAGTAATTGAAGCTGCTCCCATTTCTATAGGCTCAAGAGATAAGGCTGAAAAAACACTTCAAACAGGAAGCCCACAAAATATAAATCTGAAATTAACAGAATTAAAAGCCGGAAGTAAATTCGAAATTGAAATTGTAGATAAGGAGAATGCCTTTGCCTTAAAAAGCTGGCAAAAAATGGGTAGTCCTGAACCTCCTACTCGCCAGCAAACAATGGAATTAAGAGAATTAGGATTGAAAACCAAGAAAATATACATTGAAGCAAATTCAAACGGAGAACTCAACTGGAATTACAGTTTAGATCCTTGGGCAATTGTGCTCGTTAAACAGTTGAATTAGTTCACGAAATTATTAAACTGAGACCTAAGACTTATTTAATTGAGCCTGTTCCTATTATTCCGGAAGCAATACCAGTCATTGTAGTCGAAACGAAATTTACATAATTTATATAGAAATATTAAAAATACAACTTAATTTAAAAAGGCATGAACAGACGTCAATTTTCAAAGAATGTATTAATGACATCCGCTGCGATTTCAACATTCTCAATTCCTGTATTTTCAAACAAAAATGCGCTGGTCAAAAGGAGCTTGAAGAAAAGTATCATGTGGGGAAGCATTGGGGTAGGTAGGACGATCCTTGAAAAATTCCAAGCTGCAAAACTGGCAGGTTTTGACGGCGTAGAAGTGATGAGTCATTTCGACAGGAATGAAGTTTTGAAAGCCCGTGATGCCACCGGATTATTTATCCCCAGCGTATGCAATGCCATGCATTGGACATTTCTTTTATCCGATCCGGATCCAAAAGTCCGTGAAGAAGGTGTTACGGCCCTTAAAGTAAGTCTCGAGGATGCAAAAGCCTATGGTGCAGATACAGTCCTACTCGTTCCGGGTCGTGTAAGTGAAGCGGTTAGCTATGACGATTGCTGGAAGAGATCTATTGATGAAATAAAAAGAGTTGTCCCGATTGCTGAACAACTGAATGTAAAAATTGCGATTGAAAATGTCCCGAATAATTTTCTGCTCAGCCCTTTGGAAGCAGTCTCTTATATCGATCAGTTTCAAAGCAAGATCGTTTGCTTCTATTTTGATTGCGGGAATATCATGGAGTATGGATGGCCCGATCAATGGATAAAAATACTAGGCCCGCGTATTGCCAAGGTTCATATAAAAGAGTATAGTCGTAAAATTGCGGAGAAACAAGGTAGAGGTGCAGAATATGGAGTCAAACTGTTAGAGGGTGATGTGAATTGGCCTGCTGTCATGAAAGCACTTGATGATATCGGCTACAATAACTGGACAACCATTGAGCAATCAGGCGGCGATTCACCCGAGGGACTGAAAGACCTTTACAACAGGTTAACAAAAATTCACGCAAGTTGAAAGTTTAAAACTCCGGGCAATTGCGCTCGTTAAAAAGTTGAATTAGTTCACAAAATTATCAAGGTAATACATAATACACATAAATATGAAATCATATCTACTATTAATTGTTGCATTTTGCTTAAGCCTAAGCCTAAGCCTTACTGCCCAAACCATCGAAAAAGTGGCCCCAGGTGTGTGGAAGGTAACTTATGGTACACCTGAAAAGTTCAAACCTTCAGATTTTAAGGAAGATCCGGCATTGGATGCGCTGGCTAAAATGAGCGGGAATGAAAAACCACCTTTCGATCTATCCACAATAAAATTTAAAACCACTTCGCGCGGCTGCGTGGCAGAATTGACCATGGAAGATTCAGAAAAACTATATGGCTTTGGTCTTCAAAACAATACCTTTCAGCAACGTGGATTACGCAAAGAAATAAGGGTGAACAGCTGGTCAACAGGCAATGTGGGTTTCTCTCATGCGCCGGTTCCGTTCTATGTTTCTACCAAAGGTTATGGAGTTTTGGTCAACACTTCACGTTACGCAACTTTTTATTGTGGTACGATGCATAAGGCTTCCGAAAGCATTAATTTAAAGGAAGGTGGCAATAGTAATGT
>JBBQHB010000137.1:0-9412 GCA_038323575.1 Bacteroidales bacterium | reverse complement strand
GCCGCCACCAAGGTGATGTGGGAGATCACGCCCAGCTGAGTTCGCACAATACGAAGGTTTTGAGCCGGCACCGGGCAAATACCTTTCCGGATTGACTCTTCCAGCGCAGGAAGAAACAGATCCATAGCATTAGCAATTGATCCACCAATAATCACAGTATCAGGATCAATCAGGTTGATAGACCATGCAAGTGCATGAGCAACAGACTTCCCAAATCTATCCCATGTGGCTTTTGCTGATTTATCTCCATGAAAAGCAAGTGTGGCAATTCCCTCCGCAGAAATTTTTTGCCCACTTAATTTTTCATACAATTTACTAACACCATTTCCTGAAACAACATCCTCAATAGTTCCATTCTTATACGGTGAAATCCAAATCTCTCCAGCAGTTTCAGTAGCACCCATCCATATTTTTTTATCCAGCACAATTGCACAACCTAAACCTGTTCCCAATGTAATTCCCAAAACACTTTTGGATCCCTTTCCTGCACCCCAGAAGCATTCGCCAAGAATCATGGCATTCGCATCGTTATTCATAAAAACCGGCAGATTGAATTCCTTTGCAATAACATCTCTCAAAGGGAAAAAATCCATGGTTGGCAGATTCGGGCATTGCAATATTCTGCCGTTTTTTACATCCAGTGGACCAGTAACTCCAAGTCCAATACCTCTGATATCAGTTTTCTTTAACTCGTTATGTTCAATAATCTGTGAAATAGAACCGACAATTTTCGCAACAATCTGAACCTTATCCTCTGATGCTGCTGTGGCAACTGAAACCGCTTCGCCAATAATATTTCCATCCACAGTAATAGCACCGGCTCTTATGTTCGTACCGCCAACATCCACACCAATTGCTACCTGTTCATTTTTCATTGATTTCTGCAAAATTTAATTAGAGTAACATGACAAGGTTCGATTCATATCCGTTTATTGATGGATTATTCAATAGAAGTTACTTTGGCTCCTCGTGTAAAATTACCCGGTTCATTTTTCTCCTCAACGGACCACTGATTAACAATTAGTTGCATTGGAATAATGCTTGAAATTGCGAATAATTCTTCGTTAACATAAGGTATGATGATGTTGAAGAGATTTTCGTGATTTATTGTTGGCGGTTGATTAGTAATTAAAAGTACTTTGGCTCCAAACTTAAGTATATCAGTCGTTGCAGATATACTTTGGTTGTAGGTTTTTCCGGAAGGGGCAAATAGAACAACACGCGAACCCTTTTTTATCATTTCCATTGGCCCATGGCGAAATTCGCCGCCTAAAAGAGCTGCGGCAGGATTTCGGGTAGCTTCCATCAGCATTAGCGCACTTTGTTGTGCCGTTGCAAATACGGGGCCTCTGGCAACCAATTGAACGAATGGTACATGAGCTATCATTTTAACAGCATCGCCCAGCCATTTATTTCTGTTTATAAGTAAGTCTGTAACGGATTGAATAGTATTATCTATTTCCGCAATTGAAGCACTGTTTAACTTTTCACGCAAGGCCAGGGATAAGATATAAGCGACTAGATATGAAGTAACAAATGTTTTGGTAGAAGTCATTTCTTCTTTTCCCGCAATGCTTAACAATGATACCTGAGCTTTTTTAACCAAAGTGCCTTCAGGCTCATTGCTGATAGCTATAGCAGTAATGTTAGTCGACAACAGCTCCATTAGTTTCACAATCTCATAACTTTCGCCTGATTGAGAAATACAAACCAAAAGAGTCTTTTTTGTAATCAGCTGGAATTGATAGTGCAGCAGTTCACTTGCATTAATAGCAAATGAGTTGATTTTATGAGAATTTAGAAGGCATGAAGCAGCATAAGAGATAAAATAGGAACTGCCCATCCCCGTAAAAATAATTTTATCAAACTGACCAGATTGCCATAAGATGACAACTTTTTCCAGACGCCCTTTCCCCGCTCTATCTGAATAATACTGTAACGTATCCTTCAGGGTTCCGGGTTGCTGCTCAATTTCTTTCAAAAATTTATTCATATTTATATCCGATTATGGTTCTTTTCAATTTTAAATCTATGATAAACCTAATTTTGATTTAATCATTGAAAATTCAATTTGGTGCCTGGCGACGCAAAAAGTGCAAGTTTTTTCGCCACCAGAACACCATCATTGAACAAGCCAACCAACCATCAACCAACTTGTTTTTATACCTTAATTGATTTAATTAACTCTTTTGAAGTTCCTTTTCGGCTATAGCATCCAACGTTTGCCAGCCTTTAAATAACCCTCTCGGCACATGAAAACAACCTTTCCATTTACCTCCTTTTGCATGCAGCAGCACTTCCCCCTGCCGATTTAAATAACCAAACCACTCCCCGTATTTATGATCCACAAAATGATCCCAGGTATAGGTATGTACTTTTTCGAACCATTCCCAGCATCTTTTATCGCCTGTAAGATTGTATCCTTTGAGTAAACTTATTATAGACTCCACATGAACCCACCATAATTTCTGGTCCCATTCCAACTGCTGGGGAGCATGGCCTTTAACATCCATAAAATAAAATATACCGCCTAACTTATTGTCCCAGCTGTATTCCAGAATGTCGATGGTAATATCTACAGCTCTTTTTATTAATGCTGTATCCCCTGACCTTGTTGCAAGATCCATGATAAACCACATTGCTTCTATTCCATGTCCAGGGTTAAGTGAGCGACCTTCGAACGAGTCGGAGAAACTGCCGTCAGGACCTACATTTTCAAGTATCAACCCAAATTCAGGTTTGTAAAAAACATTCAGTACCGAGTTGATGCCTTGCTCAATAGTATTTTCAACTATTTCGGGATTCATAATATGTTCCATTTCCAATACCAGGTTGCATAATATCATTGGAAGCGAAAACCCCTGGAGCGGACGTGTTTCAGGAAATGCTTTATTGTAAATCCCTTTGGGATTGTTTTGTCGCTTGATAATATTGTTGAAAGTATCAAGTGCAATGCCTTTATATATTTCATTCTTAGTTGCTTTATATAATTGGGCGAAACCCATTGCGGCGAAACAATCAGAAAAAATATTGAACGGTTGTGTTATCGGGTTCCCCTCGCGGGTAAGTGAAAAATACCAATTTCCTTCCACATCGCGGCCATTCTTCATCAGAAATTCTGCACCACGGATAGCCATATCCAACCATTCCTGCTTTTTCTCCAGCTGGTTGTACAACATACTTAAAGTCCAAATCTGCCGCCCTTGTAACCACATAAACTTATCGGTATCATACACTTTCCCTTTCTCGTCGAGGCAAGAAAAAAAACCACCATATTCCTTATCTTCAGAGTTGTTTACCCAAAACGGGATAACATCATCCAATAAATTATCACGGTAGAGATTTCGATATTCTAGTATATTCATTGTAGTATTTTTATAATCGTTTTGTATTTATTTATTTTGAATGCTTTGCAGCAGCCTTTTTTGCTTTTTTTGCAGGCACTTTCATCGAATCCAGGTATTTTTTGTAATCCAGATAAAGTTTTACAGTATTTTCGCCGCCTGGCTTTATTGACATGGAAGGGCTGTTAAACAGACCCGGATATTGGTAACAAAGAATTTTTTCAAAAATCGGGAAACGGTGTAAATCGCTTAACAAGCCTTCAATAGAACGTGGAACCAACGCATTATCCGGCCCGAAGAAATCAAACACTTCCATATCCATCCATAAATGTGAACCGGCTTCATCACACAAATCCTGAAGTTTTTGCGCAGCCTGTTCACCAGTAAGATCGCCTTCCGGCATACGGTGAAATGCAAAAGGACAAAGAATGTCAAGATTTGGAAGCAACTTACGATAAGTGTCTTCGGCACCGCGCAGACTATGTGCATTAGTTGCGAGCATTATGGGTTTATCAGGAGAAAATTGATGAACATAATCACTAAAATCCTTGAAAAATTCAACTATGTCTTTTCTGTCCTGTTCGTTGCCTAAGCTACCGTCCTGCTCTTCACTTATGTACCATCCGTAAAAAGAGGGATGGTGTCCATATTTCTGCCACAATTCATCAGCAAGCTTTTTATGCCATTCCAGCGAGCCTTTAGTAAAATCGAACCAGGCATACATTCCAACTGACATAAAAACGTTCATTCCATCTTTATCTGCTGCAGTAAAAACAGCTTCAACTGGATCAACTGCAGTTAATGGCACTCGTCCAGGATACAAGTCTGAAGGATAAAATGCCAATCCCTGATAGCCATCCTTCTCTATAGTGTGTTTGCCGGCGTACATCTGGTTTTTATACACTTCCTGAATTACAATTATATTCATTTCAATGCTGTGTTGTGCATCTATAAGCTCTCTCCATTGTGAATCAGTCAGTGTCTTAATTGCGGGATTCCAGTATTGCCCTTCGGCTTCACTCCAATGATAGAAGTTTATCCAGGCACCGTCAATCTGTTTGGTTGAGCGTATTGCAGAGGCTCTAATCTCCATCGGGCGTTCCGTACGAAAAGTCTGTTTCCCAGTTTTTGTAACAAGGATTATTTTATGAAAGCCAGCTTTATCCTTGGTTGGCCAGCGGAATTTTACACAACTTGAAGAATTTGCAGGAATTGATATCTCTTGCTGATGCAAAACATTTACAGCCTTCTCTTTATCCAGGTAAAAGTAAACAGTCACTTTTTTTTCTGTTTCAGAGTTGTTCCAGACTCCTGCACGAATATCCAGCGTGATCTTATCTGTAACTGGTGATGGAGGAATTAAAGTTAGGCTGAGCTCCGGTTTGTTTTTGGTAATAACACTTTCCTGAGCCATCACAGTGCTAAATGTAACCGCAAACAGAATGATAATTATAACTTTTAGCTTCTTCATTTTCTTTCGTTTAACTTGTTGATTTACTAATCAGCCTGAATGAATACTTACAAGCGGTTATATCCCGCTTGTAAGTATATTGATGTCAAAAATTCAAAAAGGATAAAACAACTATGGATTTAGTATCCGGGATTTTGTTTGATTGAGCCCCCTGAACGGTCAATTTCAGTCTGCGGAACTGGGAATAATTCATTAATTCCTTTCTTGAAGTTTAATCCTTTGCCATTGGCTTTAGGTTTGGCTCCATATGAGTTCATCGTCTCTATCAGGCTGTTCCACCTCATCAGGTCAAACAAACGTTGATATTCCATTGCAAACTCTACCCGCCGTTCATGTCTGATGGCTTTGTGAAGATCATCGGAAGCCTTTACATCAACTAATGGAGTATTCGGAATAGTTCTTACACGGCTTACAGCTTCAGCATCAGTATGACTTGAGTTACTTGCTCTGTGTCTGATAAGGTTGATATTGTCCGCTACTTCCTGAGCGTTGCCGCCACTTTCCAAAAGTGCTTCCGCATACATCAGGATAACATCAGCATACCGGATCTGGTGAAAAGTCCAGGCATCATCACCCCACCCTGGTCCGCGACGTGAGGGAGGCAAATACGATTTCCTGTTATGATATCCAGTGTTTGGATAAGAGGAAAAATCCAATACTTCCTCCCCTGTGGTTTTGGCAAAAACATCACCAGGTTCCAGGATTGTAAATAACAGACGAGGATCTCCTGCCTCAAATTCATCAACCAGGTTCTGAGTTGGCGTATCAAATCCCCAGGCTCCTGTAGGACCTCGCGGTGAAGTATAAATTGGAATAAAAGTGCCATAAATTAACTGTCCGGGATCATCTCCCCTTATCACTGTAAAAATCGGCTCGGTCGATAAATAGTTATTTGGCAGAAATAAATTTTGAAAATTCGCATCCAGGGCAAAAGCATGTGAATCGATCACTTTTTTAGCCGCATCCCTTGCCTTGGTAAAAAGTTTGGCATCGTCCTTTGCAAAAAACAAATACACTCTTGCCTCCAAAGCCCAGATGGCTTCTTTGCTAACTCGGCCAATCTCGCTGGCAGGCATATCATTTTTTGAAGGAAGGCTAACTTCGGCAGACGCTGCTTCAAGGTCCTTAATTATAAATTCAAATGTCTGTACCAAAGTTGCCCTCGTTAATTTATCTTTATTATCAACAGTCAGGGTTTTATCAATGAGTGGCACTCCTCCATAAACTCTTGCAAGCTCAAAATAAAAATAAGCCCGCAAAAATTTGATTTCAGCCATATAACGGTTTTTCGTTGTTTCGGGTAGCAGGTAGCCCTCCGCATCAATCAGATAATTTTTAGGAAAATTATCTAAAGCTACATTGCAATTGCCAATGCCCAGGTAACAGCTCCCCCAAAAATTCTGTAATGTTTCGTTGCTCGACAATGCCCTGCCATACCCTAGGTCCAGCACAAATGGTCTGTCTCCCGCATCTGATCCTCCTTTATCGCTATCGTCGGTAGCCATGTTACCTAATTCAGCCTTTGGAGCTTCGTAACCGTAAAAGTCATACAATCCTTGGTAACATTGAATTAGCGATTTAAAACCAGCATCGGGTGACTGATAATAGTTTTCTTCTGTTAGAACCCCTAATGGCGGACGGTTTAAAAAATCTTTCTTGCATGCTACCATTCCGAGTATCGCTATGCAAATTGCTGTATAGAATATCTTTTTCATCTGTTTGTAGATTAAAATTTTAGATTGACACCTGTCATAAAAGTTCTGGCCTGTGGATAGTATCCCTGGTCAATTCCTGTAAGTTTTGGATCGGAAGAACCAATTTCAGGATCAAGTCCGGAGTAACCAGTAAGAGTCAGTAAGTTCTGTGCACCCACATAGAATCTTAGCTGGGTAATTTTAGCCCTTTCAAGGAGTTTGCCAGTAAAAGTATACCCTATTTGCAAATTTTTGATCCTCAGGTAAGAACCGTCTTCAACAAAATAGTCAGAAACACTGTTGTTTAAGCCCTGATTTTGAGAAATTTTGTGGAACTGATCTGTGCTTCCTTCCCCACTCCATGATTTGTCGATAAATCCTTTGGTTGCATTATAAAAACCGGTCCCTGATTCAGTATCATACTTTTGTATGTTCATCACTTTATTACCTTGTGATCCCTGCAAAAACAGGCTGAAATCAAATCCTTTATAACCCAGGTTTGCGGTGAATCCATATACAAAATTTGGCCATGGATTCCCGATCATCGTCCGGTCTTTAGCATCTAGGATACCATCATCATTAAGGTCTTTAAAACGAACGTCGCCTGGTGTTGACACATCCCGCTGAGGGCTGTCTTCCACTTGCTTTGCATTCTGGAATATTCCGTTGGTAACGTACCCGTAATAATAACCTACCGGCATCCCCACTTCAGTTTTAGTAATCACTTCCCCCAGATGCGCTGTAGCATAAATTGGTTCGCCATCTCCGAGCTTTGTAACTTTATTCTTGTATGCGGATATGTTGCCATCAAAACTATAGGTAAAATCACCTTCTGCATGTCTGTAAGACAGTTCAAACTCCCAACCCGTATTTTGCATATTTCCTGCATTTGAATATGGGGAATTAGGATATCCAAGAGTTGTAGGAAGAGGCACAATCAGAAGCATGTTTTCAATTTTCTTGTCAAAATAATCTACAGTAAAATTCACTTTACCTTTCAAGAAAGTCAGATCTAATCCTATGTCCAACTGGTTGGATACTTCCCATTGCAAAACCGGATTACCTGTTGACAAACGACCGGCTCCAATAACAGCAGAGGTTTGGTTGCCGAATAAATACCGACCAAAAGTATTTCCATAAGTTGAAAGGTAAGCTCCGCCACCGATATTCTGATTGCCAATCTGACCATAACTTGCTCTGAGTTTTCCGTCAGTTAACCATCCAATTTGTTCCTGTTGTAAAAAGCCTTCTTCTGTAAACCTCCAGGCTGCTGAAACTGATGGAAAAGTCCCCCATCGGTTACCTTCAGCAAATTGTGATGAGCCATCGTGGCGGATATTAAAAGCAAAGATGTATCTGCCTGCATAATCAAATCCTGCCCTTCCAAAATATGAACGGATAGCATTTGAGTAATTATATCCTGAAACAGCCGGATTTATTGTACCGGCATTAATAATTCGCATATCCTTATCATTGTTCACAAGTCCCTGGATGGAAGCACTGAACAGCGCTACGCTTGTTGCCTCTTCCGAGAAACCAGCCAATGCTGTTGCATGATAATTTCCCCAAGTCTGATCAAAATTAAGCGTGTTTTCAAGAACTAAATAATTGGAGTTATATGTGTTGTTACTTACCGTTGCAAAAGTGCTGTACTCATATGAATTCAACGTATACTGCGGGTTAAAAGCATCAGTAAATGCACGTCCCAGGTCCATTCCTATCCTGCTATGGAAAAAAAGTGGCTTTGCAATTTCTATATCAATATTTAATCCCCCTTTTATGCCTAGCGTTGTATACGTGGTTTGCTCAAGCCTGTTAATCTGTGCTACAGGATTCCGTTTATCTGAATACAGGATGCCCGAGTATTGTGAAAATGGATTACTGGGTTCGTACCCAAAATTTATTTTTGATAAATAGGATGGCACTTCCACCAGGTTATTGCGAAATACTGGGGTAATCGGATCTGCAGTCATTGCGCAGAAAATGGTGCCGGTGAAAGGGTTGTTTTCATCAATGGTTTGACGCTTTTCATCAATGATGCCAATATTTGCACTGATTTTAACCCTGTTACTCACTTGGGCATTGATGTTATTCCTCCAGGAAATACGCTTATAATCAGAACCGTTGATTATTCCCTGTTGATTCAGATAACCAAGGCTTGACGAAAAACTTACAGTCTTACTTCCCCCGCTTACACTGAAATTGTGGCTTTGGATAGGTGCACCCTGATTAACAATCTGTTTCCACCAATCTGTACCGTTTTTCCCTGTATTAGCTGTAACAAAGCGCAATACCGAGTCAATTTTTGCTTGTGAGGAAAAATCCGGTTGAACCTCGGCTCCTGCATTTGTAGCAGCCAGATTTTTAAAGGCTATAAATTCCTCAGCATTTAACATTTCCGGACGTCTCCAGGCTGATTGCATTCCCAAATAGGTATCGTATGTAAAATTTACTTTTTCATTTACTGATCCGGTTTTTGTAGTTACTATTATAACTCCATTAGCAGCCCTTGCCCCGTAAATTGCTGCAACTGAAGCATCTTTGTGGACGGCCATCGATTCAATGTCGTTTGGATTCAGGTAATTGATATTGTTTTGTGGCAGACCATCAACCACATATAAAGGATCGGTACTGCCATTTATAGAACCAATACCCCGTATATGGAGAACTGAAGCCGAACCAGGAGTTCCACTGCTTTGCGATACAGTTACACCGGCTGTTAAACCTTGTAGTATATCAACTGCACTGGAAACCGGCATTTTGCTAATCTGTTTTGCTTTAACAACAGATACAGATCCGGTAACTTCTTTTTTTGTGGTTGATCCGTATCCAATGACTACAACTTCATTTAAAGTAGATGCGCTTTCGACTAAAGTAATGTCAATCGAAATTTGATTGCCTAC
>JBBQHB010000136.1:0-9537 GCA_038323575.1 Bacteroidales bacterium | reverse complement strand
AACATGGCTTTAATGATGTGCCAAACCATATTGGGGTTTTCTTTAAGCCGGCGAGTCGAATAATTGAACCACTGTTTTCCGAATGGGACATAAACCCTGATTCTGTGACCACGATCTACAATTGATTGCCTTAGTTTAGGTGCAACTCCGAACAACATCTGGAATTCATACTTGTCTTTAGGAACTTTTAGCTGCTCAATTATTTCATAGGCCTTATCTATCAGATATTTATCATGGGTGGCAATACCAACGTATATACCATTCTCGAGCATGAAGCGCATGTCTTCAACGTAGCGATCCCTTATTTCCTGGTATTTTTTATATGCAATGCTTTCATCTTCGATGTAAATTCCTTTGCAAAGTCTGAAATTCAAAGGAGCTTCAGGAGAATGCAGATCCATCAGATCCTTGACATCATCAAGTGTCCGTCTCATGTAAGCCTGAACAACAATTCCGACACGACGAGGGAATTTGGTTTTTAGCCGTCTGAATATTTCCAGTTCAATGGTAGTACATTCTGAATCCTCCATGTCGATTTTAATAAAGGAGTTACATTGATCCGCGGCCTCCACAATATCGGCTAAGTTATGGTAACAAGCCTCAGAATCGAGCAATAACCCAAACATAGATGGCTTAACGGAAAAATTGCCATTGACTTTTTCAGCAGTGAATCTTCTTATTAAGTCGATGTATTGTTCTTTATAGACGTCTGCTTCCGCGAGGTTCTGAATATACTCGCCAAGCAAATCAACTGTCACCATTATCCCATTTTGGTTCAGTTTTCGCGATTCTGATAGTGCATCTTCGATGTACTGTCCTGATATATAACGTTTTGAAAAAATCCAAACGAGCTTTTCAGGAAATAACGGGAGCATTTTTGCTATTAATTTATCGATCATTTTTTTAGTCTGGTTTGCTGTGTGTTTCAATATTCATTAATGATTGTAAAAGTATTGTGGCAATACCATACAATCTATGATGTTTATCAATACAATTAAACAAATCATCCTAAAAAATAACTTTAAAGCCTCCCTTCTCAATTGTGTGCCAAGCCAGGACTAAAGTTTCTTCATCCTGGATATCGATTTTGTTTTTACGGAGAACCCTTTTAACCGGTTTTCGGTCTTTTACCTCAAATTGATCAAGAAAAGAATTCTCGTTTAACCGCACAGTCGTGTATCCTTTTTCAGATGAATAAAAAAAGTATTGATAGGATGGCACATAAGCCTGGTCGTTTGCAATACCGTTATCGCCAGTATAAAGCTGAACCTTCACAAGGAAGTGTCTCCTGTAAACAATCAAATCGGTGGCGCCTTTCGAAAGAACTTCGAAAAAATGATCCCCTGGCTGGGATCCATCATAATACTGTTTTCTGAAAAAACGGGTATTCCCTTTCTTATTGGTTATTGAAAATCCGCTGATGGTTTCTTTATCGATCACCACATGACAAGGAATTTCTTTATTATAATATATTAACTCGTCTTCGTAGGCACTATAACGTATTGACAAGGTATCTGAAATTTCACCATTTGAAAATTCAACATTCCCTTGCAACCAGATATCAAACAAAAATGGAGAGCCATCGAGTGAGGGATAGGGTACATAACGTACTCCTTTGATCTTCTGGCTATCCCAGTTTTTGTTTAATGGTTCCTGAGCCTTTAGAATTGCAGCGTTTCCGTAAATAAGTGCAATCATTAATAGAGGTATGATTCGTCTTGTCATGTTATTTTACTTCAAAATATTTCTCGGAAAAAATAAGGGTTCCGTCTTTCAATCTTCCTCTTACAATCAATTTATAATGTCCCAGGACGGATGAAGTATTACATTGAACAGAAATTGATTTGGCGGGTACTGCTGATGAATCCCAGTAAAGTAACTGCCTCAGATCGGGAACTGTTGCTATTGTTATCCTGGGTTCAGCCCACAGGTACGACTGTTGTATGCCATTGAGATTCTTGCGGACAATTTGGCTGGATTCCGCAATCCTGGAAATATCTTTTTTCGTAGTGTAAATTGCAACAACACCCGGGAATCGCAAATTGCCGAAAATGCGTTCACTTTGGCAGACGTCAATCCTCTCAATGTCGGCGGTCCCCAAATTTGCAATTATCTTTAAGTCGCGAATTGGTATTCCATCAATCAGAGTCAGTGGGCTCTCATCAAAATATTCGTTTGCGGAACTATTAAATACCCGCAGACTAAGTTCATTGTTGGAATTTTTGAATTTCACCCCTCGTAACAATTCCTTCGATATTTCAGAAAAATTCGCAAAGTCAAGAAATAGACGTGGATCAACGCTTTGCGAAGCTTTCCCATAGTAGGGATGACCTTTGATTGATTTTTGAGGAGTTGTAACAAGTTTTAAATAATTCTGACTAAAAACTTTCTGGAAGGTTACTGTTGAAATGTTTCGGGTCAACGCCTCTTTAAAATCAAGCGGAAAGGACTGCAATTGGAATTCAGGTAACTTTCCGCTTTCGGCAAACCCCTCATCCAGTTTGAAATCCAAAAGTTGGCCAGGTGAGTTTCCGAGGCATTGCAGCACAGACTGAGTAGCTCCAGTGTATTTGTCGAGTAAGAAATAGAACCGGCCATCTTTCCGGGTAATATAGTATTGAAATCCCGGAATTGAATCAGGGATAGTGAGATATACAGTGATGCCACCTGCAGGCATCGAAGTCTTTCTGTCCGAAACAATTCCTGTGATTATAACTCCCCTTTTCTCGATCATTTCTTCTTTCTTTTGTTCACCCTGATCAGAAAAGGTTATTGGAACATATGTTGGATATACCTGTGCCACACTAACAAGCAGTCGTCCTTCCACTTTTTTTAGAATAGAATCATCAAGCTGGACGCCAGCTTCAATTTTACTTTTGATTGAGTAGCTCGGCTGTAATCCGGTGATTTGAATCAAATCGGTTTGTTGATCCTTGAGGATGGACAAAGAAGTTGCAATTTTTATTTTATCCAGCTTTTCGGGTTTATCGAAACGGTTGGTGACAAATATTTCATGTATTGTTTTGAGTTTTCCGGCATTGTATTTTTGGTAGATTCTGACAAGATAAGTACCTGTGCTCAAAGAATCAGGCAGTTGAAGATAGCCTTCTGCTTCTTTATTATGAATAGCCAGTGAAGCGCCAGTAATCCGCGTGCCATATTGATTAACGAGATCGAGACAAACAATGCGTGATGGAACCTCTTCGGGAAGATAAATTTTAGCCAAAAGGGGTTCTCCGCTCACATAAACGTCGCGATCTGTAAACAAGCCATAGGCAGACTTAGTCTGTGTTTTTCCCGTTGCAGAAAAAAGAATCAGGAACAATAGGGTTATATAATATCTATTTATATGCATTTTCATCAATTATGGAAATTCCCAGAAATATGGTGGATCACCCACCGTCTGCCCGCTATCTGGAATATAGGGATATTTGTCAAGTTTCCTCAGGATGACTTTTCCATCTTCGATTGCCCAAAGGTTAAAATAATAGCGATATTGACGGTAAGAACTTAGATCGAAAAAGCCCAGCACAACTTTGGAAGAATCGTTCGTGCAATGAATGTTACCTTTTACCTGAGCCAAAACCGGATCGAAGAGATTGCCTTCAGCGGTAAACTGTTTATTCAATTCGTTATGAAAATCATATGATTCCCTGGTTATTCCGTATTGGTCAATTATTATAATCCAACCGTGCTTATTTTTTTCTTTCGAGTCAAGATACACCTCGTATTTGTATGGAATTGAAAGCATTGGATGTTTTTTGATCTGATTTGCAGAACTATAAAGTTTGGGTCCGGCCAGATTAATCAATCCCTGATCTTTGTCGTATAAAGAAAGCCAACCATTCGTTGATGGAGGAGCACCAAATGGCGTAGAGGGCGGGGTAATCGTCCACTGCAAAACTGCTCTCCAGGCAAACCTGTAATACTTAAGCGACTGACTAATGGGTGCATCGATATACATTTCGCGTCCGGGAGTTTCGATGATGATCGGTGATCCAATTGTATTTGTTTTGTAAGTCTTTTGTATTTTAAATTCAGTATAAGTACTGTCGATTGAAGGTAAGGATGGCATTTTAACAACATCTGACTCGTATATATCCTGATTATGATGAATTACAAGTTTATACTCATCTCCAGGAACAGGAGTGTAAGGAAAGGTGAAGTAGCCGTTTCCAAAATCAAATGCATCTATCGTCTCACCTGACTTTTGAATGAGTTTTACGCTAACTCCAACTAATGACTGCTTTGACAGGGTATCATAGTAGCCATCCGTTGTCGAGATTCTGACAAAATTTTGTCGCCGGTCGTTAGTAATATGCGATTCTACTACCAATATTTTCTCGACTTTATCAAGTTTTGGCGTGTAATACTTTTCGCATGAAACAAAAAGTAAAGCAATGGAGACAATATATAACAGTTCCTTTCGCATCAGAATCTAAAATTATAAGTTAAAGTGGGAACAGGTACACCAATAATCGAAAGTTGATACATCGAGTTGGGAATTTTATCCGCCAATTGTACCGATGGGTCTTTACGGTAAAACACCGAATAAGCATTTTCCCTGCCGTATAAATTGTATACCGAAAAGGTCCAGCTACCTTTCCAGCTGCGTTTTTTACGCAGATTTTCATCGTAGGTAATGCTCACATCCATTCGATGGTAGGGTGGCATTCGATACTTGTTACGGTCGGAGTAATAAACGACTTGCCTGTCGAGGTACATGTATTTTTGTTCAGCCAAAGTAACCGGTCTGCCTGATGAGAGGACAAAATTCCCGGAAAATCGCCATCGACGACTAAACTGGTAATTCAGTACAGTTGATAAATCGTGCGGCTTATCGTAAACTGAAGGGTAATAATTACGTGAGTTAATTACATCTTCCGGAAACCGGTTATCCGTTTTCCGCATAGTCCGCGAGTAGGTATAGCTGATCCATCCGTTAAGTTTACCGGAAATCTTTTTCAAAAATAGTTCCAGTCCGTAAGAATAGCCATTCGCATTAATGATGTCATTCTCAATGTGGCGATTCATTACAAGAACTGCCCCGTTCTTGTATTCCATAAGATTTTGAAGCCTTTTAAAATAGATCTCGACTGATGTTTCAAACAAACCTTTGTGCAGAGTTTTAAACAACCCGACAGAAAAATGATCACTGATTAATGGTGGAACGTGAACATCACTCGATTTCCAGAAATCGGCTGGTGAAATAACTGAAGTATTGGAAACCTGGTTCAAATACTGATGAATACGCTGGTAACCAAAGCGTACTGAACCATTATTCCGCAGGTTGAATTTTATTGAAAATCTGGGTTCCAGACCTTGATATATATGAGCGACTTCTCCTGATTTATAAACTGTTGAATCAATCACCGATCCCTGGCTAAAGGTTTGATCCGGCTTATAATTGAGTACTGTTGTCGGCCCCAGGTACATATACCGGGAATAACGAAGACCCAAATAAACTGAAGTCGAAGCTGAAAGGTCAAAGTCGTCGTCAATAAATGGTGCTAACTCAACTGATTGTTCTCTGGCAACCTTTTCAGTTGCTATATTGGATGGTTTGTTTAACGGGAGAATTTCACCGGGAAAGATAATATTCCCAATGGTTTGTATTCCTCCATTTACCCGGTGTTTATCATTTGGAAACCATGACAAAATGATTTTCATACTACCATATTCGATCCCTGTTTTCAATCTGTAATCATCTTCCCTTAAATTCGCGTCTTTTTGGTCGAGTTGAAAGTCGTATTTGCTGAAAGCCAGGTTAAGATTAGATATAAGATTTCTTGAGATATTAGATTTCCAATTCATTGAGCTAATGATATTCCCGTAGGTAAAAAGTGAATTCGAATTCAGATTGAAGACGTCTTTACTGTAATATCCCATTAGTTTCACTGTATTTTTATTGTCAAGCACCAGATTTACGGAACCATTAAGATCATAAAAATGAGCCACACTATTCATCAATTGTATATTTCTCGATTGCTTTAGCATCCAATCAGAATAAGTAGATCGTCCGCCAATCAGAAATGTGCTTTTTTTCTTTTTAGCAAAGGGACCGTCAATAGTTAAACGGCTGGTGATAGTACCTATTCCGCCATTGATTCCTATATTTTCGGTATTCCCATCTTTAAGCTTAATGTCCATAATTGACGAAACACGTTCACCATACGAAGCTGGAATCCCACCCTTGAAAAAAGTAACATCTTGAACTGCATCAGGATTGATGATTGAAAAAAATCCGAAGAGATGCGATGTATTGAAAGCCGGAGCACCATCCATCAGCACAAGGTTTTGATCTGTGTTTCCTCCCCGCACATTAAATCCCGATGACATTTCACCAACGCTTTGAACTCCCGGCATCATGATTACGCTCCTGATGATATCTTTTTCGCCCAACATAATCGGAAGTTCTTTAAGTGCCTTGGAATTAAGCTTGATCATACTCATTTGAGCTTTCGATGCTTTAGCAGCACCACCTGAGATTGTGACTTCATCCAGCATATGCGTTTCATCAAACAACTCAAAATCAATATTTCCAGTTTCTATCAGCTTTATTTTTTGATTTAAAACTTCAAATCCTATAAATGATACCTGAAGTGTTTGGCTGCCTGTCGGCAACTCAAGCTCATAGTCTCCAAAACGATTTGTTGTTGTTCCATTACCTGTTTGTGGCTGCAAAACTGTGGCTCCGGCCAAAGGTCTATTAATTTTACCATCCAGAATCTTTCCTTTTATCACTGCTGACGTATATCGACCTTCATTGAGCAATTCGCCTATTACTACAACCTGAGATTCGTCGGTTCCTGCAACAAGGCGTCCATCGCCGCTTTTAGGATACAAAACGACTGAATTATTTTGAAAAAACTGATAAGCAATTGGTTGCCTATCTAACAACAGATTGAGCACCTGAATTAACGGCTTTTGTTTAAAGTCCTGATTGATAACAATATTTGGTATCCATTCCGGTTGGTAATAAAAAAGTACACCGTATTCTTTTTCGATAGTTTTGAAAAATTGTTCAAGGCTGATTTGCTGAAATTTACCATTTATTATCTTTTCCTGAATATTTTGGGCATAACCCATTGAACTCATTATCAATAAAAAGAAAAATGATTGCATTAATCTGTGGTAAAATGAAACAATTAATTCCTTCATGGATATCAGCTTCAATCTTTAATAACGGGTAAATGTACAAATTATGTTGGGGAAAGAATTCTAAATTCAACTAATTGATTTCCCTTCAGGTAAATTCATGGAAAATATTGTAACAAGTTATACTTTAAATATCGTGATCTGACTCTTTGGCAGAATGTAACTCTCCAATGTCGTCAGGTCTTTTCTTTATACAAAACCCATGGACTTACAAAAAAACTAATCTAAAGCTTTATGCTTCGACTTTTCCATTATATTTGTCACACCAAATTTTAAAAGAGATTAAAACATAAATGCTTTTTATGAAGAACTCGACTATTGTGAATATCGTTTTGGCGCTTGCAGTTGCAGGTCTTTACATTATTTATTTCACCGGTAATAAAAAAGACAAATCGACTGAGGCCGATATGGCAAAAGGGGCAGACAAACCTTTGACCATTGCGTATGTGAAAATGGATTCAATGCTTTTCACCTACGAACTTGCAAAAAAATTAAATACCGAATTTGCTTCGAAAAGGGAGGACTTCAAAAAAGAGTACACCGAAAAACGAATTAAATTCGAGCGTGATGCTGCATCCTTTCAGGAAAAAGTTCAGCGTGGCGGTTTCTTAACGGAAGATCGTGCGCGCCAGGAACAAGAACGTCTGGGAGCAGTTCAGCAAGAGGTTCAAAAACTTGATTATGATCTTACACAGAAGTTAACTGAAATGCAGGAACAAATCAAACAGCAAATCGTCGACAGCATCTCTTCGTTTTTAAAGAGCTATAACGAAACGAAACGATACGATGTTATTTTAAATAGTGCCAGTATGCTTGAGGGCTCTCCTCACTACAATATTACAAAAGAGGTCACTCAGGGATTGAATGACCGGTACAAATCTTTTACAAAATAAAAAAATAGAGACCCGATTTTTTCGGGTCTCTTTTCTTTCATGGATATTCTTCAGCATTACATCGATCATCAAAACGACAATCACTCCAAATTTCCGGATCGCTCTGCAAGGCGGACTTCAATTTTTGTGGTGATTCCTTGCTACAATGAACCCGATATCCTAACTACGCTTAATTCACTCGCTGATTGCGTTCCACCAAAAGCAGAAGTTTCGGTACTTATTGTGATCAACAGCGCAGAAGATGCACCCAGAGAAGCGATTGAACAGAATATTTCAACATCTGATTGCATCGCAGCGTGGCAATTGCAACATCAGGAACTGTTTTTTGACGTGCAGCGAATTTTAGCAACTGATCTTCCGCAAAAATGGGCCGGGGTTGGCTGGGCCCGAAAAATTGGTATGGACGAAGCGGTAAAACAGATCGTTAAAAATGGTCATCCTGATGGAATAATCATTTCGTTCGATGCCGACAGCACTGTGTCGCCTAACTATTTACAAACGATTGAATCTGCGTTTAAAGACAATCCTACCTGCAATTTCTTCACAATTCGTTTCGAACATCCCTTTGCTAACAAAGAATTAAGCTCCTCGTTTCGGGAAGGGATTATTCGCTATGAACTTCACATGCGCTATTACAGGAATGCCATGCAGGCGAGCGGTTATCCGCATGCCATTCACACAGTAGGATCGAGTTTCGCGTTAAAAGCATCGGCATACGCCAAACAAGGTGGCATGAACAGACGAAAGGCAGGTGAGGATTTTTATTTTTTGCATAAGCTGGTTTTGCTTGGCGATTATGGGAATATCAATTCTACAACCGTTTTCCCTGCAGCACGTCAATCAGACAGAGTCCCTTTTGGAACAGGAGCAGCAATGAAAAAATGGATGGAAGGGAGTTCAGAATTGAACTTCACCTATTCATTCGAGGCATTCAAAAATCTAAAACTGCTGTTTTCGAATACCTCGAAGTTTTGGCAAATGGAATCTTCTGAAATAGAAAAAATCGGGGAAAATCTGCATCCTTCATTGCAGGATTTTTTAATAAACGCGCAAACGATTGGTAAACTGATTGAACTGCGGAAGAATTGCTCGAATGTAAAAGTCTTCGAAAAAAGGGTGTTCCATTTGTTGGATGCATTCTGGATTTTAAAATACCTAAATTTTGCACACGAAACATCTTATACCCGTGGAGATCTTCAGACCGAAGCGACTAACTTACTGCAACATATTGGAATTCAGACCGAGAATAATTCTTCACTTGAAAATCTTCTTGATATTTTCAGAGATTTAGACGCAAGAGTTGAAAATTGTAGTTAAATTTGCCGCCTAAAATATACAGAAGATGGTCACATTAAAAGTTATCCTGATTGCAATAGCCCTGGTTTCAACAGCTATTCTTGCATTATCGATCAGGATTGTTCTTGTAAAAGACGGAAAATTCCCCGAAACTCATATAAGCAGAAATCCGGAGATGAAGAAAAAAGGT
>JBBQHB010000135.1:0-9641 GCA_038323575.1 Bacteroidales bacterium | reverse complement strand
AACTGCCAAACCGGTTTGAAAACTTTGTAAAAGCGACCAATGGTGATGATCTTAAAATTGAATGGTCGGCTCATAAACTTTTAGATAAAGATGGAAAGCTAATCGGAATGATTACCATTGGAGCCAATATAACCAAGAGTTGATAATTGATTCTACAAATAGTTCGCTGCTCTGCAGCTTTCACGAATTACGGCAAGAAAAATGAAATTAATATACCGAAACACAAATGGAAATTAAAAATTGGGATTAATAAAACTGAGATATGAAAAAAGAAAAGTTGAATTCACCGGATGCCGCATTACTTCGGCAAAAAGCTGAAGAACATTTAAGAAAGAAGCATTCAGTAAAAGCATCTCCTTTAACTGTTAGCAGTGAAGCCGACTCAATGAAACTCCTTCATGAACTTGAAGTATATCAGATTGAGTTTGAAATGCAGAACGAAGAACTGAAACTGGCCAGTGAAAAGGCAGAAAATGCTACCGAAAAATACACCGCCATTTATGATTTTGCCTATACCGGATTCTTTACACTCGGAGCCGATGGCAATATCTGCGAGCTAAATCTCAGCGGCGCCAGGATGCTTGGCAAGGATCGTTCAAGCTTGGAGAACAGTAATTTCAAACAATTTGTAACCATTGACAGCAGATCCGGCTTCATCGATTTTTTGCGTAAAGTATTTGAAACCGGTTCAAAACAAACCTGTCAGGCCAGACTGATCGTAAAAGGAAGTCCGTCCATCTTTGTACATCTTGAAGGAATAATTTCGGGTGACGAAGAAAAATGTCTTCTAACGGCAGTTGATATTTCCAAACGGATGCAGGCGGAAGGAATATTAAAGCTAAAAGCTCATGAATTTGAACTTTTTAATGAACTTATGGAGACCAGTGACCAGCAATTACTTGAACTCAAAAAGGAAATAAACTTTTTATTGAATAAGCTGGGTGAAAAGGAAAAATTTAAAATTGACGAATAAAGAACAATAGAATTCTTAACGGTTTTGGAAAAGGATAGCAGGGCATGGGAAAAGTAAACAAGAATTTATCCGAAGCTGCTTTATTGCGGCAAAAAGCTGAAGAACAATTCAATAAGAAGCATTCAGCAAAAAAAACACTGTTTTCTACTCAAAGTGAAATTGACACATTAAAACTCATCCAGGAGCTGGAAGTTCACCAGATAGAACTGGAAATGCAGAACGAGGAACTAAAGCTTGCAATAAATAAAACGGCAACAGCTACTGCACTTTATGATTTTGCCCCTGCCGGATATTTTACCATTCACCGTGATGAATGTATCATGCAACTCAATCTCAATGGTGCCAGAATGCTTGGGTCTGACCGTTCCCGCTTGGTCAATAAAAAGTTTAGTCAATTTATCACTGCTGAAACATGGCCTGTATTCAACAAGTTTTTCCTGAAAGTATTTGAAGCCAATTCAAAACAAACGTGCGAAGTGAGGTTGGCAATTGATAGAAATCCTTCCATTTATGTTCATCTTGAAGGGATTATTTCTGAAGATGATCAGAAATGCCTCGTAACTGCGGTTGACATCACAGAAAGCAAACAGGCGGAGGAAACCTTACGAAGGAGCGAAGAGCGTCACCGGTTCCTGGCCGACAATGCTTCAGACGTAATCTGGACGATGGACCTGAATGGCCGCTATACCTATGTCAGCCCTTCTGTCGAAAAGCTGCGCGGCTATACGGTTGCTGAAGTAATGCAGCAATCAATGGATGAGGTGCTTACTCCTGATTCGGCAGCAATTGCACATTCAAGCATCAGGCAGGCATTAGAGGCAATACAAACCGGGCAGCCTATCCCTGAATTTAACAGCGAAATGGAACTGCGTTGTGCTGACGGCTCTACGGTATGGGCAGATGTAACTTCTTCGGCCATGCTTAACGAGACAGGTAAATTTATCGGGATACTTGGTGTTTCGCGCAACATTACCGCGCACAAGCTGGCTGAGGAAGCTTTGCGAAGGAGTGAAGAGCGGCATCGGCTGCTGGCCGACAATGCCTCAGATGTTATCTGGACGATGGATTTGAATGGTCGTTATACTTATGTCAGCCCCTCTGTCGAAAAGTTGCGTGGCTACACTGCTGCTGAAGTAATGCAACAATCAATGGAAGAAGTGCTCACTCCTGAATCGGCGGCAATTGCAAATTTCAAACTCATGGAGGCTTATGAGGCAATTCAGGCAGGTCAGCCGCTCCACGAATTTAACAGTGAATTGGAGCAGCGTTGTGCTGATGGTTCCACGGTTTGGACGGATGTTACATCTTCGCCTATGTTTAACAAGGTAGGTGAATTCATTGGTATTCTCGGTGTATCGCGCAACATTACCGAACGCAAAAAGGCAGAAGATGCTCTACATGAAAGTGAGGAAAAACACCGCATTATTCTCGATGAATCCAGCGATCCTATTTTTACTTTCAATCCTGATGGCCAATACCGCTATGCGAACAAGGCTTTTGCTGATGGGGTAGGGCGAAAAATGGAAGATATTATTGGTCGGAAAATATGGGATGTTTTTCCAAAAGATGAAGCGGATAAGCGCTTCGCTGCTGTCAAATGGGTTTTCGCGAATGCCGAAGAAAAGGTCATCGAAGTCAGTGTTCCCCGACCTGACGGCGACCGGTGGTATATCACAACGGTCAAGCCAATCATGAATGAGCAAGGTAAAGTCACTACCGTTATCTGTATTTCAAAAGACATCACTATAAGAAAGCAGGCGGAGGAAGCACAAAGGGAAGGGGAAGAAAAATACAGAACTCTGCTCGAACTTGCGCCAGATGCATTCGTTCAAGGTGATTCAGAGGGAAATTTCATTTTGGTCAACAATAAGGCTGTTGAACTTACCGGCTTATCAAGAGACGAACTTCTTGGTATGAATATGTCAGACCTGTTTCCTTCAGACATCATGAACAAAAGACCATTAAGGTATGATCTTCTGAAAAATGGAGATACTATTATTACAGAAAGAGAAATAGTAAGAAAGAACGGCGAACGAATTCCGGTGGAGATGAATTCCAAGGCGATGCCCAACCATACTTATCAATGTTTCATGAGAGATATCACCGACCGTATACGGGCTGATGAGAAACTGCGTGAGAGTGAAAAGCGGTTCCGTATTATGGCTGATACAGCGCCAGTACTTATCTGGATGTCGGGGACAGATAAAATACTTAATTATTTCAACAAAATATGGCTTGATTTTACCGGAAGGTCAATGGACCAGGAAGTCGGAAATGGATGGATTGAAAGGGTTCATCCCGATGATCTTCAACTTTATCTCGATACTTATTCTTCATCATTTGACGAACAAATTCCTTTCAAAATGGAATCCCGTTTAAAACGATTCGATAGCGAATACCGCTGGATGTGCGTTTCAGGTGTTCCAAGAATTAGCAAAGTGGGTAAATTTTACGGGTATATCGGTTCCTGTATTGATATCACCGAACGTAAAGTGGCTGAAGAGTCACTGCTTGAAAGCGAAGCCCGGTTACGTGAACTCAATGCCACCAAAGACAAATTTTTCTCCATCATTGGCCATGACTTGAAAAATCCGTTCAACAGCATAATAGGTTTCAGTAATCTTCTGGCAAGACAAATTCAGGAAAAAGACTACGATGGGATAGCAAAATATTCCATGATCATCCAAAATTCTTCTCAGCGTGCAATGAATTTGTTGATGAACCTGTTGGAATGGTCGCGTTCACAAACCGGCAAAATGGAATTCAATCCTGAACCAATTGAAGTTGTTGCACTTATCAACGAAATAGCAGTTTTATTAAATGACTCGGCTCAGCAAAAATCAATAACTATTTACACGGAGATTCCTGACAAGGCCAATGTTGTTGCCGATAGGCCCATGATTGGAACCATATTGAGGAACCTGATTTCGAATGCCATAAAATTCACCAACCCAGGGGGTGAGATTGTTATTTCGACCTTACAAAAACCTTCCGAATTAGTGGTTACGGTTGCTGATAACGGGATTGGAATAAAAAAGGAGGTTGTTGGAATGTTATTCCGGATTGACGCAAGCTACAAAACAATGGGTACACAAAATGAGATAGGAACCGGCCTGGGATTATTACTCTGCAAGGAATTTGAGGACAAGCACGGTGGAAAAATCTGGGTCGAAAGTGAACACGGTAAAGGAAGTAAGTTTTGTTTCACAATTCCGGAGAACTTTAATTCAAATGCGTTCAGCCCATGAAAAAAGAAAAGCAAAATTCGACCAAATTAGTTTCTCTTCGGCAAAAAGCAGAAGAACAATTGGAAAAGCAACATTCAGTAAAGGATTCTCCTTTAATAACTACCCGAAGCCATAGCAAACCGCCTTCCGCGAACCAGCATTATTTTGATCCTTTCGAAATATCTGAGGGTAATTTTGAATCTGATAACCTGAAACTCATCCATGAACTTCAGGTACATCAGATTGAACTGGAAATGCAAAATGAAGAACTTCGTATTGCCGAAGAAAGAGCAAAAATAAATGCCGAAAAATATACTGAATTGTATGATTTTGCTCCTGCCGGATATTTCACACTCAGCTATGATGGAACTATTTACGGGCTGAACCTAAATGGTGCAGGGCTGCTTTGTAAGGAACGTGCCCATTTGGTTAAAAGTAATTTCAGATTTTTTGTGGCTCCGGAAACCTTGCTCGACTTTGATGATTTTTTACAGAAAATATTTGCATCCAATGCAAGCGAGAGCTGCGAAGTGAGACTGATTGCTGATGGGAATCCTTCTGTTTATGTTCACCTCGAAGGAATTGCTTTAGAAGTTGAACAGAAATGTCTGGTAACTGCAATTGATATTTCCAGGCGCAAACTGGCAGAGAAGGCGCTGGAAAAGAGTGAAGCAAATTTAAGGGCACTCAATGCTGCCAAAGACAAGTTTTTCTCTATCATTGCCCACGATCTGAAGAATCCGTTCATTACAATTATCGGTTTCAGTGATATGCTGGCTGAACAGGTCCGGGAAAAAAACTATGAAGGCATTCAGGAATATGCCGAGATCATCCAGAATTCATCGCAACGGGCGATGGATTTGTTGATGAACCTGATGGAATGGTCGCGTTCGCAAACCGGCAGAATGGAATTTGCCCCTGAACAGATTGAAATATTTGCACTTATTGATGAAGTAACAGAATTATTGAACTATACCGCCCGCCAAAAATCCATCAATATTTATACGGAAGGCCGGCACAAAACCGTTGTTTTTGCTGATAGGGCGATGATTGGCACTGTATTGAGGAACCTGATTTCGAATGCTATAAAATTCACCAACCCGGGCGATGAGGTTGTAATTTTGGCAGAGCAGAATGAGAACGAATTAGTGGTATCGGTAGCTGATAACGGAGTCGGGATAAAAAAGGAAGCAATTGACAAATTATTCCGCATTGACGTGAACTATGTAACAATGGGTACACAAAATGAAAAAGGAACCGGACTTGGATTGATCCTCTGCAAGGAATTTATATCAAAACATGGCGGTAAAATATGGGCCGAAAGCGATCCGGAAAAAAAGGGAAGTAGATTTTGTTTCACAATTCCAAAGAGTACAAAAATCACATAAGCGATGAAAAAAGCTTTGGTGGGATACAAACCGGAAGAGCTTATCGGAAAAAAATATTTTTATGATTTCCTTCACCCGGATGTGAAAAACGAACTTATAAAAGCAGCGTTCGAGGTTTTTTCAAAAAAAGGATACTTTAAAAATTTTGAAAATCGGAATATTCACAAAGACGGCCATGTAGTAATTCTTGAAACCAGTGCTATTCCCATGTTGGATAATCGGGGAAATCTGTTGGGTTATCGTGGTTCAGACAGAGATATTTGCGGGAACTCAATGCAACCAAAGACAAATTTTTCTCGATTATAGCGCATGATCTTAGAAATCCCTTCAACAGCATTATCGGTTTCAGTAATTTGCTTACAAGGCAAGTCCGGGAAAAGGACTATGATGGGATTGAGAAATATGCCAGGATCATTCAACTTTCCTCAGAGCGGGCTTTGACCTTGCTGGTAAATCTATTGGATTGGGCACGATCACAAACCGGTATTATAGAGTTTAATCCCGAATATTTTGAACTCGTTGCATTAATCAATGAAGTAACCGATTTATTAAGCGACTATGCGCAACAAAAATCAATGACCATTTTCGGAATTTTACCTCGCAATGCCATTGTTTTGCCGATAAAACCATGGTAAGCACCATCCTGCGGAATCTGATTTCGAATGCTGTAAAATTCACCAATCCTGGCGGTGAGATTGTTGTTTCAGTCGATCAGAATCAGGATGAAATAGTAGTAACCGTAGCTGATAACGGAGTCGGGATAAAAAACGAGGCTGAAACCAATATGAACTGGAAGCGCTCCAGATTATGCTGGAAATGTTGCCCACCTGATCAATGTAAGTGGAAATAACCTGCCTGCAATTGTCAATGATATTTCCGACAAACAAAGTGTCTCATCTGCAAATAATTAGTAATTTATATTGTTCCTTGGGGAAATCAAATTTATAGTTACTTTAGTGGCTGATAGGGTGATAGTTCTCTCATTCATTTTTAGATGGATGGCAGGTTAATAATGGGAGGGAAAAGAACAATAAAATGAGTAAAGAGACTGAAAAATGCATTCATTTCCTTAAGGAAAAATATGAGCTCGATATTTCCATGTACGACAATTCTTTTCTCGAAAAGGGGATCAGAAGCAGAATGGCAGCCTTTGCCTGCGAAACGACAGATAACTACCTGGATCAGCTTGCTATGGTGCCAAATGAGTTGTCAGAACTCCTTAATCAACTGACCAATTCGTACAGCGAATTTTTTCGTAATCCCCTTACCTTTGCTTATCTCGAACAAATCATTCTGCCCGCACTGATCGCGCAGAAGGTGAAAAATAATGAAAAGGAAATCAGGATATGGTCAGCTGCCTGTGCATCAGGCCAGGAATCTTATAGTCTTGCAATACTTTGTGATGAATTGATTGTCAGCACAAAAGCCAACATATCCTTTCGTATTTTTGCAACCGATATTAGTCCTGATGAATTATCCAATGCCCAAAAGGGGATTTACCAACCTGCATCACTGGGAAAAGTTACATTTAAAAGAATTCGATCGTACTTCACGAAGCACACAGAAACATACAGCATTGTACCACGACTCAGGGAGTATATCGACTTTTCAATTTTTGATCTTCTTACTGTAAGTGGAACTTGTCCGCCGACAAGTATTTACGGCAATTTCGACCTGATATTTTGCAGTAACCTATTGTTCTATTACGGGCCGGAGTACCGGAAACGCATACTTGACAAAACCGGTCATTGCCTTGCAAATGGCGGTTATCTGGCCACCGGCGAAACAGAAAGGGAAATCGTTAAAGGGAGCGGATTTCGCGAAGTTTTTATAAATTCCTGTATATTTCAAAAAAAATAATAACCTATGAACCTGAAAGACCTGAAAATCGGAAATCAGCTGAAGATAGGCTTCGGCATTATTGTCATACTGATCGTTATACTCGGCGCCATCGCCTGGCAGCAAACAAATAAGTTAGCGCAACATACTACCGACATGTATAACCATCCGTTTGCAGTTCGATTAGCCCTCGGTGATTTAAATGCCGATATCCTTGCAATGCGTTTGGAGTATAGGAACTTTCTTCTGGCCAATGATGAGCAAGGCAGACAAGCTGCAATAATAAACTCCGACTTTTACCAGGCTGATGCCGAACGACAATTCGAAATTTTAAAAGATCGTTACCTTGGGCCGGTCACGGATATTGACCAAGCCAACGGCGCTTTCGACCGGTGGGTGGCGGTGCGGAAAGGGAACCGGGAATTGGGGCAAAACGGTCAGATTTCTGAAGCGATGAAACGCCTTGAAGCATTGGGCGACATCGGCAGGGAACGGGAGCAACTATTGAAGCATATTAAGACGATTGATAATTTTGCCCGCAATAAAGCCAACGAATATTTTACAGGTACCATTGATCTGAATAATTCACTGAACCGCCAGTTAGGTTTTCTTGTTGCCGGTATTCTGGCACTTTCTGTTTTTATCATTTATCTACTTCATTTAAATATCCGTCACCCGATTGTTGAACTTGCCAATGCTACGAAATTGTTCGGAGAGGGCCGAACAGATGCACGCAGTTCATACAAATCCCTAAATGAGTTTGGCCAGCTTTCCGATTCTTTTAACACCTTGGCCGAAACCATCGAAACAGAGTTGAACCTGAACATTCAGGCAGCCAGACTCAACCAATTAATGCTCGGTGAGGACGATGCAAACCGTTTCTGCCATTCAGTTTTAAACACTCTGCTTGATTATACCGGTTCACAAATGGGTGCAATTTATCTGCTGAATGATGAAAAAACAGAATTTAATCATTTCGAATGTATCGGAATGGATGCTGAAGGATACAAACCATTTTCTTCGGTTCATTTCGGAGGTGAATTCGGTGCAGCTCTTGCGAGTCAAAAATTACAGCATATTAACAATATTCCGGAAGATACCCGCTTTACGTTTTCAACTGTGGGCGGAAAGTTTAAACCCCGCGAAATGATTACTATTCCTATTGTTTCGGGCAACGAAACAATAGCTGTTATTTCACTGGCAACGATCAAGAGTTTCAGTAAAAACAGCCTGCGGATGCTCAATACCATTCTGAGTACGCTCAGTGCCCGCATGGACGGGATTCTGGCTTACCGGAAAGTCATAGAGTTTTCGCATCAACTTGAATTCCAGAATAGCGAACTGGAAACCCAGAAAAGGGAACTTTCTGCTCAGGCAGGGGAACTGACAGAGCAAAATGTTGAATTGGAAATGCAGAAGAAACAACTGGATGAAGCCAATCGGATGAAAACCAATTTTCTGGCCAACATGAGTCACGAATTGCGCACACCGCTCAATTCGGTGATTGCCCTTTCGGGCGTGCTGAACCGACGTCTGGCCGGCAAAGTTCCCGAAGAAGAACATAGTTATCTGCATGTGATTGAACGCAACGGAAAACAATTGCTTGCGCTTATCAACGATATTCTTGATCTTTCGCGAATTGAAGCCGGGTACGAAGAGGTTGAAATCACAAAATTCAATGTAAATCAGCTGATTGGTGAAGTAGTTGAAATGATTGAACATCAGGCAAACTTAAAAAATATCAGCCTTCGGTACGTGGCTCAGGACGGCCTTCCTGATATCAGGAGCGATCACGAAAAATGCAGGCATATTCTCCAAAACCTTGTGGCCAATGCCGTTAAGTTTACCGAGGAAGGTGTGGTGGAAATTACTGTGGAAATAAAAACCAAGTCTATTCAAATATCAATTACTGATACCGGTATTGGAATTTCCGACGAACATCTTCCACATATTTTCAATGAATTCAGACAGGCTGATGGAAGTAATTCAAGAAAATACGGTGGAACAGGGCTTGGGTTGGCAATCGCAAAGAAATATGCCAATCTGTTGAATGGCCGCATCGAAGTTGAAAGTTTACGGGGCAAAGGTTCAAAGTTCACAATCATTCTGCCATTGCAAATTGAAAATCAAAATGAAGTATTGGATGCACCTTCTGTTAATTTCAAAAAATCGACGGTAAAAGCGGGACAGCAATTCGGACAGGTGAATAAAAAG
>JBBQHB010000134.1:0-9652 GCA_038323575.1 Bacteroidales bacterium | reverse complement strand
GAATCGAAATACAAGGAGAATCAATGAGAAAATATCTAAAAAATGATGACTGATTTTTTATAGTTTTATGAACTAATTTACCACAAGAAAAGTGTCCGGCTTGCTCCGGAATGAGTGTCCGCCTTCACCGGAATATGCAATCTCTAGTTAAACTGATAAACTCTTATAATAATGTCAATGCTGAAAGCGTTATCCTTTAATTGGAAAACCCTGCTTTCCCAAACAATATTTACAACGCAAAATCAGATAAATTCAAAGTTATTGTCCAATTCAACACTAAAGTTTATTGGATTATTTATCTTAAAGTTAGAGAACCCATTAACAATATGGCGATTCCAACAATCGAAATAGATTACTCAGACAATCCAAAAAAAGAGCCCTCTTTATCTGGGGATCTAACTCTAAGACCATATCCCAAGCAGAACAAAATTTATGTTGAAACTTATGGTATTTTCGACAAGACAGGATTTAATAGCATATATGATCTTGACCCAAATAATAATATTATCACTGAATTATTAACTAAAGATTTTGAATATCAGATACTTCTTGCCGAAAAATAACTACTCCTAATAGTGCCTTAGCGTCAGGGTTTGCGGAAATTACGGCGTGGAAGAAGTCCTGGGGACAAGGCAGGGAGCGTTGTTCCCAACTTTAAAAATGTCCGTAGGATAGTTAAGTTTTAAATAAAACAGATGAAAAGAGTCCTATTACTATTAGCCGAAGGTTTCGAAACCTTTGAAGCCAGCGCATTCATCGATGTTATCGGATGGAATCTCGTTGATGTGGACCATTCTACGGAATTGTTTTCATGCGGGTTAAAAAAGGAGCTAAAAAGCTCGTTCAGTCAACGGTGGATAATCCGGATCATCTGACCCCCTCCACCGGTTAAAATTAGCCTTTTGCCCGGATTTTCTTGCAACCTCACCTGGATAAAGCTTCCTTAATTAAAGAAAAAGTTGTAACTTATAAGGGAAAGATCAATGCTTTAAAAATGGCTAATGATAAGGAAATAATTCAAAATTTAGCAAGACACGGAAAGATTGTGGAGGTATCAATGAAGAATTTGAGCTTGCTGATTAATAATTGAGTTTGGCCAGATATCAAAGAAAAACTATTATTTGTTGAGATTTGAAAATAAAGTGTTAAAATATTTGGTTTTAATTAACCTATAGCTTAATTTTGGCGTGAAAAGACAAACAATCCCATTACGTTGTTCGAATGATGGCAAACGCCTTATTGTATTAGATTTAGAAAATTCTGATCTGATCCTCCAGTTTATTTACCGGGATAAAAGACATGAGAACAAATTTATTGATATATGCAATATTATTCTGAACGGTTTCAGAAACACAGATTTGTACGACAAAGAAAACATCAACGACAGATGCAAACAGGTCACTGCGATGAAATTTTTTAAAGGGCAGGAAAATGCACGTATCTATTGCAAAGAAATTCACCAAAAAGATAAAGTTTTTGTGGTAGTTGCAGCTGAACTACTGGAAAGAAAGAAAGCTCAAAAAAATAAGCAAAGAGAAATTAACCTGATAGAAAAAGTTGCCGGATATGAATACGATATTAAATGAATCTCAGAGAATCAAAGAGGCTTTTGACGAACTTTTCAATAATCGTACAGAAGAAGAAAAAATCTGGACTGAATCCCGGCTTTTGATGTTCCGTTTTCTGAGTATCATCGAGACCAAATGTGAAGAATTAGGTTGGACTCGAAAAGAACTTGCCTCAAAAGTTGGTACTTCTGCCTCTTATATCACCCAGCTATTTCGCGGAGATAAACTGGTTAACATGATTACCCTTGCCAAATTCCAAAAAGCGCTCGGGATCGAATTTGATATTTCTGAAGTTCACTCGTACGAAGAGACGGTTGAAGCTTATTCTCCGGTTAGTGATGGTCAGGGATTTTGGGTTTACCATAAATTTGGAATCGCTGATTATGATTCCAGGGAAGAAATACCGTTCCTTGAATATGATAATAATGCCAAGGTTGCATAATTTCAAAAATCAATAACTATGATCGCCTTACCTTCAGAAATTCGTTTGGAAAGCTTTGCCGTTCTTCAGTCACATTATCAGTTCATTCCACCAAAACGGAATCCAAAAGAACCACAGAAAATCTTCAAATCTTACGGAATTGATATCGATTTTGCCCATAAATTAAACGATGACCAGACTATTCAGGTATTCACAAAGATTTCAGTGAACCAGAATGAAAAGAATTTGCCAGGGTATCAACTATTTGTTGAAGGAGCAGCTGTCTTTTCCCTGGACGATATCTGTAACCTTTCAGAGAATGAGCAAAATAACCTTAAATTCTATTCCACAGTAAATATCCTCATCGGTTATCTCAGAAATACCTTAACCGCTATAACTGCTTCATCACCAATGGGGCCATACCTTTTGCCCCCCATCAATATGACGGACCTTATCCGGAAAAAATCAGAAAATAAATGAAAAGAGTCCTATTACTATTAGCCGAAGGCTTCGAAACCTTCGAAGCCAGTGCATTCATTGATGTTATCGGGTGGAATCTCGTTGATGGGGACCATTCTACCGAATTGTTTTCTTGCGGTTTGAAAAAGGAGATCAAAAGTTCATTCAGTCAGAGGTTCGTGGTGGATTATCTGGTAGATGATATCAATGTAAATGACTATGATGCATTGGCCATCCCCGGAGGATTTGAGGAATATGATTTTTACAGGGACGCCTACGACGAGCGGTTTTTGAACCTGATCCGGGAATTTAAAAAGCAGGATAAGCTTATTGCAACCATCTGTGTGGGTGCTTTACCGTTGGGAAAGAGCGGTATTTTAACCGGTAAAAACGGAACCACCTACCTTAAAAATCCAAAACGGGTGGAAACCCTCAGTTCATGCGGCGTGCATGTGATCAATGAGCCGGTAGTGGTCGACGGCAACATCATCACTTCCTGGAACCCGTCGACGGCAATCGATGTTGCGTTGCTTTTACTGGAATTGCTGACAACCAGACAAAATGCCGGTTACATCAGGGAGATCATGGGATTTGAAAATAAATAAACAACCCCGCAGAGTTTGGATTTTTAATCCAAAAAATCAGAAATTCCGTGCAGTAAGATTCTCAATTAAACAACGAAGTCCCGAGGAAACGGGGCTTCGTTGTTTAATTCCTGGTAAGATAAATTTTTGGTGGTCTTTTCGCCGTCATAAAGCATGACTTTGGTTACCCGGTCAGAAGACGCTATTCACATGCAATTCCGGATAATAGCAAGATGCTTCAAGAATTATAATTTCCCCGGAATAGTATAAATCAACCTGAAATCTGAAGTCAGATTTGAAGTATTGTCTGTAAAATTCCTGTTCATTCCGGCGCTGAATTGAGCCCAAACCGAATTGGTTAATTTGTACTCGCACCCAAGACTTACCAATGCCTGATTTGTCTGATCGGATTGCTTGTAAGTGTACTGGCCTTCCAGGAATCCTTTTAAACCGTTGTTCCCGAAATAGGCGCGGACCGGGAGGCTAAGCGTAGTGTAACTTTTGTCAGTACTTCCTGAATTAATCAGGCAAAAACCGATAAGTAACTGCCCGTTGCGCTTGATTGGCAATGCAAGCGTACTCCAAAAGGTCAACGAGCTGAACCGGATGTTTTTCGCGGTAGAATCGGGTGATGCGCCGACATACGCAAGGGCAACATCCAACCTTGCAGCGTTCCAACCTTTCTCCACAACATAGTTCAGCGTGTCGTTGAAAAGCGCATCGTATTCGCTGCTTAATTTTTTCAGTTCCGCATCATCGCCCGGAGTTTTAAGATTTTTTGTAATGTATTCGACCCTGCCGTTATTCCTTTTTTCCAGAAATTTGACAACTGTATCCAGATTTGATTTGTATTTAATATCCCCATGGTCAAATATAGTCGTCCTCAAACCTATGGCTATTTTCGATGCATTGGTGCTATCCCTTAAGGTACCAACCGAAATCCGCAAATTATAGAATGCCGGGCATTTTTGGTAGTCTTGTATGGTCAGGCTTTTGGATTTGGTAATCAGAATTGGCGATACCTCAACTGCCAATGATTTGGGGATGATAATCGTATTCCCGCCGTAAAAATTACCGGCTACGACAGCGAACTCTTTTGGAGTAGATGGTCTGAGCAGGTTGCCAGGCGCGACATCAAGGGCGTTAAACGCCGGCAGGTCGGGAACTGCAAAATTTTGCGTCAGATTTTTTACCAAGGATGTATCAATTTCCGGATTCACCTGGGCATAGCTATTCATTGTCGCAAACAGAATGCAACAAATCAAAATGGAATTACTTTTTTTCATTTTAGTTCATTATAAGCTTAACATACATCAGCGAGGTTTGCGGCTTACCTGTGATAGTCCCGATTTCTGCATTGAAACCTGCCGGCTGGCTGTCCTGGTATACGTTAAGACGGAATTCGAACTTCTTGCTCATATCCAAATCAAGGCCTCTAAAATCGGCTATCAGGCTAATTATGCGTCCGTCGTTTACGGATGGCGGAAGTGGCAGGGGATACCTGTCAGGCTGATCATTTAAATTGTTACCCTTAAACGTCGCAACTATGTTGTTGCTGTTTTTTTCGTACAGAATCACGGTGTAAGAAGCGGCGACAACGCCGTTTATTACTTTGAACTCCACTTCAGGTGGATCATTGCTGTTCTTGAAATAAATTGTTTTCATTGCTCAATGATTTGGTTTTGGAAGTTGAATTTCCATGACGGCCTTTTCGCCATCCGAAACGGCAACGGAGGCAGACTGACCGGCAAAACCGTTTTTCGTACAGGTTACGTCATACACACCTGCCGGAAGGGTTTTGAGGTTAAACCCACCTTTTGGGCCGGTTTTTTTCACGACATCAGGTTTTGTAACGGTGGCTTTGACTACGGCTGCTCCGTCAAGGGCGAAGGAGACCATGGCCCCGCGTAAAGGCAGTCCGGTGGCGGCATCCGTCAGATAACCTTTAACTGCCATAGAGCCGGTCCCGGTAACCGTTACTTTACGGGCTTTCTGGTAACCTTTGTAGAAATTCACCTGCGTCAGCCTCACAATTTCAACCGCAGCATCCATATAGGCCAAAGCGGATTCTGCAGTTTTAAACAAGGCCTTGAGTTGCATGGTGGTTTGACCGCCTTCAATTTTGCTGATGCCGGGTTTGCCGATGGAGGCATTGTAGGCATTGAGGGCGTTGGCCAGGGAGGTTTGAGAAGCTGCCGTAATGCCGTTTTCGGCAAGCGAGGACAGTAGGGGTTGGGCACGGTCGTACGCGATCGGGCATAGTCTTTCACGGCAGTGTCGGCCGCCAGCCGCAGTTTGCTCTCAGGGATTTTTAACTCTTTGGCCATGGTTGAATTGCCGGTAAAAAGGGCGTAAGTCCCCAGTTTTCTGAAATAGTCGGCAGCAAGTACCACCAGGGTTTCTCTTAGTTGGTTTTTACCCTCGGTAACCCCTTTTTTGCTGATCTTTTGTAGTTCGGAGCAGCTCTGGATTTGTGGAACAGTGTTCAGGAAGGTGGCAGAATTCGCCTGGAAATTCGGCAGTCCGTTGGTAATGGAGGCGTAAGCAGCAAGGTACTCCTTAAAAGTAAGGTACATGCTCAAACGGCTTTCTTCTTTGTTTGTCATGCTGATAAGGTTTAGTAATCATAAATAATAAGGGAAAATATTTATAGTAGGAAAGTTAAAAAGTATTTTCTTAATAATCAAATATTTCGCTAACTATTTAATAATTAATAGAGCAGCCTTTGAGATTGGTGCAGGTAACAATAATACGTATGCAAGGATGTGTAAGATGATGCCTTTTCAATAAAAGACACGTGCAAGGTTGCTTAAGATGTGTTCTTGGCGCTGTAAGATCAGTCCAGGGAGAATCAATTCATCTTCTTGCCTCAATGAGTGGAGCCAAAGCGGAGCATAGATTTAGGGAAATCCAAAAAAAATAATTGCATCGGTAAACATATTTATGCTGAATTTGTTTACTTTGCGTAAGTCTTAGAATATTTCAAACAGAATTGATCCCTTATCAATGATGAAGAAATCGGAATTTGTAATTATCCCGGAACTGAAACTGGTTCTGGTTAGTTTTGCCGGCACTATCGGGCCGGGTGATTTGATTGCCTATCTTAAATGCCTGGTTGAGGATGCGGATTTTAAACCGGGGTACAACATCATCACTGATGTTAGAGAGACCTTCCTTGAATTCAGCCTGAAAGACATGGCCGTAATGGTTGATTTTTTAAAGTCTTTCCCACAGCTGACCGTGCCCAGCAATATGGCCATAATGACCGAAACCCCGAACCAGGCCGCTGCGGCACACCTCCTTGCCATTGTTTTCGGGGAATTTCCCATCAACATGAATTACTACACCTTCCTCCGCGATACCCTGAAATGGACAGGTGTTCCTTACGGGAGGTTCAGCAGTATTGAAAATATACTGGACAGCATGACGGAAGATCTGCTGCAAGACAGTAACCAGGAGGAAGCCATGGTCCTGATTGCCTGAGAGAGCCCGCATAGCATGGGTACTGTGTGCACGGAGCGGCATTTTTAGGTGAACGGATTAAAGAGAACGGAGGACGGAGACCGGAGAAGGGAATCCGAAAATGGAATTGCAGAGACGCTCTGCCGCGCGTCTCTGATGATTTAGCCTTTGGTATGGGGCAGCCTTCCGGTTCCCGAGCGTAGTCGAAGGGTCGGCGGTGGCAATACGGCCATCAATCAAGTTACATCAGAAAAATCACCAAACAAAATCTCAGCTGGTGCGAATTTTTAATCCGCGCCCCGCTGATATTGGATTTGCAATCCAAAAGAGCTAAACCGGCACTTCAATAATTGACCCTGATATTACTGTAATCTATTGCTGATCCTGGAATTGCTAAAAAAAATATTCCTGTCAAAGAAGATTATAAATCTTCGGCATGAGAGGCGCTGATTACAAATCCGCATCAGCCTAGTTTTATCAACCATTCCCCTTGTTCACCTCATTGAAAATCAGCAAACAAATTTGCTTAAGCCCATTTTTCATCATACATTTGAGGAAACGTTGAATAAAACGCCATTGCGTTTGGGTTAATGATGATGACAGCAATTAAAGAAAGGTTATACACAGTTGTATTTGGTACTGACACTAAAGCAGGAAAACGGTTTGATCTGGTTTTGCTTTGGGTAATTCTTTTCAGCGTTATTATTGTAATGCTGGAAAGCGTTCCTGAAATACATGACAGATTTACAGATCCTTTTATTGCTATAGAATGGATATTAACAATAATTTTTTCAATTGAGTATTTAGTCAGAATCTGGATAAGTCCGAATCGTTTTAAATACCTCTTCAGCGCCTGGGGATATATAGATTTACTTTCGATTCTTCCGACTTATTTAAGCCTGGTTTTCCCAGGTTATCACTATTTGCTGATTGTAAGAATTTTCCGTTTATTGAGAATCTTCCGCATATTGAAATTGGCACGTTTTAACAGGGAGTCGCAAGTGTTAGCAGGTGCCCTTAAATCAAGTATGTATAAAATCAGTATATTTTTATTTGCAATATTGGCGATTGTTGTCTTTATGGGTACTATTATGTATGTGGTTGAAGGTGGGAAACAAGGCTTTACGAGCATTCCCCAAAGTATTTATTGGGCCATAGTTACCGTAACTACTGTAGGATACGGCGATATGGTACCACATACCGTTTTAGGTAAGATCATATCTTCTTTTGTAATGATATTGGGCTATGCAATTATCGCAGTACCAACAGGAATTGTCACAGTTGAAATGTCAAGAGCAGGTTTAACCACCTATAATTGCTTAAAATGTAACAGTACCATTGCGAAATCTGACAATTACTGTAAAAATTGTGGCAGCCCCGCGAATGAAAAGTGAACTGAACATTATTCCAAGGTGTTAAATGTAAATTATGTAAATGTCCATTATCATGAATACGAAGGTCATGAAATTTTGCATGTCTTTGATGAAAAGGATTTCAGGCCTCACCCGGTGAGATTTTCTAAAGTAGTACATGGCAGTGGTTTCAGAGGAATAAACTATAATCTGTATGCACTTGCCCCCCGCCTGCATCCTCATCTTGCCGTTATCGATGGTTTTCAGGGAATGGAGGGAAACGGCCCCAACAAAGGGACACCGGTTGACCATAAAGTCTGCGTGGTCAGTACCGATTGGCTGGCAGCTGATCGCGTGGCGGTTGAATTAATGGGAATAGATTTTGCTAAAATTGGCTATCTGAATTATTGCGCCCAAACAGGATTGGGTACAGCTGATTTAAATAAAATTGAAATTATCGGTGAAAGGATCATTGATCATATTAAACCTTATAAACTCAGTGATAATATTGAATAACAACTGGTCTGGATGACACCCAGCCTATAACCCGAACCAGCCGGGAAATCCAAATCATGTCTTCTCTTTAGCCGTCAGCTAAAGCAGACGGCAATGATTGAACCCCATTCGCATTTCCGGATCATAATTCCAAATTCAAATCTCCTTTTCTTTTCATTGCCGTTGGCTTCAGCCAACGTACCAGAAACAGCAAGATAAACAGGGCTTTAGCCAAAACTTCACCGGCGGGAACTTTTTCGGCTTATCTTTGCCTTATTTTGAACATCTAAATACAGCACATTATGGGTTCAATGCCAAGAATAAACAAAGTAACCGTCCGCGCCTTACAAATTGAAGACTACGAACTTTTAGCACATTCGTTTACCCGGACATATACCGACGGAAGTGATCAATTTTGGTCGCTCGATCAAATTGAAAAGCTAATCCGCATCTTTCCTGAAGGTCAAATTGTTGCCGAAGCTGATAAGAAAATTGTGGGCTGCGCCCTTTCCATCATCGTGGATTACGACAAGATCAAGAACGACCACACCTATGCTTCAATGACCGGATATGAAACATTTGACACCCACAATCCAAAGGGGAATATACTCTATGGCATTGAAGTCTTTATCCATCCCGATTACCGGGGTCTGAGGCTGGCACGAAGAATGTACGATTACCGCAAAGAACTCTCCGAGGAGCTGAACCTTAAGTCCATCATGTTTGGCGGCAGGATACCAAATTACCACAGATATGCCGAAACCATGCGCCCCAAAGAGTATATACAAAAGGTCAGCAAAAAAGAGATCTTCGACCCGGTCCTCACTTTCCAGCTTTCAAACGACTTCCACGTGCGGAAAGTGATGACCAATTACCTGCCCAACGACAAGGAATCCAAACATTATGCCTGCCTGATGCAGTGGGATAACATTTACTATCAGCCGCCTTCCCAGGATTTTGTTCCCCAGAAAACAACCATTAGGTTAGGATTGGTACAATGGCAAATGCGCTCCTATGATACCATTGATGATGTATTTGAGCAAGTCGTGTTTTTTGTGGATGCGGTTTCAGACTATAAATCAGATTTTGTGCTTTTCCCTGAATATTTCAATGCTCCGCTAATGGCAAAATACAACCATTTGGGCGAATCGCAAGCTATCCGGCAATTGGCCAGCGATTCAGCTTATAGTATTTTTTTCTACGGTTAAAGCTTTGCGTTCATTTCGAGGTATGCCATTCCGGTTGGCGGTTTGCACCAACATTCTTTTGCCCAAAAATTTGTCTTTGTTTCTTACCTCCTTTCGCTTTTGT
>JBBQHB010000133.1:0-10164 GCA_038323575.1 Bacteroidales bacterium | reverse complement strand
GGTAAAATGGCATGGATCTTTTCCATTTTTACCTTTCCGTATTTTTCGATCCATTCAATTTTACCAAGATAACCAAGGTAGAAGATGGAGATTCCTCCCAGCGTATTTCCGGCTGTAGCGACGATAATGCAGGAGAGACCGTTCACCCCTGCCAAAATCAGGACCGACATCACCGCTTCAGAGTTGAACGGCAGAATGGATCCCGAGAGGAACCCGGCGAAAAAAAGACCCCAAAGGCCGTATTGCTGTAGGAAAGTTACCATGAAGAAGTGACTAAAGTGAACTTAAGTGACTAAAGTGAGCTAAAGTTAACAGTAATGCAACGTTGAAGCTCCAAGTACTTTAGTCACTTTAGATCACTTTAGTCACTTAAGGCACTTTCGTTTAGGATAAAGCCGCTACCGCTGATCCGATCAAATTGGCATTGTGAATACCAACAACTTTTACTTTTACTTCTCCGAGACCCAATTCTTCCAGAACTGCTTCCAGATTTTTGGATACCAGCTTGTTGTATTCTTTGCAGTCCTTCACTTTGCTCCAGAAAAGACTTCCTTCTGCCGTAAGGCAAACTTTTTTGATAGCAGGGTTGTGGGAAACCATGACAGCCACCAGACCGGCAAGGGATGCGGCAACGAGTTTAGCTGAACGTTTGTAAATCCTGCGTGCAGCTTTTATGTGTTTCTTTTTGTGATTGTCCGGTTTGGCGATCAGATCTGTCAATGCTTTGGAATCAAAGTTATCATCAAATCCATCTTCCGGGAAGAGGGCTGTGAATACTTTTCCGAGGTACATTCCGGATACGGCTTTTTCAAACCGTTGTGCATCCTGGGTGCCGGATGCGGCATCCACCTGGTCGTCGATGGCTGTGAGATGCAGCGGGCGGTAATTTCCCGACTCCAGGTTGATAGGAGTCAAACCTTGCCAGTTCAGTGATTTGTCCAGTTTGCCAATCTGGTCGGAATGGATGAAGGTTGCCATGTTGGTACCGGTACCTACGATCAGTCCGATGTAACCATCGAAAGAACTGTCGGCTAATCCGGCAAAAAGGCTGGCCACTGTATCGTTGATCACTTTCACGGCAGTAAACTCGGTTTTCCCCTGTTTGTTCAGGAAATCCATTAATGGCTTGCCGATCGGCTGATCGATCATCTCCTTGATGTCGACTCCTTTGGTCCAGCGAAGCAGCTTTGCATCACCGTCAGGCAGACATTCAGCAGGATAGGAAAAACAATAACCGATAGGTGACTTTCCCGGCATGGTAAGATCATTTAAAAAAGTTGCCTGCTCTGCAAAAAGCTGTTTGCCCGTAAAACCCTTCGTTTTCATGACGCTCAGGTCTTTACTCCAACCATCAGCCGGATAAATATTAGTTTTACCATCCTTGAAACTAACCACTGCAGCACGGTAGTTTGTTCCACCCAAATCCAATACGGTTGCTTCTCCCTCCACGCCAAGTGTTTTTGGCTTGATGTAGGTCGGGATACACTGGACTTCGGTATTGTGGTTCTTCAATCCGTTTTCCACTTTTTGCTGAAGATCAATGGCAATCTCTTTCAGCTGAACTGTTGACAATTTGAAAATATTTTCCTTCATCTTAAAAATTTTGATTGGTAAAACTTCAGTGAACAGAATTTTGGGAGACAGCGATCGCTGTTCTGTTGCTGCTTCCGTTTAATTCTGATTTGTACCAAAAGTAGGATTTTATTTTTTCTAAAATGGCCGGTTAATCTTTTTTAACTGGACCGGAATAGAAAAAAATGCATAACCCGTTCATTTTGCCTATTTTTGTCAAAAATTAAGTGTAAAATCATGGAACAATTTACAACCAGGCAGAATAAGATCGGCCGACTCATCCAGAAAGAGCTGAGCGAGTTTTTACGGCGCGAAGCACACACACTGGCAAAAGGTAAAATGGTTTCCGTAACTGCCGTCCGGATCACCAGGGATATGTCGCTTGCGCGGTGTTACCTCAGCATTTTTCCGTCTGAAGGATCGGCTGAGATCCTGAAAGATATTAAACTCCACAAGGGTCACATTCGCGGCGAACTGGGTCAGGCAGTCCGCTTCCAGCTCAGGCATGTCCCTGAACTGGAGTTCTTTATCGACGACAGTCTCGACTATATTGAAAAGATAGACAACCTGCTGAAGTAAGTTTCAAATATACCCTGCTCATGCATTACGATCCGATCAAGCGACAACTGGGAAACCTCTTTAACCGGACTCCCTTTTTGCGTAAAATGTTCTATCATTTGCTTGATCTGCTGCTGTTGAGGGCTTGGCATGTCAAAAAAGCGCTGCAGGAGTTTAAAATTTCAAACCCTGCCGGGAAACTGAATATCCTGGATGCGGGTTCCGGCTTTGGGCAGTACTGTTACCGGATCTCCCGCATGTTTCCTGATGCAGAAATTCTGGGAGTGGATGTCAAACAGGAGCAGATAGATGACTGCAACCTTTTCTTCCGGCAGATCGGTAAGGACGGATTGGTCACCTTCGAAATAGCCGACCTGACACAATACCAAGCCGTCAGCCAGTATCACCTGATTCTTTCGGTAGATGTCATGGAACATATCCTGGAGGATGAACAGGTATTCGCAAATTTCAGCGAATCGCTGAAGCCCGGCGGCCTGTTGCTGATCTCCACGCCGTCCGACCAGGGTGGCTCTGACAGCGATCACCATGAAGAAGGAGATGTTCACGGTTTTATCGAAGAGCATGTCAGAGACGGCTACAACAAAGAAGATATCATCAGAAAATTACTGAAAGCCGGATTCTCCCGGGTGGAAGTCTCTTATACCTACGGCAGATATGGATCGGCAGCATGGAAACTGTCGATGAAATTTCCAATTCTATTGCTGGGATTTTCCAAAATATTTTACCTGATCTTGCCATTTTACTATCTGGTGGTTTTCCCTTTCTGTGCTTTTCTTAATTTTATTGATGTAAAGAGCCATAATAAAACAGGAACCGGCTTGCTGGTAACTGCCTGCAAATGATCTCATATCTCATGTCTCATATCTTATAACTCATAACTAATAATTCTGCGTTGAACTTCCCGTTTTACATAGCCAGACGTTATCTCTTTTCCAGGAAGAAGACCAACCTGATCAACCTGATCTCGGCCATTTCCGTGTTTGGACTGACGGTTGGCACCACGGGATTGATCATTGGCCTGTCCGGTTTCAACGGATTCGATTCACTGATCAAATCTCTTTTTTCCTCCTTCGATCCCGAACTCCGGATCACCATCAAAGAGGGAAAAAGTTTCTCTACGGCCGGCCAGTCATTCGACGAACTCCGCCGGATGCCGGATTTGGCTTATTATTCTGAAATCGTGGAAGACAACGCCCTGTTGCGTTACAAGGACCGGCAGGTTTTTGCAACAATCAAAGGGGTTGGTGAGGATTATCAGAAAATGTCGGGGATCGACTCGATGATTACAGCCGGGGAATTCAGGCTGAAAGATGGGGTCAATAATTATGCCGTACTGGGCGAAGGGATTGCCTACAACCTTGCCGCAGGCGTCAGGCAGATGGATCCCATCAGCGTTTTCGTACCTAAAAAGGGAAGGGAATCTGCCCTTTTACCTACCGGGAATTTCAACCAGAAACTGATCAACCCTTCAGGTGTTTTTTCCATTCAGCAGGAAATCGACACCAAATATGTGATCGTTCCGATCGAATTTGCCCGTGAGATATTTGAAATGCCTGAAAAGGTCAGCGCCATTGAACTGAAGCTGAAAGAGGGCGCTTCAGATAAGAAGGTAAAAGAGGCAATTTCCGCTTTGCTCGGAACCGGGTTTGAGATCAAAAACCGTTACCAGCAGCACGACTACCTGTACAAAACCATGCAAAGCGAGAAATACGCTACTTACATGATCCTTATCCTGATTCTGGTTATTGCCTCTTTTAACATCGTAGGTTCCCTCACCATGCTGATCCTCGACAAGAAAGAGGATATTGCCATACTGCAAAGCATGGGCGCCGACAAAAGAACCATCCGCAACATTTTCCTTTTTGAAGGGTGGCTGATCTCTTTTTTCGGAGCCGTTACCGGCACCCTTGCCGGATTGGCGTTTTGCCAGGCCCAGATCTCCTATGGTCTGGTGAAACTTTCGGGAGGAGGTTCCTCTTTTATCATCGATGCCTACCCGATGAAAATTGAACCTTCCGATATTGTGCTTGTAATTATCTCGGTCTCGCTGATTGGTTTCATTGCCGCATGGTATCCTGTCAGATTTATATCGGAGAAGTTATTCAGCGACGAGATTCACTGAAATAAGGCAGGACGACAAGAAGACTTCACGACTGGACGACCAATTGGGTGATGGTCCCGAAATTCCCTTTCATTTTCAGGCAACTGAAAGCCGTGAAAATGGTAAAATACCACATGTACAGGTAAAAATATCTGTTTCTTTACTGACCAGAATGTCCAAAAAGTTCTTTGCGTCCTTGTCTTAATTCCTTTATGCGCTTCGTGGCAAATTTTAAAACATTGAACCAGAAACAAGTTTAAATCGTAAATTAGCATCCTACAAAATTGCAATAGACCTAAAAAATAGATTTAATACAAACCGGAATAGAAAAAGGGCTTATTCGGTTCGATGAAGACCGAAACTTTGTTACCTATCTGATATTGGTTACGATGCTACCGGTAGGGCCACGGGTAACAACGAATTAACAGAGATAAGCGTTGAACTGGCAAAATTCATCTCCTATATCAATCAAAATGAACTTTGAGGGACTGGTTATGAAACAATTAAAAAATATTGCCCAAAATATTGACAATGCCAATTTAAGTTGTATATTTGCGCCAAATAGCGCCAACCAAGCCTCGCTACGACGCACAATTTGGTGGGTTTTCGCTGAAAAATTTATTCAAATTAAGATAATACACCTTCCAGGCTTGTCGAAAGGCAGCATACTTGGGGGGTTTTTTCTTTTGTTGGAAAGAAAAGTTTTATTTGTTATTTCGAATAATTTATTTACTTTCGCACCAACAGTACTCGCCACGCTACCCATAAGAACAGCGTCCCAGGGCGGGTCTTTTGCTTTTATATACCCTTATAACCACTTAAACCCATCAAGTAATGTTTAAACATTTCTTGATGGGTTTTTATATTTCCATCCATGTTTGACAAAAAGGTTCTGACAATAAAGGAACAATTATCACTCCTGAAAGAAAGGGGTTTACTGATAAGCAATGAGGAGAACGCCGCCCACATATTAGGCCATATCAGTTATTACCGATTGGCAGGTTATTGGTGGCCCATGCAAGTTGATAAAGAAAAACACACATTTAAACCACAAAGCCGATTTGAAGATGTCGTAGCGCTTTACAATTTTGATCGTGAATTACGACTTCTGATTTTTGATATGATCGAAAAATTAGAAATTAGTTTGCGAACAAAACTTATTTATCACCTCTCACATGAATTTGATCCATGGTGGTTCCAAGACATTAATATATTTTTAAATACCAGTGAGTTAATTAGAACGCTTGCTTCTATTGATGAGGAAATTGAAAGGTCAAAAGATACTTTTATCAGGGAACATAAAAGGAAACATAAGGACGACCAAAGGTTTCCGCCGGCTTGGAAAACCCTTGAATTAACTACATTTGGCAGCCTCTCCAAACTGTATGGGAATTTAAAAAATGATGTCAAATCAAAAGAAATAATAGCAATAGAATTTGGGACAGTCAATCACACGTATTTACCGAGTTGGTTGCAGTCTGTTACGCAAATCCGAAATTATTGTGCCCACCATAGCAGGTTATGGAATAAAAACCTGCCGGGAAGGCCAAAACTACTATCTAAACCACCATTTCCCTGGGTTAGTGATGTACCTAAAGAAAGTGAATTCCAGATGCTGTACGTTCACTTATGTTGTATGAAATATTTATTGAATATCGTACAACCGGGGAATGATTTGACTTCGAGGCTATTAAAATTACTGGAAAAATATCCCAACGTTGATGAAAAGGCTTTGGGTTTAAAACCTGAATGGCAAAAAGAACCCTTATGGCTATGACCAACTTCCAAATATCCCCCCGATTCAACCACAACAAGGTCTTTATTCTGCAGAAAAGCGATGTGGATAAAAGACTCGATCCTGCTTATTACCCGCCTGAATTGCTTGAATTGGAGAAGAAAGTTTTGGCTAAAAACCCCAGAAATCTTAGGTATTATGTCAATAGTATCGCCAGTGGAGCAACGCCTAAAACAACAAAAAGCGAAAAATACTATTCAGATAAGGAACAGGGAATACCATTCCTAAGAGTCCAAAATCTCTCGCCAACCGGAATTTTAGAATTTGAAGATTGCAAGTACATCAACGAAGAGACACACATCGGTATGTTGAACCGCAGCCAGGTCTCCGAAGGCGATTTACTGGTGAAAATAACAGGAGTCGGAAGAATGGCTGTCGCTTCAGTTGTCCCTGACAATTTTATCGGAAATATCAATCAGCATGTTTGCGTCATTAAAACCGGTAGCAAAGAAATCAGCGAAACCCTGGCGGCATTTCTCAATTCAGATATTGGCGAAAAATTGGCAAGCCGAAGAAGTACCGGTGGGACACGCCCTGCCTTGGATTACCCGGCATTGCTTTCAATTCCAATTATTGAAGACCCTCGTATCTTAACGATTACGCAAAAAGTCATAGCGCAGAAAGAGCAAAACGAGGCTGAAGCCGAAAAACTATTGGCAGGCATCGATGAGTATTTGCTGGAAAAATTGGGAATAGCTTTTCCCGAACCTGCCGAAAATTCTTTGAACAAAAGGATATTTAAGGTCTCATCTAATTTGTTGACAGGGTCTAGATTTGATCCAAATTATAATCACTTAAACCATCTTAGAAACATTTCTGCAATTGAAAATTGTGCATTCCAAGTATTCACTTTAAATCAAATTTCAATTTCAATTTTTCAAGGAGTTGGCAGGAACATTGATGATTCTTCGAATTATTTTCTACTTAAAGTCAAAAACATTAAGCAAAACTATGATATAGATTATGCTGATAGTGAAACAATAGGAGTCTTCCCACTTAATAAAATACTTTTACCAGGAGATATTATTACTCCTTGTATTGGTGAAGCTATAAAACAGATTAAGTTCTCAGTTTTTGACAAAGAATCAAATAAATATGTGGTTGATAATAACGTTGGAATTATACGCTTGAAAAATCACATGAGCCCAAACTATGTAGGCTATTGTCTCTGTAATTCAATTGGAAGATTACAAATCAATAGATTTATTGGTGGTGGTGGTGTCCCATTTCTTGGATCTGATAACCTTAAAAATTTTATTATACCAGTACCACCAATCGAGAAGCAAAAAGAAATCGCCGATCATATAACCACCATCCGGCAACAAGCCCAGCAGCTAAAAGACAGCACCAAAGAAGCGCTGGCCCGGGCCAACAGTGAAATTGAAAAAATATTGATCGGATAGACGGCAAAAATGAGGACTAATAGAAAATAAGGTTTAAAATATGATTGAATGGATTGTCTTTGAGGATTATGGATATGATACCGCTTCCAAAATCGAAAATCGAAAATTATCCTTATTTTACCCCTCTTTTCTAACTAATCGGGCAAACATGAACAAAAGACTTGTATTGTGGTCCATAACCGTTGGTTTGGGCGGTTTTCTTTTCGGGCCCGTCGTGGCCGTTTTTCCGATGCTGACAGGCAATCCGGAGGTTTGGGGATTGAGCGACTGGCTGCATGGTATTGCATTAGAAATCAATTAGAAAATAATAACAATGTTAAAAATTAATTCCTTTCAGCATTTGGGAATTCCGGTGACCGATTTAAAGTTCAGGAAGATAAACCTGTATTTCTTCCTTACTGGAAAAACGGATGCAAATATTTTACCATTCTGGGACCTGACGGAGAAAGATTGGAGTTTAACCAGATTTTATAGTCTGATCTTATTGATATATTAACCATTAACTGATATATTGTACCGACGTACAAATGCAGAACGAGGACGACCATAAATTGTATTGGGAGATTACCTGGGCACGGTTCAAATCGGGCGATCAGGAGGCCTTTGCCATTTTTTACAACCTGCATGTGAACCACCTTTTTAATTATGGCACGAAACTTTGCAAAGATCCGGAAGCTGTTAAAGATTCCCTTCAGGAACTTTTTATCGAACTTTATCTGAAACGTGAAAAAATTAAAATCTCTCCTGAAAATCTGAAATATTGGCTCCTGCTGGCCCTGAAGCGAAACCTGATCAAAAAACTGGAGGCAGTTAGAAAACAAAGCCGGCGCATCAGTGCGCGCATTGAATTTGAGCCCGAATACAGCATCGAATTTCAGATCATGGAGCGGGAGAAAGATGCGGAGATCAACCTAAAGGTGCTCAAAGCCCTCACTCATTTACCGGCCAAACAGAAAGAGGCGATCTACCTCCGGTTCAATGAATCACTTGAGTACGCTGAGATTTCCGGCATATTGGAAATTACTGTCGAATCGGCTCGGAAACAGGTGCATCGGGCCTTGAAAACAGTTCGCGATATCCTTGGTAATGATTCAGCTATCATTTTATTTTCCTTTTTGCTTAAAAAAAGTTTAAAATAGTTGTCCATATTTTAATAGTTAGTTGCCTTTAATGGTATAACTACGATCCGGACATGGAACGACTAAGCAAATACATTGAAAACATAAACTTTATCCAATGGGTATTCCAACCGGATGCCGAATTGGAAGGATGGTGGAACCGGTTCGAAACAGACAATCCTGAGGAAAAAAGGAATATCCTTTTAGCCAGGAAGGTGTTAATGAAGTTCCGGACAAACAACAATGAACTGACCGAAGAAGAAAAAATCGTTCTGTTTTCAAGGGTATTAAAGCAGATAGAAGAGAAGAGAAGCATCGGAAAATCAAGGAATTTCACCCTCTCTTTCATGAGATATGCCGCCGTTGCGCTCCTGTTCTTCTCGATCGGGGCGCTCTTGTTCTACAAACAGGATCAGTTCAATCCACAATTCATTGCAGAAAAATTGTCTGAGCCGATCCCTGAAAATTCAGCCAAGTTGATTCGTGCCAACGGAGAAGACATTTTACTTAAACAAAACAATTCAGTACTTCAATATCAGGCGGATGGTAGGTTGGTAGTCAATAACGATACCATTGATGCAGACAATTCCAGACTAGCTAAGGGAATGACTATGAACCAATTGATCATCCCTTATGGCAAAACATCCGAATTGCTGCTGCCCGACGGAACAAAGGTCTTTTTGAATGCCGGTAGCAGGTTGATCTATCCCGAAGACTTCACAGGCAAAACCAGGGAAGTATTTTTGGCAGGAGAAGCTTTTTTTGAGGTAAAACAGGATAAGCAACATCCTTTCATTGTCCAGATTGAAGATTTTCGGGTAAAGGTGTTGGGTACTCGTTTCAATGTTTCTGCCTATCCGAATGACAATGTGGTTGAGACCGTTCTGGCTGAAGGGAAAGTGAGCATTGAAAAAAATAATGCAGGAGTGCTTGATAAGGCCATTGAGTTATCACCAAGACAGATGGCCTCTTTTGACCGGACCACCAAAGAAACGAATGTAAAAATTGTGGATACCGACAACTACATTTTGTGGACAGAAGGTTTGCTGAAGTTTGAGAGTACTGATCTTAGCCGCATTACGAAACGATTGGAGCGTTTTTACAACGTTCGGTTTCAATATGCGGAACCATTACTGGGAGGACTGCGCATATCAGGTAAGCTGCGACTAAAAGAAGATCTGGATGAAGTTTGTGTGCGGGTTGCCAGTGCAGCGTCCGTAAAAATTGTAAAGAAAGGAGAAGGTCTTTATGAGATTGAAAGATAAAAAAACCGGTTGGTGTTCGAGCACCTCCCGGTTTTGAGTGTGTTAAACTTTATTAGTCTATCATTTAACGGATCAAATCTATGAAAAAAAACCGTGCAATCTTTTTCCCGTTAGGGGATGAGGTTCGACTTAGAATTAGAAAGATGAAACTAACTGTACTGCTTACTTTTCTGGTTATAGCCAGCTTTGGTAACGGCTTTTCGCAGGTGACACTTTCGCTGCACTTCGACAAAGCCAATATCAAGGAAGTTTTGGGGAATATTGAGCAAAAAACTGAGTACGTATTTCTGTACAAAGACAATATTCTCGATGAATCAAAGCCTATTTCGAT
>JBBQHB010000132.1:0-10527 GCA_038323575.1 Bacteroidales bacterium | reverse complement strand
AACTGAATGAGTTACAGGCACAAGTGCTTGCACTTTTTCAAATGAAAAAACAGGATATGGAAGTAGGAATGTAGCAATTAAACGAAAAAAATAATAGTTTATGTTGCTGATTGTGTGCGTGTTAATAAAGTAAAATCCGTTGTAAAAGCTCAGTTATTTTGTGCATGAAATCAAACTGGTAATGAATATCCAGGAAGGTGAGGGACTCATCCAGGATAAGATATCGGTAATTATCTGCGATTGGATACCATATCTGTGAAATAACACGGGCAAAGTTTATGCGTTGTTTTTCGCCTCCGCTAAGGGTCAGATAGTTTCGGCCTTCCATTTCAAACACATCAAAAAAACGCATGGCTTCTTCACATGCAGCATAATCCCGGGCAGTAGGTTTTCCGGTAAAGTGCGGGTATCTGCCCATCATCACAACCTCTGACACAGTCAAGGGGAAGGCCAACTCTATATTCTGGGATAAAACAGACCTGACCCTGGCCAGTTCCGCATTGTTTGTTTTTCTGATATCTTTTTCACCATAAAAAACTACACCTGATCCTGATGGTTGAATCTGATTGCATAGGATTTTTATCAGGGTTGATTTTCCGGCACCATTTGGCCCTAAAATCAAGTTGAGTTTGCCGGCTTCAAAGTTTACCGTAACATCCTGAAGCAGGTATTTGCCGTCTATCTGGTAGCTTATATTTTTTGCGCTTAACATCTCAGAAGAAATAATTTTTCCGGCGTAACAGAATAATAAATACAGGCACCCCGACAATGGAAGTTACAATTCCGATCGGTAATTCGGCTGGTTTGAGTGTCATCCGGGCAATGAGGTCGGCTACACTCAGCAGGATTGCTCCAAGCAGTGCACCATTTATTATAAGTTTGCGATTTTCGGAACCATGAACCATACGCAGCAGATGCGGCACAATCAGGCCCACAAAACTGATTACTCCGACAAATGCCGTTGCCACAGCTATCATAATTACATTCACCAAAAGAATGTTCAGCTTCAGCCGTTTCAAATTTACACCAAGATACAGTGCTTCTTCTTCACCGAGCATCAGTGCATTGAGGTCCTTAGCATAACGAAGCGCTATGACAATACATAACAGGGTGGCTGCACCTATAATGGTTACGGAATTCCAGTTACTTCCCGACAAAGTTCCCAGATTCCAAAATGTTATAGATCTGGCCTGCGGATCGCGGGCAATGTAGGAAAGAAACCCGACGCCGCTCATAAATAGGGCATTGATTGCGATGCCTGTCAGAAGCAGGGCTACGATAGAACTTTTACCCGTTTTGCCAGCTCGTGACCACATAAAGACAAGAGAGGTGGAAAATAGGCCTCCTGTGCAAGCTGCAATTGGAAGGGCCCATTCAACGGCATTGAATTTAAATATTGAGCCCAGCACAAAATAGAGCGCTGCCCCAAAGGCGGCCCCACTTGAAGTACCCACAAGTCCGGGTTCAACAATCGGGTTGCGAAACAAGGCTTGCATCAGCACACCACCAACAGCCAGTGCAGCACCCACCAACACACCGGCGATGGCCCGGGGCAGGCGGATATCAATAAAAATACGCTCATTGAGCGTTCTGGCTTCCGAATGATGTATCCATTTACTTAAACCTGAAACAATTTCATCCAGACTCAGATTTACCGCACCGTACCGCATTGAAAAAAGCAGGGAGACAAACAGTAAAACCACCAGAATCGGTAGGGTAATTTCCTGTTTATGGATTCGATTTCTCATTCTGATGTATGAGTTTCTGGATGAGCATCACATTTTCACCAGTGCGGGGCCCAAGGTAAACAAGATCATGCTCTTCAATACGAAATATCCGGTTGTTCTTAAAAGCACTTGTTGAGGCAACGCCAGGCAGTTCGCTGATTTTTTCGGGAGAACCACCCAGTCTGTCATATCCAAAATCAGTGAGCAAAATAACATCAGGATCGGAAGAAGCTACAACTTCAGGCGAAATCTGCTTCATTCCTTTTTCATCGTTGACAGCCATGGTTCCACCTGCCCATCCAATCATTTGAGCAGCAATGCTTTTTTGGGTCATTAAAAGGTAAACATTTGATGCCTGTCCGAAGTGGATTACCAGTACTTTCACCGGGTTTGTGTACTGCCTTGCTTTTTCGAGTGCAGTTTTCATGTCGCTGTCAAGTTTCAGGCAAAGCGTATCAGCGCTTTCTTCCCTGTGAAACCAGGCGCCCATCTCGCGCATGAGTGAATCGGTCCCTGCTATGGTATTTTCGTAGTTCCTGAAATTTTTCATCGGGATTTTCATATCGTTCAATTGCTTCACTACATGCTCCGGGCCTATGTTGTTGTCCTGCAGAACCAGTGTGGGTTTCATTGAAAGAATTGCTTCGGCACTCAGGGCGCGATGGTATCCTACGGTCGGCAATTGCTTGATTTCGGGAGGATAAGTACTCGAAACATCAACAGCCACAATATCCTGTTGCGCATTTAATGCGTAGATAATTTCGCTGTACTGTTTCGAAATACATACAATGCGCTCTTTGTTGTTCCGTTTGTTATCCTTGTTTGCAAAGCGGTCACAACCAACCAGCAGAAAAAGTAAACCACTAATCAGGGCGATTCGTTTCATATCCGGGAAAGTTAAGAAATAGAGGCGGCCATCTTCTGACCGCCTCTTGTGGGTTTTAGAAAATGTATTTTAGATTAAGTCCGCCAAAGAAGTTAATTTCATTGGGGGCCGGAATATACGCATCGGGCAGTTGGTTTATAAATACCATGTAGGAATACTGGGTACCTGTTATATTATTTGCTCCGAAATAGAGATCGGTTTCAAAATGCTTCAGGAACGACTGATGAATCCCAATCTTTGCATTCAACAGGCTGTATGCCTTCGCCTTATTCAGGCCATCGGAGGTAAATGGCATTTCGCTGCGGTATGAATAGCTTACATTGGCAAACAAACCAGCCGATGTCGCAATATCAAGACCGGCATTGGCAGTGACCGGTGCTACACCTGCCACATCATTACCGCTGTAATCGACATCAACAACACTTAACTTATCGTTGCTAAGTTTCTGATAGGTATAGTCTTTATACTTGAAATCAGAATAGGTAAGGTTTGCGAATGGTTTAAGGGCTTTAATGAAACCTTCGGCAGATTCAAATGCCGTATATTTTAAAAGCAATTCAATTCCCTTATCATCCTGACTTCCCCTGTTGACCACATACGAATAGGCTGTCCCAACTGCAGGTGGGTCAAGCGGAACAGCTACAGTCGTCATCTTATCCGAGAATTTGGCGCTGAATAGGGCGACTTCATAATGGAGTTTATCGCCAAACAAATCACCTTTTGATCCTATTTCAAACTGATTTCCGATTTCGGGTTTCAGGTTGGTATTTAGCTGTCCTGTAGTAGGGATAAAGAAATAGGAGCTTGTAGGGGCCTTGAATCCTTTACTATACGAAATATAGGCTGAGAATTGTTTATTAAAGATTTTGTTAAGAGCCAGATGTGGTGATAACATCCCATCGTATTTCCTGGTATATTCAGTTGGTTTGGTGCTGTTGGCCACATAAAAACGATCATTCAGGTCGATATTCATGGCACTCATTCCAACTCCTGCGGTAAGGGTAAAATCTTTAGGCATCAGGAGTGACCACTCTGTAAATAATGACCAGGTTCCGGTTTGGTACGACTGGTTGCTTTTCATGGCTCCAATGATGTTATAGGCACCTGCTTTAGTGGTATCAGGATTGGCGATCATGCCATACCCGATTACCTGGGCATATTGTTGCTGAACTTCGCCTCCGGCAGTTCCTTTCAGTTTCAGCTTCTCGTTCAGCTTTAATTTAAAGTCAAAAGCACTACGGGCACCATAATTTACCGGATTTTTATCTGTCCATCCGGCAGCGGAACTCGAATTGCTAGTTAGGCCACAACCGAAAACAGAGGTTGTATTCGAGACTTTAGTATTGAACAAGTAGGTATGACCGACTCCGGCCCTGAAACTGATTATATTGGAGTGGGCATTATTGTGGATATAAGCCGGATTACCTGAATAGTCCAGGGTGTCATATTGTTGAATGGTAAGTTCCCCCTGACGCTCATCGTAACTATTGCTGTATCCAAAATAAGTGGTTATGATCTGTTTGTTATTTGGCTGAAAATCGCCCATTAGATTTACAAAATCCTTGTGTGAAGCTGTGTGGATTACAAATCCATCAGATTGCTGATGTCCGTAGTTGATTAGTAATGAGGAATGTTCACCGCCAATCTGCAGGCGGGTGGTATAGCGGCTTAATCCATAGCTGCCAAACATCAGGTCCTGTCCGATGGATACTTTATTTTTTTCAGCTCGCTGCGTCTGTAAATTTACGGCTCCGGCGATAGCCAGACCATACAAAGTTCCGGCCGGGCCTTTGGTAATTTCAACATTTCCAATGGAGCCAAAATCAATGTCATCAAGAGCCGTAATACCTTCGGCGTCAGTTACCGGGATACCATTAAGGTAAACTTTATATCCCTGTCCGTCGAAGTTACTGTTCACCCCATTAGTTCCTCTGGTTCCGTTACCGTAACCCCTGATGTTGAACTGTTGACCGGCAGATGTGGTACGCCTCTGCATAAAAATGCCAGGAATATTTACATTGATCGCATCTTCGAGGTAAATTCCGAGGCCACGTTTCAGTTCCATCGTGCTGATTTTACCAATGGATGCCGGCTGGGTTAAGCTTGTTTTCTGTTGGGCAGAGGAAGAAGTGATTTCGATGCCGTTGAGATAAATAGTTTTATTCCTTGTTGAATCGGGGGCAGTCTGCTGAGCAACTGCAAGTTGAACGGTCGCTAAAATCAGCGCAGCGAGTGTAAGTTTTATGAATTTCATTTTCCAATATTTTAAGTTGATTTAATAAAATAATCCATCGCAACCATAAGAAGTGGGTTGTGATTTGAGAGATAAAATGAATGTGATTAAACCAACTTAGGCGGAGGGGTTAAAAGTTCAGGATCGATAGACCACGGCTTGAGAAAAAGGGTCATATACTCAGAAACAGCAATGGAGGCATTGATTTGGTTATTATCAGCCGCAAGAGAAAGATAATTCATCGAGATTAGCCGTTTCAATACCTTTGGGATCGCTGAATTTGATGTTTTATTCCGGGAGGATAAATCTCTGATCTTTGCCAGGATTTTCTCTTCTTTGCTATCGCGAATTACCTGTAGGCAGACTTTTCCACCTGTGTAATAAACCGATTTCACATCAAAAAGCTGATCATTAACTTTGATTTCATGCTTATTGATCCTGCTTTTTTGATACTCTTTGAGGGATAAAACCATCTGATGAAATACGGAATGGGCATTGCCAAGTTGCTGCTGCATATGATGTTGCACAGAGTATTGCTGTATTTTGTAAACATACAGCATACCGCCTGCCTGCAAAAACAGGATGAACAATAATAGTATATAGCCGCCTTTTTTCATAGATTATCCAGACTGCAAATATATGTAAATATCGAGATATATCTACGCGTAATTTTTGCAACAACAGGATTGCATCAGTCTGGTCTTTCCGTTTAAAGGGAATATTATGTCCCATGTGAATGCCTGTGACCTTTAACCTAAAAAGGATACGGAACCTAATTTCCGTATCCTTTTTCAGACAGCAGTGTTGTGAATCCTGCTTTTGTTTTATGATTCTCTGAGTGTTATATGCCCGAAGTCACACAGCACTTTGAACATTATTGCAACTATTTTTTCAGAATGGCTTTTTCTACCTCTTCCTTTGAAAGTTTTTTGGTGCAGAAAAACCAATCGTAGCAGTGCATATCCGCTTTATTATCCATCCTCTCCTTTGCTACACCGCATGAACCGGCAGTAGGTACAATTACATCATCACCCGGACGCCAGTCGGCAGGGGTAGCAATGCTGAAAGCATCGGCAGCCTGCATGGCAATCAAGGCGCGGTATAGTTCGTCAAAGTTGCGGCCCAGGCTCAGCGGGTAATAAATAATTGCCCGGATAATTCCTTTGGGATCAACAAAAAATACTGCTCTTACTGCTTTTGTGCTGCTTTCGCCGGGCATCATCATGCCGTACTTTTTTGCAACATTCATGGTGATATCCTCGATCAACGGGAATTTAACTTCCACATTTTTCATCCCCTTGTACTCAATCTTTTCTTTGATGGTGCGCAGCCATGCAATATGACTGTACAGGCCATCAACCGAAAGACCAACTAATTTACAATTTGCTTCTTCAAATTTTGATTCAAGACTGGCAAACGTCATAAATTCCGAAGTACATACCGGGGTAAAATCTGCGGGGTGGCTAAAAAGGATAGCCCATTTTCCAGCATAATCAGAAGGAAAATTAATTTCACCTTGTGTGGTTACTGCCTTAAATTCGGGGGCAGCTTCGCCGATTCTCGGCATTGAGATAACTTGATTTTCGTCCATTTTTGTATGTTTTTAAGTTAATACTAATTATTCTGTTGGCCGGCCAGCTGCAATACTTTTACTTCTTTCAATAGATTGCAGTGCCAGGTAGTTGTCGCCAAATTTCGTAAGGTTGTCTGTTTCCGTGTCATATTGATCGAAATGTCGTTCCTCATCATCAACCAGAGATTCAAAGATCTTTTTAGAAGCTGAGTCGGCATTTTTCGAACATTCATTTGCCCAATCGTTGTAATCCCTGACGCTTGATGTTTCCATGGATGTGGCCAGATCAAGCATCTTTTTTACATCATGAATTTTCTGAACTTCATCGGCAGCTTTCATCTCCACTTCACCTTTCAGGAAAAGGATGCGTTCGGCCAGTTTTTCCACATGCATCATTTCTTCGATAGCCGTGCGTTTAAACAGGTTCGATAATAAATCGTAGCCCAGGTCATCGCAATGAAAATGGAAGTACATGTACTGATGCACAGCACTTAGTTCGTCAGCGATGGCTTTGTTTAATAATTCAATACTTTTCTCTTTCATTTCTTTTTGATTTATTAAGGTTTAAAATTATTTCAAATCGAAGCGGTCGAGGTTCATTACTTTGTTCCATACAGCAACAAAATCCCTTATAAATTTCCCATGTGCATCGGCACTTGCATAAACTTCGGCAAGGGCTCTGAGTTCTGAGTTTGAACCAAAAATAAGATCTACACGGGTTCCCGTCCATTTTTTTGCACCGGTTTTCCGATCACAACCTTCAAAAATATCTTTTGATTCAGAAACTGGCTTCCAGGCAGTACTCATATCAAGCAGATTTACAAAGAAATCGTTGGTAAGAACTTCTGGGCGTTGGGTAAAAACACCATGTTCAGCCTTATCAAAATTTGTGTTCAGAACGCGCATTCCTCCAATGAGAACGGTCATTTCAGGAGCAGTTAAATTCAGTAATTCCGATTTATCAACCAGCAATTCTACTGTTGAAGCGGTGTATTCGGGTTTTGAATAGTTACGGAAACCATCAGCTGCTGGCTCCATTACAGCGAATGATTCGATATCGGTTTGTTCCTGAGAGGCGTCCATACGTCCCGGAGTAAAAGGAACGGTTACAGCATGGCCTGCGTCTTTTGCAGCTTTCTCAACACCGGTGCAACCAGCCAATACAATTATATCGGCCAGCGAAACCTTTTTTCCGCCGGATTGCCTACTGTTGAATTCTTCCTGGATACCTGCCAACGTCTCCAATATTTTCGCTAATTGCGCGGGATTATTGACTGTCCAGTTTTTTTGAGGAGCAAGGCGGATGCGCGCTCCGTTGGCGCCACCACGTTTATCAGACCCACGGAAGGTAGAGGCAGAAGCCCATGCAACAGATACCAATTGAGAAACGGAAAGTCCGGACTTCAGCACTTCGGCTTTTAATGCAGCAATATCTTTCTCATCAATTAAAGGATGATTGACTGCGGGAATCGGATCCTGCCAAACCAGTTCTTCAGCGGGTATTTCAGATCCCAGATAGCGTGAGCGTGGGCCCATATCGCGGTGAGTAAGCTTAAACCATGCACGGGCAAAGGCATCGGCAAATTCGAGTGGATGTTCGTAGAAACGTCTTGAAATCTTTTCATAAACCGGGTCAAAACGCAGGGAAAGATCTGTGGTTAGCATGGTGACTGGATGCTTTTTTGTAGCATCGTGGGCATCAGGAACGATGTCGCCCGAATTTTTAGCTGTCCATTGGTGCGCACCGGCCGGGCTTTTGGTTAATTCCCATTCGTATTTAAAAAGGTTTTCGAAGAAATAATAACTCCATTTGGCCGGAGTTTGTGTCCAGGTAACTTCCAGACCGCTGCCGATTGTATCGCCACCTATACCTGAGCCAAAGGAATTATTCCAGCCCAGACCCATCTCTTCAATGCCGCAGGCTTCAGGTTCGGATCCCACATGTACCACATCTCCGGCTCCATGGGTTTTACCGAAGGTGTGTCCACCCGCTATCAGAGCAACTGTTTCTTCATCATCCATGGCCATACGGGCAAAGGTTTCGCGAATGTCTTTTGCCGCTGCAAGCGGATCAGGAACACCGTTCGGACCTTCCGGATTCACATAAATAAGTCCCATTTGCACGGCCGCGAGAGGATTGTCGAGGTCGCGTTCGCCGGAGTAGCGCTTATCGGCTTCCAGCCACTTGCTTTCCGCACCCCAGTTAACATCCTCTTCGGGTTCCCAAACATCTTCACGACCACCGGCAAATCCAAAGGTTTTAAATCCCATTGATTCCAGGGCAACATTACCGGCAAGGATCATAAGGTCGGCCCAGGATATTTTTCGACCATATTTTTGTTTGGTTGGCCAAAGTAGTCTTCGTGCTTTATCGAGGTTTACGTTATCGGGCCAACTGTTCAGTGGTGCAAAGCGTTGCTGACCGCCTCCGGCACCACCACGCCCATCGCCTATGCGATAGGTACCTGCACTGTGCCAGGCCATGCGGATGAATAAAGGCCCGTAATGGCCAAAATCTGCCAGCCACCAATCCTGAGAATCGGTCATCAAACTGTGAAGATCATCTTTTAAGGCCTTCATATCCAGGCTTTTGAATTCTTCAGCATAATTGAAATCTGAGCCCATTGGGTTGGATAATGAAGAGTGCTGACGGAGAATGTTTAGCTTTAGTTGATTTGGCCACCAGTTGAGGTTTCTTGTCCCAACACTACCAACATTACTTTTGCTTGTTGCCCCAGTGACCGGGCATTTGCTTATTTTGTCAGAATTGTTTTCCATTTTTAATGTATGTTTCTTAGTTAAGGTTTCCGTTTCGGTATGTTGCTAATTGTTTTTGGCTATATTATTCAGGTTTCACGATTTAAATTTCCCTTTTATTTCAAGTTTGATGTCAGCAATTTCAAAATCAGGAATGGAATGGTTACTGAAATAATCCGAAAGCAGTTCATTTATTTCATCGTTGTAGTAATCAGCAATCTTTTCAGAATCAACACAATACAAATGATGGTGATTTTCCATAATTGCATCGTACCGCATAACGTCCTTTTCAGTTTTTACCTTTAAAATCAACCCGGCCTCCACCAGCGAATCAAGTACCTTATAGACTGTACCAGTGGCAATATGCGGCTGATCATGAATGATAGAGGCAATTATCTCATCAGCCGTGGGATGATTGAAAAGTTTCAGAATAGCATCGTAAATAGCGACACGTTGAGGCGTAACTCTTAACCCTTTTTCAGTAAGCTTGCTTCTGATTTCAGTCAGGTTCATAGTAGAGATATTAGTTTATAAGAAATATTCTCTTTTAAGAATACACAAATTTACGAATTATTTTTGATTTATGTATCTGATTCTGTAAAAAATGTTTACCCTTTTAAATAAAATAAGCTAAGACATTAATTATCAAGCATTTTGAATTTTATATTTGAAAATATTTCTAACGGTCAACAAGCACAATATTTCTTCCTTCCTTTTGGCATGAAAACCCAATTCATATTCAGGTTTAGATATGAAGGCACATGATTCTAAACTAAAAAAGGATCCGGAACTAAAATCCCGAATCCTTTCAACATACTTACAATAAAGTCGCTATTTTTTCAGGATGGCTTTTTCCACCTCTTCCTTTGAAAGTTTTTTGGTGCAGAAAAACCAATCATAGCAATGCATATCCACTTTGTTTTCCATACGAACCTTTGCAGCACCACATGAACCGGCAGGTGGAACAATAACATCATCACCCGGACGCCAGTCGGCCGGAGTTGCAACGTCGAAAGCATCGGCAGCCTGCATGGCTACAAGTGCCCTGTACAGTTCATCGAAGTTACGACCCAAACTGAGCGGATAATATACGATAGCCCTGATAATTCCTTTAGGATCGATATAAAACACGGCCCTTACTGCTTTAGTGTTGCTTTCACCCGGCTGTATCATACCATATTTATTAGCCACTTCCATGGTAATGTCTTCAATCAGCGGAAAGTTCACTTCGACATTTTTCATTCCTTTATATTCAATTTTCTCCTTAATGGTTCGAAGCCATGCAATATGACTGTATAAACCATCCACAGATAAGCCAACAAGCTTACAGTTTGCTTTGTTAAACTTGTCC
>JBBQHB010000131.1:0-10848 GCA_038323575.1 Bacteroidales bacterium | reverse complement strand
TCGAACACCACCTGTATGGAATCTATTTTGGGCGCAAATGTGTTCCCCGCTGCAGATTTGACAAATCCCACAGTCAGCGATACAAAAAGGGTGATCAGGATAAGGTGAAAATTTTTCATTTTAATAAGCTATTTTTCATCCGGCAAATGCATACCTGCATTAATTACCAGTTTATAAATCAATTACGTTTAGTTAAGGCCTGATCCCGGGAATCCAGGATAATCTCAATAACCACCTGTTTAACCGGTGAGAAAGAGTAAGCCTGAAATTCTGAGCCCTGAAAATTGCAAAAAGCTGCCAACTCACTTCCCGAATGTATAAGCCAATTGAAGCCCAACTGTTAATAAGGATACTATCAGCTTATCATGCACAATAGGACCGTAATCGTAACCAGGGATTCTCCGGAATTTTATATCGTACTTAAAGTTTGAATTTTGGTACGTGATTTCGAGACCGGCGCTTATCCTTTTAATCTGGCGATTAACAGACAGTTCTCCTCCCTTGGAAAAGCTAAATAAATTGGGTGTTTCTCCTTCGAATGCCCAGATTGATGGAGGTGTTCCAGAGTTTAAATAGATGGCCTTGTACAATGGAAAATTGCTACGTGCCCGGCCACCAAATAAACCAAGCGAAATATCCCATTGCTTTAAACTCATTGTATAACCAAGCCCTGGCGTAACAGAGCCTATCTTATAATCTACTTCAACGAATTCCTCGGGTTCTTTATTAAATTGGGTTACAAACTCTGAAATAACGGATGTTTGAACGGAGTTTGTCGTCTGTCCAGCACGCAGAAATAGAAATAGGTGGTTGGTGATGCGATAACTGAATTGGGCATTGTAATAATAGCCGACTTTGGCAAACCCACTTTTTGATTTGTCAATACCAATAAAGTATTTTTGCGCCGGTTCATTGACAGGCACATAATAGATGGCGGCATTGCTGATATCCTTCATTCCGAAGGTTCCAACGGGAATAGCCGCGCCGCTACTAATAGAAAAACTAAATCTGTCATGTAGCTTGTTCTGAGCAAACATGTGCGGGATAAGGCAAGAAAAGATGCACAGGATGATTGATAGTTGTTTCATATCAATTGAGGTTATTACTGTTAGGAAATTATTATTCGGTTCTTACTTACTGGCTTTCCTTTAAATTAGATGAATATTGAATCTGCTATATGTGATTAAAACAAGTCTGTCAGTTCCTTGACATTTTTTTCTAAATATAAGAATATATGATTAATAAATTAGCAAATAGCGGATTTATTTTTTGTAATCATTAACTTACTGATTTGCAAACATTCGTCAATCTCCGGTCCATCCAGTTTCTGGCTGTCAGCAACTACTTCAAATTCCACTAATAGTCAAGGTGATATTGTTTTATGCGCCGATACAACAAAAGACCGCCAGAAATGCTTTTATTGAGCACTTCCATGGCTTCTTATCATATACAAATTGTGGAAGGAATTCTCCGAAGTCAATTGTCACATTTACGAAGATTCAAATTCGCCAATTGTTATCTGTACCCGGTGAAATCGCCGTTTTCGTAACTGATTACGCCATTATCGGTACCGAACCATACTACACCGGTTTTGTCAACTGCAATACATTGAATATTATTGCTATTTAACCCTGCGTCCATTGTAAAGGAAGTCCATGATGTGCCATCAAAAACCGATATCCCCTTTTTAGTGCCTATCCAGATTTTCCCCGTCTGATCGGCAGTGATTGCCTGAACAAAATTATCGGCGATACCATCCTTTGTTGTGAAAACAGTCCAGTTATTCAATGTCAGATTCCCGGTATGTCTTGCAATACCTTTATCGGTGCCAAACCACTGGGTTCCGTCAGCAGCGATGAAAGTGCTGTAAATCTTATCAGATGGCAGTTTGATGGGACCCCATTTGGCATAAACCGATGCGCCTGATATTGCATCCACATCGTTGCGGAAGACCCGTGCAATACCTGCACCCTCCGTTCCTACAAAGAGCGAATCACCGTCGGGGCTGGTGGCCATCGATGTAATGCGAAACTCCTCGAACATATCTGCGGGATACAGTTCATCATACGCGGGGGTTAACCATTTGCTATCCCTGAATGCAGATATTCCCTTGTCTGTTCCAAACCAGCGCATCGGACTTTTACCGATTGCCACCCGTAGTACATTGTTGCTTAGAATCGTTGTGTTTTCGGTATGGTAGGTGGTAGCCCCAGTCCGGCCATCTATCGGAAGGGAGGCAACTGTTGCTCCCTTCGGTGAAGCAATCCATAACTCAAGACCATTTGGGTTAATTTCGTAGGCGAAACCTTTCATATCCTGTGTCGTGACTTTTTTGTTTTTATTATGAAGAACCCATTTGTCACCATTGTAACTGACAATCCCCTGTTCTGTGACGAACCATTTCGTATTGTTACTGTCAACAACAGCAGCCTGAAAGTTCTTTATTTCCATTCCCGTATCAATGGAAATACGGTTCCCGGCGATTGTGTCTTTGGGCAGATCTCGTCCGTCTGTTGTATCTTCATACGGATTACTGATCCCCTGGGAATGGATAGCGCCCAGTCCGATCAGCGCAGCAAATATCATCAATGCTGCAGCAAGGGTTTGGTGACGGTAAATGTTTTTGCTCATCTTTCAGCTTGTTTGAATAAGGGTTATTGGATGTCTGTCATTCTCCTGATTTTAGGTAGCGTAAAAATATAAAATATGAAAGAATATTACTTAGATTTATTCAAAATTCAGACTTGCAATTTATATTTCCGGAGAAAAATATTATTGGCCTGCTAAGAACCAGTTTTTATTAAAATTTGTACATTTCACGAATGTTATTCAGGCCCTCCGGAACCATTCAATTAGTTGTTAAGACCCAGGCTTTCGGGGCAACCGGTCAGGTTTCCTGCTTACTGTTAATCGGTCACCACACCAATAAAAAGATAGTTATAAAATAATACAGATAAACTAAACTACTAAAAAACAACCAGGTATGAAACGCAGGGATATCATCAAAGGGTTAACAATTCTGCCTTTTACAGGTAGCTTTCTTTCCGCTGAGTCTGTATTTGCAGCACCCCGTGGACCACTTGTTGCCGGACCAAACATTTACGAGTCAATCGGCGTTGATCCGGTGATTAACTGCATGGGCACCTATACCATTATCGGCGGATCATTGGAACGTCCAGAGGTTGTGGCAGCCATGCATGCCGCTTCGGGTTTTTTCGTACAGTACGATGAGCTTGCATTTGGGGTCGGCCGTCGTTTAGCCGAACTTACTGGAGCGGAGTGGGGGATGGTTTCCGCTGGCTGCGCAGCCGGGATGAAGCATGTAACTGCTGCCTGCATCACAGGTGGGAATCCCGAAAAATTGATCCGTATTCCGGATCTTGCCGGCTTTGATAAGACAGAGGTGGTTATTCCTATAAGTTCAAGGAATGTTTACGATCATGCTATCCGCAATATCGGCGTGAATATCATCACCGTTGATACCATGGAGGAACTTGAAAAAGCCTTGAATCCGCGCACTGCGATGATCTACCTGATGGCTGGTTCCGAGACTTCGCCGGGACAAAAATTCGCATTGGAAACCATTGCAGGGATTGCCGGACCAAAAGGGATTCCCATCCTCGTGGATGCCGCTGCCGAAGACCTTACCATTCCGAATATTCATCTGAAGCAAGGTGCCACCATAGTTGCTTACAGTGGCGGAAAGGCGCTTTGCGGACCGCAGTGCGCCGGGCTTTTGCTGGGAAGAAAAGACCTTCTGATGTCTGCATGGCAAGCCGGTGCCCCTCACCATGGACCAGGCAGGGATAATAAAGTGGGCAAGGAAGAAATCATGGGGATGCTTGCTGCCGTTGAGTCATGGGTAACGCGCGATCATGTTGAAAAAATGAATACATGGCACACCTACCTTGAAAACGTTTCCAAACGGGTTTTAAATGTTAATGGATTAAAAACCAGATTTATTGAACCTGAGGGGCTGAACAACCGAAGTCCGTTGCTGACCATCACATGGAATCCGGACCAATTTAATATCAGCGGGCCGGAGGTAGCTGAGCAATTGGCGGCGAACAAACCCAGGATTGCGGTCCACAGTAATTTAAGTGACGAATCAGGAAATACTTCCATTTCCGTTTGCGCAGGTCAGATGCAGCCGGGCAACGACAAAGTGGTAGCCGACCGGATTGTTGAAGTTTTATCGCAGCAACATACGAAACAAAAAGAGATGAGTCCTCCTTCGGTCAACATCACAGGCCGTTGGGATGTCGACATCGAATTTTACAGCAGTAAAAGCCGGCACACTTTTTTTATTGAGCAGGATGGCAACTGGATAAAAGGTTCCCACAATGGGGATTTTTCCTTGCGTGACATGGTTGGTACTGTTGATGGTGACCAGGTAAAAATCAGTAGTTCCGACCGTCATATTGCGGATAACATCCCCTATATATTTTCAGGAACTGTGTCAGGCGATTCAATTTCGGGTCAGATCTACATGGGTGAATATATAAACGCGCGGTTTAAAGCGATGCGGCACGATCAGAAAGCGGTTCGCCGGACTATAAAATATCCAACCAGTCGGCCTTTTTCATCTTAGACTGAACCATCTGTCAGGAAAATAAATGCAGACGAACAAAACGAACACAAATGTGTTATTTTTACTTTCGGCTTTACGCTAAACAGAACAGCTTTGGTTTTTGAATCCAATATATAAAGCAAAATCGCTACTTCTTATTTATCGGAGTACGGTGACATGGATAATGTTTTTTTTATTTGAACCAGGATGAAAAGACGTGATTTTATAAAAGTTTCCTCGGCAGCAGGCATCATATCTATGGTGGGACCAGGATACGGTGTTTTGGCTGGCCCATCTTCATCGAAAGAAACCGGATTCGACCTTCATCCGTTTATTAAAGAACATCCCGAAGCGGTTTTTATCAACCTTACTTCCATTAAGGATAAAAGCGATTCACAGGCAATTCATGATGCTGCGTTAAAGCTTGCTGGTGAAATGTTCGTAAAAACTACCGGTGGAAAAGGTTATCCCAATTCAACCAAAATAACCTGTAAACCCAACTGGACCTGTAATGGTCCTTTTGATCCCGATGATCCGCTATCAAATATGGGTATCGTTACTGATCTCAATTTTGTCGAAGGATTTCTAAAGGCTGTGAAGAATAAAGGGCCACAGGATTTCTACCTCAGAGAATGTGCCTGCTCCTTTTTATGGAAGGAAAATGGCTATACCGCGATGGCCGAAAGGAATAACTTCGACCTGAGAGATCTCAGCTCACTGGATTTCTGGGCTCTGCAAAAGGATGACATTATCTTTAGAAAAGTAGAAGGCGGCACCGTTTTTAACGAAGTTGCTTTTATGGCTCCCATGACCGCACCGGATACTTTTCTGATCAATATCGCTAAATTCAAAGCCCATATGATGGGACTTACAGGTGCCGTCAAAAACCTTCAGGGAATTACCGCAAGGAAATTTCACCAGTACTGCGGAGGCAATTATAGTGTTTTCAAAACCTATGATAAGCGATATCATCAGTTCTTCCATGCTGATTACCTCGAAAAGGTGAATGAATTTCATAAAAAACATGTTGCTGCCGGCATTCCGCGCTGGGATGCCCCAATGGAAAAACCTCCTTATGGCGGCGGTGTCTTTATGGAACAATGGGTTCAGCGGATGATTGATTCCTACAGCGTTACGCCAACCGGAATAAACATCATCGAAGGCGTATACGGCCACGACGGGGACGGTTTCTTTGCCGGTCCTCACGACGACAAGGCCATGGATTTTATGAGCAATAACGTAATTTTCGGAAAGGACGCCTTCAGGGTCGACATTATTACGCATTGGCTTGCGGGTCACGAACCGGGTAATTTTGGCTTGTTCCATATTGGAATTGAACGCGGTGTTTCAAATGTTCTTGATCCGGCAGACATTCCCGTCTACCTGTGGGAAAACGGGAAAGCCAGACTGGTAAAGCTGAATAGCTTAAAAAGGACACCGCTCCTAACCAATTACCTGCGTACAAAAGTGGCCGGTAAAAAGGAAGATAAATACCATATGGTCGATGAACCGTTTGACTATACTTCCTGGAAAACAGGTAAGCTTACCAGAACAGAATCTCCTTCCATCCGGGCACTCGGCACAGATTCAAATGACAAGGTTGTTATGGAAATTTCGGTTCCCGAAAAGGGTGATGTTTATATGGATATCCTGAATGATCAAGGTGATGTGGTGTGGCGGATGGAAGCAAACCATCTCGAACCCGGAAAGCACCAGGTGGTTTGGGACGGATTCTCACAGCCAGGTCTTTACAACGTGTATGTAAAAGGAATGGGCTGGGATGCTGAACGCGAGATGGTGATTTATACCTGATCAGAATAAGATTTAACGCAATTCTTTCGTCAGAAATAAAAGGCCGCCAGATTCATTGAGGTTTCAATGTTTCTAACGGCCTTATTTATATAAAAGCAATTTCCAAATGTAAGCTGGCTGACCTATATATAAGCGATGCAATCCATCTCAACCAGTGAATCTCCGGGAACGCCACCTTTGGCAACAGCAATCGTACTGCGGACGGGAGGATTCTTCCCAAAACGGCCTTTGTACACTTCGTTCATCCCCTTGTAATCAGCAATATCATTCAGGTAAACTGTGACTTTCAACACCTTTTCCATGGAGGAGCCTGCTTTGATCAATTCTTTTTCAAGTCCTTTGAGTACAATATCCGTATGGGCTGCAATCTCAAATGGTGCAACATGCGCCCCGATCCCGGAAAGAAATACAAGGTTTCCATGCGTGGTATGCGACTGAAACAAGGGTACGTCATCACCAGCGGGAACATTTCCGGTTGCAGTTTCTGCACTGGTTGTCTTTGCATTCGCGACTAATCCGAATCCGGCTACCAACGATTGAAGCCAATAAATTTTTCAATACAGTTCTTCTTCGTGTTTTCATATCAGTTAATTTAAAAATGTAAAATATAGAAAGTTTTTGATATTTGAGTAAAAGAGATCTGGTTACCTGCCGTAAAGCGTAACAGGATTTGCAATCCCATTCAGGTCATAAACGATCTTTCCGGCTCTTATTGTCATTTCGCACTCCAGTTTTTTATTCGTTTCAAGTTTATAGCCGGTATAATCAAACAGACCGAATTTTCCTTCCCTGATCCTGAGAATTGCTATATCAGCCTCTGTCCCCACCGAAAGATTTCCCAGTTCATTGCGTTTAATAACCTGGGCAGGTGTCCACGTACTAACCTTGATAACGCTTTGCAGATCCATGCCCATTGCCATAAATCTCGACATGGTGGTCAGCATATCTTTCATAGCCCCATTCATGCTGCCAATATGGAGATCAGTACTGATAGCCTGTGGAAAAAAGCCGCTTTTAATTGCAGGGATAGCTTGTGAATAGGCGAAACTGATGCCACCATAACCGACATCGAAAACGATACCTTTCTTCTGTGCTTCCCATATAAAAGGCTTGACCTTTTTGGTTTCGGGATCGACGATGCATTCACGGCCATTGGGCAACTGGGCAAAACAATGCGTAAAAATATCTCCGGAACGCAAATGTTTCATAAACAATTCTTCAATCGGAAGCGGTGGAGTGCTCCCCCCAAAATCGATCATCACCGGAATATCTGCCAGTTTCCCTGCCTCCTCGGCCCGGTCTGTGGGTGTCCAGTCCGGTCCTTCATAATGGGCCAGTTTAATTCCAACAATATCGCCTGCATTATTTTTTGCGAATTCGCCGGTTGCCTTGGCATCCATATCTTTAAGATTCTGCTCAAACGGGCCTCCGCGCATCCCTTCGCCGACGATATTCAGAAAAGCAAGCACCCGGGTTATTGACTTGTCGATTGTTTGCTTTTTAAAAGCAGGAAAAGTGCGCCATCCGGCACATCCTGCATCGACGATTGTCGTAACGCCGACACGCAGCGTAAACCCGTCGGGAGTAACTGAACTCGGACCATTCATATAAGCCTGATCGGGATTCGTTCCCTGGTAAAGATGGGCATGAATATCAATCAGGCCGGGCGTGACATAGAGTCCACTGGCATCAACTACCTGTTTTCCTTCCTTCGGATCAATATCTTTGGCAATCAGGGCGACTTTGCCATCCCTGATCGCAAGATCCATTATCCCATCGATATTATTTTTAGGATCAATCAGATGACCGCCCTTAATGACGATGCTGTATGATTGTGCCATGGCCAAACCTGTTATCAGGAGCAGCACCAAAACTATAAACAGTGATTTACTTCTCATTGGTCAACTTTTAAATATAAATAGAATCGATGCCATCTACGACAGGCATTCCTGACAAATCAATAAAATGGATAAGCTATTGATTAAACAGCAGCTTTGCCTAACTCCTCCTTTACGCGGCTTGCGACCATCTTTTCTTGCCCAGGCTGCAAATTCCGTGAAGTGATGTTAATGCTGTTATCCTTTCCTCCCATCACTTCGACTGAGGGATTTCCCTTCCGGAGCCGATCCATAAAATCCTCCTTCGTCACCTTTACTTTGGCAATATCCCATGAAATATTTAATGTTGGGGTGCGGTTCGCAACAGCGGGAACAGTCACAATTGTGGTAACGCCATTTACTTTCTTTGCTGCATTTTCAATCATCGCAATGCGCTCTTCCCATATTTTCCACTGTTTGGCATGATCGAGGTTGATAAACTTTTCGAGGGCGACGTACATCCCTAGTATTTCCTCCTTGTTTACTTTCATCCCGCGGCCAATATTTCCTCCGCGCGGCGGTGAATTCAGCCTGGCAGCTGCAATCAGATTTTTTTTGCCCATCAGTATTCCGGCACTTTGCGGACCGCGAATCCCTTTTCCTCCCGAAACACAAACCAGATCAAATCCCATGTCGTTAAATTTCCACATGTTTTCAACTGGTGTTGCGTCGGCAGCCATATCAATCATCGTGGGGATATTGTGTTTCTTACCCAAAGCGACCCATTCCGTGTCAGGGATTTTCCCTTCAGGTCCTGCATAATTGAGGAACCACATCATGGCTGTGTTCTGGTTAATCGCCTTTTCCACATCAGCAGCAGTTTCAACTTCAATAATTTTCACGCCTGTGTTGGTGACTGCATGCACATACCCGCTGTTATGGGTTTTCTGTACCAGAACTTCCGATTTGAGGCCATCAAGATTGGGGAGCTGTGCCACTTTTTTTTGATCCATTCCTGTAAGGATACCTGCAGTGCCCAGCACAAGAGCCGACCAGCATCCAGCCGTGACAGTAGCTGCTTCGGCATGGCACATTGCGGCAATTTTTTCACCCACTTTGTCCTGCACTTCATCAATCATGGCAAATTCATGCGCAGTAGATCTGATGGCATCTACAACCTCATCGTGCATGAGGCAGCCTGACATAAAAGTATAGGTGCCGGCAGCATTGATGAATGTGCGTATGCCCAGTTCCTTAAATAAATTTCGTTTGGGAGCGGGTGGCGCTGCAGGAGTAGCGAACAATGTCCCGAGGGGTAAAACCGTTCCGGCAGCAACTCCCGCAACCGGCAAAATGGATAAACTTCTAATCGCGTCTCTACGTCTCATATCTGTCAGTTTTAATCATGATAAATCAGAATCCCTTCTTTTATTTTACCACCATCTTCCATTCACGACCCGGGGAATCGGTCAAAAAACTTTCGATATTTCCCTGGTCCTGAAGCGTAACATATACCGTGCACCCGTCTTTTCCGCCGAATGCCACATTGGTAGGTCTTTTCCCAGTAAGGGTAATTTCCTGAGAGATCTTCCCATCAGGAGAAACTTTCACCACGGTACCTTTTCCAAACCGCGCGATGTATAAATTCCCTTTCACATCACACCGCATTCCATCCATTCCGAAATCGGGAAATTCGATCAGCAAATGCTTATTCATGACATCGCCTGTTGGTAAAAGGTCATAAGCCCATACTTTCGGTATAGCATTCACGTAAAGCGTTTTTTCATCCGCGCTTATTTCAATCCCGTTCGCCGGCCCTTGCAGGCTATCGAGCAAGGTAACCTTTCCATTGGTATCAATTCGCCAGATCCTTCCGTTTCCGGCTTTAAAATCAGGATCACTGGCATAGATGCGGTCCTTGTTGTCGATCGCAATATCATTGGGCTGGTGCATGCGCGGTTCGTGGGCAAAAACGCTTACCATCTTTGTGGCCATTTCCACCTTTAGGACATTGTGATTCGTGTAATCTGCAATCAACATATTGCCCCTGCTGTCGAAACGGATACCATTCCCGATGCTGCCACCCGGCAATTCAATAAAAACTTTAGCAATACCTTCGGGCGTCACCTGGCCAATGGTTCCCTGATGGTTGAAATTCACAGCATATACATTTCCGGATTTGTCAACGGCAGGCCCTTCCACCCCTGAAGTAAAACTATTCACAGGCGTGAATAAGGAAGACTTAAAAAGCGCTTGCGAAGCGGATTTCTGAGCCACAGCTACCTGAAAACATCCGGCAAGAAGCAGGAAAACTGATAGATGAAGAGCTGACATGGGAATTGAAAAGTTTAAGTGCGAGTAAAAATAAAGAAAGTTTATCTGATTTGAAAATAAAAACAGAAGTAATTGTAATGCCTGATTTTTGCATCTCATTTAGAAACAAAACGTTTTACTCCTTTAATCCAAACCCTTGGTTTACCCCAATAAAAAAGGAGCTCAATGAGCTCCTTTTCTTATCTGAAAATTTATTTCGCCTAACTTTTCAAATTACTTTACCTTATTAACAATTGCGCTGAATGCAGCGGGATTGTTCATCGCCAAATCGGCCAGAACCTTACGGTTGATTTCGATATCGGCGGATTTCAATTT
>JBBQHB010000130.1:0-10861 GCA_038323575.1 Bacteroidales bacterium | reverse complement strand
GCCAAATGTACCACGAGAAAAGTGTCCGGCTTGCTCCGGAATCACTGTCCGCCTTCGTCCGGAATGAGTGTCCGCTTTAAAACGGAATCATTGTCCGCCTTCGCCCGGAATGGGTGTCCGTTTTGATCCAGATTTTGCAATATATGGGGGCACTTGCAAAATGTTATGCGTCTTTTGTACTTCAAGGGCAGGGTAAAGGTGATGTTGATATCTCAAAGGATGGAGGACGTAGTACTTTCAACCGTGCACTTTTTTATCTGCAGGAATGCCCAACTGATGAAGTTCTATTTCATTCATCAAGCGGTAACGGCACCTTTACAATGATTACAATGAATTGGACTCCAGGGACAGAAATTGTTGGCAATATGTACTATCGCCTGTGGATTTCTATTGCTTTATGCAATGAATTCATGAGAAAAACAGAAACAGATGTCATGAAAGGCTATGGTGTTTATGAAAAATGCAAAGACGAGGTTGGGTATTGGCGAGCAGAGGCTCGTTTTCTGAGGGCATATTGTTATTATCTCCTTTGCGACATGTATGGTGCTGTTGGCTGGGTCGATGATTCATCTCCAAACGGAACTTATCCAATGCAAAAAACCCGTACTGAGATTTTTGAATATGTTAAAAGTGAACTGATCGATATTGAAAATAAACTGATGCCGTCAACTAAAAAAGTTTTTGGACGGGTAAATCAAGTTTCAGCATGGTTTGCATTGGCTCGTTTGTGTTTAAATGGCGAAGTTTACACTGGAAAAAACTACTATGCCGAAGCATACAAATATGCAAAAAAGGTGGTTGACGATACGAATTATTCCCTGGCTAAAAACTATATCGAGAATTTCCTCAAAGACAACAATACCTGTACTGAGATAATTTGGGCACAACCGCATGATAATAAATATAGCCAAAGTAGCGGTGGTACAAACTTTCTTATCAAATACTCGAGTATCAAGTATATGATAACCCAGGGACTTGAGTTGGGTATTACAGATGATCAGGCCTGGAGTATTAATGGTCGCTTGAAAACAAATCTCGTTAATATGTTTGACATAGAAGATCAACCTTTTAATCCGACTGATACTTGGTGCGACAAGAAAAAAGATAAAAGGGCATTGTTTTATGGCGGCCCACTTACTGGCGACAAAAGTAAATCTCCTGTTACAATTCATCAAAAGGATACCTGGCGGGCAGGTAAAGAGTTCGAAAAAACCGTTACTTTGGGATATACATTTACTAAATGGAGAAATGTTACGAAAGACCGGTTAAGTGGCGTAGCTCAACGTGAAACATATTCCAGCGTGGCTTACCCCATGTTCAGAAAGGCTGATGCTTACCTTATGGCTGCAGAGGCAATTCTTCGCGGCGGTGGTGGTTCAAAAAGCGAGGCCTTAGGTTATATGAATGAAGTACGAAACCGGGCTTATTGCTCAGGAAACTATCTTTCGAATATTAATGTTGCAGATGGTGCTATTATCGATTCTAAGCTTACTCTTGATTTTATTCTTGACGAACGTGCCAGAGAGTTATGGACAGAATGTGTGCGCCGTACGGATCTTATTCGATTCAATAAGTTCACAAAGGGAAATAACTGGGATTGGAAAGGTCGGGCAACATCTGGTGATACTAACCCTGTAGGAATAGATGTTAATGACAAATACAAGGTCTTTCCTATTCCTCAGGATGATATTCTTTACAATCCAAATTTGAAACAAAATCCAGATTACCTTTAAGGAACTGCTTAAAATTAGTTCTAAATTCCCTTTAGGGAATAGATGTGGGTAGAAATAGATTTAAATACAGGATTTCGTCCCGGCCGGACTAAATTTTGGAGCAAATCTAATTCTACCCATATTTTGATTCGTTCTGAAATGTACTAATTTTTTTATCCTGAAAGTGATGGCAACTGCTTCGTATTACTTATTGTATAATGTATCTTTGAAGTGTTCTTACAAATTACCCAACCACCAGGAAGAAATTATTTGCACTAATTCTTGTCTCCATTGTGTGCTGTCAACTGCAGGCTCAATTCTACGATTGGCCCATGTGGAGGTATGACCATCACCGGTCAGCATCAACCCCTGAACAGCTGGCAGACAAGCTCTATCTTCAATGGCAGGTGCAGTACACGGTCAGAACGCCGGTTTGGGATGATCCCCTCAACCAGAACCTGATGCAGTTCGATCAGTTATTCGAACCAATCGTTGTTGGCAACAAGCTATTCCTGAGATGAAATGAGCATGATTTGGGAATCACCAATCGGACTGATAATAAACCTCAGGCGAATCGAAGACCAGTGAAGCTAATTCCATCCGCATAGGCTGGATTAAAAAATAAATGATTAACAAATGAAACTAACTTTATTATTAGATTTGATTAACTTTACTTATCGGAAATTGAATCTTGACTAAAGAACCAAAAAATAAAGATTACTGGCAGCTTGTATGGTTGAAATTCAAAACGGGAGATCGTTTAGCTTTCCAGGAAATTTATCTTGAATTTATTGATCATCTCTTTGCTTACGGTGCTAAGATTACCACCAACAGGGAATTGTTGAAAGATTGTATCCAGGATCTTTTTATGGATCTGTACAAATACAATCCTAATTTGAATAATGCGGAGTTGTTGGAGTTTTATCTGTATAAATCATTGAAACATCTGATAATTAAAAGGCTTCACAGCGAAAGCCGTTTGGAAAGTATTCACCCGGATTACAATTCATTTGAACTCACTTTTTTTGCGGAGGCAGATGGATATCAGGATAGTACAGGGAACGATTTAATTGAGTCATTACAAATGATATTAAGGACACTGGACGACAAGAAACGTGAGCTGCTCTTTCTGAAATTTTATAGCGGACTGAATTACAACGAGATAGGAGATTTACTCAATTTAAAACCAGATACTGTTAAGAAACAGGTTTACAGAATTATGCAGCATCTCCAGGTCAAATTCAGATCCAAAATCCTTCAACTCCTCTTCGTATGTTGTAGAACATAAAATTTAGCTCCTTTTTTTTGTCCCGTTTTCACCTTTCTCCTCTCTTATCGTAAATACATCATTCAATACGCATGGATATTTACGACAGATTAATAGAGAACCCCCTTTTTTTCAAATGGATATACCATCCGGGACCTGAGATTGATTCATGGTGGAGGACTTATCTGGAACTTAATCCTGCAGAAGCGGATCAAATACTTCAATTCAAACAAAGATTTGGTGCCTTGGGGTTTTCTGCTGAAAAGCTGAGTGAGACTGAAAAGCAACTATTGGTCAGACGGATTATCCTTGGACTGGAATCCATAGAGAAGAAAAAAAAACGACATCAATTTTTCATTGGGTTATACAGATATGCTGCCGTTGCACTTTTGTTCTTCTCCATCGGAAGTATTTTTGTATATCTGAAGATGGACAAAAACGACAATGATAAGTTGGTTGCAGAAACAAGGATACCCTCTCAACTTCAGGGGCCTGTCTTGATTTTACCTGAGGGGAACAGTGTGCCATTAAAAAAATCGGCGTCCTCTCTGGATTATTCTAACCCCGATAAGGTTGTTCTCAACAATGATACAGTAATTACCCCAACAAAGGGAAACGATAAAGCAACTAATAATCAGTTGATCATTCCATATGGGAATCGTTCAAAAGTAACCTTAAGCGACAATACCGTTGTTTGGTTGAATGCGGGAAGTCGTTTTATTTACCCTTCTAAATTTTCGGGTAGCATACGGGAGGTAATTTTGATTGGAGAGGCTTTTTTTGAGGTTACCAAGAACAATGAGATGCCATTTGTGGTTAAAACCTCTTCGCTTGAAGTAAAAGTGCTTGGAACTAAATTTAACATTTCAGCTTATCCGGATGACAATATTACTCAAACAGTGCTGAATGAAGGGAGCGTTTCAATTCGCAGACAAGGTGCAGGCTTGTTCGAGAAGGATTTGGTTCTATTTCCCAACCAAATGGCATCGTTCGATAAAAGCACACTAAATACTAAAGTATCGACGGTCGATGCCGGTGAGTACATTATTTGGACACAAGGATTACTGAGTTTTGATGATTTGGAAATGTGCAGGGTATTGAAAAGTCTTGAGCGCTATTACAATATTCAGGTGCAATACGCAGATCCGATGGTTGGTTCACAGCGAATCAGCGGAAAACTTCATTTGAACAATGAGTTGCAGGAGGTTTTTGAGTACCTGTCAAAAGTTTCTTCAACAAAATTTATAAAAATTGATGATCGTAATTATCAAATAAAATAAACCGGAAAATGCGGGAACATTCGCCGGTTTACAACAAACACCAAAAGTTAATTTTTTCAGTATTCATTTAATGCGCAACAAGTTTATGAAAAAAAAATGGCAAACGGATTTTCCCGACAGGGAAAGTCTTAAAAAATTACGACGGATCATGAAAATAACATTATTCCTGGTATTGGGGTTATGCTTTTCAGTTTCAGCAAAAAGCTATTCGCAAACAAAACTGTTTGATGTCAACTTAAACAACAGCACCATTCGCGACGCGATGGAGTATGTGGAAAAACAGAGTGAATTCGTGTTTCTATACAAAAAAGAGGACTTGAATTTGGCTAAAAAAGTTGATATTCAACTTGTCGGAGCAACCATCGACCAGATTTTGCAGATCGTATTAAAGGATGAAAATGTGACATACGATGTTTATGACCGGCAAATCGTCATTCGGAAGGCAGAAACTATTTCAAATAACGCGCAACAAAAAAAATCTGTAAACGGTAAAGTCACCGAAGCGAAGGGGCAAACCCTCCCGGGTGCTTCTGTAGTGGTAAAGGGGACTACAATCGGTGTAATTACTGATTCTGACGGAAATTACTCTCTGGCTAATATTCCGGATAATTCGACCTTGCAATTTTCGTTTGTCGGGATGAAGATGCAGGAGATTGTGGTTGGAGGTAAATCAACAATCAATGTTATCCTGGCCGAAGAAACTATAGGTGTAGATGAAGTTATTGTGGTAGGTTATGGAACGCAGAAGAAAAGTGATATAACGGGTACCGTGGCTTCTCTGCCGAAAGACAGGCTGGAGATGTCGCCAAACCTGAATATTACACAGGCTATCCAAGGCGCTATGGCTGGAGTACAGGTGACTAACTCCTCATCAGGGGCTGTGCCCGGTCAGACCATTCTCGTAAGGGGTAGAAATTCGATTACTGCCAACAATGATCCTTTGATCATTGTTGACGGAATACCTTACGGTGGGACCATAACTGATGTTAATCCAAGTGATGTTAAGTCTATTGAGGTCCTGAAAGATGCTTCGGCTGCCGCAATATATGGTTCCCGGGGGGCTAACGGAGTTATTATTATTACCACCAAAGAAGGGACTTCAGGGAAGACCACCATTAGTTACGACGGGAAATACGCTGTGACTGATGTTACAAAAGTAAATCGAGTGCTTACCGGGGCTGAATTTTATGATTTTAAAATGACAAGGAATGCTGCAATGATGACACAAAGCGAAAAGGATGTTTATAATGCAGGCACTTGGGAGGATTATACCAAACTAGCTATTCGTGCGGGGCGCACCCAGGAACACAACCTGACTATTTCCGGTGGCTTTAATGATACAAAATATTATATCGGAGGTGGCTTTACAGATATCAGGGGAGTTGCACTAAATGACAATTTCAGGCGTGTTTCGACCAGAATAAATGTTGAAACTAAAATTACAAAATGGTTGTCAATCGGAACGCGGACCCAATTAAACTTCGATGATGCCAGTGGTGCGGAAGCGAATTTTCATGTAGCTCTTGAAACAAACCCGCTTAGCACTGCATTTGATAAATATGGCAATCAGAATGTCTTCCCATGGCCTGATAATATTATTGTTGGTAATCCGCTACAGAATTTACTCTATGATGACCTGGATAAATCCTACCAGGTTTTAACGAACAATTATGCTATTATTGATATCCCTTTCATCACAGGCTTAAGCTACAGGCTGAACACCGGTTATAGATTACGCTTCACAGACAGGGCTCAATACCGGGGGAGAAATACCCAGAATGGGTTAGCTTCTCTTGGAGAGGCTTCAATCGACAATGCAGTCAGCAACAATACCGTTATTGAAAATATCTTGTCTTATAAAAGGGATTTTGGAAATCATTCAATTTTTGCCACAGGTTTATATAGTTATGAAGGGTACAAAGGAAAAACAAATTCCAATGATGCAACAAATTTCCCCAATGATTTTCTTTCTTGGTATGGAATAGCCCAGGCTGCTGTAATAGCTCCTTCTGTTTCTTATAGTGAAACTGCCCTTATTTCCCAGATGTTGCGGTTTAATTATGGCTATGCCAGCAAGTACCTGTTTACATTAACTATGAGAAGGGACGGGTATTCAGGTTTCGGAGAAGATACAAAATGGGGTCTCTTCCCTTCAGCTGCTTTGGGCTGGAATCTCGCAAACGAAAGTTTTTTCCCAATAAAGAAAGTAGTTAATAACCTGAAAATAAGAGCATCATATGGATTGAACGGAAACCAGGCCATTGGTGCATATGCGTCACTACCACAGTTTAGCGTAGCAAACATGTCAACAAATAGCGGTACAGTTATTGGATACAAACCCAGTAAGATGGGAATCGGAGACCTAGGATGGGAGTCGTCAGAAACAATGAACCTGGGATTTGACTTTGGACTATTCAAAGACAGGATTTCGGGCAATTTTAACTGGTACCTTACCAACACAAATGACCTGCTTCTTGCCAGGAGTATTTCAGTCAACCATGGAATTACTCCAAATACCCACCTCCCAAGCTGGACACATCCGGCGGTTACGGAAAACATCGGCCAGACCCAGAATACCGGAGTTGAATTTGTTATAGATTCAAGGAATATAGTAACGGGTAAATTAAAATGGACAACTTCAGCAAACCTGTCCTTCAACAAAAACAAGATCGTTTCATTGTACGGAATAAGGGATGCAAATGGAAAAGAAATAGATGATATTTCCAACAAGTGGTTTATCGGTCAGCCTATCAGGGTCAACTATGATTATGTGTGGGACGGAGTCTGGCAACTTAATGAAGCTGCTGAAGCCGCAAAATACGGATCGCAACCGGGATATGTGAAGTTAAAGGATTCAAACGGAGACCAAAAGCTTGCTGCAGACGACCGTCAAATAATCGGACAGTTGGATCCCAGCCTTTTATGGGGGTTAACAAACATAATTACCTATGGTAATTTCACACTCAGCATCTTTATTCATGGCGTATCGGGTTCAACAGTGCAGAATTATTTAATGAATGATGATGTCCAGGGTGCAGAAGTTCGGTATAATACACTTAAAAAGAACTGGTGGACGCCGACAAACCCTACCAATGACTGGGTTATGAATGCAATTCTGGCCAATAATATGTCAGGGTCTTCAGGACGTATTTATGAAAACCCGGACTTTGTTCGTATTAAGGACATTTCCCTGGGCTATGATCTGCCCAAAAACATGATCAGCAAAATTGGGCTAAGCAGATTAAAAGTGTATGTAACAGGACGGAATCTGGCAACCTTTACCAAATGGACAGGGATGGATCCGGATTTAACAGACGAACAAGCCCAGCAGAGGATCCCAATGCAGAAGGAATATGTATTCGGATTGACTTTGGGCTTTTAATTTAATCAATAACGATAATTACATAAATACCTGATATCATGAAATTATTATCGAATATTATAATAGTTGCATTAGCATTTACACTGGCAGCGGGCTGTTCAAAAGATGTTCTCGAAGAGAATCCGCCAAATATATTAGCCGGCCAAACCATATTTAAAGACCCTGCAGGTTTTAACGCCGCTATAAATGGCCTTTATAATATTGCCAGGCATGGAAGATGGCAATCTGAAAAGATAGAGAATGCCCTTAACGGTGTTGATAACATGACCAGCATCTACAGGCGCAGTGATATTTTCTGGACCTGGGGTACCGCCAACAGTCCTTCTGATGGTGACCTTTTGCAGACCTATCAATGGTTGTACGAAGTTATCAACGCATCTAATACCATAATAGACTATTCTAAAGGTGAAAATATTAATTGGGTAGGCGGCAGCGGAACGCCGGAGGACAATAAGAACAAGGTGATAGCTGAAGCCAGGGCATTGCGCGCATGGGCATACAGACGTCTTGCCTATTCATGGGGCGATGTCCCGCTCTCACTGACATTGGAAACAAAAGCTAAAACCGATTGGGAACGTACTCCCGTTCTGCAAGTAAGGAAACAGGCAATAAAGGACTATCTTTTTGCCCAGCAATATATTCCTACAGAGGGCACCTTGTCGGGCAGAATCACAAAAGGTGCTGTTCAGACTTTGCTGGCAGAGATGTACCTGACTATAAACAAACCTGACAGTGCACTATACTGGTGTGACCAGGTTATAAACAATACTGCTTATAAGCTTGTGACAGCAAGATATGGGGTTAAAAAGACTGATGCTATGGGTTCTCCTTTTGGGGATATGTTCAAGGAGGGAAACCAGAACAGGGAAAATGGAAATTCTGAGGCACTCTGGGTTTTCCAGTTTACACTGAATAGCGCTATTGATGCACAGGGCAATGAGATGTCCCGCGCAACGGTCGGCAATTATAATCTGATTACCATTGGGGGGAAAAGACCACTGCAATATACCCTGGAAAGAGGTGGCCGGGGTAAGGCTTACTTTGGTCCGTCCAAATGGCTTATAGACAGTTATGAGCCTAAAGATGACCGGGCCCAAAACTATATTTTAAGAAAGTACTATATCCTGTCTGATGCAGCCGTAAATGCTCCTTATCCCGCTGATATTCTTCCTGCGGGGTACAAGTATGGTGATACCATTAAGCTAAAATGGGCTACACCTATTTCTGCCGCATTCAACAGCCAGCCGGATTGGCCTCACTCAAGGAAGGGTGAAGGAGCAGATCCGGGTAATATGCAGGCAGATTTTGCTCCGACTGATCAGATTTACATCAGGCTTGCAGATACTTATCTTCTTAAAGCCGAAGCACAATTAAAACTGGGCCAAGCTGCCAATGCTGCTACCACAATAAATGTTGTTCGTGCAAGATCAAAGGCCACAGCTATTACGCCGGCTCAGGTGACAATGGATTTCATTCTTGATGAACGATCTCGTGAACTGTTCCTCGAGGAGGAAAGACGAGGCACTCTGCTGAGAACGCAGAAATGGTTTACAAGAACACAATTGTACAACAAATATGGAGGTGAAAAGATCGCTTTGCGTGATACCCTTTTCCCAATTCCCCAGGATGTTATTGATGCTAATTTGACCAAACCTTTCCCGCAAAATCCGGGATGGTAATATTGTGTCACGGAACCTATCGATTCTGAATTTTTTCCAGCTATAATTTTCACAGGTATTGTGAAATAAACAACAGGGAAAACTCAATAGCCTGCCTCTCCAACGCAGGAGGCAGGCTATTAAGTCGTCATATATCAATCAATTTAATTGTAATGAAAAAAATTGAACAAGAATTACTTAAGATGTTTCTTACTATCAATATTTTTTTAATCGGGCTGATCATTTTAACAACAAGTTGCACGGCTGATGGCCAAATCCCTGCACCTGGGGGAGGATATTGGTTTCGTGGCAATACACACACCCATGCACAATTATCAGATACCAACAATACCAACGATGTACCAATGATAGCCGGATGGTACGAGGAGGCAGGGTACGATTTTCTATGTCTTTCTGAACACAATGACCATGTGTTGAAAAAGAAAATTTTCTGTCACGATGAGGCGGCCAAACCACCGAAATTCATCATGATTTGCGGCAATGAACTCAGTGAAACCAGGCATCATACTGCTCTTGGGATTAACCGGTTTATTGGGGAGGAAAAGTCTTTGCAGGATGGGGTGACTAATACACTTGCTGCAGGAGGTGTCCCGATTCTTAATCACCCGCAAGATCCGGTGGTTACTGCTTCTGCATTTATTGCAACAACCGGTCTTAACCATTTGGAAATAGTCAACGGAAACAGACCGGAAGATACTCCTGCAACTGAAAAACTGTGGGATAACGTGTTGTCGGCTCCAAATGGACGGATCATATATGCTGTTGCCTCAGATGATAATCACTACAAAAAAGCCAATGTGGGTCGGGGATGGATCATGGTTAAAGCATCTGCATTAACCCAGGCGGACATCGTAGAGAGTATCCGGAAAGGTTACTTCTACGCTACGACAGGTGTGATCCTGAACGACTATCAGGTAGCAAAAAACACCATCACTGTGGACGCTCAAAATGGTGATAATATCCTATTTATCGGAAAGAACGGGTCAATACTGAAAACTGTTTCCGGCAGCAAGGCAACGTATCAGATACAAGGGAATGAGCATTATATCAGGATAAAAATCACCAATGCAGATGGAAAAATGGCCTGGACCCAACCGGTATTTGTAGGTTAGATTCAATGATTTATGAAAATAATCTAAAATCACCAAGTGCAAATCCACAATTCCTGCTTTATGAAAGCATCTGAAGAATGAAACAAATCGAAAATTAATATAGCAAACTAAAACCAAAAAAAGCTATGCAAAAATCCGAGTTAATGGTTCCATATTTCCGGAACTTTAAAAGAATCATGTTGGCTATGAATTTATGTGCACTGTTATTATTCATCTCATTAGCAACTGCCTCAGCCAAAATCAATGATTCACCAAGCACTTTATTTACACGTGATACTGAAACATCATTGGCCCAGCAACCTCAAAAAAAGGTCATATCCGGGACAGTAAACGACAGTAAAGGTCGCACCTTGCCGGGTGTCACCATTGTGGTAAAGGGAACTACCATTGGTATTGTTACCGACTCTGATGGTAAATTTCAACTTTCGA
>JBBQHB010000129.1:0-10954 GCA_038323575.1 Bacteroidales bacterium | reverse complement strand
TCCACCAGCATCCCGGCCCTCCTGGTTCCGACCCCGGTTGTATCGTTCTGCTCGCCGACTTCATTGCCCACACTCCACATCATGATGGACGGGTGGTTGCGGTCGCGGCGCAGCATCGCCTCCAGGTCTTTCTGCCACCACTGGTCAAAATAAGCGCCGTAGTAGCCGCTTTTCCACTTGTCGAAGGCCTCATCTATGACAAGAAATCCCATTTTGTCGCAAAGTGAAAGAAATTCAGGCGACGGCGGATTGTGGCTGCAGCGAATCGCATTACAGCCATACTCTTTCAGAATCTCCAGTCTCCTTTCGTACGACCTGTCAGGGACAGCTGTGCCCAATGCACCTGCGTCCTGGTGCAGATTCATTCCCTTCATTTTGATGTTCTCGCCGTTCAGGAAGAATCCTTTCTTCGGATCATACCGAACCTCCCGGATGCCAAAAGGAGTTTCATATTGATCTGCCAGTTGCCCGTCAATTTTCAGGGAAGAAACCAACCGGTACAAGGTCGGTTTGCCGATCGACCAGAGCCGGGGATCAGCTACCGATACAGATTGGGTTACATCGATGCTTTTACCTTTAGGAATGATGGTAGTTGTAGTAGTTTTTGTTACAACTTCACCTTTATCGCTTAAAATTTCACTTTCAAGTGTAGTGCTTTTTTCAGAACCGGCGTCATTGACGATGGTCGTAATAATATTTACCTCTGCGGTCTTGGGGGTTATTTTTGGGGTGGTGACATAGGTGCCCCAATTTGCAACATGAACGGGATTTGTGTACTGTAACCAAACATGCCGGTAAATACCTGAACCTGAGTACCATCTGGAACTCGGAGCATTTGAGTGATCAACGCGTACGGAAATTGTATTCTTTTGTCCGGCTTTGATGAAAGGAGTCAGGTCGTAACCGAAACCAATGTAGCCATAGGGATGGAATCCCAAATGCTGACCATTGATGTAAACATCACTCTGATGATAGACCCCGTCAAACAATAGATATATGTTCTTGTTTCTGAGCTCTTTGGTAACCACAAAAGTCTTTCTGTACCATCCGATCCCACCCGGCATGAACCCCATGCTTGCCCCGCGAGGCATATTTTTGTCGGAAGGCATCTCAACACTCCAATCATGCGGAAGCTGAACACTCCTCCAGTCTGAATCACTAAAATCAGGTGAGGATGCTTCTTTTACATCCCCAAATTTAAATTTCCAGTCAAAATCAAAATTTTCATTTGTCCTTGTACTGTCAGAAGAAATTCCTGCCTTAATAACAGGAGATAATACAAAGAACATTAGGCCAATAAGTATCGTTTTCATTTTACTGATCCCCATTTAGCCAACCATTTAGGATACCTGTTGAGCACTTCCTGCGGACCATTGCCGTACCAGGAATATCCGTTACGTCTTTCATAACCAATCTCGGCAAGGGTATATTTTTTTATACCATCGCGGTCGCAGAAAAAGGGACGGTTATCATTAAGTTCGTTGAAACGGGCCCACATCGCGGGTGCATTCTTATCGGCAACAATACCCCTGTCTTTCAATCCGTCCTTGTTAATAAAACCCTCAACCTTATAACCGGTTATTTTTGCTTTCTCAAACCAGGCAACGGCCGACCGGACGGCCTTGATAATTTCTTTGGATGGGTTCTCTATTTTCATCAGCATTAAAACAATTCCGGCAGATTCAGCTCCGCTCAGGGAAGGCAACTCATACGATCTGGCTTGTGCCGGCTCCAGCGTTTTTTCATCATGTTGTGCACACCAGACAGTTAGTACCCCATTCTGTTTGTACTGTGATTTAAGCATAACACCGATTCCCTTTTCAAATGCATTTCGGGCTTTCAATATCCTTGGCTCATCCAAAGGGATTGAAAATGCACCCTTATTTTCAGCAACAGCCCTTATTAGCTCCATAATATGCACCATTGAGTCATCATTGTAAGTGATATGTGTGTAATACCCTTTTCTCAAAGGATAAAACTGAGGCCATCCACCATTCTCATACTGCGCTTCTAACAGGTAATCGAGTCCTTTCAGAAAGGCATTTTTGAAACGTTCATCCTTGTTTTTTTTGTATACCTTCGACAGGAAAGTCAATTCCATGGTTGTTGCCCCATTGTCAGTGGTTGCTCCTTCCCCGACAGGTTGCAGCTTGCGCAGATCATTTTTCTGTACTTCGGTCAGCGTCTGATGGAAAGCAGTATTTTTTGGCCAACCACCCACATTCCGCTGGTACAGCAGCACATTTTCAGCAACGTTGCCGGCCTCTGCAGATCCGTACCATTCCTCAGGCTGACTGTACACCACATTTTTCCATTTGAGGCTGTCTAATTTTGTTTGCGCCACTAAATGTGAACTTAGAAAGAAAAACATAATAAAAGGAAACACATTAATAAAACACTTCTTCATAATTATCATTTGTTAAATAGTGAGAACAATGTATTGTCGTGAAATTTCCGAAATTCCGACTTCCCCTAACCTCCCGATAAATCGGGACAGGCTCTCCAAAGGAGGGGAATAGTGCACTGAATCTTTAAGGCAGTATCTGAAGTCTCCCCTTGGGAAAGATTTAGAGGGGTCAAATTGCCGGGGAAATGTAACATTATTTTATTCTAACAGCTTAAATTTGAATTACTCTTTTGAACAATCTTTTATTTTCTTGCCACGAGTAAATTTTGCAGATATTCTTCCAGATTTGTATAACCATCCTTATCCCGGTCTCTGTTACGGTCCGTCGGATCTTTAGGGTTTAATCCGTTTTGCTCTTCCCATTTATCCGGCATACCATCCTGATCTGTATCCACAGGAGCAGGTAATGAATTTAAGGTTGGCCAACCGCCAACGTCCTTCTGGGAATCGATAAGGCCATTTTTCCCAAAGGTTACAATACCATTAATCACCTCATTAACAATCCGTTTATCAACCACATCTCTGAATAACGATGCACCGGCACTTTTAAGCACCAGCGGAAAAGCTTCCAGCGCTGTTTGTTCTGTAATCGCAGCAAATTTAAATGGTACATGTACTCTGTTTTTAGTTTCGGTTGCACCGTCCTGCAATACTATTCCACCACTCCAGTTATCTTTGGTTATGGCCGGATACCGATCGACATAATTGCCTTCGGCATAAAGTGATGTTTCATATTTTCGGGAGTCTTCCGGCCGGTTGACCTTCCCGGGCTCAATATCCTGATCGCTGAGTTCAAAGATCCTGCTCTTAACTTTGTCGGAAGTCGCCGGGCCAGCTTTGTAATAATTATTGGCCCAGTTGATGAAAGATGCAGTACCGTCATAACAGCTGTTGTGACCCCAGTTATAAATAACATTATTTCTAAAATCTACTTCACAATGTCTGCGTCCTGTAACTTTGGGATTTCTGGAAGCATGGTGCGCATACAGATTGTGATGGAAAGTTTGCCTGGTACCGCCAACAATTCCGCCATACCCGTGGGCCCCTTTCTGATGAAGTGAATTATTCAGGCTTTCAGACACCATGCACCATTGGACTGTCAGCGAATCAACGTCTTCACTTTGGCAGGACAAGGTCTCATCAATTGACCAACTGGCTGTAAGGTGATCCAAAATGATATTGGTTCCGCCGGTGATGGAAACAGCATCTTTCTCAACTTTGCTTCTGTCACCCAGCCGGCAGCGGATGAACCTGACAATAACATTGTCTGCAGCGACATAAAAAGGACTGTCACCGAGTGTTATACCATCCCCTGGCGCTGTCTGTCCGGCAATAGTGATATTTGGTTTTTGAACCGAAAGTGTCTTCAACAGAAAAATAGTACCGGAAACATCAAAAACGATGGTGCGCGGGCCATTTGCTGTTTCAATACCCTTTCGCATTGAACCATTTCCTGAATCGTTCAGATTGGTAACATGGTAAACATCACCGCCACGCCCACCGGTTGCGAAACGGCCAAAACCCTCCGCTCCGGGAAAAGCAAGTTGCCGGTTTCTTAAGTCCGGTTTCAATGCCGATGCCAAAACAAATGTTAAAAACAATACAAAAATCGTTCTGATATGCTTCATTTCCCTTATTGAATTATCTTTTCATCCTGTTGAACAATTCGCCTTTACCGTTTTTCCTATCAAATACGGTATCAACCTGGCCTGAAGTCAATAATTTGTATTTCAATGGCCTTCGGTATGCATTTCCCCAGATTGACTTTGATCTGACGGCTCTGATCTTATCAATATCAAAAGTCGCCAAATAGATGCCTTCTGTCTCATCCGCCACAATTAATTTATCTCCGTTAGCATCGAATGCACACGAGTGGCCGTTCAAACCCGGTGAAGCGTAGTTGGTCATCGCTACCGCCACTGAATTTTCGTATGCCCTAACCTGAAACTGGCTTATTCGCATTTCATCCAGCTTGCATGCATTCGGTGTAAGAATTAATTCTGCCCCTTTAAGCATTAAAATTCTCGTACTCTCAGGGAATTCCCTATCAAAACAAATCATGATCCCTACCTTTACAACTTTATCCTTTAAGGGTAATGCGCAAACAAAAAAATCATCACCCGGCGTGCAGTTTGATTCGGTAACTTTCATGTCGCTTGTATGAACCTTGGCATAGGTCATCAGGATTTCTCCATCGGTTCCGATTAAAGATGCTGAATTTCTGGGCAATCCTTTCCATTTCTCCAGATAGGTTATCACGATGGCCATTCCCAGTTCCCTGGCAATAACCTGAAAGTGCTTTATGTATTCGCTGCTTTTATCAATAGCGCCATTTTGCCATTCTTTGTAACTGAGGGGATATTTGTCTGCGGTGTAGGATGAACCAGGCCAATTATAGCGCGAATATCCATTGCTCCATATTTCAGGAAACAATACGATATCCGCTCCGCTGGCTTTCGCCTTTCTGCAAAACTCCTCGCCCTTCTCCATGTTTTTTTGAATGTCGTAGCCAATTGAACTGAGTTGCAGCATGGCAACTTTTATTTGTCCCCTGGCCTCAGCGGATTTATCCAGATTTTGTGCCGAAACACCGGAAATCAAACTAAAATAAATGAACAACACTGAAAGTACCCCGGTGATATAATTTTTCATTCTCAACTTTTTGATTTAGAATAAAATTTTCATGAATAAAAAACATTATTGTCCCGGGAAAATGGCCAACAGTTTAAAAAGATTCTTCGCCACACTTCGTTCCGCTCAGAATGACAATTACTTAAGTGTTAACGGGGAAGGGGTTGGAAGCAGCGGAGCTGCTTCCAACCCCTTCCCCACCCAATACCATAACTTACTGTCATTCTGAGCGCAGCGAAGAATCTTTGATTTTTCACCGGTCAACATTGAATAAAAAACTAAAGTTGCAATTATTCTTCCGAATTTACATGCTATCGAGCATATTGGTTTTCAGAAAAAATGTGCCTGACAGGCTAAAAGTGGATTAAGTAAGAAAATATTGTATTTTAGCGTCTTCCAGACATACCTGAAAATGAGAATTGCTAAAACTTTTATCAACAGACACGACCATCGGTTTCACTGCAGGTTAAATTTCATTTTAGGATTGCTCTCATTGCTTCTGTTTTTTTCTGTTATTCCGGTTCTGAAGTCAAATGCTACCGATGTAGTCAACAACCTTAGTTTTGATTTTTATTCACACGAACAAGGTCTCTCAAACGATAAAATACATTGTATTTTACAGGACAGTAAAGGGTGGATCTGGGTCGGTACATCACAAGGGATTTGCCGTTTCGACGGATATAAATTTACTGTATTTAAGAATGATCCGGATGATCCTGCCAGCCTGAAAGGGGATATGGTCAGGGTCATTTTTGAAGACAGCAAAGGAAATTTATGGATTGGGACGGAGAATGGCGGACTCAATAAATTTAACCGCGAAAAAGAGACTTTCCAGCATCTGTTTTACTATGGCGAGCATGCTCTCATAAAGGATGTTACGGTTTACGCCATACAGGAAGACAAGGAGGGAAATTTGTGGGTTGGCACGGAAACAAATTTATTCAAGATTGAAAACGGATCAGACTTAACAACCATAAAGCCTTCCAATTTTTCCGACTTTACTGAAATTTTCAAGGCTCTTTACTTTGATAAAAATGGCAGCTTATGGATCGGTTCAAACAGGGGGCTATACTTATACAATCCTGCAACAAATCTGAACGAAAAGATAATACTTAGGGAATCCCGCACCAATGACGATGTTTTGGAGATTATGCCCGATGATGATGTGACATTTTGGATTGGTACAAACGAGAGTGGGATGTTTGCAGTCAACATTTCTACGCGCAAGGCTAAGCAAATTATTATTGATCCCAATAATGAACGGAGTTATTCTGTTCGGGCGATTTCAAAATCCCCTAACGGGAAATATTGGATTGGAACAAGGGGAGGGCTCTATCGTTATGACAAACTGAGTGGAATTTCAGAATTATATTTCCATGACGATCGCGAGCCGAAAAGCCTTGCAAACAATTCAATACAATGTTTAACCCTGGATACACAGGACAATTTATGGATAGGCACCCGCCAGGGATTAAACCTTTTGATCGAAGAAAGAACCAATATTCTTGGATACAAATCAATGCCCGATGATAATCGGTATTTAAACAATGGAGAGATTTACGCTTTCATGATGGATCAGAGAGGTGATATCTGGGTGGGAACAGAAAATGGAGGAATTAATATTCTCAATCGGAAAACCGATCGGTTCAGTTTTTTGCTGCCTCAGACAAAAAATCCAAACTCAATTTCAAGTAATTGTATCAAAGCCCTGCTGGATGATGGCAAGAATAATGTTTGGATAGGTACTTATATGGGCGGATTGGATATTTACAATACAAAAACCGGAATTTTCAAACATTTCAAGAATGACCCCTCTGATCCCAACAGTTTATCAGACAATCGGATATGGGCCTTGTTACTGGACAGCAACCAGAATATTTGGGTCGGAACATCCAATGGCATCAATAAATACAACCCGTCATCGGGTGGTTTTATACATTTCCCAAACTTGGTTAACGATCAGAAAGTAAATTGGCTGGCAGAGGACAGCGATCATTGCTTGTGGATAGGCGCCGACAGTTTGTTTATATATAATCCTAAAGATCAAAGTATTACAAAACTAAAAGAGCATACCATAAGCATGTTTGAGGATTCAAAAAAAAGATATTGGCTGACAACACTGAATCGTGGGATCGCTCTTTATTCGAAGGAGCAGGGAGTGATCCGTTACTACAACGAAAAGAATGGATTGGCCAACAATCAGTCCCTGGCAATACTGGAAGATGCAGAACATTTCTTATGGATCAGCACCATCTCAGGTTTGTCAAAATTTGATCCTGAACAGGAACGATTTCATAATTTCTCGACTAAAAACGGTTTTCAAAACGATCAGTTTACCTATCGGGCAGCGCTTAAACTTCCATCCGGCGAGTTGATATTCGGTGGCGTTTCAGGGTTCAATATTTTTGATCCGGTTAAAATTAAGTCCCGAGACTATTTTGCTCCCATTCACTTCACCAACCTTAAGGTATTGAATAAGAGCGTTCGCATAGGTCAGGATGGTAACGATGTATTGACCAAATGTATCTCGGAAACTGAAAAAATTGTACTGAAGTATGAGCAAAATTCAGTTGAAGTGGAATTTGCCTCATTAGATTTCGCAAATATCATTGGCGTCCAGTATTCCTACTATCTGGAAGGTTTTGATAAAGACTGGAATGAACCTTCAGATAAAAGGCAGGCAACCTATACGAACCTCAATCCCGGAAACTATACCCTGCATGTGAAGACAACTTCCATTGACCGTCAGGAGAGTAAAATCGGTCCTGTTCTGAAAATTGCAGTGCTACCACCTTTTTGGCTGACCTGGTGGTTCAGAATTTCAATTTTCCTGGCTATTTTGGGTTTAACCTATTGGGTGATATCATTTCTTAAAGACAAAGAAATGCTGAAGCATAGTCTTGCCTTTGAAAAGATTAAAGCAGAAAAACTGCATGAACTTGACATGATGAAGCTACAGTTGTACACCAATATTTCGCATGAGATCCGCACACCTTTGACACTGATACTTGGCCCGCTCGAAAAGATGAAAAACCATACTATCCCGGCAGCCGAAATTGATGGTCACGTGGATGTGATGCACCGGAATGCTAACCAATTGAAACAACTAATCAACCAGTTACTTGATTACAGGAAAATAGAATCCGGGAGCATGAAGCTGAATTTAAAACGGGGTGATTTGGTTTCCTTTATAACCGGCATAGTTGGTTCATTTAAGAAATTTGCCGAAGAAAAGGAGATAGCGCTCAAAATGAACAGTGTTAAAAAAGAGATCGCCACTGCTTTTGATGAGGATAAGATTGCCAAAATCATGAATAATCTCTTATCTAATGCATTTAAGTTCACTGCCAAGAAGGGTAAAATCACAGTCAACATCACCCTGATCTTTGCTTCTGATGATCAGGATACCCCAGATGAACAAGCTGAAAAAAGGATGATTGAAATATCGGTGAAAGATACAGGCATCGGAATCTCAGAATCATATTTTGAAAAAATATTTGACAGATTTTTCCAGGTCTCGGAAAATCCGGCTCAAACTGGTACAGGGATTGGTCTGGCATTAACCAAAGAGCTGGTTAAGCTGCACAATGGGAAAATTTTTGTTTCAAGTGAACCCGGGAAATTTTCAAAATTTACCGTTCTACTACCATATGATGAGTCCCCGGAATCAGAATTGACCGAAACTATTCAGGATACTGAAAAGGACGTTCAGGATCAGGTAATTTCAACTGCTGACGGACAATATATTGCCGGGCAAAGAATAATGCTGCTGGTAGATGACAATGCGGATGTCCGTTACTTTATCAAATCACATTTTTCGTCAGGTTACCAGGTTATTGAAGCAAAAGATGGGATGGAGGGATGGAATGTCGCGCTAAAAACCATCCCCAACATTATTATCAGTGATGTAATGATGCCGGGTATGGATGGATTTGAATTTTGCCGTAAAATCAGACAAGATGAACGTACCTCACATATTCCGATCTTGCTGCTTACGGCTCTGGGATCAAGGGAACATGAGATTGAAGGGTTAAGTCAGGGGGCTGACGACTATATCACCAAGCCTTTTGATCTGGTTATCCTGCAGGCAAAGGTTGAAAATATCCTATTAGTCAGACAGTCCCTAAAGCAAAAATATACAGGCGAGATGCTGCTGCAGCCAAGAAATATCACTTTAAGTTCACCAGATGAAATTTTCCTGCAAAAGGCAATTGATGTGGTTGAAAAAAACATCTCTGAACCTGACCTGGATATCGACTTTTTTACCAGTGAAATCGGGGTAAGCCGCATGCAGTTGTACCGCAAACTTCATGCATTGACCAATATGACGGTCAAAGAGTTTGTGCGGAATATCAGGTTAAAAAGAGCTGCCCAGATGTTAGTTCAGAAAAAGATGAATGTATCGGAAGTTGCCTATGCCGTAGGTTTTAAGTACTTGTCCCACTTCCGGAAATGTTTCCACCAGGAGTTTAATATGAGCGCTTCGGAGTACATAATCAAACATTCAAAGGATCAGCACTAATTGATCAAAACAATTTCCGTCAGGAAAGATTCCCGAAAAATCAATTACTTATTAATGTTTTGTTATTCAGATAGATGTGCATTAAAAATCTGTCTGAATATGTTTTCATATGCGCTTTTTGGTACGTATATATCGCCTCAGGTACGTCACAAACTCCTCTTTGATACGTACAACGCGCTCTTTCCGGTAAGGTAACTTAACTTTACAATACGGAAGACTAATGAAAAAAATGTGATCAGGAATGCCACAGCGTTTTGCATCGCAATACGTACAGAATATTTTAAGCATGCCTGCTGCAAGTGATCATTCCAGAGTCAAAAAATAGTTATTGAAAAGAAAATTATGAGACAAACTTCTTTATTCCTGATTTGCCTACTGCAATTCAGTGCATTGACCCTTCATGCCGAACGCATTGACATGGCAAAAGCCGGCGCTTTCACCGATGGGTTGAAAATAAACACAACATTGATAAATGCTACCATCAACAAATTGAATGCCAATGGTGGAGGGACTTTGTATTTTCCTGCCGGCAACTATCTGACAGGTGCTATTAAACTAAAAAGCAACATAACCATCGAATTGGAAGCCGGATCTACCTTGCTTTTTTCCGACAATTTCGATGATTATCTGCCTTTTGTGTTGATGCGTCAGGAAGGTGTTTTAATGAATAATTTCTCTCCGTTAATCTATGCCATCGATGCCGAAAATATTACCATCAAAGGTGAAGGCACTATCAATGGTCAGGGTAAAAAATGGTGGGAAGAGGCTAATAGGATCTCTGCTGATTTTAATGTCAACGGCAAGCACGATCTCAATAAATATCAACCAATGTGGGAAAAAGCCAATGATTTAAAAGCATTGACTGATGAATTCAACGAAGACAGAGCGGTTAACAACCAGAAACGCTTTTTCCGACCTCCGTTATTTCAACCTTTCAGGTGTAAAAACATCCGTGTTTCGGGGGTGAAATTGATCAATTCGCCGTTTTGGACAGTTAATCCCGAATTTTGTGAAAACGTTACCGTAGATGGCGTTACTATTACCAATCCGCCATCGCCAAATACAGATGGAATAAATCCTGAATCGTGCCGCTACGTCCATATTTCCAATTGTCACATTTCAGTAGGCGACGATTGCATCACATTGAAAAGCGGTCGGGATTTACAAGGCAGAAAGCTCAACGTTCCCAATGAAGATATTACCATCACAAATTGCACCATGTTATCCGGTCATGGCGGTGTAGTTATTGGCAGTGAAATGAGTGGCGGAGTGAAAAAAGTAGTTATCAGCAATTGCATTTTTGATGGTACCGACCGTGGAATTCGCATCAAATCAACTCGTGGCCGTGGCGGAGTAGTAGAAGACATTCAAGTAAGTAATATCGTTATGCGCAA
>JBBQHB010000128.1:0-11592 GCA_038323575.1 Bacteroidales bacterium | reverse complement strand
TTTAAATGTTAGTTGCCTTTATAGGTATAACAACAAAAATTACATGGAACATCTGAGTAAATACTTCGAAAATAAAAAATTTTTCCTTTGGGTATTTCATCCGAATAATGAATTGGAAGCATGGTGGACACAATTTGAGACCGACCATCCGGAGGAGAAAAAGAACATCCTTCTTGCCAGAAAAGTATTGCTAAAATTCCGGACAACCGACAAAGAGCTGACTGAAGAACAGAAAATCCTTTTGTTTTCAAGGATATTAAAACAAGTAGAAGAAAAGCAGTATTTAGGGAAAACCAGAAAAATGGTAATTGGTTTGCTTAAATATGCTGCCGTGGCGCTCTTGTTCTTCTCGATAGGCGCATTGCTTTTTTACAAACAAAACCAGTTCAATCCGGAATTCTATGCTCAAAAACTCATTGAGACGGTACCCGGAAATTCTGCAAAACTGATTCGTGCAAATGGGGAAGACATTCTGCTGACAGAGAATAAATCGATCCTCCAATACCAGGCTGACGGAAAATTAGTGCTCAATAACGATACCCTCAGTGAAGATCAGTCTAAACCTATCAACAAGTCAGCGCTCAATCAATTGATTATTCCTTATGGCAAAACATCAGAAATACAATTATCCGACGGGACAAAAGTCTTTCTCAATGCAGGTAGCCGACTAGCATATCCAGAAAAATTTACTGGAAAATCACGTGAGGTATATTTGTTAGGTGAAGCCTTTTTCGATGTTAAACACGATCAAAGCCATCCATTTATCGTACAGGTAAGTGATCTTCGGATAAAAGTGCTGGGTACCCGATTTAACATTTCTGCTTATCCTACTGATAATGTGATTGAAACCGTTTTGGCAGAAGGAAAGGTTCGCATGGAACAGAACAATGCCGGATTATTTGAAAGAGCTACTGAAATGTTGCCAAACCAGTTGGCATCGTTTGACAGAATCACAAAAAAAATCAAGATAAAGATAGTAGATACAGACAATTATACCTCGTGGACAGCGGGCATTCTTAAATTTGAAAGTACTGATTTGAGCCGGATTCTGAAACAGGTCGAACGCTTTTACAACATTCGGTTTCAGTACAGCAACCCGATGTTTGGCAGTTTGCGTATTACCGGAAAGCTGGGATTAAATGAAGACAAAGACGAGATATGTCAGCGTATTGCAAGAGCTGCTTCAGTGAAGATTGTAAACAAAGGAGATAATCTTTATGAGATACTAAAATAAAAAACCGGAGCGTGTTCCAGCACCCCCCGGTTTCGAGTGTGTTAAATTTTTAATTAATGGTCATTTAACGTTTCAAAATTATGAAAAAAAAACGAGAAATTTCGTTCCCGTTTGGGGATGAAATGCGATTAAAATTTAGAAAAATGAAACTTACAGTACTTCTAACTTTCCTGATATTAGCTTCATTTGGCAATAGCTTTTCTCAGGTTACACTTTCGCTGAACTTTAGCAAAGCTAACATCCGCGAAGTATTGGAGAGCATTGAGCAAAAAACCGATTACATTTTCCTGTATAAGGACGACATCATGGAAGGCTCAAAGGAGATAACTGTTGATTTTAAAGATGCTGGATTTGAGGATGTGCTCAATTCCATCTGCGAACAAAGTAATATCGATTACGAGGTCCGTGACCGGCAAATTATCCTGAAGGAAAAGGTAAACGTTCCATTGCAATTGGAACTTCAACAGCCACAAATGAAAAAGATTTCAGGAAAGGTGACCGATGAAAAGGGACAATCAATTCCCGGCGTATCAATTGTTGTAAAAGGAACTACCAACGGTATAATTACTGATACCGATGGAAATTATGAACTCACCGTAGCAAATGATGCCAAAATCCTGACATTTTCATTTATAGGAATGAAAACGATGGATATGGCAATTGGCAGCAGTAATGTTTATAATATAATTCTTTCCGTTGACTTAGTTGGACTGGACGAAGTGGTCGTAATTGGATATGGTAAACAGTCAAGAGAAGTTCTAACAACCTCTGTTTCTAAACTTGACTCCAAAGTCCTGGAAAATGTTACATATGCTAATGTAGGTTCAGCTTTACAGGGTACTGTGTCAGGCGTCCGGGTACAAAGTACTTCAGGTCAGCCTGGTGCTGCTCCCCGAATTGTAATTCGCGGTGGAACTTCAATTAATAATCCAAACGGAGCTTCTCCATTGTATATTATTGATGGAATAATCCGTGGTGATATGAATGATATCAACTCTGATGATATTGAGTCTTTACAGGTTTTAAAAGATGCTGCCTCGACCGCTATTTACGGAGCCAGAGGCTCCAATGGTGTGGTAATTATTACTACGAAGTCAGGGAAACCAAACCAGACCCGCGTGACATATTCATACGACCTGACCTTGTCAAAGCCAGGGAAATTATATGAATTAGCCAATGCCAGGGACTATTTAACCATGAACCGGTTGTCGGTATTTGCTGCCCCTAAATTTGGGAATAATTCCGGTAGACTTACTTTACCAATGGGATATGGTACCGGCAATGATTTAACAAACAAAACCGCTTTTACTACCCAATATCTTACTTCAGAAAATGAGTACAAGTTAAAAGAAGGATGGGAAAGCATGCCAGATCCGGCAGATCCATCTAAAACACTCATATTTAAAAATACAGATTTTCAGGCCCTTACATATCAAACAGGTATTTCAAATAATCATAACATTGAAATATCAGGAGGAAATGAAAAAGCTACATTTAATGCAGGAGTTGGATATTTAAGTTCTCAGGGAACAGTTATCACTACTAATTATGATCGACTTAGCTTTAATTTGAATGGTGATATTAAAGTCAAAGATAATTTGAGTTTCTTTTCCCGTGTCATTTATTCAAGTGCACAAAATGATGCCCCATACTCTGGCGCAGATGTCACATTTTTCCGGAATGCGGGATTAGCTCCAACAGCCAAATATACATTTGAAGATGGTTCACTTGCACCAGGGACAAACAGCACCATAGGAAATCCTGTATATTATAAGAATAACAGACTTAACGAGAACAAGAATGAACGATTAACCATTGCAATAGGCTCTCATTGGGATATCTTACCTGGTCTTTCTTTTGATCCGCAGTTGTCAATATACAATTCCACCAGTGATTCGTATGATTTTCAGCCAGGATTTTGGAATGGAGTCAATTCGTATGTGACTACTCGTTATGCCAGTGGTCATAATTCGAGATGGCGACAAAAACAGGCAGATGCAGTATTCACTTATTCCAAATCTTTTTCATCCGATCATCATTTGGATGCTAAGGCAGGTTTATCCTACTTTGGAAGAGAATCATCCTCTTTGGATGCTTATGGAAGGAACTCCTCTACTGATTTAATTCCGACGCTAAATGCTTCGGGTGAGGCTACATCTGTCACCAGCTATATTAGCGATCAGGTAATTTTGGGGTATTTTGGAAGAATAAACTATGATTACCAAAAAAAATATCTCTTTTCGCTTAATATGAGATATGACGGGGCTTCAAATTTGGGAGACCAAAATAAATGGGCATTTTTTCCCGGGGTGTCTGCTGGATGGAATATATATAAAGAAAAATTCTGGGAAGCACTTCCGAAGGACCTTTTACGTTTAAAGCTTAGAGGAAGCTATGGTGTAACCGGAAATATTTCTGGTCTCGGTGACTTTACAGCACAAGGAGTATATGGAGTAGGAGCTAAATACGGAGGAGAAGCAGCCATTCAGAATACTGTTATTCCAAACATGGATCTGAAATGGGAACAATCGAAGACTTTAGATGTGGGTGCTGATATTGGTGTTTTCAACAACAGGGTTACCTTTTTGATTGACTATTATCGCAGAGTTACTGATAATTTATTAACAAGTTTGCCTTTACCTCAATCTACAGGCTTTGGAAGTATTCTTACCAACCTGGGAAGTCTTGAAAACAAAGGATTTGAAATTGAAATAGGTGCTAAGATTTTGCCCGTTTCATCTGATCTTCAATGGGATATTTCCTTTAATGCTTCAAAAACAAAAAATAAAGTATTAAAACTGCCAGAAAATGGTACAGAAAATAACCGGATAGGGGGATATAATGTATGGGATCCTAAAATTGGTGATTACGCCTGGTTGGGAGGAATACAGGAAGGAAGTCCGCTTGGAGAGGTTTATGATCGTAAACAGGTGGGAATTTATCCTACTGATGAAGCGGCATTGGCTGGTCCGGTTGCAACATATATTGTGGGTGCAAATAAAACCCAATATGGAGGAGATGTTGAATACCTTGATGTGGATAAAAATGGTTCGATCGATTCTCGTGACAAAATATATATAGGCAACATTTTCCCTGTTTGGACAGGTGGTTTTACAAATTCGGTGAGCTACAAAAAATTTAATTTATACATTCGGTTAGACTATACCGCAGGACATACGATATTCAATTGGGCCAGAATGTTTCTTGATGGCAACCTTTATTCAGATGGCAATCTGACACAAAGGATGGTGGACAGATCATGGAAACAGCAGGGAGACATTACAGATATGCCCAGATATTATTGGGGTGGAGAAAGGACTCAGCGAAATGTATTTAGTGGTTCGACTACTTCAGGAAGTTCGGAATATCAGGAATCAGGAGATTTCCTGGCTGTCAGAGAAGTGACATTGAGCTATAACTTAAAAGCAAAATTCTTAAAAAAGATAAATGTCAGTAATCTAAAGTTTAATATTACCGGTAATAACCTTCATTATTTTACTAAATATTTAGGTTTAAATCCTGAAGATGGCGGGCAGGATAATGGGCGTTATGCGCTACCAAAGAATATCAGTTTTGGAGCGAATATTTCATTTTAATTAATATTACAAATCATGAAAAAACTTAGTATAATTCTTGTAATAATCTTGTCGGGTTGGATAATTCCATCTTGTACAGAGACTTTGGATGTGACTCCAACAAGCGTAATAACTAACGCTTCATTTTGGAAAACGGAAGATAGCGCAGTTGGGGCACTAAATGGAATGTACGTTGATCTCAGGTCAATGTCGGATGCTATTTATACGGACGGGGAACAAAGAAGTGAAGTATTTGAAGGCGGTGTATATGGGAGCGGCGGTCATAACTTGTTTGTAAATGAATTAAGCGGAGATCAGCCTAACCATGCTGACTGGCTTGGATTCTATCGGATTATAAATAGTGCTAACCTCATATTAAAGTATGTCCCTGGCATTACGTTTAATTCGGAAAGCTCGAAAAACAGCATTTTAGCTCAGGCTTATACCATGCGGGCTTATGTATTTTTTGTTATGACAAAAACATGGGGAGACCTGATTTTACGGACCGAACCTACTGAAAGTTCAAGTGCAGATATCACAATAAAGGAAAGATCTCCGCAAGCGGAAGTTTTTAAGATGATAAAAAGTGATATTGATAATGCGATTAAACTTTTCCCCGATAATAATTTTTCATCCGGAAGGTATAACTGGTCGAAAGCAGCTGCCAATGCACTGAAAGGCGATGTATATCTATGGACCGGGAAGAGACTTAATGGAGGAGATCAGGATTTCAATACAGCTCTAACAGCTTTGAACGATGTTGCAAGCGCAGATGTTTCTTTACTGCCAAAATTTGATGATCTGTTCAAATATACCAATAAGGGGAGTAAAGAAGTTCTGATGACTGTTCGATTTCAGGATTTAGATGGCGTAGCCAATAATTATTTCTATATTATGTGGATTATCGGTAGTGCTGTTCCAAAAACTATTGATGAAGCAACTAAAACTTTGATTAATCCTGTAGGCAGTGGACAAGGACTTTTGGTTATGACAGACCTGGTCCGTTCACAGTTTACCGATGATGACTCAAGAAAAAAGGCTTCTTTCTATGAAATATATACCTATGACAAAGCAGGTGTTGCAACTTTTTATTCAACCTTGTGCCTGAAAGGTCAGGGACTTTTGTCTGGAGGAGCAAGACTGTTTTTAAGTGATATGGTACTTTACAGATATGCTGATGTATTGTTAATGAAAGCTGAAGCTAAAAACGCGTTGAATCAGGATCCGACTACTGAGATGAATTTGATACGACAACGTGCTTATGGTGCTAACTATGCGACGCATGCCTTCGTTAACGGAACTAAAGAACTAAATGACGCAGCAATTCTGAAGGAAAGGCTTTTTGAGTTTGTTTATGAAGGTAAAAGATGGTGGGATTTGGTGAGGTTCGGGAAAGCATTTGATCTCGTTCCCAATCTCAAAAGTAGAATGGGTCAGGATTATTTACTGTTGTTTCCTATTTCTAATGGCGTTTTGAGCAAGGAACCAAAAGTGATTCAAAATCCAGGTTATGAATAGATCTCTGGCTCTTAAGATCTAAATGGGAGAGCAAATATTAGCATGAATATTATATAAACAATGCTGGCAGATGTCAGCATTGTTTATGTGCCGACAGGTTAAAAGCAGCATATTCGTTTCTTCCGGAATAAAATTTATACTAATTCTGTTTCCGTAAATTACTCAATATTTTCTTATGCATAACTATCATCGATTAAACATAAAACAAGGCATATTTCTACTTTTTTTGTCCTTGATAATTTTTAGTTTCAATGCTTATTCGCAGCAACCTCCATTCATCGTAAAAAAGATATGGGACAAAGCACCACACAATGCTTTCACTGATCTGATCAGATTTGAAGGGAAATTCTATTGTACATTTCGTGAGGCAAATTCACATGCAATAAGAACCAACACCACTGATTTTGGCAGGATACGCGTGCTTATTTCAATTGATGGTGAAGATTGGCAATCATTTGCACTCATCGAAAAAAAAGGCTACGACCTTCGCGACCCCAGCTGGAGCATCACCTCAACCGGAAAATTAATGTTGCTGATGGCTGGTTCATTGTATGATGGTATCAAGATAGCCTGTGTACATTGTCAGGTTTCGTTTTTTGATCAAACAAAAAATTCTTTTTCAGATCCAAAACCTATAAAATATGATAAAAAAATTAATTCTGATCTGAATTGGTTATGGCGTGTAACATGGTTTAAGGGCAAGGCTTATGGAGTAGTTTACCAGTTTGATAAAGGAATTAGTCAAGCAGAAATTTATTTGGTCGAATCAAAGGATGGAGTTCATTATTCGCTTGTAACCCCTTTAGAAGTTGAAGGTAATCCAAGTGAGACCGCCATAAATATTACGCCGGAAGGAAAGCTTGCATTACTGGTCAGGCGTGATGGTAAAAATGAAGATGGTTTATATGGAGAAAGTAATTATCCTTTTAAGAAATGGAATTGGGTACATACAGGATATAGAATAGGCGGCCCCAGATTTATTTTTGGTCCCGGAGGAGAAATGTTAATTGGAACGAGAACTTTCTCAAAAAAAGGAGATTGGTTAACTGGGCTGTTAGTTTCAGATTCAACAGGAAGATTCAGACAGATTTTTGAATTTCCGAGTAAAGGAGATTGTAGTTATCCCGGTATGCTTATTTATAATGAGATATTATATTTTTCCTACTATTCCAGTCATCAGGGCAAACCTAGTATTTATATGGCCACTATACCTGTTTCGCAGCTTCAGACAATGATTCAGCCAAAAAATGATCGAAATACCGAAATTGGTAAAAGGTGGACTATTGATAGGGCCCGGAATTGGTACAATCAGCACGAGTGGATTTCCGGTTCAGATTTTATTCCCAGCACTGCAGTTAATCAACTTGAAATGTGGCAGGCCTCAACTTTTGATCCTGAAACAATTGATAAAGAATTGGGTTGGGCAGAAAATATTGGATTTAATACGATGAGGGTTTATTTGCACAGCCTGGCCTGGGAACAAGACAGCTACGGGTTTAAGCAGAGGGTCGGGCAATATCTGAGCATTGCAGATAAACACAAGATCAAGACTATTTTTGTGTTTTTTGATGATTGTTGGAATAAAGTTGGAGTTCCCGGTGTGCAGCCGTCTCCAAAAACCGGAATTCATAATTCCGGGTGGGTTCAGGATCCGGGAGACCCTAATTCAAAAGATTCTACAAAGTTTCCTTTAATTGAGCGCTATGTAAAAGATGTAATGAATTATTTTTCCACTGACACAAGGATTTTATTATGGGATTTGTATAACGAACCCGGAAACTCCGGCAAGCTGACAAGCACATTGCCACTGTTGAAAAATATTTTTAGCTGGGCACGTGAAGTAAACCCCGACCAACCGATAAGTGCCGGATTGTGGAACTGGAGCTTTAACGAATTCAATGAGTTCCAGGCCTTAAATTCAGATATTATTACTTACCATGATTATCAGGAACCACATATACACCAAAACATAATCAATTTATTAAAAACGCATGGCAGACCCTTGATTTGTACAGAATACATGGCCCGAACATTAAACAGCAGGTTTTCCAACATTCTTCCAATGTTAAAAAGAGAAAATGTTGGGGCAATCAACTGGGGGCTGGTCTCCGGAAAAACAAATACAATTTATGCATGGGATAAACCTTATCCTGATGGAGGGCAACCGGTCGAATGGTTTCACGACATTTTTAAAAATGATGGAACCCCATATCTTCAGAGTGAGGTTGATTTGATAAAGCAAATAAATGCAACCAGGATACCTATTCCCAATGAATAGGTAGATTTCGAATGGTATACTTGCAAAGACTTAACAGCTTATTGCTGATTAATTTAATTTTTGAATTCTTTATAAATATCATAATGGTACATTCTAAAAAAATAATATTAAGCTTCTTATTGCTGTATCTGGCAAGTTCAATTATTGCACAGCCAATAAATGGATCAGATAAGCATTTTTCGATTGTTCCGAAACCACTCTCACTGTTGGAAACGGGCGGGAAATTCATTATTGGAAAGAAGACGAAAATCTATGTTGATCAGAACAACAGTTACCTGAGAAAAATAGGTGAAATGTTATCTGCCCAGTTAAAACTTGTCACAGGATATGATATAAGTGTTAATGAAAAGTCTGGAAACCCTGCAAGGAATGCAATCATTTTAACTCAAAAAGATGCAGTTGATACACTTGGAACTGAAGGATATAATTTAGCTGTCCGTTCCGAAAATGTTATTATAAAAAGTTTACATACTGCTGGTGTATTTTATGGAATGCAAACATTGTTGCAATTATTGCCGGTTAAATCAGAAATTCTAAATAAAAGCGATTTAATTATTCCGGGCGTACAAATAATTGATAAACCGCGTTTTGGCTGGAGAGGAATGATGCTGGACGTTGGCCGTTATTTTTATTCTGCCGATTTCATAAAGAAGTATATTGATTACCTGGCAATGCATAAGTTGAATACATTTCACTGGCATTTGACAGAAGATCATGGCTGGAGAATTGAAATTAAAAAATATCCCAGGCTGACGCAAATAGGCGCATGGCGTGAAGGAACTCAGTACGACAGAGCTCAGCGCCAGTTTGATGAAAATCCTCATGGCGGATTTTACACCCAGGATCAGATCCGGGAGATTGTAGCCTATGCGCATGACCGTTTTGTGAATATTGTACCTGAAATCGAAATGCCGGGGCACACACTGGCTGCATTGGCTGCCTACCCTGAATTATCATGCACCGGTGGCCCATTTAAAATACCAAAATATTGGGATATTCAAAAGGATGTTTATTGTGCGGGCAATGAAGAAACTTTTAAATTTCTGGAAGATGTTCTAACAGAAGTTTCCGATTTATTTCCAGGCACTCTTATTCATATTGGAGGAGACGAATGCCCGAAAGATCGATGGAAATTATGCCCGAAATGCCAGGCAAGAATCAAGGCAGAAGGATTAAAAGACGAACATGAATTGCAAAGCTACTTCATCCGGCGGATAGAAAAATTTCTGCTTACAAAAAATAAAAAGATCATTGGATGGGACGAAATACTCGAAGGCGGACTTGCACCTAACGCGATGGTAATGTCGTGGAGAGGTGTTAAAGGCGGAATAGAAGCAGCCAGACAACATCATGATGTTGTGATGTCACCATTTGAATATACTTATTTTGATTATTACCAGGGTGAACCTTATCTTGAACCGGTAGCATTCGGAGGTTTGCTGACATTGGAAAAAGTATACTCCTATGAACCTGTTCCCGCAGAGTTAGATAGGGAAGAAGCGCAATTTATCAAAGGAGTACAGGCTAACGTTTGGTCTGAATTTATTCATTCACCTGAAAAAGTTGAATATATGAGTTTCCCGCGTGCGGCTGCGCTGGCAGAAGTAGGGTGGACTGATCCAAAATTAAAAAATTGGGAAGATTTTGAAAGACGGATGGTAATACAATACAAACGCTATGAAAGTGCAGGTATAAATTATTCAAAAAGTGCATTTAATGTTACATACACATCAGTCAGGAATGATTCAAATGGAACAGCACTAGTTACACTTAAAACAAATAGTTACCATCCGGAGATTCGTTATACTACAGACGGTACAGAACCAACAGAAAATTCATCTGTATATTTCAATCCCTTCAATATAAAACTACCAGGCACTATAAAAGCAGCAGTCTTTGAAAATGGCTTAAAAATTAGTAAGGTAAGTGTAACTTCAGTTTTTAAATAATGATAAAGCATACAAAGCTGATTGAAAAAACAGGCAGATCATGGAGCCCTTTTGAAGGAGAACCCCCGGTTGGCGGGGGATTGCTTCTGCCAACCGGAGATCAGATCAAAATTTTCACGCCCAAAGCAATCAAAACGGGAGATATTAAACTCCCTATCCCGGTAGGAGCTAATAAAGATTACTATAAGCTCGGCGAATTGCCGGATATACTTCAGGACGTGTATCTAAATAGGCTGACCAAAGATGGAGCCTCATGGACCACTGAACACGAGGTACTTATCGATCCGCTGGCTATACGTTACACAGTTTTCGGGATGTTCCCGGTGGTAATGTGAGGCGACATGCACATTGCTTCTGATGGTTCTATTATAATCGGCATTTATCCGGGGTTTTATTTGAATCCGCAAAACGGGGTAGATCCGTCCGGTATCCTTTTTTACCGTTCAACATACGAGCATAACATTTACGTCAAAAGCAAGAGGGCAGGCAGTCGGGTAGTGGCCAGTATCGGAAAGTTCATTGAAGAGGAACTGCAACTAAAGGTCAACCAGTCGAAAAGTGCGGTTGATAGCCCAACAAAACGGAAGTTTCTGGGTTCTAGCTTCTATTATTCAAAAGGAGGGGTAAAGGTGAAACTGCACTCCAAAACCTTGGACAGAATAAAAGCGAAAGTTAAAACCTATACCAAGCGGAGCAATGGGAAAAGCATAGAGGTACGGATAACAGATTTGGACTTGCTGATCCAAGGATGGGTCAATTACTTCACACCTACTTCCTACTCGATTATAAATGCTCTGGTTTGGTTGATGTTGTCTGAAATGTTGTCCGAAATAAAACTAAAAAGCCATGTAATCAATTGAATTACATGGCTTTATGTTTTTATTAAAGTGACCCAGCTGGTACCTGAAAGTACGTATCAAACCTATGTCATTTTACCTACTTATCTGCTACAATCCAATACAATCAATGGTTTTATTGTACCATTACCACTACATTTTATTACAATAAATTTGACCCAATTTGGGATTTTTACTATAT
>JBBQHB010000127.1:0-11666 GCA_038323575.1 Bacteroidales bacterium | reverse complement strand
CCGGCTTTCAAAGAAGCTGATCAGCGGTAATACCGATTTTTCAGAAGCCCGGAAACATTACGAACAGCAGGTTTCCGAAGAAATAAGGGAAATGATCGACCGGATTATATTCCTCAAAGGCGTCGAAATTGAAGTAATCGGAGGTTGGATCTGGATAACAGGGAGTACTTTTCCGGTCCGGTCAACGCTCAAAGGGCTGGGATTTATGTTCAGCCACGCCAAAACAGCTTGGTACTGGCACAAAGGGGAATACTCCAAGAAGTCGGGCAAGCTGCTCTCGATGGACCAAATGCGCGACTTGTTCGGTTCGCAAAAGATCGAAACAAGATCCGAAACAGAAAATCAACTTCATTAATTAACCGGGCGTGCCAGATGCCCAAATAAGCCCGGAAGGCACCGGCAATTCAAATGTACATTCCAGAATTCAGTCACTTACACATCAAGGGTATGACCTGCCAGTTAATTAAAGAAACAAAACGAGGTTGGCAGGTTTTACAGCAAGACAAACCAAACAAGAAACCCAAGACCCAGTTTTACGACGGTATCTATTTTTCAAAAGACAAGGGTGTTTGGAAGAGAATTTCAATTCAGTAAAGTAACCGGGCGTGCCAGATGTTCCACGAGCTTGTCGAGGGGTGCCCATATAAGCCCGGAAGGCACCGGCAAAAACATATGAAAAATTCAGAGTACGGTAGATTCAGATGTATCCATTGCGGCAGCAGGTTTAATCTTGATGACGAAAATCAGGAACTATACGATGAAGGTTGGTTTAACACTGAACCTGATTGTTGCGACGATTGCACCAATGATTGTTATGAGCAAGATTATGAGTGTCATTCAGATGCCGATCCGGGATTGTAATTCAAGTGGCTCAGGCCACTTTTTTTTAGTCAAGATTAAAAATAATCATGCTTTCCGGAGTTGACAGAGAAAACCTTGTTACACTCAAATTCTCGGGTGAAGGTATTGATCGCCAGCCGGAAAAGTCAAGGGGTTGTGCTTCACACAACTTTCCTGACCAAAACACCGCTTCGCGCTCGGTCACCTTTTGACTTCTGGCTTCCGACTTCGGACTTCGGACTCGTCAAAACCTGTCATTCGCCCTTGACAAGAATCCGCCTGGCTCAATGAGTATTACCCGTAATTTAATTTTAACCGGCGTGCCAGACCAGCCCTGAGTAAGATCGAAGGGAGCCAAAAAAAGACCGCAGGCCCTATGTTTGCAAGATGAAGCATAAGTCTGGATATTTATTAAATTTAAACTAACACAGTATAAACAATAAAAACTCGACTTATGCTTACACAAAGTAACAAAATTGATTTTAATGGTCAACACTTTTATGTTGGCTTAGATGTGCACCTAAAGAGTTGGAAGGTTTCCATTATGACCGAAAAACTGATCTTAAAAACGTTTTCTCAAGATCCTAAGCCTGAGCTTCTGTATCAACATCTGGTTCGAAATTATCCGAACGGAATTTATCATTCTGCATACGAAGCTGGATTTTGTGGATATTGGATTCATAATAAACTAATGGCTTTAGGAATTGATTCCATTGTTGTTAATCCTGCCGATATACCGACAACGGATAAGGAAAAGGTGAATAAAACGGACAAAAGAGACAGCAAAAAAATTGCTAAATCTCTGCGAAATGGTGATTTAAAAGGGATCCATGTTTCTTCGCTAAAAACACTTGAGGACAGAGGTTTGGTGCGAACGCGTGGTACCTTAGTTAAAGATCTTAGCAGGAACAAGAATCGGATAAAATCTTTCTTGTACTTTCATGGTATTGAGATGCCTGAAGCATTTGCAAAATCAGCAACTCATTGGTCCAAAAGATTTATGACCTGGCTGAGGAGTATTGAACTAACAGAGAGTAGCTCTAAAAAATCACTTTCCCTTTTCATTGACGAGAGCCAACATTTAAGGTTACTCATACTTAATGCTACTCAGAAGATACGAGAATTGTCTCAGAGCGAGCAATATGTTCATAAGGTCAATTTGTTACTAACAATTCCAGGCATTGGCATTTTAACAGCGATGATCATATTAACAGAAATCGAAACTGTAAACAGATTCGCAAACTTTGATCAGTTATGCAGTTTCATTGGCCTAATTCCATCCACAAATTCAAGTGGAGAAAGGGATGTTGTTGGGGAGATTACCCACAGGGGAAATAATTTTTTGAGGAGTGCAATTGTTGAAAGTGCCTGGATTGCCGCGAGGAGAGATATGGCTCTAAATAAAAGCTATCATGACTATTGTAAGCGGATGGAACCCAATAAGGCAATTATCCGAATTGCAAGGAAATTATTAAATCGGGTTAGGTTCGTACTTAAAAATGATCAACCTTATGTATGTTCTGTTGTCAAATAAAAATTTAAGCTATAAAAACACCTTCTGTGAGACCGCTACCTCTGCCCTTCAGTTCTAAATTTTAGAATCTGCTTTCCGCAGGATGCGGCTCACATTCTATGAAAAATAAAACGAGGCAATACAGCCCAGATTAGTCTGGTTCTGTTGATAGAAGGTTGTTTTTATAGATTATAGTTCTTCCAAATTTCAGTTTCGAATATTTGGAAGTGAGTTTTTATTAGCAATAAGTGGCAATGAAATACAAAAAGAGCCTCTTTAAAAAAGAAGCTCTAATCTGTATTTCACAGCCATAAATCCTATTGCTGGCGAGTTGCTCTCCAGCAGAGCTCACGTCCTCTTCAGATTTATAAAGTAAAATTACTGAAAATAAATTGCCGGAAATTTGTTTTTCAACATAGAAGGGCAGCGGCAAATCATTATGGGTAAATCAAATGCAGCAGAAAAAACAGCACCAGTTGCTGAAGTTTTAGAAGTTAGCCCGGTGGCTTCAACTATGACAGTAGTTCGCGAAGAACAGGTTGAAGAAGCAGCCCGCAAACTCACCCTCGAGGAACGCATACAGAAGGTCGAAGACTTGTCAATGCTGATCGAACGGTGGAAGACCCTGAACGATTCCAGACGCAAGTTGCAAACCTTCCAGATCGGAGCCGATTCGCTGAGCTCTGTTGTCGCATTGCGGGATGCAAATGGAAACGAGTTCAAAACTTCAAACTCAGCCGTCGTTACGTCTGTGATTGATGAAATGAAACGCACGCTGGATATCAAAATCCACGACGCTGAATCACAAATCAACCTGTGATTGAGAGGGGAGGCTTCGCCTCCCTTTTTTTGCTCGCAAACTCATCATTTTTCTAATAAGCAACGGTCGGTGAGTAGCGAAGCGTATCGAACCGCCCCAATGCAGCCTTTCAGTCATTGTTCCTGTAAACAGCTCATCAACGATTCCGATGTCTTTTTTATGGTTTGCCGCTTTTTTTCTGCCGCCAGCTTCCGGGCACGGGTATAGCCTGGTAAAGTGTGGGGCAACCGGCTGGGTTCCTTCAGGCAATTTCGAGTCTCATGATACACATCTTATTTCAAAACTGTTAGGCAACCTTCTGCCGGTGTTACACTAAACAATCCGAAACCTTACCTTTTTTAGCCCTTTTTCGATGTAGCTTTATCTACGGCTGTCAGTAATGTTGAGTTATTCGTCAAAAATATATACAAAGGTTTGCTCCTTTTTCAGGCAACCTGACAATGAGTTTTCCCGGCATATCCTCATTTAACCGCCTTCGGCTGATTCCGGTATTCCAGTTTCCTCATTGCCATCCTGAAACGTAGCATTTCAACCTGTATAATTTTTTTTAATAACTTAAAATTCAACATTATGACAACTTTTGAAAAGCATTACATCGGAAAAGGAAAACAGGTAGAAGGTCTCGACATCGTAAGAGTAACATTACCGGCAGAAGGCTTAGAAACCGCATTGTATGAAAAAGAAGGTGTAAAATACCTTACGTTCGAAATTGCTAAACTGAAAACCCCCGACAAATTTGGTCGCACCCACACTTGTTATTACCAGGAAAAAGTTTATACCGCCGATCCAGAAGGCAAACAAGCGCAGGAAGCTAAAAAGGCTGGCAAAAAGAAATCGAAAAAACAGCCCGCCGAAAAAGAGGATGACCTTCCGTTCTAACAGGAATAAAAAAAGCCGAAAGGCTTTTTTTTATGGTCGTACATTCAATTTTTAAAATCAATAACACTTACGAAGTGTTTGTAAATAAATGTTTTGCAAATGTATTTTCCTGTATTCATCAATTATAATTATAGTACACTCCGAAAATAGGGCTGCTTTATGTCTAAATAATTTTATATTTACATACCATTTTTTTTAGTATATAAATTGTTGATTATTAAACATTTTAAGAGATGACAAAAGCAGATATCGTTAAGGAAATAAGTCAAAGCACTGGAATTGAAAAATTTACCGTAGAAAAAGCTGTTGAAGCTTTTATGGAAACCGTGAAAAATTCTTTAACCGGAGGAAGTAACGTATATCTTCGCGGTTTCGGGAGTTTTATTTTAAAAAGAAGAGCAGAGAAAACTGCGAGGAATATTTCAAAAAATACTACAATGATTGTTCCTGCACATTTTATTCCATCTTTTAAACCGGCAAAAGAATTTGTCGCACAGGTAAAAGAGCAAGTTAAGTAAAGAAGATTGCAACCTTAAGTTCTGAATTGACTCCCTTTATCAGATTTAGTATTTTGCAAGGCAAAGAGATAAGGTTGTGATATCAAAACAATTGCTTTAACCAAAGGATGAATATCCGCACATCATGTTGCTGCTGGTAATGTGATAAACTATTGAAAGAAACCAATGACATTTCCCAAAATCCTCGATAAATTCCGTAAATCTGCTTTTTCAGAACGCAACAAAGGCGACCGCTTTGAACGCTTGATGCAGGCATATTTGCAAACTGACCGCTTGTTTGCCGACCGTTTTAAAAAGGTTTGGCTGTGGAACGAATTTCCTTTTCGCAACGATTTCAGCGGAAAAGATACCGGCATCGATTTGGTGGCGCAAACCCACGAAGGAGATTATTGGGCCATTCAGTGTAAATGTTTTCAGGAAGATACTCGTATTGACAAACCGGCGGTTGATACTTTTCTGGCCACTTCGAGTAAACGTTTCAACGACGAGAATTTTAAAAGCACCTCGTTTGTGCACCGTTTGTGGATTGACACTACCAAAAAAGGGTTCGGCTACGAGGCGCAAAAAACCATGCACAATCAAACCCCTCCTGTTAGCCGCATTGGTTTGTACGATTTACAGAATGCGCCGGTGGATTGGGAAATTCTGGAAAAAGGCATTTCAGGAGAAGAAGCCCGTCCTGATAAGAAAATCATTCGTGAACACCAGAAACTGGCGCTTAACAACGCCCACGAATACTTTAAAACTGCCAACCGCGGAAAGCTGATCATGGCTTGTGGCACAGGCAAAACTTTCACTTCGCTAAAGATTGCCGAAAACGAAACCAATGGCAAAGGTCTGGTGCTTTTCCTTGTTCCGTCAATCGCATTGCTGGGGCAGACTTTGCGTGAATGGACTTCCGAAGCCGACGAGAAAATCCATGCCATTTGCATTTGCTCTGATGCCGAGGTGAGCCAAAAGAAAACCAAATTCGAAGATACCGACGGTTTTTCGGTCGAAGATCTGGCTTTGCCCGCTTCAACCAACGTGAATGATATTCTAAAACAATTCAAAAGCCTTGCCCCAAAAGAGAAGGGAGCCGGACTTACTGTTGTTTTTTCAACCTACCAATCGATTGAAGTAATTTCCAAAGTACAAAAAGAACTCGCAAAGCTTCCCCCCGGCGGGGGGATTGAGGGGGGCTTTATTTTCGATCTGATTATTTGCGACGAAGCACACCGCACCACGGGCGTTTCGGTGAAAGTGGAAAAGGGTGGTTACGACGAATCGGCTTTTGTGCGGGTTCACGATAACAACTTTATACAAGCACACCGACGAATGTATATGACGGCAACGCCCCGGCTTTACAGCGATGATGTGAAAGACAAAGCCAAAGAAACGGATACGCTGCTTTGCTCGATGGACGACCCTGCTATTTATGGCGAAGAGATTTATCGTATTGGTTTTGGCGAGGCGGTTGAACGGAATTTGCTTTCCGACTACAAAGTGCTGGTGTTGACCATGAACGAAAACCAGGTTCCGCTGGCGCTGCAAAAAGCAATAGCCAACGATGAACATGAAATTGACACCGACGATGCTTCGCGCCTGATTGGTTGCATCAACGCGCTTTCGAAACGCATGTTGATCGATGCCGATCTGTTGAAGAAATCGGACCCGGAACCCATGCGGCGTGCGGTGGCTTTCTGTCAAACCATTGAAAAGTCGAAGAAAATAACCAACGCTTTCAACTCCATAAAAGATACTTATTACGAAAGCCTTGGCAACGACGAACGCGAGGAGGTGGTGAACGTCAACTCTGATCATGTGGATGGAACCATGGGCGCATCAACCCGCGACCAAAAACTGGCGTGGCTCAAAGCGACTCCCGACGACAGCCGCGAATGCCGGATTTTAACCAATGTTCGTTGTCTTTCCGAAGGTGTTGACGTGCCTACACTCGATGCGGTGCTGTTCCTTTCGGCTCGGAATTCGCAGGTGGACGTGGTGCAAAGTGTGGGGCGTGTGATGCGAAAAGCTCCCGGCAAAAAATACGGTTACATTATTATTCCCGTGGTAATTCCTTCGGATGTTTCTGCGGAACATGCTTTGAGCGACAACAAACGTTTTGCCGTGGTTTGGACGGTGCTGAATGCACTCCGCGCACACGACGACCGTTTCAACGCTACCATCAACCAGATTGAACTCAATAAAAAGAAACCCAAACAAATATTGGTGGGCGGTGTGCCTTATTCCGAAAGGGACGATGACGGCCATACCGATCAGGCGAATGATGATGGTTCCGGAGCTTCGTATGCTGCACAAGCCGTTGCCAATCAGTTGGCCATTCAGTTTGAGGAACTCCAAAGTGTGATTTATGCCAAAATGGTGCTGAAGGTAGGCAACAAACGTTATTGGGAACAATGGGCTGCCGATGTGGCCAAAATTGCCGAACGCCACATTGAACGCATCAACGAACTGATACAGCAGGAGGGCAAACACCAACAGGCTTTCGAACAATTTTTGGGTGGTTTGCGCAAAAACATCAATCCTTCGGTTACCCAACAGGAAGCCGTTGAAATGCTGGCACAACACCTTATTACACAACCGGTTTTCGAAGCTTTGTTCGAAAATTATTCGTTTGTGAAAAACAATCCGATTTCGCAGGCCATGCAAGGTATGCTCGACCTGTTGGAAGAACATGCTCCGGAAGAAGACCTGGAAACGCTCGACCGCTTTTACAAATCGGTGCGGCAACGTGCCGAAGGCTTGGACAATGCCGAAGCCAAACAGCGCATCATCATTGAATTGTACGACAAGTTTTTCAAAACCGCATTCCCCATGGTGGTCGAAAAACTGGGAATTGTTTATACTCCGGTTGAGGTGGTCGATTTTATTGTGCAGTCGGTGGGTGCCGTGTTGCAAAAAGAGTTTAGACGCTCATTATCCGACGAAAACATTCATATTCTTGACCCGTTTACCGGAACCGGAACTTTTATGACCCGTTTGCTGCAAAGCGGACTGATTGCCCCCGAAGACTTGGAACGAAAATACAAACACGAACTCCACGCCAACGAAATTGTGTTGCTGGCCTATTACATTGCCTCCATCAACATTGAAAATGTGTATCACGATTTGGTGGCTCCCTCTCCTTCGGAGAGGGCGGGGGGTGAGGCCGTCGCATACACCCCATTCAACGGCATTTGCCTTACCGACACCTTTCAATTGGGCGAAACCGATGCCAGCGAAAAATTATTTTCAAACATGTTTCCGCAAAACTCCGAAAGGGTAGAAGCCCAACGGAAAGCGCCTTTGCGGGTAATCATTGGGAATCCGCCGTATTCTGTGGGGCAGAAATCGGCGAATGACAATGCACAAAACCAAAGCTATACGAAATTGGACAATCGTATTGCCAAAACTTATGCAGCAGAAACTGATGCAACCAACAAAAACTCACTCTACGACTCATACATCAAAGCTTTTCGATGGTCGTCCGATCGTTTAGACAAAGAAAATGGCGGTATCATTGCTTTCGTTTCCAATGGTGCATGGATTGATGGAAACAGTACAGAAGGCTTTCGTAAAAGCCTGGAAAAAGAATTTTCAGCGATTTATGTATTCAATTTAAGAGGAAATGCAAGAACGCAGGGCGAATTAAGAAGAAAGGAAGCCGGAAACGTATTTGGAGGTGGTTCACGTACTCCAATTTCGATTACTATATTGGTCAGAAATCCACAAGATTCAAAGTCAGAGGCCACTATCTATTACCACGATATTGGCGATTACCTGAACCGGGAAGAAAAACTGACGATATTGAAAAAGTTTGGCTCAATAGTCAATTCTGAAATGCAACTGAAGATTTTATCACCAAACGACCATGGTGATTGGATAAGTCAACGGAATGATTTGTTTGAGACATTTATTCCGATGGGAGATAAGGACGATAAACGAAATATTAACACCTTTTTCTTATCACAATATTCAAATGGCGTTAAGACGAACAGAGATGCTTGGGTTTATAATTTCTCAAATAGAAAGCTAGCAACAAATTCAAAGCAAACAATTGATTGTTATAACGAACAAGCTATTTCCTATAATGATGAAAGAATTTCTAATCAGAATTTGATTGTAGAAGATTTTATTGATGCTGATCCCAAAAAGATCAGTTGGTCTCGAGCGCTTAGAAATGATATTGCAAGAAACAAACGGTATATTTTTGATGCAGATAAAATTAGATTAGGAATCTACAGGCCTTTTTCTAAACAACATATTTACTTTAGCAGGGATATAATAAATGACCCAGCGAAAATTCCAATACTTTTCCCTAAAAGTGACACTAATAATATACTCATATGTGTGCCAGGAGTTGGTGTTACAAAAGATTTCTCTACCATAATTACAGATACACTACCTGATTTGGAGTTAATCGGTAAATCTCAATGTTTCCCGCTTTACTATTACGAAAAAGTAGAGCGTCAGCAATTGGGTTTGTTCGATGTGGCCAGCGATGGCGATTATGTGCGCCGCGATGGTGTAAGTGATTTTATTCTGGAACGTGCCCGTGCCGCCTACGGTCACCGCGTAGTTAAAGAAGATGTGTTTTATTACGTGTATGGATTACTTCATAACCCGCAATACCGCGAGCGCTACGCCGCCGACTTAAAGAAAATGTTGCCCCGCATACCCTTGGTTGATGAGCCCAAAGACTTCTGGGCATTCAGCAAAGCCGGTCGCGAATTGGCCGAACTGCATATTAATTACGAAACGGTTGCACCATATCCCCATGTTTTGGTTGTTGGGGATTCCGTAGAGACGTTGCATGCAACGTCTAACTACCTGATCGAAAAGATGCGTTTCCCGAAAAAGGATCAAAAGGATACGATTATTTACAACAGTCACATTACCATCAGCAACATCCCCGCCGAAGCCTACGAATACATTGTCAATGGTAAATCGGCCATCGAATGGATCTTGGAACGCTACCAAATTACCACCCACAAAGAATCGGGTATCCGCAACGACCCCAACGATTGGGCCATCGAAGTGGGAAACCCAAGGTATATCCTGGATTTGCTTTTGAGTGTTATTAATGTGAGTGTAAAGTCTGTGGAGATTGTGAAGGGCTTGCCGGAATTGGGGGTTTGAAGAAGAAAAAACTAACAACCTAAAAATAAACTATTATGCCGAAAGAAAGTGTACTGACAATTGCGGACAAGGAAGCTATTCAAATTGAGAAGCTAATTTTTCATATAATATTAAATGATGATGCTCAACCTCATTTCTTAGATGAACTGGTTATTACTGTCGAGCAAAAGAAGTTTTTCAAAGATCGTTTAGCAGATTCCGCACAAGGCCGACAATATATATTTTCAGGGGATAATGTTCCTGTTTATAGAATGACTAAAGACATTTTGTCCGATGTTGAGAGTAATTTTATTAAAATATCCAAGGAGTTAACTGATAGGTTTAGAACCACTCATACTAAGACAACAAACGATGGTGTTTTTGTAATCTCATTAGCTTCAATTAATAAAAGGAAATTACTATTTATGATTAAGCTTGATAATAAAAAGGTATATGAATATAAACTTAAAGGGAGTAAAGCTTTATTAGAAGAAGTAAAAAACACTTTTGTTGAAGACAAAAGTGCCATTCAAAAAGTTGCTTTAGTTGATATTAGCCCAGATGTTGTTTGGGACGTTTTAGTTTATGATAGGAGTCAGCCATCTGGCATTACTGATTATTTTGGTAAATTCCTTAATGTTTTGCCAAGAGAAACAGAGACTCAGCTGACTGAAAATGCAATTTCATTTGTTCGTAAGTGGGCTGGTGAGAATCGAGGAGAATTGGATCAAGATCAAGAGCCTTCTCATTATAAAAATCGCGCGATTGAATATTTAAATAGTGTAGATATATTTGATACGGATAGTTTTATTCGTAGAGTTATTTTTGATGGAGATAGTCAACGAAGGAAAAAGTTACAACAATCGTTATTAGATTATATTACAGTCTCAGGATTGGCTGGACAATCTTTTACCCCCAATAAAAATGCGCTTTCTAAAAAAACGAAAACAAATGTTAGGCAGACCGCAGAAGGAGTGAAAATTGAATGGATTGGTGACCCTCAAGAGAGCAATATTACAATCCCAAACGAACCAGACCCAAATGATGGGAATTATCATATTGAAATTTGTACAAGTACTATAACCGATATACGATGAACTTCCTTGAGATATTCAGAACGATTGAATCACTTAAATCTATTTCATCTAGTTTTATTGAAAATTGGAGTTCATTATCATGTTCTGGTAAATTTGAAGGAAATGATAAATCTCCATTTAAGGACATTAATCAAGAATTTCAAAATACTAACCTTCAAACATCATTGCGTTTTCAGATAGGAACCGAAGTTCTCGTTATAGAAGAATTTCTGACGGATTTACAACCTGGGGACAAATGGGTAGTAAATATTAATAAATCAACAATAACTGAAAAGAAGATCGGAAAGGGTTATTATACTAATTTTTTCTATTCTAAAAATGATTTCCAATTGTGGAGTAGCAAAACAAATCCCTTTGATAAGAATCATCCTTTCAATCAATTTGCTCCAATCAAGATTATTGTAAAGGATCTGGAACTTTCTTTTGGTGGAACAAACGTACTCGTATGCAATCAAAATGATACTGAAACCAAGTTTGATAGCCTTGATTATAAGCTTCCAAAGCATCAAGATGTATTGGATTTAGTCCATGTAATCTCGATAAAAACCCATTGTATAAATCCGGAAAACCATATAATCACATTTGGGAAAGTAGATAATTTTTCAAAAGACCTTTTTAGAAATTCTTCAATTGTACTATTGAGTTGTATTATTAATGAAATACACGAAGATGACAAGATAATAATCCGAGGTGTTCGTAGATTAGATTTAAATTTTTGTGGAACAGAGGATATTTGCATTGGCCTTGATTATAATGAATTACTGTTGAATGCAGTTCGGTGGGTTTATAGTGAAAAGGAGAAAAGAGAGCTTAGATTAAAACTATTATTGGAAAGAATAACATTAGATATTGATCTAAAAGTTCCATTTATTGCTGGACTTCAATTTGTAATTAAAGAT
>JBBQHB010000126.1:0-11676 GCA_038323575.1 Bacteroidales bacterium | reverse complement strand
AAAACCGATGGATTATAACTTCAAAGAGATTGAAGCCAAATGGCAGCAATACTGGGCAGATCACAAGAGTTTCAAGACTTACGATGACTTCTCCAAACCGAAATTTTACTGTCTCGATATGTTCCCGTACCCTTCCGGGGCAGGATTGCATGTCGGACACCCGGAAGGTTACACCGCAACAGATATCGTTTGCCGGTACAAACGGAGCAAAGGTTTCAACGTCCTCCACCCGATGGGATGGGATGCCTTCGGATTGCCTGCCGAACAATACGCCATCCAGACCGGTACCCATCCGGCCGAAACAACCCAAAAGAACTGCGATAATTTCAGGCGCCAGATCCAATCGCTTGGCTTGGGTTATGACTGGGACCGCGAAATCAATACCACCGATCCTTCCTATTTTAAATGGACGCAGTGGATCTTTACCAAGTTGTACAATACCTGGTTCGATGCCGAAGCCGGGAAAGGAAAGCCAATCTTTGAACTGCCCATACCGGAAGAAGTCCTTAACGCCGGCAAACTGGCAGTACGCAGCTATGTTGAAAAAAAACGACTTGCCTACTACGGTGAGGCACAGGTCTGGTATTGCCGCACCTGTAAAACTGTCTGCGCCAACGAAGAGGTACTCAACGACGGATCGCATGAAAAATGCGGAACCAAAGAGGTGGAGCGCCGCTTCCTGAAACAGTGGATGCTGCGGATTCCGCATTATGCCGAACGTCTGCTCGAAGGACTGGACAACCTCGACTGGCCCGAAGGAGTAAAGGAGATGCAGCGCAACTGGATCGGCCGTTCTACCGGAGCGGAAGTCGATTTTGCCCTGGCAGGAACGAACAGGAAACTGCGGGTTTACACCACCCGTCCCGATACGCTTTTCGGGGCAACCTACATGGTTGTCGCTCCGGAACATGAACTGGTTGCCGAATTAACAACTACCGAACAGCAGAAGGCTGTCAAAGCATACATTACCAATTCTGCCCTTAAAAGTGATCTTGACAGGACGGACCTGGCAAAAGGGAAAACAGGCGTTTTTACCGGAACATATGCTGTTAACCCGCTGAACGGGAAAGAAATTCCGGTTTGGGTGGCTGATTATGTGCTGATGGGCTACGGAACCGGAGCCATCATGGCCGTTCCTGCCCACGATGAACGTGACTTTGAATTTGCGCAGACCTACAATCTACCCATTGTTTGCATTTTGGATCCTAACGGGAATGCAAATGACGAGTTGCGTACAAAAATTCTGGCAGGTGAAGCCTGTTGGAGCGAAGACGGTGCATATATCAATTCTTCCAACCATTCGATCGGGATTGATATCAACGGGCTCACCAAAGAGCAGGGCATTCTTCAGGTTACCGAATGGCTTGAAAAAGCCGGACTTGGCAAGGCTACGGTCAACTATAAACTACGCGACTGGCTCTTCAGCCGCCAAAGATATTGGGGTGAGCCATTTCCGGTGATTCATTGGGAAGACGGCGAAATCACCCTGCTGAACGATGCTGAACTTCCGCTGCAATTGCCGGAAGTGGAAAAATACCAACCCGGCGAAACGGGCGAATCTCCTTTGTCGAATGCCGGCGAATGGCTGACGGTTACCGATGCCAATGGTCGTAAAGGCCGCCGTGAAACCAATACCATGCCGCAATGGGCGGGTTCATGTTGGTACTATCTCCGGTTTATCGATCCGAAAAATGACAGGGATCCTTTTGCTGAGGCTAAAGAAAAATACTGGATGCCGGTCGATTTGTATGTAGGCGGTGCAGAGCACGCTGTACTGCACCTGTTGTACAGCCGTTTCTGGCACAAGGTGCTGTTCGACCTGGGCATCGTTTCGACCAACGAACCATTTCAAAAATTGTACAACCAGGGGATGATCCTGGCATTTGCCTACGAGACAGCTTCCGGTTCGAAAGTTCCTTCCGATATGGTAACAGAGAAAGAGGGAAAATATTTCCACAACGAAACCGGTGAGGAGCTCCGCCAGATTGTGGCCAAGATGTCGAAATCACTGAAGAATGTGGTTAATCCTGACGATGTGGTCGAAAAATTCGGCGCCGATTCACTGCGTTTATATGAAATGTTTATCGGTCCGCTGGATGCCACCAAACCATGGACGGAGAACGGTGTGAAGGGAGTTTATAATTTCCTCCGAAGGGTAGCAGCCTTCTTTGGTGAGAAAAGCAACCTGACCGGCGGGGCTGAAAGCAAAGAAACCCTGAAAATCCTGCACTATACCATTAAAAAGGTGGGAGATGATGTGGAGGATATGAAATTCAACACTGCCATTTCGCAGATGATGGTCTTTACCAACCACTGTTATAAAGCCGGGAAAGTAACAACGGATACTGCCAATACCTTTTACCAGGTACTTGCTCCTTTTGCTCCCCATCTTGCCGAAGAACTCTGGGCCTTGAACGGCAATGCCGGAAGTGTGGGAATACCTGCCTGGCCGCAGTTCAATCCTGCCTTCCTGACGGAGGATGTTGTCGAATATCCGGTCTCCTTCAATGGGAAAGTCAGGTTCAAACTGGAACTGGCTGCAGGACTCACTACCGTGGAAATTGAAAATGCAGTTTTGAGTTGCGATCTGACTAAAAAGTGGTTAGAAGGGAAATCAATTTTAAAAACTATTATTGTTCCGGAAAAGATTGTGAATATTGTTTTGACTAGATAAGTAATAAGTAATGCGATAGGAGTCTCCTCCTTCGAGTCTTTCGACTTAGAACTTTAAAAAACAATACTTTAGCAGACATGGCCCTTTCTCTAAATTATTTGTAAATTTGGTTCGTAAAAATAAGTGAAATGACAACGACCACAATCAAGAAACAAGTTGACAACTATTTACCTCTACTATCTTCTAAACAGCAGACGTTGGTACTTGAAATGATTAAGAGTTTCTTAAACGTTGATAGCGACACTAAGCGTATTAGTCGTAAACAATATAACAAGGAAATAAACGAAGCAGTTGCCAGGATTGAAAGTGGTATTTCGGTTTCTCATAAAGATGCGGTCAAAGAGTTATCTAAATGGTAAGATCAGCCCCTTTCATGTTAGTTTGGGACAGAATGGCGCTTGACAATTTCAAATTAGTAATCAGGTGAAAGTATTAAAATTAGTGAAAGTATGCTTAAAGAGAAGCGTTTTCTTTTGCAATCACACCAAATCACATCTCTACTATGGAAAATAACGCCAAAATCCGCGTCCGTTTCGCACCCAGCCCGACAGGTCCGCTTCACATCGGTGGATTGCGCACGGCATTGTTCAACTATCTTTTCACCAAACACAATGGCGGCGATTTCCTGTTAAGGATTGAAGATACCGACCAGTCGCGTTATGTGCCCGGAGCGGAGGAGTACATCATGGAAGCGCTTGGCTGGTGCGGAATTGGAATTGATGAAGGTCCGCGCGAGGGAGGCATCCATGCCCCTTACCGCCAGAGCGAACGGAAAGCGCTTTATGCTGCCTATGCCCGGCAACTGATCGATTCCGGCCATGCCTATTATGCTTTCGATACGCCCGAAGAGCTCGATGCGCTGAGAACCAATGCCGAAGCACACGGCGGAACTTTTACCTACGATAATTCCACCCGCGTCGGCCTGAAGAATTCGCTGACCATGATCGAAAGTGAGTGGCAGAAGCTGTTAGATGCCGGTGTCCATTATGTTGTACGTTTCAAAATGCCCGAAAACAGGGTGGTTGAGGAGATGGACCTGGTCCGGGGACATGTGCAGTTCAACACCGACCAGCTCGACGACAAAGTGCTTTTCAAAAGTGACGGGATGCCCACCTACCACCTGGCCAATGTGGTGGATGACCATCTGATGGAGATCACCCATGTGATCCGCGGGGAGGAGTGGCTGCCATCGGTGCCGCTGCATATATTATTGTATGAGGCTTTCGGCTGGAAAGCCACCATGCCGCAGTTTGCGCACCTGCCGCTGATCCTTAAACCGGTAGGTAAAGGAAAACTGAGCAAACGCGACGGCGACCAGCTTGGATTTCCCGTATTCCCGCTGGCATGGAAAGATCCTGCAACTGGCGAAATCTACAGGGGCTACCGCGAAGACGGCTACTTGCCTGATGGCCTTATCAACATGCTCTCGCTGCTGGGATGGAATCCGGGTACGGAGCAGGAGATCTTTTCGATGGAGCAGCTGATCGGAAGTTTTACGCTCGACAGGGTAGGGAAGTCGGGATCGAGGTTTGATCCTGAAAAGACCAGATGGTTCAACCACCAGTACCTGATCAGGCATTCCGATGATGAACTGGCACGGAGCTTTGGCCCGTTCCTGGAGGCAAAAGGTATTGACGTTCCGTTTGAACTGGTTGTCAGGGTTACCGGCCTGGTAAAAGAGCGGTGCCATTTTGTGAACGAAATCTGGGAGCAGGGATTTTTCTTTTTTAAAGCACCGGAATCCTATGATGAAAAAATTGTCAGCAAACGCTGGAAAGAGGGAGTACCCGGAATGATGGCTGAAATAGCCGGTTTTTTTGGTACAGTCGGAATCTGGAAGGCAGGAGACATCAAAGAGCCTTTTTCACAGTTCGTTACAGAAAATGGATGGAATTTTGGCACCATCATGAATTCCCTCCGTTTGTGCCTGGTAGGCGGTAGTTTTGGTCCGGATATTTTTGAGATATGTGAGATTATCGGCAGGGAGGAGACGGTGGCGCGGATTGACCGTGCCGTGAAAATCATCCCGGTTGCGCTGTAGAGACGTAACATGTTACGTCTCTACGCTTGAGTTTGGCATTTAACTAGATAAACGTACAAAATATTTCACAAAAATACGGCAGTCTATGCATTTAGTCTGCTTTTTTTATTATATTTGTATCTAGTCATATAACTAGATTAAATTTAAAGCCATGGGATTTCCGACAAAAATTCAGCTCATTAAACGGGCTAAAAGCGAACAGTGGTATATCAATTTTCCTTCAGCAATCGCTCAGGCAATGGAATTTGAACGTGGAGAGGTGGTTGAATGGTTAATTGAAGACAAATACAAAATGACTCTCAAGCGGGATGAATCCGTATTAAGTTCCGATAAAAAAAAACCTCCGACGGATCCCTGATTGATGAGTTTGATTTGCTTCTAAATCAATGTGCAAATGCTTTCAATCAGGACAGGGCTTGGAAGACAGGGCGTGATCTGGCATTTGGCACTCTTAATTGTATGGGTAGGCACACACTTACAGGCATGCTCACAGCTAGCGGACAACAGTTTATGGATTGGTCATCTGCTTATCGTCTCTTTAGTCAGCATCGTGTTGATACCTCTAAACTTTTTAAGGTAGCCCGCACTGGCGTGTTGCAAGAGCTAGAACAGCAAGAGATGATCGTTGTTCATATGGACGATACTATATTGAAAAAGACTGGCAGGAATATTCCAGGTACAGCCTGGCGCAGAGATCCATTGGGGCCGCCCTTTCAAACAAATTTTATTTGGGGGCAACGTTTCCTGCAAATCTCTATGGCACTCCCGGATCATCAGGGATGCTCTCAGTCCAGGGCTATACCGATTGATTTCCATCATTGTCCTACTGTGAAAAAGCCTCGTCAATCAGCTGAAGAACAGGACTGGAAAAACTACAAAGAACAACAACGTAAATTGAAGTTAAGCAAACAAGGCAGTGAGCGGCTAAAACTACTCCGGGACTCGCTGGACGAACAAGGAGTTAATGAGAAGCAACTTATTGTAAGCGTTGACGGTAGCTACACAAATGAAGAAGTACTGAAACATTTACCACCGGGAGTTACCCTGATTGGACGTATAAGGAAAGATACAAAATTATATGCTCTCCCAGAAAAACAACCCAGTTTTGGAAGAAAGCGTGTTTACGGAGATAGATTGCCAACACCAGAAGAAATCAGGCAGTCGGATCAATATCCCTGGCAAGAGGTAAATGCATGGGCGGCTGGTAAAGAACATAAGTTCAATGTCAAAGTAATAAAAAACACCCTTTGGCGATCGGCAGGACAGAAGCACAAATTACAGCTGGTGGTAATAAGACCATTAGGATATCGGCTCACCAAATCATCAAAAATACTCTATCGTGAACCGGCCTATTTGATTTGTACAGACAATGAACTCGATATTGAGAAACTCTTGCAGGCTTACTTATGGCGTTGGGAAATCGAAGTAAACTTCAGAGAAGAAAAAACGTTGATGGGTTGCGGGCAAGCTCAGGTAAGAAATCCGGAGTCTGCTGAACGTGTTCCCGCTTTTATATCGGCCATTTATGCTCTACTTCACCTGGCAGCGCACAGGTCCCAAAAATTATCCAACCATACCCTACTGCCACGGCCAAAATGGTATCGAAAAAAGGAAGGAAAGCGTCACTCTACAGGCGATTTAATAAACAACTTAAAGGCTCAAGCTTGGACGAAGGCAATTGGAATGAATTTCTCCGGCTTCGTTGATCGCGAAATAAAAACACAAAGCCTGAGAAATGCCGCAAACCCCTTTACTTCCGCTATGCTATACCTGAGAAACTAGCCAAACTCAAGTGTAGAGACGTAACATGTTACGTCTCTACGGTTGAATATGCACATTTTTTAGGAAAAAGTGTGGATTTTTTTTTCATCTGGCATTATTGAAAGAAATTTGTATTTTTGATTAAAATTAAGTTAGGTATGAAACTCCTTATCTTCTTATTATTGATATTGTTTCTGGCTCCGGTCTTTCCTGTTTCTGCCCAGGAACAAGTGATCGTTCCATATACTCTGGCCGATCGCGACCGTGCAATTCGTACTGAAGCAAAAATGGAGGGGTTAGATGCAAAAATGGAGGTGTTGGAAGTAAAGATGGATGCAAAGATGGGGGCGTTGGAATCAAAGATGGAGGTGAGGTTTGAAAGCGTGCAAAAGCTGATTGATATGCTGTCTTCCATGTTTTTTTGGGGATTCGGCATTTTAATAGCGCTGTTCCTTTTAAATTTCGGATTCATCATCTGGGACCGCCGTACTGCCCTGAAACCGGCTCTTGATAAAGCTGATGCAGCTGATGGCAAAAGTACGAGCCTGGTTTTGGCGCTTCGTGATTATGCCCAAAAGCACCCCGATTTGGCGAACATTTTAAAGGCACATGGTTTGCTGTAATACTGCCCTCATTTTTCATCGTTCGTACCGTTCCGTCCGATCCCGAAATTCCGGTTTTGATGCGCATCTGTGCCCGGACGGTTGTCGCACATCATTCGCATACCATACCAGGGGTTTCGCCCCTGGCTAAAATGGCTGTCGCCGCTTCGCGGCTAACACACAGCCAGCTCCCAGTCTCCAGTCTCCAGTCCTCAGTCCTCAGTCCCCAGTTTCCAGTCCACAGTCTCCAGTCCACATCGTGCAGTCCTCCAGTCGTCCCCTTGTCCCGTCCCTCCGTCCCTCCGTCGTCCAGTCGTCTTTCCTACGAATACCCCCCTCAAAAATAATATTCCGCCCTTCGCCAAAAAAATCAAATATTTTTCTGAAATTTGACTGAAAAAATTTGCGTATTCAAAATCTTATCTATAATATTGTCAAATAGGGCATAGGATAAACCCTTGTTATATAAGGGGTTTTATATAATTGGTCCGAATAAATGCAGTTCTTCAGGAAATTTTAGAGAATTTTAATTTTTTTTAATTTATTTTCAATGTGAAGCAACCTAAACCGGTATTTGATCATCTAACAGTCATAACAACATCAAATTTTTAACACATCGTATTGTTTTTTTAACTTATCTTTAAAATGTGAAGCAACCTTTAAAACCCTTTAATCATCTGTATCAAAAACGAGCCTGAACATTTTGGTATTTTGTGTGTTAATTGGTAGGTTTTAAAGGACATTAATTAGGATTTTTGAATATTTTTCTATAATATTGTGCCGAAATTGATATTCCCCCGTAAAAAGGGGAGGCAATTGATGTACATAAAACAAACAAATACGTTCTTATCACAGAAAATAAAAAAGTCGATTTTAATTAACGATTATTTATGAACACCAGAGATTTTTATTTATTTACAAAAACAACAATGATTATGAAAACAGGGGGTACTATGAATTTCCTAAAAAGAACAGGTGCGATTTTATTGCTCGTAGCTGTTTTTGCATCATCCTGCAACAAGTATGCAGATGATTTCAAACAAGTTAACACCAAGCTGGATGCGCTTGCAACTCAGGTTGCCAGTATTTCTCAGGTTTCTACAGACCTGGCTGCCGTTAAAGCGTCTATTGCTTCATTGCAAACCGCCATTGCCGCACAGCCAACATCAACCGCGCAAGCTGCCCAGTTTGCTGCAGTTGCTGCTCAGTTGACCGCAATGACTACCGCAGTTGCATCTCTTGACGCACAAATCAAAGCAGTTGTTACCGCAGGTTCAGCCACAAAAGCAGTTGTTGACGGTTTGAAAACCGATTTGGCTGCATTGTCTGCCACTGTTGCTACAAACAACGTTGCCGCGATCAAAGCTGCCAGCGATGCGATGGCTAAGCTGACAACCAATTCAGCTGACATAGCTGCACTTAAAACCCAGTTGGCCACTATGGCTGCTGCTGATGTTCTTGTGGCTGCTGATGTTGCCGCTATTAAAACGGGTGTTGCTGCCAACACTACTGCTATCGCTACCAACGCTGCTGCTTTAACTGTACAGGCTGGCCAGATTACTGCTTTGGCTATTCAATTGACAGCTTTTGCTACTGCTTCAGGCAATGCCGATGTGGCCAATGCTGCTGCTGCTGCTGCTGCTGCTGCTGCAAATGCCATTATTCAGGCTAACACAGCTACCGCTTTAGCTAGTCTTACAACTATGGCTGGTCAAGATGTAACAGATCAGGCTACTACAAACGCTGCTATTGCTGCTTTGAATGTATTAGTAGCCGCTCAGAAAGTTCAGTTGGATCAAATTTTGTTGAATCAAGTTTCTCCGTTGACCGCAGTTACTATTGACAACACAACCCCACAAGTTGGTTCAGTATTGACAGCATTTCCAGTTACAGCACTGGGAGCTACTACATCTGCAACCTATCAGTGGTATGTTGGTGGTACAGCCGTTGCAGGTGCAACAACAAACAAATATACCGTTGTTGCTGCCGACTTAGCCAAGTCAGTAGTTGTTAAAGCTACAGGCACAGGCAACGCTTTGAGTACTGAAAAATCAAGTGCTTCTACAACCATTGTAGCTCCTGGAACACCTCTTACTTTGGTAACGTTCGGTTATGGTGCCCCTTTAAAAAACCCTGGCGTAGCGATAGTAGGTGGCTTACTCACAGTTCTTAATACTAATATTACTCCAAATACTACTGCCGTTACTTATCAGTGGGAGAGTAGTGCTACAGCTGGTGGTACTTATACAGCCATTGCTGGTGCAACCGCGAGCAAATACTATCCGGTTATTGCCGATGCAACCATGTTCATCAGGGTTACAATTACAGGCACAGGAGCTTTCACCGGAACAATATCCAGTGCTCCTTCAGCTGCTGTAATTTATCCAGTACCACTCACAAGTATTGCTTTGGCTGCAGTAGTCCCTCAGATTGGTGTTGCGTTAACAGCTGGTGCTATTCTTCCTTATGCTCAGCCTACATCTACCGGATCCCCAAGTGAAACATCATTAGGAAATCCAATGATAGCTACTTATCAATGGCAGTCTTCTTCTGATGGAGGCGCTACCTTTACTGACATTGCTGGTGCAACAGGACCAACATATACTCCTCTTGCCTCTGATTTAGGTTACTTTTTCAGGGTTAAAGCTATTGGTAAGTCTTTCACTTATGGAACTGTTGTAAGTAGCGCGACAAGTGCTGCTGTATATCCACAGGCAATCACAGCTATGGCTGCTCCAACGGGTACACCGGCTTATGGTTCTACCTTAACAGCAGGCGCTACAACCCCGTTAACAGTAGCCGGTACTGGTGCAACTTATCAGTGGCAGTCTGCCGGAGTTCCCATTTTTGGTGCAACAGGTACAGCATACGTACTGAAAGCCAGTGATGTAGGTAATGTCATTACAGTTGTTGCAACAGGCCAGAATGGATTCTTTGGTACTGTAACCAGTGTTCCAACAGGTGCTATTGTTATGGCTAATGTTGCTTCAGTTGCATTCACTACAGTTGGTGGCGCAAACAATGTTGTCATTAATTTAACCGGTGGTACATTTACTGCTGCACCTGTTATTGGTACTTTCCTTTTCGGTGGTGCTAATGCTGTTTCTCTTGGAGCAGTTACAGTTAACAGAGTTAGTTCTACGCAAGTAATTCTTACCAATGTAGCTGGTGTGGCTGCAGCTGGTGACAATACAGTTACTGTTTTGGCCAGTGCCATGGCTACTCAAGGTTCTTCTGTTGCTGCTACAGCTAATTTGATTACACCTGTTGTTTCCGCTGCTATTACACCTACAGTCGGTCACACGAAATTAGTTGTTACGCTAACCGGAGGTTCTTTCAAACCTGCTGCAACTCTTGCAATTAGTGATTTCACTTTCGCAGGTTTCAATGGTGGTGATATCACTGCCTTAAATGCAGGAACCGTGAGTAAATCAGGTAATGTTGTTACATTTATACCCTTAGCTGCTTTTGCTAATGCAACCGCAGGTACAGTTACTGTTACTGCTGCAGGACAGGCAACACAAGGCACCTCAGTTGCTGGTACAACAGCTCCGTAATTTAGTTCTCAAATAGTTCTGTACCAAGTACAGATTGAAAATAGATCAAAGCCCCGCAGGTTCACCTGCGGGGCTTTCTTTCATGTGGCAGGCACGTGTCTGAATTTGGATTTGCCGGATTGGGGGATTGTGGGATTGGATGGAGGTAGAAAAAGGCAATGCCTTGTTTCCTTTGCTTTTGGTGTAAATAAAAAAAGATTGAAACAATACCAATTTTTGAGTTTCGTTGTATCTTTGGTACATGAAATTTTATGTTGACACATCTGTATGGGGAGGATTCGAAGACAAGGAGTTTGCAGCATAGACGATTCCTTTTTTTGAGCAGGCAAAGCAGGGTAAGTTTACCATTGTATTGTCGGACGTAACTCTTGGTGAACTTCAAAATGCTCCGGAATTAATAAGAAAATTGCCTACACTTATTCCATCAAAATTTATGGAACTTGTGAGCATTACTGAGGAGCAACTGGAACTTGCGGATAAATATGTTTTAGAGGGTGCTTTGTCTCAAAAATTTCACTCAGATGCTCAACACATTGCTATTTCCAGCATACTTAAAGTTGACAGTTTGGTGAGTTGGAATTTCAAACATATGGTAAATTTTTTTCGAATAAGACAATACAATTCAATCAACTTAAAATTTGGTTATTCAACCATTGACATACGAACACCGAAGGAGGTAACCTATGAGAATCAAGACTAAAAACACAACAAATGACTTTCATGCTGTTGAATACATGCGAAAAGTTCGCAGTGAAATGACCGAACAGTATTTGCAGGACAAGCAGAAGTACTTCGACATCTTGAAACAGGCTATGGAAGAGTTCAAACTAAGGCAAAAGAAGCTTCAGGCCTAATTGATTGGGATTCGTCAGATTAAGGGATTATTGATTAGGATTTGCCGGATGAATGGATTATTGGATTAGGATGGCTGAAGGTTGGAGCTGGGTGATTTCCGGGCTTGTAGGATTGTGAGAAATGATTATATTTGACAAAAAAAGATTATGGAAAAGCTTGTGAACCTACATATTGAGAGATTACCTG
>JBBQHB010000125.1:0-11799 GCA_038323575.1 Bacteroidales bacterium | reverse complement strand
GAAAAATAGAATTACACCACATCTGATTATCAGTTGTTTATAGAATATTGGCTGAAAATATTCCTATTCAAACCACGAAAAATCTGCATTTTTAACTGATTTTTCTTTGACTTTGGGTTAAAACCTGCAAGTTGGGTTAAACAAAAAAAAGACAAATGAAAAAAATCTCGCTGTTACTTGCTTTCCTCTTTTTTGTCGGAGTGCAGGTTGTCTTAGCCCAGACCAGGGATGTTACCGGTACAGTCTCATCTGCTGATGACGGGGCAACGATTCCCGGAGCTTCTGTTGTAGTCAAAGGAACTACGGTAGGAACCATCACTGACATGGAAGGTCGTTTCGTTTTGAAAGTACCCGTCGGTGCAAAGAATCTGGTTGTTTCCTTCGTTGGTTTTTCTTCCCAGGAGGTCATCCTGACCAACGCCAAAGATTACAAAGTTGCACTTAAATCAGAACAGGTCTCAGTGGATGAGGTGGTTGTTGTTGGTTACGGTACGCAGAAGAAGCGCGAAGTAACCGGCGCCATTTCCCAGGTAAAAGGTGATGCAATGGCTAACCTGGCTACGCCGAGTTTTGAATCACAGTTGGCCGGCCGTTCGGCAGGGGTGCAAATTACAGCTGCAACCGGAGTTTTAGGTGAAGTTCCACGTATCAGGATCAGGGGAATTGGTTCCCTTTCACAAGGTACTTATCCGTTAATTGTCGTTGACGGAATGCCTGTGATTACCGGGGATGTTGGTGGTGATGCACCGGCCAACGCGATGGGAGGCATCAATCCTTCTGACATCGAATCGGTCGAAATTTTGAAAGACGGTTCAGCCACGGCAATTTACGGATCCAGGGCAGCCAACGGTGTGATTTTGATCACGACCAAAAAGGGAACGAAAGGTAAGGCAAGCGTTACTTATAATGACTACTTCGGTGTAGCTTCACCGGTAAATCTTTTTGATTTATTGCAATCTCCTGACTTTGTTACGATTGCGAATGAAAAGAGAACCAATCGCGCCCAGACTGCCATTGCCGTTGGAACTGATGTCAATACGGATTGGCAAAAGGCGGTACTCCGTACAAACGCTTTCCAGCAGGACCACAATCTTTCAGTTTCTGGAGCCAGTGATGCGACAAGATACTATCTTTCAGCAGGATACACCACCCAGGAAGGTGTTACCCGTCCAAACAAGCTGGACCGCTATACGATGCGTGCAAATGTCGACCATCAGGTTTACAAATGGTTGACAATTGGTTTAAATTCCTCTATTTCCAGAACACACACACTTGGTTTAAATACCGGAACTAACTCCCTGTCAGGGAATATTTTCTCTGCAATCCGCCAATTGCCCAACACGTCGGTATTCGATGTAAGTGATCCGACCGGATACAATATTGACGACCTCAATCCTGCCATTGTGGGGCGGGGAAAAAACCTCCAGGGGATCGATGATAACCTGCCGAATATCCGTTATACACTGGATAATAATGTGTACAGTTCCAAGATTATGGGTGTTATTGCAAGTGCATACGCAATGGCTACAATTGCCAGGGATTTAACTTTCAAAACCCAGGCAGGTGTTGATTCCAAAGGCACTGAAGGTTTCTTTTACTGGAATCCCTATCATGGAGACGGAAGGGGATCAAACGGTATTATTCAAAATGATTATACCAGTTATGTCCGTTGGAACTGGCAAAATGTATTGACCTATACCAAAACCCTGGCGGACATGCACAATATCAATGTCAACTTGGTCAACGAGTTCCAGCAGCAAACTTACAACTACTTTTACGGTGGTGGAAGCAATATGTCTGATTCATTTTTTAGCCAAAACATTATCAGTGGTTCATATGGAACACAAAATTCAGGCGGGTCCATGACTCAAAATGGATTTAATTCAATGGCAGCAAGGGTGAATTACAATTATGGGCTTAAATATTTCTTTCAGGCATCTGTAAGACGTGATGGTATCTCCTCTCTTCCTGTGGCTAACCGCTATGGTATATTTCCCGGTGTTTCCGTGGGATGGACCATCTCCAAAGAGTCATTTTTGGCTGACTTGAAAGTTATTTCTGATTTAAAAATTCGGGCATCCTATGCACAGGTTGGTAACGTGAACATTGGCAATTATCCCTACCTTGGACTTTATGGAAATTCAAAATATGCTGATTACAACGGGATTGCATTTGCACAAATTGGCAACGACCAGTTGAAATGGGAAAGCAGTAAAAAACTTGACTACGGGGTGGATGCTGCCTTTGCTGACAATAAATACAAATTCACCTTCGATTATTTTATCGATAACAAAGATGGTCAGATCTTAGGAGTTCCGACTCCGCCGTCTTTTGGTATCCCGGGAAATACAATTGCCAAGAATATTGGTAAACTGAAAAACTGGGGATATGAATTTTCAGCGGAGGCTATGCTGATCAACACTAAGGATTTCAGGTTAACGGTTGATGGAAACCTGTCGCTTATTCAGAATACGGTTGAAGAATTGGTCGATCACCAGGATATTATAAATACTTATACGATCGTACGTGAAGGTCAGTCATTCAATTCACTCTTTGGTTACGATTACCAGGGTGTGAATATGGCGAATGGTAACCCCATTTACAGGAAAGCCGACGGCACATTGGTTCAGGGAAATATTCCTACATCAACCTATAAAGTATATACTGAAGCAAATCCGTCGGATATTTCAGTTGCCTCTTCATTGGTATCTGCCGACCGCAAAATTTTGGGATCTACCATTCCGACTTACTTCGGATCATTTGGTGTGAAAGCAAATTACAAAGGTTTTGATTTTGGAATGATGTTCCGTTACAGCGGAGGGAACAATGTAATGAACCGTACCAGAATGGATATGCTGAACCAGAAATTCCAGAACAACGGCACCGAAATACTCGGAAGATGGCAGAGTGCTGCTGTGCCGGGCGACGGATGGACCCCGCGTTTGTGGTATGCAGGGGATACATTTGTCAATTTAACAGACAATACAAGTGCCCGCTGGGTTGAAAAAGGAGACTTTTTGAAATTGCAGAATCTGGTTCTGGGCTATACTATTCCAAAATCTTTGTTAAACAAAGCCAAGATCCAGAATTTGAGACTCTTTGTTCAGGGGCAGGATCTGCTTATGTTTACCAAATACAAAGGTATCGACCCGGAAATGGAATCCAACGGTGTTGATTTCAACGGAACTCCCAGACAAAGTGTAGTTACTTTTGGCGTTAACTTCAAATTATAATTCCTAAAAACTATACAACATGAAAAATATATTCAAAATAAACCTGAAAACAAGCAAGCTGGTTTATGTCCCGGTCCTTGTTTCACTGTTGGTGTTTTCTTCCTGCGAAAAGAACATCGATCTCCAGCCTTTTAACCAGGTTTCAGAGACAGCCGCTTTCCAAACTCCTGCGTTGATCGCACTTTCTGTGACTGGTATGTACGAAGCAGCCCAGATAGGCTACTATGCCAATCCGGTTACCCCTGCCTACAGGGGGTATCCCTTTGGTGCTGCTTTTGTTGAACAGGGAGACAACCGCGGAGAGGATGTCGTCAACACGGCTACTTTCTACCAGCTCACTTATACAGCTACTATCAGTACCTCCTCTGCTAATAATGTGAATTACTGGAAAGACAGTTACCGTCTACTCAACCGTTGTAACATTATTATTGAGGGTGTGAGAACTGCTGCTGCGAACAAGGTCATTACCGATGCCCAGGCTGCAATTTATGAAGGCGAGGCCAGGTTGTTGAGGGGTATGACTTACCACGAGTTATTGGTCAATTTTGCACGGCCCTACAAGGACACTCCTGCTGCATCGCACATGGGGGTTCCTTACTTCGACAAACCTTTCACGACCCAGGCTGCTATTGCCGCGGGATTTGCTACCGGTAGAAGTACTGTAGCAGAAGTATATGCCAAAATCCTTGCTGACCTTGATTTTGCGGAGGCCAATCTGCCATCGAATAGCGCCTTGTCAGGCAACATGAAGATTACCAGGGCCACCAAAGGGGCGGCAGTAGCAGAGAAAACAAGGATCTATCTGCACATGTGGAACATGGACAAAGTGATTGAAGAAGGCACCAAGTTTATCTCAGGTTCTTTAGCAGGTATTTATAAACTGACAGCCGATCCATCCGGTCCGTTTGTGAGTCCATACGGCAATACAGAATCCATTTTCGGAATGGAAAATTCTGCGACACAGAATCCTGGTGTGAATGCAGCGCTGGGCGCGATGTATTCGCCTACCTCCATAGGTGGTCGTGGTCTGGTTACCATGAGTCCGATCATCTGGAGACTCCCGACCTGGCTTACAGACGACAAACGACGCAGTACATCTATGGTTACATTGTCATCCGGAGTGGTTTATACCGCTAAATACAAGGATCCCATCAACAAGACCGACCCGTCACCCATGCTACGCTATGCTGAAGTTATTCTGAACATGGCAGAGGCTTATGCCCGAAAAGGCGATGTAACAAATGGCCTTTCTTATCTGAACATGGTCAGGAACCGGGCATTGGCTGCTCCCGCCACACAGGCCTATATTGCAGCTACTTTTGCCAATAATGTCGCCCTTCTCGGCGCTATTCTGGATGAGCGCAGAATTGAGCTTGTGATGGAAGGCCGTCGCTGGCCGGATATTACCAGGCTTCAGCAGTGCCCTTATTACCCGATCAACGGTATCCCTGCAAAAATAGCCAATGGTATGCCTGCGGCTGCCTTGTTCACACTGGGTACTCCTTATACCGGAGCACTGGGAACCGTAGCCGTACCATATTCTGATTTCCGCTTTTTATGGCCTATCCCACAGGATGAGATCAATGCCAATCCAACCCTTGCGAAACAGCAAAATCCCGGTTGGTAATCTTTAGGTATTGAAAATCTGTAAAAGATAGTTTCATGAGAGCCCCCTGATCATTTTTTTTGGTCAGGGGACTCTCTTTTATCAGGCATTTAACACAAATGTTTCAATTTTTATAAATTTTGTGTCAATCGGTACGATTTTTCGATTTTCGATTTTGATTTTAGGATGTTTAACATATCTTCGCACCCATACACACAAATTAACGTAATAGCTAATTGACGTATAGCTAACTAACTAAACAGGGTTGAGTGCTAAATTTTTGTGGCGCCTTTAGATTTTTAACATTAATAATTTTTCCATGAAAAAAATTTCTTCTTTGCTTGTTTTTCTTTTGCTTGTGGGGATACAGGTTATCCTGGCGCAAACCAGAGACGTGACCGGTTCGGTTACGTCGGCTGAGGATGGAGCGACAATTCCGGGTGCATCTGTAGTGGTCAAAGGGACTACGGTTGGAACTATTACCGATATGGACGGCAAGTTCTCGCTGAAAGTTCCGCAGGGGGCCAGTACCCTGGTTATTTCTTTTGTAGGTTTTGCAGCGCAGAATGTAACTTTGACTGCTGCCAAAACCTACAAAATTTCACTTGAGAGCGATCAGATTACAGTGGACGAGGTGGTGATTGTTGCTTATGGTACTGCCAAAAAGTCAAGTTTAACAGGCGCTGTTAACGCAGTTAGTTCAGCTAGTCTTGAGAAGAGGCCTGTAACGAATGTACTTGCTGCCCTTTCCGGCTCTACGGCAGGTGTGCAGGTAAATACAGCTTACGGACAACCTGGTGTCGATCCCGTTATCCGTATCAGGGGTTTTGGTTCCGTAAACTACTCCTCTGATCCGCTTTACATCCTGGACGGTTCGCCCTACAACGGTGTGATGGCCAATATTAATCCTGCTGACATCGAATCTGTGACTTTTCTTAAGGATGCAGCCTCGACAGCTCTTTATGGAGCCAGGGGTTCAAACGGGGTTATCATGATCACAACAAAAAAAGGCAAAAAAGATAAATTGGCCGTCAACGCCTCCATATCACAGGGTGTATCTTCACGCGGTCTTCCTGAATACGACAGGATCGATGCTTTCCAATATTATCCCATTATGTGGGAATCGTTGAGAAATAGTCTGATAACATCTTCCAGGCCAATTGACCAGGCAAGCATCCTTGCTTCCGGTTCTACATCCAACGGAATTGTTTCGCAGTTAGGCTACAATCCGTTTAAAGGCATTGCCAACGATCAGATCGTTGGCGTGGATGGTAAACTTAATCCTGCGGCCAATACGCTTCTTTGGGATGACACCAACTGGTATTCACCCATAGAAAGACTTGGAAACAGGACTGAGGCATCAGTTTCGGCCAACGGAGGTTCAGAGAAGGTCGATTATTTTCTGTCTGCCGGTTACACCAAGGATCGGGGCTGGATTGAAAAAACAGATTACGACAGGCTTACTGCCAGGGGAAACGTTAATGTAACTCCTAATAAATGGCTCTCTTTCGGTGCGAACATCAGCGCATCCTATAATACTTCCAACTCTGCCAATACCGGCAGCAGCACCGGCTACGCAAACCCCATCTATTTTGCACGGACCATGGGTCCTATTTATCCTGTTTATCTGCACAACAGGGCTACCGGTGATTATATCCTGGATACGCAGGGTCAAAAGCAGTGGGATATTGGCGGTTCGGTTACCCAGGACGGCGTTACCTACCTTTCAAGGTCACAAAACAACGGTCGCCATGGTATTGCCGAGCATGTGCTGAATGACAATAATTTCGAGCGGAATACGATTCAGTCAAGAGCCTACACTGAATTTTCTTTCCTGAAAGATTTTAAATTCCGCTTGTCTAATTCCTTTGATATTAACAACTACCTTGCTGCCGTATACGAGAATAAAATTGTAGGTGACGGCGCTCCTTCCGGACGTTCCCGAAGAACAAGTTCTTTGCGTTACACCCGTACGAATACACAAATTCTTACCTACAACAAGAACGTTGGGAAGCACGAGGTAAATGTTATGGCAGGTCATGAAAGTTACATGAACCAATACAAATATTTGTACGGATTCCGCCAGGGACAGGTTATCCCGGATAATACTGAACTGGTCAACTTTACTACAACCAATGATATCACTTCTTATGTTGACAACCACAAAACCGAAGGATATATTTCAAGGGCATCCTACTCTTATGACAGAGGCAAATACACGGCTGAAGCATCTTACAGACGGGATGGCTCCTCAAAATTTGAAAGCCAGGTCAGATGGGGAAATTTCTGGTCAGTTGGCGGAGGCTGGAAAATCAGCAGTGAAAATTTCATGTCGGGAATCAAGCAGGTTGACTTATTGAAATTAAGGACTTCCTACGGATTAAACGGTAACGACGGAGGTATCAGCCAATACGCATGGCAGGTACTTTACAACTACAATTTCAACGCTGCCGAGCCGGGTTATATCCAATCGACCTCACCCGGAAATCCGGAATTGCAGTGGGAGACAACCGTTCAGACTGATGTCGGTCTTGAATTCGGACTTTTCAAAAATTTAATTAAAGGGACAATTGACTGGTACAACAAGGAGTCCAGGGACCTGATCTTTGCAGTTCCGCTAGCGCCTACTACCGGGTACGTCTCTCAAAACAGGAATATCGGTAAACTGTACAACAGGGGCTGGGAATTGGATCTTACCGCATCGATTGTTAAGACCAAGAATTTTGGTGTTAACCTGAATTTAAATGCCTCTACAAATGTGAACATGATTACAGAATTGCCGGAAAAAAATCGTGCGACCGGAATTATTTCCGGCATCTACAAAAGGTATGAGGGAGGTTCAATTTATGATTATTGGCTCCGACAGTGGTATGGTGTAGACCCCGACAACGGCGATGCACTATATCTGTTCGATAATGCGATGGTATGGGCCGCAACTGATTGCAAAACCCTGGCTGACGGGACAAAGGTCACCAATAACCAGGCTAAAGCAAAGTACGACTGGGCAGGGACCAGTATGCCAAAAGTTTTCGGATCAGTGACACCTTCATTCAACGTTTACGGTGTTGATATCTCCATTCAGTTCAATTATTCGGTAGGGGGAAAGGTTTACGATACAAACTGGGCCTCCCTGATGTCTACCGGAGGAATGGGATCCTCGAAATCTGTTGATATCATGGAGCGTTGGACTACTCCCGGACAGGTAACAAATGTACCGAGAATGGATAACGCCAAGACCACCAACTTTAATGCCGCCTCATCCCGATGGTTGATAAATGGTTCTTTTTGTACCCTGAGAAATATCAATGTTTCTTACAACTTTAAACCTGAAATCCTTAAGGCGCTGGATGTAAAATCCCTGCGTGTTTTTGCATCCGCTGAAAACCTTGCAATTTGGGCTGCCAGAACAGGACTTGATCCGAGCCAAAGCTACGGTGGGGATACGTTTAATGATGTTGGATTCAACAGGGTAATAACCTTAGGTGTTAATGTTAACTTCTAATTGTAAATAGGTCATGAAAAAACTAAAAATATTTATTTTGACATTGGCTGCAGGAATGCTGATGCTTCCGTTTTCCTGTTCCAAAGATTATCTGGAAACCCGTCCAACCGATCAGTTATCCGGAAGTGCTGTATTTACTTCCATTGCCGGCGCCTGGGGGGCTCTCAACGGAGTTCACAGATCAATGTACAACCAGTACAACAGCGCACAGGCTCATGGCGGTATGGCCGGCCTGTATTTATATGTTGAATTCCTCGGCGCTGATATCGTATTCAATAATACTGCAAGTAACTATCATTTAGGTACGTACCGGTGGACAGACCACAGAAATCAGAAATCGACACAAGTATTGTATTGGACTAACCTTTACCGGTTAATTGGCAATGCAAACCAGATTATTAATAACATTGATGGAATCGTCGGATCCGATACAGAGAAGAAGGCCATCAAAGGGCAGGCATTGGCCTACCGGGCCTGGGCTCATTTTATGCTGGTTCAGCTATGGGCCGACAGGTATGTTCCCGGAGGAGCGAATAGTCAATTAGGCGTTCCTTACATGGAGAAAATTACATATGATGGGCAGGCAAGGAATACTGTTGCTGAGGTATATACCAAGATTAATGCAGACCTTTCCGCTGCGATCACCAATCTTGAAGGATACAACAGGGCGAACAAATCACATTTGAATAAATCTGTTGCCCAGGCTATCCAGGCCCAGGTTGCATTGGTGCAGGGTAACTGGACACTGGCAGCCTCTTCTGCCAATGCGGCAAAGGTTGGTTACAGCTTTATGTCGGCTGCCCAGCATCAGGAGGGCTATTCAAAACAGAGCAATCCGGAAAACATGTGGTGCGAGTATGTCCAGGAAGATCAGACCCTGTATTTCTACTCCTATTTTGCATTCCTTTCCCACAATTACAACTCAACGGTTATTCGTACCAGTCCGAAGTCGATTTCGAAAGATTTGTTCGATAAAATTGCAGCTACAGATGTCAGGAGGAGTTTGTGGTATCCCACCGCAGTGAAAGATTTGATGCCCGAAGTACCTCCTGCCGGTGTAAGGGCCAATTATATGAGTTCTAAATTCAAAGCAGTTTCAGTTTCGGATAGCCGCGGCGATTTCCCATGGATCAGGGTTGCTGAGATGTATCTTGTTGAGGCTGAAGCTCAGGCCAGAGCCGGAAAAGTGACTGAGGCAAGGGATGTGCTTAATCTGCTGGCAAAGAACAGGAATCCGCAATATGTTTTATCAACTAATACGGGTCAGGCATTGATCGATGAAATTCTGATTCAGCGAAGAATTGAGCTTTGGGGTGAAGGCCGTAGCTGGACTGATCTCAAGAGATTAGACCTTCCTATGATAAGAACGCTCGGTCCAAGCGCTGGTCAGGGATTGCACGTTGAATCCTATGCAACTGTTTATAATATTCCTGCGGGAGGAAATATATGGACCTGGATGATACCTCAGGCAGAGATTGATTCCAATCCGCTGATTGTGCAAAACCCGGGTTGATACGGTAAAAATAAAAGGCTGCCAGTTGAGGCAGCCTTTTATTTTATTTTATAATACACAAGATCTAACTTGAAAGAGCCCAGCTTATATCCCAAGTACTTTAGTCACTTTAGATCACTCCAGGCACCTGCCCTTTTGTCCTTTATCCTTTATCCTTTGTCCTTTATCCTTTATCCTTTATCCTTTATCCTTTATCCTTTGTCCTTTATCCTTTGTCCTTTATCCTTTGTCCTTTATCCTTTATCCTTTATCCTTTATCCTTTATCCTTTATCCTTTAAAACGGTGTGTCATCCGCGAAACTTGATCCCGGCCGGCCAAAGTCTGATCTTGCGGGATCGTTGTCCACGCTGTTCATCTCGGCATTCATCTTGGAGGAAAATACTCCATTCCTTCCTTTCGGATCGTGAAGATTGCTGATGGAGCTCTCATCCCGTGATGGCTCGAGATCACTGAATCGCGCCAGGTGTGCCTTGAAGGAGAGATGGAACTCACCAATGGCCCCGTTCCTGTGCTTGGCCACGATGATTTCGGCAACACCCTTGAGCGAATTGCCGTCCTGGTCGTTCAGGATGCCGTAATATTCGGGCCGGTGAATGAACATAACCATGTCGGCATCCTGTTCGATGGCGCCTGATTCGCGCAAATCCGAAAGCTGCGGCCTTTTGCCTTCGCGCGATTCGACCGAACGGTTGAGCTGCGAAAGCGCAACAATCGGAACATTGATCTCTTTGGCGATGGCTTTCAGGTTACGTGAGATCATACTCACCTCCTGCTCGCGGTTTCCCCTGATATCGCCTCCTGCAGTCATTAATTGCAGGTAATCGACTACAACGATCCCAATGTTGTACTGCATCTTCAGCCTCCGGCATTTGGCCCTGAATTCGAAAATGGAGAGGGCGGGGGTATCATCGATAAACAATGGCGCCTCTTCAAGGTTTTTTAATTTTCGGTTGAAGACTTCCCACTCCCAGTTTTCCAGCCTTCCGCTTTTTATTTTGTCTGAGCCCAGTTCGGTTTCTGCAGAAATCAAACGGTTGACCAGTTGAAGCGAAGACATCTCGAGTGAAAAGACGGCAACAGGAACCTTGTGTGTGGCCGCCATATTCCTGGCCATGGTAAGGACAAAGGCTGTTTTACCCATGGCAGGCCTTGCCGCAATGATAATGAGGTCGGTCTTCTGCCATCCGCCGGTGATCTGGTCCAGCCTGGTGAATCCGGAAGGTATGCCGCTCAGGCCATCCGGTTTTTTTGAGTTGATCTCAATCTGTTCTACGGCCCGCTGCAGCAATGGTTTGATGGGTTGGGACTCCTTGGTGATGTTCCCTTCTGTAACCCTGAAAAGGGAAGACTCGGCAAAATCGATCAGGTCATTTAATTCCATCGCATCTTCGTACGACTTGCTCTGGATCTCGGACGAAATAAGGATCAGCTCCCGCTGGATAAATTTTTGGGCAATGATCCGGGCATGAAATTCGATGTGCGCGGCCGAAGCAACACGGCTGGTTAACTGCGTGATGTACAGCGGACCGCCCACTTCGTCCAGCTCTCCTGCATTTTTCAGCGCCTGGGTAACAACCAGCAAGTCGATAGGTTTCTCTTTGGATGCCAGCTCTTTGATGATATTGAATATCTTCTTGTGTTCCTCCTTGTAAAAGCTTTCAGGTTTCAGTATTGCCTGAACGGTATGGTAGGCATCTTTCTCCAGCATCAAAGCACCGAGAACAGCTTCTTCCACCTCTACAGCCTGAGGCGGAACTTTGCCGTAATAGGCATTCAGTTGTTCGATGGTAGTGCCGGGTTTGTTTTTGGTGCGGTAAGTGTTAGTTGATTCAGCCATAAAGTATTATAAATCAATTAGGTAAATAATTGCATGTGCTTTTCCAAAGGTAGTCACGAGATGCAGAAATCCATAATTTTTTCCTGCAAAAGAAGTAACGGACTAGT
>JBBQHB010000124.1:0-11866 GCA_038323575.1 Bacteroidales bacterium | reverse complement strand
AATCGAAATACAAGGAGAATCAATGAGAAAATATCTAAAAAATGATGACTGATTTTTTATAGTTTTATGAACTAATTTACCACAAGAAAAGTGTCCGGCTTGCTCCGGAATGAGTGTCCGCCTTCACCGGAATATGCAGTTAAAAATTAATATTGAATAATCTATATAATTCTATAGCAAAGATAATGCCAAAATGATTTGATTATAAAATTGGTATTAATTTAAATTTCTTCTATATAATACCTGTAGGGGGTATATTTTGCATTACCAAATTTCTAAAAGATCATTTTTCAAGCTAACCTTAAATGAAAAAAGGCAGCCGGATCAACCAACTGCCTTTCTTTAATTATCATCTTCTGAATCAGAGTGAGTTCATGTAATTTACAATTGCCCATCTTTCTTCTTCATCAACAATTTTCTTTTCGAAATTTGGCATTTCATCACGACCTACAAATGACATGAAATACTTTGATCCGTCAGGTAATGCTTTGAATGCCGCAGAAGTAAAATCATCCATTTTTGTTTTAAGTGCAGATGCTTTGGCTCCGTCTCCCTTTCCTGCACCATGACAAGATTTGCAGTATTTGGTATAAAGGGTTTTACCGAGGGCAACACTTGCGGCATCACCTTTTTTCTGAATTTTCATTGCTTTGTATTTGGCCGGAACGTCCCAGGGTTTTTTCTCTGCTGCAATGAAGGAGAACAAACTCATCGCGAAAACAATAGTTAAAGCTGCAAAAAGTAATTTTTTCATACTAAACTTGGTTTAAAAAATGATTGAAAATGTACAATTAAATTGAATTAAATATTACACTAAAATAATGAATATTTCCTATTCCTGTTCGGATTTTTTGCCTTCTTTCCTGATTTTTATCAGTTGTATAACTGCGTAAAGGTAGTGCGACCAAACTCCTGCCAGAAGGATTATCAGCGTGGTAATCATCCATATAGGCGCTCCTGAAGTCCAAAGTGAACGGGTAGGCTCTATAAAACCTGAGCGGTGATTACCCCATTTGGCGTTTTCAATTTTCTCAATATCACCGTATATTTCATTTTCTTCCAGACGGACAAAAATTTTAAGGTTTCCATTCTCATCCCCGGGAATGCTCTTTGGAAACTCGAAGGTTCCTTCTCCGGCGTCAACAAAGCACTCTCCGATTTTGAGCTTGGAGAAAAGCCCCTGGACATACAGGTTGAAATTGGTCTCCTTTAACGGGATTATTTCGCCGTTCGTTCCAATTGACGATGCACGAAGTTGAATCGTATTGAGCGAATCTTTCTCTGTAAGAGTGACCTGGAGATTCAGTTCCTTGAATTTGACAGATGCCTCCGAACTGCTAAGTTTACCCTGTCCTGTGAAGGTTGCTTTTACTTCCGAAATTCCCTCCTTGTTTTTCAAATAGGTTGTTCCGGCAGGCGTCATGGATGCTTTTCCTTCTTTGTTGGTTATGACGGTTCCGAGTAATACCGATTTCCCATCTGCAACAGTGAAAAACTCAATTTTTGCTTCTGAAACAGGCATTGCGCCCTCTTCACTTTCACCCGTCAGTTTAACGTTGAAAAACCTTTCTCCGTCACTTGTTTTTAGTTGTTTGAGTTCAATGGATGATGCAATATTCTGAGCCGAAAGCTGAAATGCAGCAAGCGTCGTTAAAAGCAAAACGACCAGGCTCTGTCTGAATAATTTGATTTTATTGCTCATGGTCTTCTGTTTTAATTGCAGCATGTTTAATTATTTTTGTTGTAATGGTTGCTGCATGGCTGTCCTGACCATGTGCAATTACCTCACTCATTTCGAGTTCTGCATCTGCTACTTCTGAAACAGGTATGATCGGAACAATTTTGGCGGCAAGTGTAAAAAGGAAGCAAAACATCGCTATTCCACCAAAAGTGAGCATCCATTCAATCCATGTGGCAGAGTAAAAAAGCCATTCCGGACGGGTATCCTGAATAGGCATATATGGAGTTTCAAGTGTTGGAACAACGATCAGATACCTGTTGACCCATAAAGCCAGAACTGCAATAATTGCTGCAAAAGTGATCGTATTAATGGTCCTGAATCTGGGGATACCCATCACGATAATTGGCAGTAGCGTTCCGATATAATTGGAGAAGATAAAAAGCCAGAAATAATTGGAGAAAAGGATCTGGATCAGATTGTCATCAAGTTTTTTAGAACCATACCATTTGGTGAGGTATTCACTGAATGTAAAGTAGGCAAAGAACATCGAGAGTATCATTAAAATCATTCCGACCCCGACAAAATGCTTTTTGGTGATGTACTTCTCCAGATGGTATACTGAACGGAAAACGCGCATCAGGATTATGATCACGCCGGCACCCGAGAAAACAGCTGCAATGACGAAATATGGACCGAAGATCGTACTGTGCCAGCCCGGCTGCAGTGTTACACTGAAGATCCATGCCAAAACAGAGTATACGATGATGGCAATGGCAATAATCATAGCTGACATTATATCTGTTACATTTTTGATACGTTTCCGCTGTGATGGTGTATCTTGGTATCCCAACGAAAGGATCCTGTAGATATTAATCTGCCATTTTGGAAGCGTGGTATCCGTGCAATCCCTCAACAAAGCAAAATCGCGGATAAAAGAGAGGTAAAGGTAGATTATACATCCTACGAGGTCGGTAGTGATCGCTATAACGTCCCAGGTTATCGGCGATTGAATCCGGGGATAGATAAAAAGGAACGGCAAACGGTCCAATCTACCGATACACAATAAAATGTAAAGCGGGCCGATTAGCAATGCAATCATTGTGGTTAATTCTGCGATTCTCAGGATAGGCCCGCGCCAACTTGTCTTAAAAAGGTGCATGGATCCCGAAACCAATGCTCCGGCGTAACTCACCCCCATAAAAAAGATGAAATTGACGATATAAACACCCCAAACCACATTGTCTCTCATCCCGGTTATAATATGGCCTCTGAGGATTTGAAGAATCAATGCATAGATTGCGGCGAAGATTACGACCAGCAGAAATGCTACCCAAACAAACCAGAGGATACTTGTTTTTTCAAGCTGAGGGAGAAACTCTTTCAGAAGTTCCTGTTTTCTTTTTTGACTTTCCATATTTCTGGCTATTTATTGTGCATTTTTTTGACATATGGGACATTTTTGTAGCGCTGGTTGATCTCATCCTCATGGTCGAAACCGCGGTCAACCGGAAACTGTCTGTTAACCGGAGGTAAATAGTAAACACTGGGTTTGGTGCCCAGATCTTCGAGGTGGCGGTAACCCGCTCGCGAAGCAATCAGTTCTGAGAAACGTATCGTTTCATCTCCGTTGGTTACAATGTCTTCCAGCTGATCGCCAAAATAAATCACACCCATTGGACAGGCCGTTACACAATGCGGCATTTTACCGTCCCTGATCATGTCAGGACAGAAATCACATTTGCTGACCGTGCCTTCTTTCCCAGGAACACTGGTTTCCGGGGAGTAAGGCTGATCAACATGCAGCTCTTTGCTGTCAGCCCAGATAAACTGGCGGGCAGAATAGGGGCAGCCTGTCATACAGAATTTGCAACCAATGCACCGTTCATTGTCTATCAGAACGATACCGTCCGATCTCTTGTAGGTGGCCCCAACAGGACATACACTGACGCACAATGGTTTATCGCAATGAAAACAAGGTTTTGGCATCCAGTAGGGCGCTGCTTCCTCCGTTTCCTGCATCAGATAAACCTTCATAAATTCCATGTGAGGGGGTAAATGATGGGCTTTCTGGCATTGCTCCACACATTTTCGGGCATTTTTGCATTTGGCCAGGTCAATGACCATTACAAATTTGCGGTGCGGAATCCCTTGTCGGGAAGCTTCTGGTGAAATATATTTTTCCAGGTAGTTGATCTTATCTTTGGGTACCTTAACCAGTTGCCCGTCGGGCGAAAGGAGTGTGACCATCTCACCGGGATCGTTTTCCGGATCTACCGGGATATCGGCAAAGACTGTTTTTGCAGCTACTGCCGATAGTCCTGTCAGGAAACTTATCCTCAAAAATTTCCTGCGGTTGTTCTTCTTGTCATTTGATGAATCGTCCATATAATCTTGAAAATAAATATTGAAACGAAAGTTCTGTTAATCTATGAAAGGCAACCACATAGGGCTGCCCCTACTAAAACACATTAATATCAGACGCATATCGATGCGTCTCTACAATGCTCCTTCCCATCTTTATCCTTTATCCTTCATCCTTCATCCTTTATCCTTCATCCTTCATCCTTCATCCTTTATCCTTTATCCTTTATCCTTCATCCTTTATCCTTTATCCTTTATCCTTTATCCTTCTTTCAGTGCCCTCCTTCATGGTAACCGGTAATGATTGATTTGAAATTGCTGGTTGGCTTGGCACCGATGGTGCAGAAATAGACGTGAATAATTAAAAACAATGACAACAGGAATCCAATAGTAATGTGAAATATATCAGTTATAAAAAAGGCTTTGGAGCCAAACAACTGCACAATAAAAGCACCTGAAAAGAGCATGGGCAATCCGGTTATAAAGATCAGCGGCATTAGGACATACATCGTCATGAAGTAGGTTACCTGCTGAATGGGATTGAATTTCATTTTTTTGGTAACAGGGAACGGTGCGGCTTCATTTTTGAATATTCCATAGGTATAATAACGGAACTGAACCATTAACCGGTTGCTTAATCCTTTTAACTGAATCCTGTAATGACGGCCATTCTTGGAAATTGTATTGCCGATAATGAAATTTAAATAGTTGATAATCAGTATAAAACCCGCAATATTGTGCATGCTTACTGCCAGGTCAAAACGGATAAACGGATTCAATGGGTCGGAATACTGCATGCTAAGACCACTGATAATGAGGGTGATAATCAGGAGCGCATTCAGCAAATGCCATATTCTGATTAATTTGGGGTAGAGATATAATTTGTTTTCCATGGTTTTATTTTTTTGACAGGATTCGGAGTAGGGTATGAATGGCAATTCCGGCCAATGTGAGCAAAAAGACGGCGATGCTGATATTGTTCAGGTAAATATTCCGGTTGGCACCTATTACATAGGTTGATCCGAGTATTTTTTCATTGTCAAAACCCAATCCCATAGCCTTTGATTTTATCTGGTACTGGTAAAGTGAGTTCATCAGAATCGAATTTTTAGAATGGCATTCCTGGCACAATTTCACGGCTTTCGCTTTAGGCTGGATGTTATGTGCTACCAGTAAGGAGTCTTTTACATGCGCGTGGCACTCAATGCAGCGAACATTCAGGAAGTGACGTGCCTGGTTAGGAAGCCAGTCGTGTTTGGCAATTATATTGGGTTTTTCATTGTCGCTGATCAGTTCAAACTTGTTGATGTTGTTGTGGCAGCTCAGACAAATGTTGTTGTCGTAAGCGATAATTTTTTTGATGATTGAATCATTTCTGGCACTGATTTTATAAGTGTGCGGCTCATGGCAGGTCCAGCAGGTGAATTCCCCCGAATGTTTGGTGGCATGGGTACTCAGGGCAAATTCCTCTTCAATTTTCTCAAACTGGAACTTGGCATACGTTTCGTCACCGCCGTGACAGTCAATACAGATCATTTTCGGTTCCATCCTGACTTCGGGTGAATGAGGCCATTTGGCGAAATCTTCCGAGTGACAGTCTGTACATTTAAAATTCCTGTGGTTGGATTCGTAAAACAGGATGGTATCGATCTTCATTCCCGGTTCCATCTTGTGTTTAACAAGTTTTTTCTCTATGATATTATCATAATTGAAATAGTTGTGGGCGTGGCAATTTAAGCAATGGTCGTTGGTCTTCTGGTTTTCTGTTTTGGTCGGCATTGGTTTCTCTTCTGCCCTTAACCCGATAAATCCGGATAGCAAAAAAACCAGTATGAGACCTCCGATTGGCTTAACAGCGTACTTCATAATTCGTTAAAATTTTAATTAGCGTAGGAATTACTTCCAGGATAAATTGAGTTATGTATCTTTTTACAGGTCTGAAAAGATAAAAATAAGAAGCCACATCTGTTCAGATTGTGGCTTCCTAATCATTTATCTGATTATGTCATTTCTGTTTTGGTTGAAATTAGTTGATACCTTACGTCGTTGGATGAGATCAGAATCCCCACAACCTTGTAATAACGAAACCAACACAAAAGTTATCCCAGATAGGTTTCTGCTGGTTATTCAGCATCATATCCTGGGCCAGTAATGATTGATTGTTTCCGGCATAGATCTGGAATGCGTGTGAACCTGTAGATACTTCAAAACCGACGGATACAACAGGTTGTGAATGAGCTGATTGATCTGCCTGCTCAGATATTGATTCTATCTGTAAAGGGAAATCGGCATTGAAGATTAGCGAACCCTGCGGAGATATTTTAATACGGCCTCCTGCGTGTAACCCTACTTTATCATGATCCTGGTGCCACGGAGTTGTGTTGAAGTGGGAAAAACTTGCTCCCCCCTGCAAAGTGAAAGCAGCGCAAAATTTGCGCGCGATCATCACCTGACCAAAGTAAGACAGACGGTTGGTAAAGGCATAACTATAGGTACTGTATGGATAAGGATCTGAGGAATGATAGTACATATCTGCTTCCCATACTGATTTCTCCCGGCCATCGATGGCTACATTACCATTGAAGGAAATTGAAACCGGCATGCCGGAATTCATTTGAACCAATGGCGTCCATTTGGCATTGAAATCGCTGTACATGTTCTTCTTTTGAAGGCCGTAACCTAACTGAAGATTTTTTGCGACCACGTAATCAAGGGCGATTCTGACATTAGCGCCTGGTGCCATGATTCCATAAAGGTCTTTGATACCGTTGGAAACAGTTCCGAATTTGTGCTGAATCACCGATTCCAGGGTGTTGACCGGAGCAATCAGGGTAGTTTGCTGATCAATCAGATAACCGCTTTCCCAGACAAACCGGACCGGCTTATTGACAACTGCTTCAGGTTCAGTGGCTGTTGAATCTGTTTGGCCCTGTGCTAATTGATAGGAAAAGGGCAAAAGACTCAGAATAAGGAATATTAAGGTTTTTTTCATTTTTAAAATTCTTGGTTTCCTGATTAATTGTTTAATGCACCTTGTTGAAGCCAGGTCAAGACCAGTTGAGCGTCAGCTGCTGAGTACTTTTTCCAGGAATGGACCCCTGCGTTGGCAGGATTTGGTTCCGTATAGATCGCGCTCGTTTCCGGTGCAGCTGTTTTGACCAGGTTCATGCTCTTGATGCTGTTGTACGCATTGGCAGCGGAAAGATCGGGAGCCTGACCACCTGTTTTGTGGCAGGACACGCAATTATTGGTAAAAATGGGAACGATCTGGGCCGAAAACGAAACAGGTACCGTTATATCCACCGGTGGCAACTCCTCTTTCACGATGAAATCGTAAGTACATGCGTTGAGCAGCAGCCCAAACACAAAGAGAAGAAAATAAATATTTGATTTTTTCATTGAGGAGATTTTTAGAGAATCAATATAAAAAAGACTTCTAAGTGAGAGAAGCCTTTTTTATATCTGATCTATTTATCAAACTAAGGAATGATAGCAAGAGAGTTGGTCAGCAACGCTTTTGAATAATCCAGGTTGTGAATACCTAAACTGTACTCGCGCAGACATAACTGGAAATTAATCATTGCGCCAAACTGTGCATTGGTCATCTTCAATACCGGCAATGTCAGGTTGTATGCTTTCTGTTCCGGGGTCCATGAACCGGAAGGGTTGGCATTCTGAAATTGAGCTGGATTCATGGATGGTCCTGCTGGATTGGTTGCAGGATCATAAACATTCATGTAACCGTCATAATTATTGGTTGTGATGCCGGCCCAAAGATTGCTGGTAGCGTCTGAATTCCTGTTCATGAACTCAACACCATTGTACTTCAGTTTTGCTGCAAGTTGGTCGAGAAGACCTTTGATCGTAGATCTTGGGTTCGTCCAGTATTTTGCGCTTGTTGCATTTACGCCTGTATGGCATCCGGCAATGTTACAACCGTTAAAGTTGCCTTTGGCATCGAAACTGTGACCGCCGTTACCGCCGTTAGTTGCTGCCATGTGGCAATCTGCACAAGATGCTTTTGTAACGTGGGCAGCCTGGGCGTAACCCATCGGGCCGGTGAATTCTATACCGCCTAAACCAGCAACAATAGCGCCAACGGTGCCATAGTGGGTATGTGTACGGTAACCAGGTAAAATCTGTGCTGCTGCTATTGTTGCTGCAGAAGTACCATCAAAGAAAGTTGCGGTAGGTTTGGAAGCAAGTCCTGCATAATCCAATACATCGCCAGTATAGGCCGGGTTCTTTGTGTTGTTGAAAGCAAACGGACGCGGCTGGTGGCATTTGATGCAAAGGTTGCTGCTGCCGCCATCCTGTGTCAAATTTGCTGATTTTTTACCACCCAAAAAGGTAAGTGGTACTGCCGCAGTTGTTGTCAACTTTGGAAGATCAGTCGATGTGTAAGTTTCGTGGATGGAACTGTGGCAGGTTCTGCACAACAATTCACCATATGCAATCGCTGCATTACAGGTATAATCATTTACATATTTGCCTGTAGTTGTATTCAAGGTGAAGGTAGCCGGCACCTTTCTTTTTACTACATCCTGGAAACCACCCTGGGTGTGGCAGGGACTGCACCCAGCGTTTCCGCTTTCCGAAAGGGCAGCTTCACCTGTTTCATGTTTGGAATACTGGAACTGAACAATGAGCGCGTCAACTTTAGAAGGAGTGTGACACATTTTGCATGTTTCGTTGGCATCTTTACCGGCTGCACCTGTTGCACCATTGGTACCATCGGCGCCATCTTTTCCGGGAGGGCCTTCTTTGACACAGGCAGCACCAAATGCCATAAGGGCAAGAGCAAAAATCGCGGGCTTAAAGAATTTCTGTAGTTTCATAAATTTTGAAAATTTTAATAATAAAAACAGTATTTTTTAATTGAAGCATCAATTAGTCTAATAAGACACGGTGGTAAAGTTAAAAATTGCAAAATCTCTAAACAAATATAAATAGGTTGATAGATTGACAGTTAAATGAATATATAAAACATTAAAAAGCAGAAGATAAATCAATGCAAAAATGATATATATCAATAATACTTAAATATGTTGTTGAATAATTCAACAGTTCAATAGTTGTCTTTTTTGTTAATGAATTATAAACATGAAAAAACAAGGGGGAGGGGATAATAATTGATCTGTCTCATAATGTCGCGCTTAATTCAAGGGGGGATGCTTGCCGCTAAAGTAAAATTATCAAAGGAAAGACTCTGCTTTGATTTAAATTTCAATTTTCAGAGGCTTGAATAATTTGTTTTTAGTATGCCGATTCAAATTCTGTATTTTGAATGGCTATAGGAATAAATCTGTATTTGGATTGGATAAAAACAGTGCATTTTTTTTAACTAATTACAAAAAAACGCTTCTGAAGGAAATTTGTTTTATCTATTTATTTTGATTTTTGAGGCTGCCGGTGGTTCATTGCACAACGATCCGCACTTCTTTGGAGTTCGTAGACTTATTCAATACCTGACGGATTTTTTGCGAACTTATGCCTGCTTAAATTACCCGTTTTTGCTGATCTCAATCAGTTCATTTTCTTTCAGGATTTCAATGGTGTTACGGGTATGCCGTATCAGGCCGGAATCTTCAAATTCTTTGAGGCTTCGGATGAAGCTTTCCTTTGTCATTCCTGACATGTCGGCTAATTCCTGCTTGGAGAGCATGAAATTGAATGGATTCTCTTCGAAAATATTGTCCTTGAGGTAGAGCAATGTGTCGGCAACGCGGCCGGGCATGTACTTGTTCGTTAAATTGATCAGGGTGCCCAGCATTTTCATGTGCTGGCTGTTGGAGTGTTTCAGCAACTCAATGGAAAAGGCACTGTTTTTGGTCAGGAGATTGTACAACCGGCTTGTATCGATGAAACAGCAATCAATATCTGTAATGGCAGCAACGGTAAAATGTCTGAAATCATCCACGATGCCGCCACCCCCGGTGAAAATACTGTTCGATTTTATGAGCTGAAGGATCAGGTTTTTACCTTTGGGTCCCTCTGAAACAACTTTAGCCAAACCGCTTTTGATGCAGACCAGATGGGTGAGGGGAGTGTTCTGTTTCATGATTGTTTCACCTGGTCTGAAATGGATCTGGCGTTTGTTGTCCATCAGCAAATGCAATTCTTCCGGGGCCAGCGTACCAAAAATATGTGAATCACCGCATCCGTTGTTGCTGAAACAGCAGTCATATTTACACTCCAAACAATTTCCGCAAAAAGGTTTCTCCAGCGTCTCTGACATAAACAGTAAAATTATCTGATACAAATATATGAATTAATTGATAAATGTCAATTAAATTGGTCCTAATGCATAAGCCAATTCTCCGAAAACCGGGCATGTTGAATATTTTTCAGTTCTGACTTTCCGTCCGGAGATCCAACCTGGTTGGTGTAAGAGAGATGGATCGCACCGTCGGTTCCCTGGATGATGGCAGGATAATGTCCTCTTACGGCACTGTTCGGAATTCCGTTTACAATCGTCTTGCAGTAGGGCCATGTTTTTCCTTCGTCGGCAGAGAGCCAAACAGAGAGTTTGTGCCTGCCACCTTCCACATCGTTAAGTACCAAGGCCCAGTTGCCGCTTTGAAGCACCACCACGTCGGCGGCTGTTCCGGGGTTAGGAATATCGGTATCGACAACAGAACTCCAGGTAAGTCCGTCGTCTTTCGATACACTCTTCATCAATCTTTTAGGCGCGGGTCCATTGTCGCGCATAAACATCGTAACAGAGCCGTCTTTGTTGCGTGCAAGTGTAGGCTGGATGGCTCCCCCTCCCAAAATGGGTTCACTGAAACTCCATGTTTCCCCAAAATCGGATGTGATGGCAACAAGCGAGAGGTTGAGTCCGTCGGAATAGAGCGGCAGAAGAATCCGGTTTCCCAGCAGCAGCGGTTTGTTGCGTGTTTGCCAGCCAATGCGGCGCATCAAAGGATAACCAAGCTGTTTCTTTACTTTTTCTCCCTGTTCATTGACATCTGTTCCGTCGCTCACCAGGTTGGATCCCTTGGCTATATCCAGGTAAAATTTTCTGGCTCTCTCCCAATCTTTGGCCGATATATTCGCCTTTCCGGTATCCCTGATATCTCCTTTTTGCACCAGATACTGGTAATAGGCATCAAATTTCCTGATAAGTGTCTTCACAAACTGATCGTTGGCAGTAATCCCGTTGGTTGGTGTTCCGTCAGCCTTGATGTGGAGAACATCCTGCCATTTCCATACGGGGGCTCCCGTTTTCTGCATGTAATTGTCACTGTACCGGAACTTCAGCAAGGACGAACTCCATTGGTATGCCATAACTGTATACCAGGTCAGCCACAATCTCGATTTAGCGTCAATAAATAATACAGGATTTATATCCGGAAATCCGGGCACATCTGCCATTTCGAAAGGATTTCCCCATTGCCGGGTCTTGTGGTTGTAGCGGGCGCCTTTGATGGCTAAATCATCCGAGGTGCGTTCCCCGCTGCCCTGAAACCATGCACATAACAAATCGTGGTTGGGCAGTTCAACAATTGTTGAACCATGGCAATGCTGCTGCTGGAAAGGGAAAATATTTTCAAGAACCAAGGTGTCTTTTAATGCAGCAACCGGCGCCGGATTCTTTTTAGCCACTAACGTGAAGCCGGTGAATAAACATAAGATCAACAGATAATAGGGTAGTTTTTTCATTGTGTCAGTAAATATATAATACCTAAGTTGAGCGATTATAGGAAAAAATAATTAAAAGATAGTCTATATATCTGATTAATAATGAGTATCTTAGTGGTGCTAAAGCAAAAAAACAACGCATCACCTTTCAGATGCAAGACTATCTAATATGGCAGCTAA
>JBBQHB010000123.1:0-12051 GCA_038323575.1 Bacteroidales bacterium | reverse complement strand
GTCGGATATCAATCGCTGGCTAAAGGTGGGGGCGACATGGAGATCAGGGGTGACAATACCCTGAAGACTGCTTCAAATCCGTTGATCGTGCTGGATGGTGTTATCTACCAGGGCGGCATGGAGGATATCAATCCAAATGACATTGAAACTGTTGACGTTTTGAAAGATGCTTCATCTTCAGCTGTTTACGGTGCCAGGGCCTCTAATGGTGTTGTCATCGTTACCACGAAGAAAGGGAAGCAAGGCAAGCCAATGATCAATGTAAATTCAAGTGTTGGATTGGCAACTATGGCTACACTTCAGGCGGTACATGATCCGCAGGATTTTATCAACTGGCGGACGGATGTAATGAAATCGTTGAATTATTACAATGCTGCAACGAATCAGAAGCTTTACAAATTTGACGACCCAGCCAAACTACCTTCCGGCATTACTGAAACTCAATGGAGAGACGGCTCAACCGGCGAATTGCTGGATATTAGGTTGGCACGATTGGGTTTATTGCCTAATGAGGTCAAGAATTACAAGGCCAATACACCTGTTAACTGGAATGACCTGGTGTTTCAAAATGGGATGCGGCAGGATCATAACCTTTCCTTATCAGGGAAAAAGGACGAAGTAACTTATTACTGGTCTTTGGGATACAATAAGAATGAAGGTGTCATTGTTGGGGATGAATTCTCTACTATCCGTAGCCGACTAAATCTTGAGGCAAGTATAACCAAGTGGTTAACCGTGGGTGCTAATACGCAGTTTGCTTCACGCGATGAAAGCAATATCAATGCCGATTGGGGACAAATATGGAACAGTTCTCCATGGGGTTCTATATACAAAGACGACGGTAAAACCATTCGTGAGAGTCCGGTGGATGACCTTGGCCGTGGTTCCAAATATCCGTTGTACGATAAAATGTTCACAGAAAGACGCAATGTATACAATACACTGACCAGTAATTTATATGGGAAAGTGACCCTTCCACTTGGCATTACGTACCAAGTTAATTATGCGCCAAGGTACCAATGGCGGGATTATATGAACCACCGGTCTGCACTGCACGAAGAATGGGCGCTTTTCGGAGGCGATGCCACCCGTCAACAAAGTTCTATCTTCAGCTGGCAATTAGACCATCTTGTAAAATGGAACAAAAAAATCAAGGATGTTCATCAGATCGACGTCACTTTGCTTGCCAATGCCGAGAAATACCAGAGTTGGGACAATACCATGTCGACAGCCGGATTTTCGCCAACCGATGCATTGGGATACCACAACATGTCTGCAGGTAAGAGTACCTCTAACAGTATCTCCAGCAACGACGAATACAGTACCGGCGACGCTTTGATGGCCAGGGTGTTTTATTCTTACAGCAGCAAGTACATGGTAACCATGTCTGTCCGTCGTGACGGCTACTCAGCCTTCGGATTGAAGAATCCGCGCGGTACATTCCCATCGGTTGCCTTAGGATGGGTGATTTCGGATGAAAGTTTCTTCAAAAACAGAATTCTTACTTATTCCAAACTCCGTATGTCTTACGGCGAAAACGGAAATCGCGAAGTTGGCCGTTACGATGCTTTGTCGTCGATGAGTATCGGTAAATATCCTTATCAGACACTTGGTGGATCAATTTACGAAAGCAACCAGTTATATGTGAACAGGATGGCCAATCCTAACCTAAAATGGGAACGCGGAAGAGCGCTCAATTTTGGACTTGATTTTGGAATTCTGAAAGGCGTTCTGGACGGATCACTGGAATATTACAAAATGAACACGCTTGATTTGCTGGTTGACCGTAAATTACCTGATTTGGTAGGATTTAACTCTGTGGCAACCAACCTGGGTGAGTTGGAAAACAAAGGTGTTGAGTTCACCCTGAATGCCAGAATTATGGATCACGAAAATTTCAAATGGCGCGGAAGCTTTAATATTTCCTACAACAAAAACATTATCGTCCATCTTTATGGCGATATGGTGGATGTGAAAGATGCCCAGGGAAATGTTACCGGAAAGGTAGAGGGGGATGATAAACCAAACAAATGGTTCATCGGCCAATCCAATTCTGTAATATGGGAACCAAAAATTATCGGGGTCTGGCAGAAGGGACAGGAAGCTGATGCCATCAAATTCGGCCAGTATCCCGGCGACTTCCACCTGGAGGATGTTGACGGAAACGGGAAAATCAATGAACTGGACAACCAGTTTCAGGGAGAGAAAACTCCTCCTTATCGATGGAATATGCGTCAGGAATTCAATATCTATAAAAACTTTGATCTCTCCTTGTCATTCTATTCGAACGGAGGTCATAAAGGAACATACAATGTGGCCAAAAACAGGGACGGATTTCCTGAAAGGGTTAATGCTTACATAACTCCTTACTGGACACCTGAGAACCCGATCAACGATGCCGCCCGTATTTATTCCAACGAAGGAGGAGCAGTCTTTAACGTATGGCGGAACAGGTCATTCGTAAGGTTCGACAACATCAGTTTGTCTTACAGCGTGCCTTCAAAATTATTGAAAAGAGCTAGCATTGCCAACTTGAAAGTGTTCGGAACGGTTCGGAATGTAGCTGTCTGGTCGAAGGACTGGAAATTTTGGGATCCGGAACAGTACCGCAATCCTGCCGATAACGACAACCTGACCAATGGTCCTGCGCCGCGTACATTTACTTTAGGTATTAACTTAACCCTTTAACTCACTCTAAAAGCAAATACCAATGAAATCAAATAATATAAAAACTTTTTTCCAAAGCCTGCTATTTATCCCCTTAGTATTGGCACTGGTGAATTGCAGTGATGAATGGTTGAAACCAAAACCGCTCTCCATTTTTACCCCTGAGAATGCCTTTGTCGATTCGAGAGGGATGTACGGTGCCTTAACCGCTTGTGAGAAAAATATACGTTACGAATTCTATAGCGACGCCGCTCCGATTATTACTGAACTTATATTTTCAGAAGTCATCGTAGAGGGAACAACCGACAAACCCGGACCCGCTATGAATATGAATATTCAGATTACTCCCAGTTCTGAGCTTGATAATGTTAACTATAACCGCATAGGTTGGTATTGGCTCGAGGGATACAAGGGAATCAAGTATGCTAATGTGGTCATCTCACGGATCAATGCGACTACTTTTTCCAATGAGGCTGAAAAAAATGCAGTATTGGGTGCTGCTTATTTTCACCGGGCATACCGTTACTATCGAATGACCAACCAGTTTGGAGATATCCCATTTATCGGGAAGGAAGTTACAGAACCCAAACTTGACTTCTATTCCACCAAGCGGGAGGTTATTCTGGAGAAAATGAAAAAGGACATGACATTTGCCGCCCAATGGTGTACCGATAAGGCCGACAGGGGTCGTGTAACGAAGGGTGCATGCCAGCATTTATTAGCTAAAATCTGCCTTGCCCTTGGCGATTTTGACGGAGCCATTGCAGCCGCTAACGGAGCGATCGACGGTGGAGCATATAATCTGATGAAAGTTCCGTTTGGTGCAGTCCCAAAGGAAGACGGAGACTATTTGAGCAAAATGGGTGTTGTCAGAAATGATGTGATATCTTGTCTGCATTGGTGGGCCAACAAGGCTCCTGCTGCCAACAAAGAAGTTTTGATGCTGGCTATGTCCTTTGAAGACCTGATCGATTCGAGACTTGATCTTCAGATTATGCGCCAGGCAGTGCCATTCTGGGGGGTTTCCAACTCCAACTTCTTCAAAACACCTGATGGCAAAGGCCCCGGAACTTCAGATCTTGCCAACAATGAAATAAAAATGGTTGAAACATTCGGCCGTGGTATCGGACGTGCAAGAGGTACCAATTACAGCACCCGCATGATTTGGGATGATCCTAACGACCTCCGGCACAAGAAATACAACTGGATGAACATGGAAGATCTGGTTTACAACCATCCAAATTTGAAGTCAACCAATAATCCATATTATGGTAAGCCTATGCAGTTATTTGATGCTGCCGGTAAAGTCCTGACGACGGATACCATCCGCAACTGGTTTGGATGGCCCCATTATAAGCTGTATAATCCGGATCCGCGCAGAACACAACCGCAGGGAGGTTCGTACAATTGGTACATCTACCGTTTGGCTGAAACCTATTTGTTGCGTGCCGAAGCTTACTGGTGGAAAGGTGATATAGCAAAGGCCATGGCAGATGTGAACGCCGTCCATACCCGTGCAGGATGCACTCCTTACACCGATGCCTCTAAATTTGATATCGGAACTATCCTCGACGAACGTGCCCGCGAATTGTACTGGGAAGAACCCCGCAAGACCGAGTTGAACCGTATCGCATTCATTTTTGCGAAAACAGGCAAAGCATACAAAGGTAATACCTATTCAGCGGCCAATTTCGGAACCAAAAACTTCTACTTTGATCGTATGATGGAAAAAACAGACTGGTACAACAAGGGAGTGAAAGCCAATAACGGACAGGAATATACATTGAGTGCCTTCCACGTTCTTTGGCCAATCCCTCAAGGATCAATTAGTTCTAATACTCAGGGTGTTATCAACCAAAACTTTGGATACGATGGTTATGCCAGCAACAAACCACCATTGACCACTATTCCGAAGGATGAGGATAATTAGCAAACACTTTTTTTGAGATTCGTAACATCATCAGTATTTAGAAAAATCCATTATTTATCGCCGTTATTGAATCTGCAATAACGGCGATAATTTTAATGGTTCCGGCTTTCAGAACACCAATATTGCCTATATTCAGTCCATAAATTAGAAATATCAAATTCCGGATAATTAAATGAACTCACGCGACAGGATATTGACAACGCTGGACCACCGGGAACCCGACCTGGTTCCGTTCGATCTGGCCGGATCTACCTGGACCGGTATTGCCAACAAGGCTTACCAAAATCTGTTGGGACACCTGCATCTCCCTCCCGAGAATCCGGCTTGGGCCGATGTGATCCAACAAATTGTTATTCCGTCGAATCACCTTCTGGATCAACTTCATGTTGATACCCGCGGTTTGCTGCCCCTGACGAGTCACAATTGGGATGTCTATGAAAAACTGAAGGAGGCCGGTCCCGACTGGGAATATTTTGATGAATGGAATTTCACACATCATTTTCCAAAAATCAACGGCAACTGGTTTTCGCTGGTCAAACATCCGATGGAACATCTGACTGAACCTGATTTGGAAGATGTCGTGCAGTTCAACTGGCCGGCTGCAGGGGATAAGAGAAGGATTGCAGGGCTGCGGGAAAAGGCTTTGCATTACAGGGAGATGGGAAAAATCGTGCTACTCAAAGGGCTTTGTGCCGGCGTTTTTGAAATGCAGCAAAGGGTAAGGGGTATGTCCAACGCCATGATGGATCCTTTTTTATATCCTGAATTTTCCGACAAATTAATTGGGAAAATTGCAGATCTGAAGATTGAATTTTGGGAAATGGCGCTGGATGAACTGGCTGATGTTGTTGACATCGTCGCCGAAGGCGATGATTATGGAACCCAGGAATCCCAATTGATTGATCCGGATCATTTCAGGATGTATTACAAACCCCACATTGCGCGGGTAATAGAAGCAATGAAACGAAAAGCGCCAGCAGCAAAGGTCATGTTTCACTCCTGCGGTAACGTGCGCCCGCTTATTCCCGACTTTGTTGAAATGGGAATAGATATTCTCAATCCGGTACATATCACCGCCACCGGAATGGAGCCCATCCAACTGAAAAAAGATTTCGGCCGGGATATTGTTTTTTGGGGTGGAGGAATTGATACCCAAAAAATACTGCCATCCGGCACAAAAGAGGAAGTTTCCGATAATGTCAAAAGGAACCTTGAAGCCCTGGCCCCCGGCGGAGGGTATGTTTTTGCCACAGTACACAACATCCAGGGAGAAGTACCACCTCAGAATATTATAACGATGTGGGAAACACTGCGGAATTATGGAAAATATTAATCTTCAATACTATGAACCGGAAAGACTTTATTCAAAAGGGTGTAGTTTCTACACTGGGAGCGTTTACCATCCCAACCATCGTGCCTTCTTCAGTATTTGGTAAAAACAGTCCGAACGGCCGCATTACCGTCGGGATGATTGGTGTTGGCCGCCAGGCTGTGAGCGCCAACCTGAAAAATGGTTTCCTGAAACTGGATAATTGCCAGGTAATCGCCATCAATGATGTGGATTCCTGGCGACTGCAGAATGCCGCTAAAATAATCAACGATGCTTACAGCGCGAAGAAAAGCGGCAGCTATTCAGGTGTCAAATCGTACGGCGATTACCGCGAATTGATTGCTGATAAAGGTGTCGATGCCGTGATGGTTTCGACTCCCGACCACTGGCATATTCCGGCAGCCATTGCCGCTGCCCTGGCCGGCAAACATGTATCCGTAGAAAAAGCCCTATCCATCAGTTACTCCCACAGCAAAGCCCTCGTTGAAGCAGTCAGGTTTAAGGGAGTTGCCAACCGCCTCGACAGCGAATTCAGGTCGCTCGAACATTTCTGGAAAACCATTGAAATAGTGCACAACGGTCTGATAGGGAAACTCAAAAATGTGAAAGTCGGCGTACCCGCGGAACTGTCAGGCAGCGCCGTCGGCCCGCAACCCGAAATGGAAATACCCAAAGAACTGAATTACGACATGTGGCTGGGACCTGCTTTTCCTGCACCTTATACTGTGAACAGGGTTCATGACCCGCATACCATCGATACCCGTCCGGGATGGTTAAGAATTGACGACTACTGCAACGGAATGATCACCAACTGGGGAGCGCATCTTTGTGATATCGCCTTATGGGGAATGAGGAAAGAATACGAATTACCAGTAAGTATTTCAGGTTCAGGAAATTTCTCCAAAGGATTATGGAATACAATAGAATCCTTTGACATCAGTTACCGCTATGCCGATGGTCTCACCATGAATTACACCATCGACAAGCCTTATGTGCTGTTTGAAGGGGAAAAGGGATGGGTGAAAATTAACTATCCTGATAAGATGGAAGCAAGTGATCCTTCCCTGCTCAAATATCAACCCGAAGCCAATGAAATATCCTACAAAGAAACCCTGACCGACAAAGCCGATTTCCTGCATGCCATTGAATCAGGGAAAAAATCTTTTGAACCGTTGGAAGTTGGCCACAATGTTTACACGACTACCCTGATGGGACTCATTTCCGTCAAACTGGGTAACGAATTAACGTGGGACAAAACCACCAGCAAATTTATCGGCAATAATGCAGCAAACGCTATGCTGAACAAACCTTTCCGCGAAAAATGGCTCGACAAAAATGTGGTGGATTGGATGAACAAATACCAACAGGTTACCTTAAAATAATTACCATGAAGAAAATCTTACCTATTCTGTTGGTTGCAGCATTATTTTTACCACTGTCCGGTTCTGCAAAAGGCAAGAAATTGGACAATCCCTTCTACTGTTTCAACAATGCGATGACCCTGCCAAACGCACCAACCGATTACTCCGAACAGGCAAGGCTGGTAAAAGAGCTTGGTTTGGATGGTTTTGGGGCAAAGGGAGAGGAGAATTACTTCGCATTCCGCAAAGCGCTCGATCTGGTTGGCATGAAAATACCTGAAATCTATATCCCGTTTAACATTGAACCGGACAAACCGGCTTACAATCCGCTGCTGAAAGATTTGATCAAAGATTCCGGAAATCGTGACCTACTTGTTTCACTTCATCTTCACAGTGAGCAATATAAAAATAACAAGGAAGAGGGAGATCTGCGGTTTGTCAAACTCCTTACCGAACTGGCAGATTTCGCAGCACAGTACCATGTAAAACTGGCTATCTATCCGCATGTCGATTTCTACTGTGAAAGTATGGATCATACCCTGAAACTGGTAAAAATGGTCAACCGTCCCAACCTGGGTGCGGTTTTAAACCTATGCCATTTTCTGAAGGTTGAAGGGGCTGAGAACCTGGAACAGAAAGCAAAGGAGGCTATACCCTATTTGTTTATGGTATCTGTCAGCGGGGCTGATGCAGGGGATACCAAACAGATGAAATGGGACAGGTTAATCCAGCCACTCGGCAAGGGAAGTTTTGATCCGTATCCACTGGTCAGGCTATTGAAAGAAAACGGATACAACGGGATATTCGGATTGCAGTGTTACAACATCAAACAAGATTGCAGGGAAGCATTGACCTTGTCCGTTAAATCCTGGAAAGGCTATAAAAAAAGATATGCCAAAGAGATGAAATGACCCGACTTCTAACCTCTTAGCATTGCAAAAATAGTATCAGCATGCGCAAAGATTTCATGTGAAGTCGATTATTTCCATAATGTATTTTTGGACTTGTCCTTTTTGAATTGAAGCGAAAAATATGCTAAGTATAACATTTTGGGGCTTGACAATCATCGACCTTGCGGTGATCTTTATTTATTTTGTTGTAATCGTTTTTATCGCTATCCGCGCTGCACGGTTAGTGAATAACCGGGAAGATTACTTCATGGCAGGGCGACGTTTCGGTAAATTGATCCAGACTTTTGCGGCATTTGGGCAGGCAACATCGGTTGAAAATGTTACGACAACAACAACGATGGTTAATTCCAACGGCGCATCAGGCATTTGGGCCATGTTGGCCGGAGGATTAGTGAACCTGCCTGTTTTCTGGATGACCTCCATCTGGTACAGGAGATTACGCTTACTTACGCTGGGCGATTTCTTTGAAGAGCGTTACAATTCAAAACGTATGGCGGCTTTTTATGCGATGTGCCAGACTATTTTCTTCGTTTTGATAGCAGCAATCGGACTAGTTGCGATGTCAAAAACGATCGCGGCGATTGCAGCAAAACCTGTATCAGAGCTTAACACAGTCGAACGTGTAGAATATACGAAGGCTGTTGAACGCGAGAAATTGGAAGCAGCTGATTTTGCTTTGTTATCAACAGATCAAAAGTCACGCCTTGTTGATTTGCAGATGCTCAATCCCAAAAAGGAATATTCTTATGTAAATGAAAATTGGTTGATTATTGTTGTTGCGGCAGTGACGCTATTCTACGCCAGTATTGGTGGGCTTGCAGCTGCATTTATGGTTGATCTGGTTCAAGGAATGTTTATCATATTACTATCTATACTACTTATTCCGTTTGCCATGATGAAGATTAATCTTCATCATGGCTCGGAGGGGATTCTGGGGGCATTCACTACCATGCATAAAGTATTGCCGGCATCGTTTATGGAAATATGGGGATCACCGAGCTTGATCGAATTTTCCTGGTTCTGGATTGTGGGGTTTTCAGTAATGGTCGTTTTGGCAACTGCCGTGCAGGCCAATCAGATGACCGCATGTGGTTCTGCAAAAGACGATTATACAGCACGTTACGGCTTTGTGTCCGGGATGCTTCTGAAACGATATTCAAGTGTAATGTGGGGAGTCGTGGCTTTATTGACGGTGGTGCTTTACGGCGGAACAATTTCGGATCCGGACTACGTTTGGGGGCATGCCACCCGCGATTTGCTTGGACCTCTTGGGATTGGATTAGTCGGACTGATGATCGCCTGCCTGATTGCAGCACTTATGGCAGCCAAATCAGCTTTTATGCTTACGGCAGCAGCTTTAATCACCAATAATTTGTACCGCCCATTCCGCCCAAATTGTTCGGAAAACCATTACATCTGGGCAGGCCGTGTTTTTAGTGCGTTATACATGCTTGTCTCGGCATATTTTGCAACTCAGTCGAAAGATTTGTTTGGACTTTTTAAGATGACGATGATGTTCAATGCCATCCTTGCGGCCGCGTTTTGGCTAGGCATGCTTTGGCGCAGGTCGAACCGTGCAGGGGCATGGGCATCGATGATTGTCATGTTTATCGCAACGGTTGTTTTGCCCTTTGGGCTGCCAATGATCTCTGGAATGCGTACGTCGGAATATTTAAGCAAAACCACCAATGCAGTCCCTGTGAGTCGTACATACATAGCCAGGCAAATGGATGTTCAGGAACGCGACCGCGCTATTGGCACCTGGGATCGCTTAAATGCAGCAGGAAAATCAGAAGGTGTGCGTCCGCTTGAAATCAAAACCGGAGATCAGTTCGAAAAGAAAGTATTGTTGCCGAAAAAATCCATTTTCTGGAGCGATGGGTTTAATGTCACGAATGGGAATACAACAGGAATGGGATATTTGAAGTTCGAATTGATCGTTCTTGACAAGTTAGGGTGGAATTTGTCGAAGAATTCCTACTCGTTGAATGAGACCCTGACATTTCTCTTTCGAATTTTTATTCCTTTTCTGGTGTTGATGCTTGTGGCCTTTTTTACGCAGCCGGAGGATAAAAAACTACTGGATCAATTCTATGGCAAAATGCTTACCCCTGTTGTTGGAACACACGAAGACGATGACCGGGAAATGGCGTTGACCCGTGCCAATCCAACCCGCTACAATCACCTTAAAATCTTCCCTGATTCGAATTGGGAATTTCGACGATGGAACCGCGAGGACTGGTTAGGAGTGATTGTTTCTTGTATTGCCGTTATGAGTGTTATAGCCTTGCTGGTATTTATTATTGGTCTGGGCAGTTAAAACTAAAATTGAGTCCACACCGAAAAATGTTTATTTAAAATAATCACATATTAATTGTTTTTATATGAGACCAGAGGTTTCGCATGTTTATAGAAATGAATGAATTAGCTAATTATCCGACCCTGGCCAGGGTCGAACGTTCATCAATGCAATCCTTTTCTATAAACATTCGACCTCTCTGAGGTCTAAAAATATCCTTTCGGAGTAGAACCAAAATAGATATCTTGAAATTTATTAAAAATTAAAACAAGTATATTATTATCATGAAAAACGAATATAAATCAGCCCTGATTGGCGAAGCGCTTCCGAACATTCCATGGGAACCCAAACCTGCCAATTGCAAAGAAGTAGTTTGGCGTCACAGTACAAATCCGATTATCGACTTGCATCCGATGCCTAAGGCACGCAGTGTATTTAATAGCTGCGTAATGCCCTGGGGAGATGGTTTTATCGGGGTATTTCGGGTCGATTCGCTCTCTATGGATCCTAATCTGCATCTGGGAACAAGCCCTGATGGCATCAACTGGATCCTTGAAGAAGAGCCTATCAATTTTATTTCGCCGGATCCGGCTTTGGGAAAAATAACTGTTGCCTACGACCCGCGTTTGTGTAAGATTGAAGATAAGTATTACATCACCTGGTGCAATGCGTATTACGGAGCTACCATCGGGCAAGCGTGGACAACTGACTTCAAGACTTTTCACCAGATGGAAAATGCCTTTTTGCCCTATAACCGCAACGGCGTATTATTCCCTAAAAAGATAGGCGGAAAATATGCCATGCTCAGTCGGCCAATGGGCTTGGGAATGGCTGTAAATTACGGTGATATTTTTTACAGTGAAAGCCCTGATTTAACTTATTGGGGGAAGCATCGTATAGTATTTACACGCGGACCCGGCAAGTGGGAAAGAGTAAAAATTGGTCCGGGACCCATTCCTATTGAAACAAGCGATGGTTGGCTGCTACTGTATCATGGGGTTACTGATACTTGTGACAGTTTTGTTTACAGCATGGGTGCTGCTTTGTTAGACATTAACGAACCGTGGAAAGTGCTTTATCGTTGTAAGTTTCCGCTTATGACGCCCGAAAAGATATACGAAACTGCCGGGTACGTAGGAAATGTGGTAGTCCCAACCGTTGTACTTGCGGATGGTGCAACAGGTCGTATGGCAATCTATTATGGAGCTGCAGATACATATACAGCTATTGCCTACGCCAACGTGGATGAAATTATCGCCTACGTAAAAGCAAATGCCTGGTAAATTTGCACGATTCATTAAAAATTGTACTTTGCGAAAAGACAGCATATTACCAAATTCTAAAATTCTCAGTATGCAAAAGATAGACGATTTTTCGATGGAATTGAATTTCACCGAAGCTTACAGAAAAAATAAAAACGAACACATTGCAATACGGGAAGCCAAATGTTTGCAGGCTCAGTTTACGGCTGTATTAACCGAAATTCAGGAAAAAGACAGATTAGCAGGACGCACCTTTTGGGGCTGGGTTGGTTTCAGTCCTCATAATGCACC
>JBBQHB010000122.1:0-12572 GCA_038323575.1 Bacteroidales bacterium | reverse complement strand
CTATCCCGGACATATCCTTTTTAATGATCCATTTAAACTACGGTCAAAAGGAGGTATTGAATGGTGGAATAAAGGAATAGGTGATCTCTGGTGGGGATATGATTATACGGATCCCGGATTTATTCAACACATGAAAGAGGTTTATGAGAACTTGAAAAATGCCGGGGTAAAAGGGGTCAAGTTTGATTATCCGGAAGTAGGCTGGGCATATGATGGAGGATTCGAAGATAAATATGCGACTACTGCTTCTGCTTATCGCAATAGCTATAAGCTCGCATTTGAAGGCTTGGGTGAAGGTTGCGACATCCATGAAAGGCTTCCTCGTAATGGAGATATTAACTTAGGCGTTGCAACGACCTTTCGGGCAATTGCCGACAACGACCTTATGATTCCTCCTTTTGCTTCAAAAACCGGGTTACGCTGGTACAAAAACCGTGTTGCAATTAATTATGATATTGACGCAAAGAATCCATTCGACGCTGTCCCGTCTGGATCCAGGGATGGTGTTCAGGCAATGTATACAATGACTTACATAACCTCAGGGAAGCTTGAAATAAGTAAGTATTTTGGAAAGATGACTCCTGAACAATTATTCGATTTATCGCGGGTTGTCCCTTTATATTCAGCACCAAAAAGTGCGAGACCGATAGATGCCTTTAACGGAACAGAATACCCACAGATTTACGATTTTGAGGTAAATCCTGAGTGGCATTTATTAACATTTTATAATACGATAGCAACACAAGCCAAATGGCCGTATAAATGGCCTGAATGGCTTGACCCATTGAAAAGTATACCGGTAAGTTCAGAGGTAAGTGTTAACTTGGGTTCTGCCACTGATGATGGTGGTTTAGGACTTGTTAATAATAAAAATTATTACATCTGGGATTTCTGGAATTGGCAATTCATTGGAAAATTTTCAGGTACTGACGAATTGAAACAAACCCTTCGTCCCGGAGAGGCTCGGATGTTTGCTGTACATGAAATAAAACCTTTTCCTCAGTTTATTTCGACAAATCGTCATATCATGCAGGGGTACACAGATATGGTGAAATTGCCAGAATGGAACAATTTAAATCACGAGTTATCAGGTATTTCAAAAGTTATTGGAGGTGAAGAATATAATGTAATTATTGCCAGCAATAAATTGCATTATGTAGATTGTTCCGCTAAGGGTGCGATTTGCGAAATAAAAATAGTTGATGAAAAAAATGGTCTTATAGCATTAAAATTAAATTCGGCTGAAAATAGAAATGTTGAGTGGAAAATAAAATTTAAGACTGACTCTTATGATTAAGTTATTAGGGTTTTTACTTGCAGACTCTAAAGCTTCAAACACTTCAATTTTTTGTGTTATATGTCTCATTATGTGATATATATGCCTTTTATATCATAAAAACAAATAAGTACTACATTATATTATTCTAATTCATTACTATAAAAAAATATGATAAGTATATTTAGATTTTCAATCCTAATCTTAATGATCCCATGGATCTTATTTATTCCTTCTTGTAAAAAAGTTATCCCTGCAACAACTCAGGTTCTGACAACAACAGGAGTCCACAGCATTACTGAAACAACGGCAACGTCTGGAGGGAGTATTACGGGCGACGGAAAGTCGGCAATTACCGCAAGAGGTATCTGCTGGGGAACAACAAGCAGTCCAACTATAAGTGGAAATAAAACTAATGATGGTTCAGGTAATGGGACCTTTGTAAGTAATCTTGAAGGATTGCAGCCTGGAACGACCTACTACATCAGATCGTATGGAACAAGTAATGAGGGATCTTCCTACGGAAACGAAAAAAATTTTACGACACATTCAATTGTAACATCCAGTAAAATAAAGGTTTACCCGGCTCTTCCGGCAAACCGTTATATGTCTGACCGTTATGAAGTGAGTGTTGGCTCAAATAATGAATTTCAGTCCTCTTATGTTTATAAAGACCCGAATAACGATTTACGCTGGACTACCTTGTGGCCATCAAGAGGAGTCTATCTTACCAAGGAGAATCACTTCACTACTTTTTCATTCACCGGAGAGATGACCGTGAATATAAATCTTCCCTTGCGCACAACTATTTCTACAGTCGTTGTGCGTCCGCTTTCAAAAAATCTGAGCGCCACAATCAGCGGAAATACAATCTCTGTTTCATTGAGCGCTCCAGCGAATTTTTACGTCGAGATTGATGGAGAAGAAAAGTATCCGCTGTTTATCTTTGCCAATCCTCTTGAATTAATTGTGCCTGACCCAAACGATCCGAACGTTATATATTTTGGACCAGGCATCCATGAAATAGGAATTTCGGGCGGGCCGATGCAAAATATCCCGGCGGGAAAAACTGTTTACCTCGCCGGCGGAGCCTATGTCAAAGGGGTTCTGAAAACGAACGGTGCAACCGGAACTACAGCATTCAGTGGACGTGGTATTTTGTCTGGAATCGACATTACCGGATTATCGGCCTATTACCCGATTATTGGCGCCGGGGGTGGAACAGTAAGGGTAGAAGGGATAATTATAAATGATGCACCTCAAGGCTATCAGGGGATCATCGCTTACGGAACCGGCTGTGTACTAGAGAATGTTAAGATGATATCCTGGGCGATGGAATCAGATGCAGGATCACTGGGACCCAACTCCCTGATAAAAAACTGCTTTTACAAGCTCAATGATGACGTATTAAAAGCCACCCAACCCGGAATGCTATTTAAGGATAACATTGTATGGCAGCAGATGAACGGTCAGGTTATTATGTTGGGATGGAATAGTATCACACAGAGTATTAACGCTACTGTATCAGGCCTTGATGTCATTGGATGTGATGTTGCACAAATTACAAGTCCAACAGCACAGGTTATGGGAATCGTAAAGCTGGCAAACAGCAATGGAGCTACCTATAAAAATATGACTTTCGAAAATATAAGAATAGAGAAAGGGCCATATATGCTGATTGGTATTTCAATCAAACAAACTGACCCAGGTTGGACGGACAATGTGAATTACAACAAAGGTCTTGGATCTCTTGATGGGATACAATTTCGCAATATATCTATGCCAACGATACCTGTCCGTAAAAGCTACTTCAATGGAAACGGATATGTCACAACTTCAAGCACCGGTGATATAAAGAACATTTCATTTGAAAACATCACATTTGGCGGAATCCGGTTGACCGAACAAAATACAGCTAACTATATTATAACGACGGGTAATACTTCCAATTTTATTTATAAGTAGAAGGTTGAGGCCTAAGTGAATATCTCCGGGAGCTTTATCCGGTTTAAATCTGTGCCAGATATTGGGAAAAAGTATCAAATAGCCAAACTTAGTATCAATTTGTCTGGTATCATAATGACGAAACTTACAAATTGCCATAGGCAAATATAATTTTACCAAACTATGAAAACCAAAGTTACACTATTTATTGTTAGCCTTATTTTGAACTCAAACCTTTTGGCTCAAGAGGGTCCTATGGATACTGTTCTTCTCAAAAACTACAAGCCAAGGTCATCTGTCGTTACTCATGTTTCCGCGGTACCGAAAGCGAGGTATCCTGTTATTGATGCGCATACGCATCCTTCTGCGCAAACTTCTGAAGAGGTAAAAGCGTTTGTAAAAACGATGGATGAGGTCGGTATTAAGATGGTTGTGATACTTTCCGGGGCCACCGGGGCAAATTTCGATAAACTTGTTGAGTTATATCTGAAACCTTTTCCGGATCGTTTTCAGTTATGGTGCGGATTTGATAAAACCAATATCGAAAAGCCGGACTTTCCCAAGACTGCCGGGGATGAGCTGGAACGTTGTTATAAAATGGGTGCTCGCGGGGTCGGAGAAATAATGGAAAAGGGAGGTGGTTTCTCAAAGAATCCGAAAGACAAGATTCATCCAGATGATGCACGTATGGATGCGTTTTGGAAAAAGTGTGCCGAATTGAAGATGCCGGTAAATATACATATGGCAGACCACCCATCAGCTTGGACACCGCTTGATGACTTTCAGGAACGGACTTCACCATTTCAGCATTACAATCAGGTAGGTAAGGATGTATTATCCTATGAAGAATTAATGAACGTCTTGTGCCGAATGCTTGAAAGAAATCAGAAGACGACTTTTATTCTTGCTCACCTGGCCAATGAGGGAAACAATTTGCCGGCATTGAGCCTCAAAATGGACAAATACCCCAATCTGTATCTCGACATCGCAGCACGTGACTACGAAATTGGGAGGACACCACGTGCTGCATCAAGGTTTCTTACAAAATATTCGAACCGGGTATTGTTTGGCACCGACTTTATGAGCAATAATAAGAGGAAGTATCAGGATTGGTGGAGATTATTAGAAACCACAGATGAATACATGAACGGTCGTGAAATAAATGGCGTTTGGTGGATGTTTTATGGACTGGAGTTACCTTCTTCGACTTTAGAACCGCTATATAATGGTAATGCAGGAAGAATTATGAATTGGAATAAATTATAATATTTACATCAATATTTTAGTTCCATTCGGCAAATAAAAAGCAAAATTATAAGCAAATGAAAAAATTATTATTAGCAGCTATGTTCCTTGGAGCATTTCTCCAAGTTCTTTCTCAAAATAATGTTGAATTATTAAATAATTGGGAGAGAATGAGTGGAACGAAAACAGGCATTTTCAAAGATTTTAATGATTTGAAATTTGGGATGTTTATTCACTGGGGTGCATATTCCAGTCTTGGAGGCATTTATAAGGATAAACAAATTCCCCGCTTGGGAGAATGGATTATGTATCAGGCCCAGATTCCCAGGGAAGAATATAAAGAGATATGCAAAAAGTTTAATCCAACTGGTTTTAATGCTGATGAATGGGTAAAGTTAGCGAAAGAAGCAGGAATGAGGTATATCGTTGCCATGCCAAAACACCATGATGGCTTTGCTATGTACCATACGAATGTTACCGATTATAACATTTATGATCTGACTCCTTTTAAGCGCGACCCAATAGAAGAAATATACAAGGCTTGTCAGAAATATGGAATCCGTTTGGGTTTGTACTATTCTCACTCAATAGATTGGATGGATGGAGGTGATGCAGGTTGGGCCCAGTATAAAAAAGAACATCCGGAAAAAGAACAGATTTATGCTGCTAACCAATGGGACCCTTCACCTGTTTCATATCAGGATTATATTGAGAATAAAGCTAAACCTCAAATGCGTGAGATTTTGAAAAAATTTCCGAATCTCATCGAAATTTGGTATGACTATCCCATTCATATGAATTTACTGCAAAGTTTTGATTTCTATAAATTGGCATTTGATATTCAGCCTAATTGTTTAATAGGTAACCGGGTTGGCAATAATCTTGGGGATGTTCTGACTGCCGGTGATAACGAAATTCCTGTTGAAAATAAAAGCAGGACTAAACCATTTGAAACTCCCGGGACTTTAAATGATACATGGGGGTACAAAAGTTATGACAAAAACTGGAAATCGCACATTGAAATGCTCTTCTGGATAGCTGAAATTGCAAGTAAAGGAGGTAATTACCTCTTGAATGTCGGGCCAGATGGCAATGGGGTTATTCCTGCTGAAAGTGTTAATATCTTAAAAGGAATTGGAATCTGGATGAAAATTAACGGAGAGGCAATATATGGTACAAGCAGATGGACAACAATGAAAGAGGGTCCAACTGTAGTGGAAATGAAAAGTACAACATACAGAAAAGAGCATGGATTCAATACCGCATTTACACCTGAAGACTTCTGGTTTACAGCAAAAGATAACAATGTCTATGTAATTTCCCTCACTTCCACTGAGAGCAAAACGGTAAGTGTAAAATCTCTTTATGATCTTCGCCAGAAAATTAAAAAAATTAAAATTTTAGGAGAAAAAAAAGTACTAAAATGGGAAGTTTCAGGTGATAAAATAAAGATAAATATCCCTTTTGACAGAAAAACCGATGAGCCTGGTTTTGTTCTAAAGGTTGAATTAAGATAACTTAAAACATTAAAAAATGAGTATTTCAAAAAAACTGCATTTAGATTTTGCAACTGTTTTTGTTATTGTGCTAACAATGATAACAAACTCAGCCGGAGCCACTAACTATTATATCTCCGCAAAAGGCGATGACTTTGCAAATGGTTTGACAACTAAAACGTCCTGGAAGACCATTGAAAAAATAAACAACTCTTCATTTTCGCCCGGTGATTCAATCTTGTTTAAGCGGGGAGATGCATGGAGAGAAGGACAGGCGTTGTTTGGCTTGTCGAACGGAACAGGCGGACATCACATCGTATTTGGGGCCTATGGGAAAGGGGCAAAACCTCTCATATTGGCGAGTAAAGATGTAAGTTCTAAGACTTTTTGGACAAAAAGCTCCGAAAATATCTGGAAAACGACTTCAAAAGTAAATATTACAACCACCTATGCAACGAGAACTAAGCAAATTATCCCAGATGTTGCAAATCTGATTTTTAATAATGAAAAATCTATCGGATTTAAGAAGAGGTTCCTGACGGATTTAAAAGCCCAGGGTGATTTTAACTTAAATTTGGCAGATACTTTACTGTATTTGTATTCCGCAATTAATCCTTCTAAATACTACAAAAAGATTGAAGCAACTGGAATAAGAAATTGTGAAAACAATATTGAAGTTATTAACGGGCATTATCTGACATTTTCAAATCTCGACATCAGGTACTCAAAAAATAACGGACTTTTCCTTAGAAACTGTAGTAATGTCGAAATCAGCAATTGTGATTTTTCGTGGATTGGAGGTTGTTATTATCCTCTCGAGTCATTTTTTCTTGGGACAAGTCCGAACCCAGCCAGAATGGGTAACGGAGTTCAGCTATGGATGGGAAACTCTGATATAACTGTAAGAAATTGTAATTTCGATCAGGTTTATGATGCCGGCATATCTCCTCAGGGTGTTGGTAAAATTTATACCATTCATAATTTAAAGATGCATCATAACCTAATAAATAATTGTTTTTATTCCTTTGAGTTTTGGGGACATGAGTTAGGTTCAACCGGAGACAGCATATTTTTTGAAAACAATACTTGCCTGAACGCAGGAAAAGGTTGGAGTACTGCACAAAGGCCCGATAAAAATCGTTGTGCCCATTTGCAGTTCAGTACCAGCAAAATGGCTTTTAAAAATGTATTTATAAGAAATAATATTTTTGATGAATCGGTTTGTTTCTGTTCAGACGGCAAAGAAGAAAGTGACGGTTCTAACACAGATGCTGTCTGGGAAGCTTTCACAATGGATTACAATTGCTATTACCAATCATCCGGCGACAAACAAATAGTGAGATGGAGAGGTGGAGCAGCGAAAGGGGGAGGTGATTATTTTATGAGTGATCTCAATGCCTTTCAGACAAAAACAGGGAAAGAGTTACATACAATATTTGCTGATCCCATGATGACTCCTAAGGGTACTTTGAAATCTGATTCTCCGGCTATTGATGCAGGGATAAATGTTGGATATCCTTTTAGCGGGAAATCGCCTGATATTGGGGCTTTTGAATTTACAGTCGGCAGCAATAATAGTCGGGTTAAAAAATAGGTGTTGATAGATTCTCCGGGATCCATTCGAGGTACACTCATAAAAAATGAAAGAAATATCCACGCTTCAGAATATTCAAGGATAAGAGATAATCTAGCGAAAGGAATATACATCATTGAGATAAATGGGAAAGATCGAAGCCAGTTCAAACTACTGGTTGAAGTGAGCAAAACAGCACATTTGAATTCCTGAACACATCAAAAGTAGCTCTCATCTTATCATTAAAGGTGAAATATACTTGTGATTTATAACTTAATTCAGATCAATAATCTATTATCTAAAATATTCTGAAATGGACGAGCATGATAAAATTGCCCGACGACGCTTTATTGCACTTTCTGTTCTGGGGGCAGGCGGAATGTTGTTGCTTAGCCGGTGTGCCAATCCTCCCCTATCCCACTGGAGATTTCTTACTGAGCAGGAGGCCGTATTGCTAGATGCGTTGGTAGAACAGATCATCCCGACTGATGAATTTCCCGGAGGAAAGGATTCCGGCGTCACCAATTTCATTGATAAACAACTGATCGGACCCTACGCCCGATTTCAGGAATCCTATCGTAATGGGTTATTGGCGATTCAGAAAACCTGTCAGGCAAAATTTCAAAAACAATTCGAAGCTTTGCCTTGGGATGAGCAGACCCAATTTTTGAAATCCATGGAAGCAGGAAAATTGGAGGGAGGGCATTGGAAAAAGGGCTTCGACCGCCAGTTTTTTGGATTGGTCCGAAACCATTCTATGCAAGGCTTTTATGGCAGCCCTCGTCACGGCGGAAATAAAGATAATATTAGCTATAAGATGCTGAAACTCGACTATCCGGTTATTATTGGTCAAAACCGTTACAACATTTAACCTATGGGAAATAAACATGTAAATGCCATCGTTGTCGGAGCAGGGGCCGGGGGTGGTATTGTAGCCAAAGAATTGAGCGTTTCCGGACTCTCCGTTGTCTTATTCGAACGAGGTGGCTGGGCAACTTTTGACGATACGGATACTGACGAATTAATATCCCAAAGAACAACCGTCCTTGGTAATGCCTATGGGCCTGATGATCTGCGCTATCGTCGTGTGGTTGAAAGCAGAGACGGCAGCACGAATGTCTGTTTACCAAGCGAAGGAATTTACAACAACAATGCGGCTTGTGTAGGTTCAGGCACAGTTAGTTATGGTGCCATGGCGTGGAGGTATATGCAGGAAGATTTTAAATTGAAAACTATCTATGGGCATGTTGAAGGGTCGACCCTGGAAGACTGGCCATTTACCTACCAAGATCTGGAACCCTGCTACGAAAAGGCAGAATGGGAAATAGGCGTATCCGGAGATGACAGCAAGAATCCTTTTGCACCACCACGCAGAAAACCACATCCGATGCCGCCATTTTCACATAACAAAGAGGCACAGCTATTGTATGATGCAGCCAAACGGTTAGGATATCACCCCTTCCCTATTCCAATGTTGCGTAACTCGGTTCCTTACGGTGGACGACCGGCCTGCATAAGGATGCGCACCTGCTGTGGATTTGCCTGTCCGGTAAATGCCAAATGTGGGACCCACAACACTGTGATCCCTGTTGCTATCGAAAGCGGGAATTGTGAATTACGCACCCATTCCGTTGTTAGCGAGATCGTTGTTAACCAGCAAGGTAAGATTACCGGAGTGACCTATTTCGATGAAAAAAACAGGAAGCAGGAACAAACAGCCGATGTAGTGATAATTTCAGCATCTGCAACAGAAACACCACGTCTGCTACTTAATTCGAAGTCAAAATTTTTCCCCAGCGGAATCGGAAACGAGAACGATTGGGTAGGCCGCAATCTCCAGGGACATGCCTACACCGGGGCGTATGGAATTTTTGAGGATGATGTTTACGACGATTCTGGACCGGGTGCTTCTGTGGCAATATGCGATTTTAGCCATCATAACCCGGGGATCATCGGAGGAGGAATGCTTGCCAACGAATTTATAAGGATGCCCTACGCCTTTACAGGGATCCGACCTCCGGCGGCAGCCCGATGGGGTAAAGAACATAAGGAGTTTCAACGTAAGAATTTTAAAAGAGTAGCACAGGCAGTTGGACCCTACCAGGAAATTCCAAACTTCGAGGCTCGGGTTCAAGTCGATCCTGTCGTTAAAGATTTCTGGGGCATTCCTGTTGTTAGATTATCAGGATCAAGACATGAGCAAGATATCGAAGGTGGAAGGTTCCTGGCCGAAAAAGCGGATAAATGGCTAAGGGAGGCAGGAGCTATTTACACCTGGCAAAGTGTAGGAGGAGGAAAAGGGCTGAGTGGCGGACAACATCAGGCCGGAACGTGCCGCATGGGAAACGACCCTAAAACCTCTGTAACAGATAAATACGGAAGAGTACACGCGGTTTCCAATCTATTTGTGGCCGATGGCAGTCTTCATGTTAACAATGGCGGATTCAATCCTGCATTGACAATTATGGCATTAGGTTACCGGGTAGGCGGGTACATTGCAGGCGAATGGCTTAAGGGAAATCGATTTAAATAAAGCATCAAAAATGACAAGAAAAAGAATTCTTAAAATAATTCTGGCGGTTATACCAATAACTCTGATAGTCATCATTATAGCTTTTGGTTCCTTTTATACCTACTGGAATGCAGCCTCACCGGAAAAAACCTGCGCATCGTGTCATGAAATCGGGATATCGGTCAACTCAATGGCACAATCCTTACACCGCAATTTCCTTTGCAAAGAGTGTCACGGAACAGCTTTAAGTAATGGCCTTCATAGTCTGAAAGAGAAAGGGATGATGGTAGTCAACCACATCAAAGAGAGACAGGTTGAAAACATTAGACTTAGTGAGGAGCAGCTGTTGGAAATACGTGAAAGTTGCAAACGATGCCATACCACTGAATATGCAAAATGGTCATCCGGTGGCCATTCCGTTGATTATCAGCATGTGTTTTTGAATACAAAGCACAATTCGACAGAACAAATCAATTTTGACTGTTTGAGATGTCATGGGATGTTCTTTCAAAAAACTGTCAATGAGGTGGTTGAACCATTAAATATCAAAGGGCCATGGAAACTGAAAGAGGAAAAGAGGTCAAGCATGCCGGCTATTCCCTGTTTTGCCTGCCACCAGATCCATCAGAAAGGATCGCCGGTTTCCAAACCTGAATACGCCGATCCTAAAGCAATATTTTACCTTCAGAAAAATTCTGTTTCAACGTTGAGTTTTTATGATCGTCACGAAAAGATCTACTATCCGGTTTCCGAATTGCCCAAACTCAACTTGAGAAAAGGAGATCGTAACGTCAAAATTTCAGATGATCCCCGAATGCGTAATTGTGTTCAGTGTCATGCCCCTAATGCGCAACATCAGGCTGGAACCGCTGATGACAGGACGCCACGCGGTGTTCACGAAGGATTAAGCTGCTTGGCCTGTCATGATCCGCATAGCAATACGGCAAAAAACAGTTGTATTGCCTGCCATCCTGCCATTTCAAACTGTAAGATCGATGTTGCAAAAATGAATACCAGTTTTGCTGATGCAAAAAGCACTAACAATATCCATTGGGTATCTTGTATCGACTGCCATCATGATGATAATAGGATCGATGCAAAGTTAAGTATTCCTATTAATAAGAAGAAAAAATGAATAAAGAGGAATCAACAATGAACACGGTGCGAAATACAGGATTTGGGCTCAGCTTGATGATGTTTATGCAATACATGATGTTTGCAGTTTGGTGGGTACCATTGGCTGCTTACCTTACAAATATTGGAATTACCGGAATGCAAAAAGCATTGGTGCTCAGCTCTATGGCAATAGGCTGCATGGCCTCACCAATAATCGGGATGGTGGCAGACCGTTATTTTGACGGCCAGAAAGTTTTGGCGGCACTTAATCTGTTTAATGCGGTATTTCTATTACTGGCTGGCTTAACAAACAATCCCGATTGGCTGTTTGTATTTTTGCTGCTTGCTATGCTTTGTTACATGCCCACCTGGAGTTTGACCAGCTCCATCGCGATGTCCCATTCACGCTCTGAGCAGTTTTCACGGATACGTGTGTTCGGTTCGGTCGGCTGGGTGCTTTCCGGCGTTTTTAGCCTGATAATGGTAAAGATATTTAACATCGGTTTTGACGGCACAAATATTCCCTTCTTTTTTGCTTCAGGCATCGGCTTTTTGGCAGTTTTCTTCAATTTATTCCTTCCCACCACCCCACCTTCCGGTAAAGGCAAAAAAACTTCAGTAATAGATGCTTTAGGCCTGCGGACTGTCAGTCTGATGAAAGAACGTAACTTCGCGGTTTTTATCGTCCTTTCTTTCTTATCCATGATTCCATTTTCAATGTATTGGTCGTATTGTTCTGAATTCTTACTCGACCGCAATTTTAAATACATCAGTATCACTATGAATTTTGGGCAATTGGCAGAAATGCTTTTCCTTCTCACAATTCCTTTCTCCATCCGAAAAGTAGGTTTACGAAAAACCATGATCTTTGGTCTGGTTGCCCTTTTAATCCGTTATGTTGCTTTTTATTCAGGTTCGGCTGTGGATATGCCCTTTTTATATATGATTGGAATTCTGGTACATGGTATCATTTTTGGGTATTTTTACCTGGGGGGACAAATATACATCGACCAAAAAGCACCGGCTGAACTTAAAGCCCAGGCACAGGGATTTATCTTCTTTGTGACATTTGGTCTTGGACTACTGGTAGGCAATTTCATCAGCGGACAAATAATTGAACATTTTTCAATAACTACAGGTGCTGTCAGAACCTATGACTGGAACAGCATCTGGGGCATTACTTCAGTTATATCGTTAACTCTTCTGAGTCTATTTATTGTCTTTTTAAAATCTGATAGAGAATCATTATTATACACGAAACAATAGATCTATGCGTTTACTAAAAATTATTTTCGCTATTTCTTTTGTTATCATGATGGCGAGGACCAATGTTCTGGCCCAGGATGAACTTGATGTGGTAAGAAATAATTGGGTTTTATTCAGCGATGCCCCCAATTCACTGAATCACTA
>JBBQHB010000121.1:0-12676 GCA_038323575.1 Bacteroidales bacterium | reverse complement strand
GATGTCTCACTTCGTTCGACATGACAATCAGTTATTTATGTTTTTGGAAGGGGTTTGTGGGGGGGGGGGGGCCCCCCCCCCCCCCCACCCACCGCAAAAGTATTAAAAAAAAAAGCAAATATTAAGGGCGGGAAAAAATTAAAAAATTTATCTTTCCTCCCCCCCCAACTTTTTCTTGTCTTTTTAATCCTATTCCGGGTTGTGGGGGGGGGGGCGGCCCCCCCCCCCCCCACCAACCCCTTCCAAAAACATAAATAACTGATTGTCATGTCGAACGAAGTGAGACATCTCAGCAATAAACAGAACGAAATAGATTACCCGGACAACAATAATAAAAATTGTATCTTTTCTACTGAGGTAACCTTATAAAATATGGTTTAATTCCCAAATCAACCTTATAATTTGCTAATAAGGGTTTTTTTATCTCCTTGTGGTTGATCACCCCGTCACTTAACACGCCGATTTTTTAAATCAGAAACTCACCGCCATCTTCAGATTTATTCTTCTGCCTGTCAGGTAATTGGGTACTGCATACATGTTGTTCTGAAAGTCTGATACCCAGTAATAGGAGATGGTGTTGTTCAAATCGAAAAGATTGAAAATTTCGAGGGAGACCCAGGCCTCTTTCAAGCTCCGTGAAAGAGCATTTGTTCTTTTTTGTTCCGGACCGCCTAACAGCATTTTTGAAATGCCCAGGTCCACCCTTCTGTATGGCGGCATCCGGTAGGTGTCCATCCGCCGTTCCGCTTGCGGAGGCCCGAAGGGAAGCCCGCTGCCGTACATCAGGGTGAGGTTCATCTTCAGGGTAGGGTTTTTGGGCAGGTAATCCTGGAAAAAGAGCGAGAAGTTGAACCGCTGGTCGGCGGGTCGGGGAATATAACCGGGATAAACCATTTTGGCTGGTTGTCCGGCAGTGCCGGGAACCACGTAATGATCACCAACAATATCCTCTTCGGTTTTCATCAGGGTAACCGAAGCCCAGGAGGTGGCTCCCGGAACCGGTTCTCCGAATAATTTCAGCTCCAGACCGGAGGCATATCCGTTGGACAGCTGCTCAGGAAAGTACTGCAGATCAAGGTTGGTGACTTTGTACGGTATTAAATTTGTCAGTTTCTTGTACCATACTTCAGTCGAAAATTTAAACGGACGTTCTCCCAATTGGAAAGGGTAGTTCAATCCAACGACGTAATGGATTGATTTTTGAGCCCTGACGGTCGGAATAATATCGGCGTCCATGGTTTTCAGCTCCTTAAAGAATGGCATCTGTTGGTAAACTCCCCAGGAAGCATGCAGCTGTAAAGGTGTAAACCTGCCGGGAAGGTATAGCAAGGAAATTCTCGGGCTGAATATTGTCTGGCGGTTGAAATCCCAATACTGTATCCGGCCGCCGTAATTGAGTGCCAAAGTTGAATTTTGCAGCCTGACCGTAAAATTATCCTGAAAAAATGCACTAAACCGATTGCTGTTCAGTTGATTGTCTGCTTTGACGCTATGGTAAAGTTCGACTTTCTGATCGTTATACGGTACTGCATAGCCGGCCGAATCGCGCATTTCCCATTCATTCACACGGTCGTGGATACGCTCAGACTGGTATTTTATGCCCCACTGAATCAGGTGATTGCCTAAGTCATATTTCCCACGGTGCTCAATGTTCAGAATATCGGCCTGCAGAAAATTGCCCGCATGAACCAGCGCGGATCCGACTCCGAGCAAAACAGTACTGTCGGGACTGCTCGCCGGACCGGAAGTGTTGTAAGCTTCATTAAGGTAATACTGCCCCAGGATGTCGTACCGCACCTGTTCGTCTGAATAAAACGAACTGGCAGTTAATTGAAGGTTCAGATTTTTGCTGGGATGATAGCTGGCAGACAGTGCTCCTGAACGGTTCGAAAAGCGGTCTTTTTCATGTCCTTCAAAATAAATTTTCAGCAAATATGCCTGACTGATTGTGCCAAACCTGGTCTCCCTCGTTTCGGGGGTGAAAGCATAATTATTGACCGAAACATTCGCCAGGAAATTCAAGGAAAACCTAGGTGTGAAATCGTAACCCAACAACAGCTGGAAATCAAAAAATGAAGGATCATAATGTCCCTTTTCATCGAGTGTGCCCAGCAGGTAACGATTGTTGCGGTATCGGATACCGGTGAGATAGGAGAATTTGTCGTTGACTGCCCTTCCTTCAAGATGCGCAGATGCACCCAGGGCTCCGAGTTCTGCCGTGCCGGCAAATTTGTCAGGAACTTTGTAGTCTATGTCCAGCACCGACGACATTTTATCCCCGTAGGAACTCTCAAATCCGCCGGAAGAGAAACGGATGGCAGCAACCAGGTCAGGATTCAGGAAACTTAATCCCTCCTGCTCACCTGTCTTAACAAGAAACGGGCGAAAAATCTCTATCCCATTGACATAGAGCAGGTTCTCGTCGAAGTTTCCGCCCCTTACATTGTACTGCGGACTAAGTTCATTGTGGCTGCTTACGCCTGGCATCGTCTTGACAAGCTGTTCGACCGATCCGCTTCCGGCATTGGAGAGGTTTTTGCTTAGCAACGGATCAATATTGACCGTGCCAGGTTTCGTTTTTCGCTGTTCGGTAATCTCAACCACAGGAAGATGCACCGTGACAGGCTTTAAAACCTGGATAATTTCCTGGTGCAGGTTAACGGCAACCGGCAGTTCAACTGTCTCAAAATTAAGCATACTAAAAATAAGAACCGCCTCCTCGTTGTTGGTCAGCCTCAGTTTGAACCTGCCTTTCAGGTCACTGAAAGTGCCTTGGTGACTGTTCTTTACCCTTATGTTGACTCCCTCAATAGGTTGTTGATCAGGCCCTAAGGTCCTGCCTGCCAGTATGATCGAATTCTCCTGTCCCAGAGCGGGAAAGAGACAGCAATTGAAAAGAGTGATATATAACAGGAAACGGTGGAAGGTCATAATCTATACGGTCAAACATTCCCATAAAAGTATTAAATTATTGTTCTGTGGAAACGATGTTCACCAATGATTATAGGTTAGAGTGAGCAATTTTGATTATTTTCGCCAATCTATTTTATTCTATATGGCTCAGAAACAAAGACCCCTTAATTCAGTGTTGATAAAACCGGCAGGTCCTGACTGCAATCTGGAGTGCACCTATTGTTTTTATCTTGAAAAAGCTGCCCTGTTTCCCGAAACGAAAAATCACCGGATGAGTCCGGAAGTTCAGGAAGAGATGATCCGTCAGGTGATGCAGCAGTCCGGGAAAGATGTCTCTTTAGGATGGCAGGGCGGTGAACCTGCCCTCATGGGACTCGAATTTTATCAAAGAGCAATTGAGCTGGAGATCAAATACGGGCACGGAAAAAATGTTGGCAATGGTTTTCAGACAAACGGTACACTGCTGGATCGTGAATGGGCCAAATTTTTCAAAAAGTACGACTGGCTGATAGGTTTGTCATTGGACGGACCGGAACATATACACGACCGTTACAGGGTAAACAAAGGTCAGCAGAAGACCTGGAGTATTGTAGAAGAAAAGGCAAAAATGTTGTTGGAAGAGGGCGTAGCCGTCAATGCAATGTGTTGTATTACTGATTATTCATCCGATTATGCCGAAGAGTTGTACAATTACTATAAAGGGCTCGGACTGACTTGGATGCAGTTTATTCCCATTGTGGAGACGGATCCGAACGATCCGACAAAAGCCGCACCTTATTCGCTTACAGCTGAGAAATACGGAAAATTTTTGTGCACCTTGTTTGATCTGTGGATGGGTGATTTTGTGAATGGTCAACCGACAACTTCCGTCAGGCATTTTGAATCGGTATTCCATGCTTATGTCGGCCTTGAGTCGCCTGAATGCACCATGATGAAAGAGTGCGGACCTTATGTTGTTGTCGAACACAACGGAAATATATACTCTTGTGACTTTTTTGTTGAACCGCGTCACCGGCTCGGGAACCTGCGCAACGACAAAATAATCAACATGCTGAACACCAAAAAGCAGGATGATTTTGGGAAAGCAAAAGCTGTTTTGCCCCGGAAATGCAGGTTCTGTCCCTGGCTGTCCAAATGCTTTGGAGGATGCACCAAGGACAGGATTAAAGATCCTGAAGATCAGCGGTTACCGCGATTTTGTGAGGCATATATCCAATTTTTCGAACATGCGGATGCCCGGTTGAAAGTTTTAGCTCAAAACTGGATGCAGCAACAATCTGATCTGCAGGAGAAAGAGCAGACGAGAGGCAATTACTGGGCATTTCAAGAAAAGAGATAATATGAATAAAATGCTTTTATTGGGAGCAGAAGCAATCGGACAGGGGGCCATTGACGGAGGAATCTCAGGTGTTTATGCGTATCCGGGTACACCTTCTACCGAGATTACTGAATACATTCAGGAAAATGAGGTAGCCGTAGCGCGCAATCTGCACCGGAAGTGGTCGGTCAACGAGAAGACGGCGATGGAAGCTGCACTTGGAATGTCGTATGCCGGGAAACGGACACTGGTTTGCATGAAACATGTTGGTTTGAATGTTGCAGCCGATGTTTTTATGAATATTGCCGTAACCGGCATCAACGGCGGGATGATTATTGCCGTTGCAGACGACCCTTCGATGCATTCTTCCCAGAATGAGCAGGATTCCAGGTATTACGGCAAATTTGCAATGGTTCCGGTATTGGAGCCGGCAGATCAGCAGGAGGCATATGACATGGCAATTGCCGGGTTGGACCTGTCAGAAAAAACGGGTGTCCCTGTAATGATCCGCATTACTACAAGATTGGCGCATTCCCGTTCGGGAGTTAATCTGACCGGGATTCCCCGGATAGAGAACAAGATTTCACTGCCTGCCGATCCGCTGCAGTTTGTGCTGCTGCCATCCAACGCCAGAAAACGTTACAACCACCTACTTGGCCAGCAGAAACTGTTCGTTAAATTATCCGAAGAGTCACCTTTCAGCCGGTTTGAGGACGGGAAAGACAGGAGTCTCGGAATAGTATGCTGCGGCATTGCCTTCAACTATTACAAGGAAAACTACCCGGACATTTCTCCTTATCCCATCGTCAAAATTTCACAGTATCCCCTGCCGGAGAAGTTGCTGAATCAGCTAGAATCCGTTGCAGATAAGATCCTTGTACTCGAAGAGGGTTACCCGTTGGTGGAGGAACAGTTGAAAGGCTTCTTTGAGCGGGGCAAAAAAATTCACGGTCGTCTGGACGGTACCCTGCCCAGGGCCGGGGAGTTGAATCCGGATCTGGTTGCGGCTGCATTGGAGATCAAAAAATCTGTCCCTGAGACGGTCGCCGGGATTCTGGTAAACAGACCGCCGGCTCTTTGCAAGGGATGCGGCCATCATGATACCTACAAGGCGCTGAACGAGGTAATGGATGAATACGGGAAGGGCAGGGTTTTCTCAGATATTGGCTGTTATACCCTTGGCGCGCTGCCGCCTTACAATTCGATTTACAGTTGTGTCGACATGGGCGCCTCCGTAACCATGGCCAAAGGGGCTGCTGATGCGGGGCTTTTCCCTTCTATTGCGGTAATCGGCGATTCCACCTTCACCCATTCCGGAATTACCGGCCTCCTGGATGCTGTGAATGAGCAATCGAATATTGTATTGATTATCGGCGACAATGAATCGATCTCCATGACCGGCGGATAGGATTCTTCGGCTGTCGGGCGGCTTGAGGCTATTTGTGCAGGAATCGGCGTAGCACCCGGCCATATACACGTACTGGAATCTTTACCAAAAAACCATGAACTACTGGTTGGCCTTCTCCGGAAGGAGATTGCTTACGACGGAGTGTCGGTCATCATCCCGCGAAGGGAATGCATTCAGAAGCAGGCAAGAAGAAAGCGGAATTAGGATTAAAAGATTTTAGGATTAATTGATAAAAAAGATTATTCGGATGAAGTGTGATATAGTATTAGCAGGAGTGGGCGGACAGGGAATTTTATCCATTGCTACCGTTTTGGGATTTGCTGCAGTTGAAAACAAGCTATACCTGAAGCAGGCCGAAACACACGGGATGAGCCAGCGCGGAGGTGCAGTTCAGTCTTACCTCCGTCTTTCTGACAAGCCTGTTTATTCGGATCTGATACCATCAGGCGAAGCGCAGTTAATACTTTCCGTCGAACCGCTTGAATCGCTGCGATACCTTAGTTTTCTTGCACCGGATGGCTATGTCATCACCAATACGACTCCCTTTATTAATATACCGGACTATCCCGATCCGGATGAAATATTGAAAACTATATCCGGTTTGCCGCGGGTTGTGGCAGTCGACGCTGAAAGTGTGGCCAAAACAGCAGGCAACATTAAATCATCCAATATGGTGATGCTTGGCGCTGCCTCTCCTTTTATCGATCTTCCTGTTGCCGGACTGGAACAGGGTATCAGGGAAATATTTTCAAGAAAAGGGGCGGAAATAGTTGCAGTAAATTTACGGGCCTTCCATGCCGGAAGAGCTTTTTCTGAACAAATTTTGAACAGGTTAAAATAAATTACCATGATACTACCGGGAAGGTACAACACCCTTAAAGTGGTGAAGTTTGTCGATTTTGGAGTCTATCTGGATGGCGCTGAGATGGGGGAGATCCTTCTTCCGGCAAGATATGTGCCTGAAGTGTGCGAAGTAGGAGAGGACCTGGAAGTTTTCATCTACCTTGATTCTGAAGACCGGATGATTGCAACGACCGAAAAACCCTATGCCCAGGTGGGTGAGTTTGCCATGTTGAGGGTGAATGCAGTTAACAACATCGGTGCATTTCTGGATTGGGGTCTGATGAAAGACCTGTTGGTCCCGTTCCGGGAACAGAAGATGAACATGGTGGAGGGACGGTCGTATCTGGTCTACGTTTATCTCGATCCTGACTCCAAAAGAATTGCAGCCTCGGCCAAACTGGAAAAATTCCTTGACAATGTCATTCCTGAATACAAGGTAGGGGAGGAAGTATCCGTTATTATCGAGAGTGAAAGCGAATTGGGCTACAATGCTATCATCAACCATCTTCACAGGGGAATCCTGTACCACGACGAACTGCCAGCACCATTGAACAAAGGGCAGCAAATGAAGGTATACATCAAAAAAGTAAGAGAAGATAAAAAGATCGATCTTTCGCTTTACCGTCCAGGGTATGAACAGGTAGACGGAGTTTCACAAAGCATACTGGATCGGCTGAAAGAGGCTGGAGGATTTCTTCCGTTCACTGATAAAAGTGATGCTGCGCTTATTTTCGACCATTTTGCCATCAGCAAAAAAGTGTTTAAAAAAGCAATAGGCGCATTGTACCGCCAACGCAGAATTTTGCTGGAGGAGAAGGGGATACGGCTGATTAGCTGATTAGCCGATTAGTTGATGTGCTGATGAGGCGTTGTGCCCTGATTTGCAGCCCGACCTATTATAAACACGATAAATTAAAGATTAACTGCATGAATACCTAATAATTGAAACATCTGCTAATCTGCTAATCAGCACATCATCACATCAGCACATTATTAAGTAATTGTTTTATTTTTTTGCTGCGGGAATAATTTTCCTGCATTTAGCTTATTTTTGTGCGCTCATCTGGAATTAACGTTTATTAACGAGTTATTAGTGAATGGAAAACAGTCACACCGGTATTAAAAAAATTTCGGCAGCCGGGTTAATTGTCACACTTGGAATTGTATACGGCGATATAGGTACCAGTCCGTTGTATGTGATGAATGCCATCATAAAGAATGGGATCGTTGTAAACGACTGGCTCATATACGGAGCGCTCTCCTGTATTTTCTGGACACTTACGCTGCAAACCACCTTTAAATATGTAATCATCACCCTTCAGGCCGACAACCACGGAGAGGGAGGTATTTTTGCCTTGTTTGCGCTGGTAAGAAGGAAGACAAACCTGATTGCGATCATTACGATGCTAGGTGGCAGCGCTTTGCTGGCCGATGGTGTGATAACCCCTGCGATCACTGTAACTTCAGCTATTGAAGGTTTAAATATTCTTTACAACAATATACCTGTAGTTCCAATAGTTTTAACCATTTTTTTGCTGCTTTTCTTTTTTCAGCAATTTGGTTCAGGAATCATCGGGAGTATATTCGGCCCTGTAATGTTTGTTTGGTTTCTTCTGCTTGCCGTGCTCGGAATCAACCAGCTTACACATGGAATTGGCGTCTTGGGAGCTATGAATCCCTGGTATGCCTACAAGTTTTTGTCTACTTATCCCGAGGCTGTCATTCTGCTGGGTGCAGTCTTCCTTGCAACCACAGGTGCGGAAGCATTGTACTCCGACCTGGGCCATTGCGGTATTAAAAATATCAGGATTACCTGGATCTTTGTTAAGATCTCGTTGCTGCTCAATTACTTTGGTCAGGGAGCCTGGCTGCTGGATCATCTCGCCGAAGCAAAAAACGTGAATATCTTTTACACCATCATGCCGCCATGGTTTTTGATCCCCGGAATTATCATCGCTACAGCAGCGGCAGTTATCGCCAGTCAGGCCTTGATTAGCGGCTCATATACGCTTATTAGTGAAGCAATTACCTTAAATATTTGGCCCAAAATAAAAGTACTTTACCCAACATCAATCAAAGGACAGGTTTACATTCCATTTGTTAACTGGCTGTTGTGGGTTGCGTGCTCATTCGTGGTAATTCATTTTACCAAGTCATCCAATATGGAGGCAGCGTACGGTTTGTCTATTACTATTACCATGATTATGACCACACTTCTTTTGTCGGTCTATCTGGCTAAAAGGAAATTAAACATCTTTTTTCGCATCTTCCTGCTTACACTTTTTTTGACGATTGAAGGCACCTTCCTGTATGCGAATCTGCATAAATTCATGGACGGCGGTTGGTTGACCATCATGCTGGCTTCCTTCTTCTTTATCGTGATGTATGGCTGGTATTTTGGCCGTAAGATCAAGAATAAATTTATCACCTTTACCAGTCTAAAAAAGGAAGTTGAAGTGATCCATGAATTGAGTATGGACTATAACGTTCCTAAAATTGCAACGAACCTGGTGTACATTACAAAAGCCAATAGGGTCGATCAAATTGAGTCCAAAATCATGTACTCCATTTTCAACAAACATCCCAAAAGGGCAAATACCTATTGGTTCCTTCATATTGACAGCCTTGACACACCTGATACATTCGAATATACTGTCCACCACATTGTACCCGGGGTAGTCATTAAAGTAGAGTTCCACCTGGGATTCAAAGTTGAGCGCCGCATCAATGTTTATTTCAAACAAGTATTGGAGGACTTGGAGAAAACCCACGAAATCAGCATGGTAAGCCACTATAAGTCGTTAAAGAGGCATTCTATTCCTGCCGACTTCCTGTATGTCAACCTTGACCGTGTTTTGGTAAACGATTACAAATTACCACCGCTTAAGAGGTTTACCATGGGATTGCATAATTTCATCCGCCGTTTGGGGATCAATGATGTAAAAGCCTTCGGTTTGGATACCAGCAATGTCATTGAAGAGAAGATACCAATCGTCATCGGACACGAGGAGAAGAAAAGGATACATAGAATTGAGCGTTAGTTAGTGTGAATCAATCCCGTGCAGCATCCTCAGTGAATGCTCAATTGTCGTTGCAATTTCATCAAAGTACTCCTTTACTGCCTTGGGATTCCCCGGTAGGGTATAAACCAGTGTTTTACCAATTACCCCAGCTACTCCGCGACTGACAAGCGCATTGGGGAATTGGGTGCCGTATTTAACCCTGATCAGTTCCATAACGCCGGTTATCTCTTTGTCTAACATTGGTTTGACAACATCCGGAGTGATATCCCGCTCTCCGATTCCTGTTCCGCCGGTTGTAAACAGGATGTCGCAACCTGCCCCGGTCTCTGATTGAATTAATTGCCGGAGTACATTTTTGTCGTCGGCGATTATGTGTTTTTCTGCTAAAGTTTTGCGGCCATTACCGGCAAAGAATTTTTCGATCAACTGACCAAGCAGCGGACCGCTTTTGTCTTCGTAGACTCCTTCACTGGCGCGGTCGCTGAGGGTAATTACAGTTACCTTGATTATTTTGGGACGATACTCCAGTGTATCACCCGGTTTTAAAACGCCGCCTGAAATTACCCGGCAAAAAATTCCCTCTTTGGGCATTACGCAGTCTCCTGTTTGGACAAAGATATGGCATTTTGCCCCATGGCATTTTTTCCCGATCTGGGTCACTTCAAGTATGGTTTCATTGCAAACAAGCCTGTCAAGGATTTTCATTTCGTACAACGGAAAGCCTTCAGCCGTAATGTTTTCTGCAAAATCCCCGTAAGCGATTTGGCTGTTGGTGGTCAGATTGTACTGGTCGATGCTCTCTTTCCCCAGCAGGCTCACCTGCCTGTGCCACTTTCCTGCATGCGCATCACCTTCGATGCCCGACAAATTCAGGCTGACCGCTGCAACGGGTTGCTTAACTGTTCCTTTCGCTGTAGAAATGTTGACGGCGTGTATTTTTATTTGCTGCATCATTCGTAGATATATGATTTCGTTTTTTCGGTGAGGGAAATATTCCCGAACACCATATTTTTGTCGACAGCCTTGCACATGTCGTAAACTGTCAGCAAAGCCACGCTGACAGCTGTAAGGGCTTCCATTTCCACGCCTGTTTGACCGGTGCAGCGAACTTCGCTGGTCACCGAAACACCGTCAGGTATTACCGTTGCCACTACCGTGATTTTTGAAAGCACAATATTGTGGCAAAGCGGGATAAGTTCCGCAGTTCTTTTCGCTGCCTGTACGCCGGCGATTTCTGCAACGGTAAGAACATCCCCTTTTTTCAAAGCATTTTGCCGGATCAGTTCAATGGTCCCGGCTGCAAGCCGGATCTCACCGGCTGCTTTGGCAATGCGCTTTTGATCGGGCTTATCCCCGACATCCACCATGCGGGCCTTGCCCTGCTGATCGGTGTGCGATAGTTTTTTCATATTCATCCCCCGATATTGTAAAACTCCCGCGTCCGGCTCATGCATCCCACTTCCGGTTTGTTGTTGAGCGCGGATAACAGGGCTTTTTCAATTCCCAGTTCCCGGATAGAAAATTCAAAATCACCGAACAAACACGGTTTAACCATTCCGTCCGCGGTCAGGCGCAGCCTGTTGCAGATGGAACAATCACCACCCGTACCGCCTTCCACGATGGAAAACTCTCCGGTTTTCAGATTCATCTGGCGGATAAAGCGGGGTTGCAGCTTTTTTGTGCGGCAAAATTCCTTTACTTCGCGGGCATCTTCTTCGTCGGAGGATTTAAAGACTACACAATTGATTTTTACCGGATCAAACCCGGCGGCAAGTGCGGCATCAATGCCTTTTAATACCTGATCAAGATCTCCTCCCCTTGTCAGTTCCCTGTATCTTAGTGGATTGAGGGTGTCAAGGCTGATGTTCACCCTTTTCAGCCCTGCCTCCTTTAACGGGGCAGCCAACTCCCCAAGCAATACCCCGTTGGTTGTCATGGAAAGGTCATCGATTCCATCCACGGCGGCAATCATTGCAACCAATTTAACGATATCTTTCCGGACCAGCGGTTCACCACCCGTAAGCCGTATCTTGTTAATTCCCAGTCTCACAGCAACTTCAACAACTTCGGTAATCTCGTCAAATGTCAGGATGTCCTTGTGTTGTTTGAGCAAAATTCCCTCCTCCGGCATGCAGTACCGGCAGCGCAGGTTGCACCGGTCGGTTACCGAAATCCGCAGATAGTTGATGCGCCTGTTATAACTGTCGAACATGAACGATTTCTCCTTTCTTGATTGTATGTCGCCCTACCGGGATTTCCATAATCCCGTCGGCTCCTGAATAGGCATGAATATGCGCAGAACCATGGTATTCGAGCGGAAGGACGGTGCCTTCAGTTGTAATAGTGACCGGTACAAACAACAAATTGTCGGCTTTTTGGCGGCTGAAATCGTCTGCCATTGGCAGCTTCAACCCGGCCGGTAACCTGGTGCAGCCCATTTTTTTCAGGATAAACGGCTTGACAAGCAGTTCAAACTGCACAAAAGATGATACCGGGTTTCCCGGTAAGCCAAAAATGGTCTTGTCATCAAGTTTGGCGAAAAGCAGGTGTTTGCCCGGTTTTACATTCAACCCGTGTAAAAGGATTTTTGCGCCCAACCGGTCAAGAACGGCAGGTACAAAATCATAATCACCGACAGAAACACCGCCGGAAATCAGTACGATGTCATATTTTTTGATCGCGGAGTCCAGACCGGACCAGACTTCGGTTTCGATGTCCTTCAAAATGCCCAGGTAATCTGCATTTATATCCAATGCCTTCAATTGAGCCATCAGCTGAAAACCGTTGCTGTTTCTGATCTGCTGCAGCCGAGGGATAGCCGATGGTTCCACCAGCTCGTTTCCCGTCGAGATTACGGCTACTGAAGGCTTGCCGGATACCAGGGGATGGTTTATCCCGATGGAAGCCAGAATGGCTATATGTGAGGGATTGAGGAGTGTTCCCTTTTTCAGCATCAGGTCTCCCTTGGTGACATCTTCGGCCCGGCAGCAGATGTTGGCGTTTTCAGATGGTTTTGTGCACCGTATCGAATCAATACCTGTCCGCTCTGCAAACTCTTTCATCAGCACAAGATCGGATCCTTCGGGTACCATGGCTCCTGTCATGATCCTTGCACACTGGTTTTTGCCAATAATTTTCCGCGGAACTGATCCTGCCGGAATTTCATCAATG
>JBBQHB010000120.1:0-12819 GCA_038323575.1 Bacteroidales bacterium | reverse complement strand
TATTTGCCTACACAGGTGGTACCCAGGCTAATTTTAGTATGAAAGCTATACTAAACCAGAAAATCAGTAGCAGAACCCACTGAAAATTTCCAAAAGTGACAAAAAGGTCTACCTGAAATTATCAATCGCTCAATTTAGGTTAAATACATACAATATTTATGATTTTGAAGGAGGGCTGTGTGTTGCTGAATTTCATCAATTCAAAATTATCGGCAATCTCTGGTTTTAACAATAATTTCCCATTGTAATATTATGACTGATGATGACTATTTGCTGAAAACTAAATAGGGTCTGCTGAAAAAGATATTACTATTTGATTTTGTGATAATTTTAAAAGGATATTCGGATCTGCTGATAAACTCAAACCACATATTTTAGTTCGACTTGATTAGCGTTGAACTAAATTTCGCAGCATGAGCCTAACATCAGACCATAAATATTGTTATATTTGAGTCTGACAAACTAAGTTATAAGAATGAAATAATGTCACAATTTCCCTGCAATTTGACCCCTCTAAATCTCCCAAAGACTTCAGATCCTACCTGAAATCAAGATTCAGCGCACTACCCCCCTTTGGAGGGGTTGGGGGAGATCGGAATTTCTGAAATTTTATGACAGTACATTGTTCTTATTACTTAAGACCTTTTGAGAAATTAATTCTCAGAGAATGACAAATTAAGAAAAAAATAAAATCAGCAGCTCAATAAACAACCAAGTTAAGTATGAAAAATACCAATCATCACTAAATTAAAATGAAAGTAGGAAATCGACACAACGATTTCCTTAAAAATCATACTATCCGAACCATTTACAAACAAAAATGTCAGAACTATGAAAGAAAACAAACCAACATGGGAATTGCTTTTTCATTCCCTGAGAAAAACCATCCTGATTGTGCAGGTTGTTGCTTTTCTTCTGCTCGCCGGCTTTCAGCAGACCCGTGCAAATGATGCCTATTCGCAGAAAACCAGACTTTCTCTCAGTTTAACTAATACAGAGCTGGTTACCGCACTCGACAAAATTGAGAATATGAGCGAATTTTATTTTCTCTACAGCGAAAAGTTGATCGAGGCCAATCGCAAAGTCACTATCAATGCCAAAGATGAAAAAATCGAAGAGGTACTCAAAGCGCTGTTTTCAGGAACCGATGTAGGGTTTTCCATTCTTGACCGAGAGATCATTCTGGCTCCTGCCGATTTGTCTGCTGCACAGCAGCAAGGGAAAAAGGTTTCCGGAAAAGTAACCGACCCTTCGGGCGCAACTATCCCGGGTGTCTCGGTCGTCGTAAAAGGGACAAACATAGGGATCATTACAGATACAAATGGAAATTATTCTCTTTCCGGTGTCCCGGAAAACGGGATTTTGCAGTTTTCGTTCGTTGGGATGAAAGCACAGGAGGTATCCGTTAAAGGGAAAACAACAATCAGTGTTAATCTTGAAGAAGAGGCAATTGGAATCCAGGAGGTTGTGGCTATCGGGTATGGAGTTGCCAAGAAATCCGATTTAACGGGCTCCATTGTGCAAGTCAAAGCAGATAACATGAAGAATTATTCCCCTTCCAACGTAAGTGACCTGCTTAGGACAAGTATTCCCGGCTTAAGCGCGGGATATTCAACCTCAGCCAAAGGGAACAGTTCTCTGTTAATTCGTGGTGAAACAACGCTCACCGCAGGCACATCTCCGCTTATCGTGCTGGACGGGGTCATATACAACGGTGATTTATCGGATATTAACCCCGATGACATTGACCGGATGGATGTTATGAAGGACGCAAGTTCTTCTGCTGTTTACGGATCAAGAGCCACCAATGGTGTAATATCAATCACAACCAAAAAAGGGAAGGGAGATAAACCCACCATCAATGTCAGCAGTACCATGGGTATTTCTACAGTAGCTGACAGGGTGAAACCGTACGATGCTGCCGGTTTTATGCAATGGAGATCTGATATGTTCAAATCAGTGTTTAGTGCCACAGTTCCCCAAAAACCGTGGAGCCCGTTTGATGATCCACGCACCATTGATCCGCAATACCTTACACCGTGGATGGCTTATCATAGTACAACGCAGGCAAACGTGGTGGATGCCTGGTTAGCCGGATTAAGATTAACAGGAAAGGAAATCGAAAACTATAAAGCCGGAAAAACAATCGACTGGGAAGACTTTATCTATCAAAATGGGAAAAGGCAGGATTACAATGTGAGTCTTTCAGGGAAAAAGAGTGATCTAACCTATTATTGGTCATTGGGATACATGAAAAATGAAGCATTGACTATAGGCGATGAGTTTTCAACCATCCGTTCGAGGGTGAACCTAGAGGGGCAGGCAGCAAAATTTTTGAAAGTAGGGATCAATGCTCAATTCTCTTACAAAGATCAAAGCTCAATTCCTGCGGATAATGGCCAATACATGGATCTTACTCCCTATAGTTCTTATTATGCAAATGATAGTACCACGCTTAGATTATACCCCAACGATGATATCCAGGCCCAACACCCTTTATTGGAAAGGACTTACAGGGAAAGGGAGATGCAGTATTATACTGTTTTCTCTAAAATTTATTCTGTACTGGATTTACCATTTGGCATTACCTACACAATGAATTTTACCAATAGCCTGGAATTTTACCATAACTATACACATGATTCGTCGCAACATCCTTTATGGGGATTGTATGGCGGGTCAGCAGCCCGTAATAGTTCTATGGACCGTCAATGGCAGGTTGACAATATTATTAACTGGAACCGTACGTTTTTTGACTCTCACAAAGTAGACATTACACTGCTGGCTAACGCTGAAAAAGATAAAATTAATTCGGATGGAATGACCAACAGGTATTTTTCTCCCAACGATGTTTTAGGCTATCATAATATGTCTACCGGTACTTTACCTGCGCTGTCAAGCAACGATGAAATACAAACCGCTGATGCTTTGATGGCTCGGCTGAATTATAGCTACAACAAGAAGTATTTACTGACTTTGTCTCTCAGAAGGGATGGATCTTCACTGTTTGGATATTCCAATCCAAGGGCAAGCTTCCCATCTGCAGCGCTGGGATGGGTCGTAACCGAAGAGAAATTCTTCAGGCCGCAATTTTTGACTTATCTGAAATTAAGGGCATCATGGGGAGTGAATGGTAACCGCGCAATTGCCAATTATGCGGCATTATCAAAAATCGCCTCAGGTAAAGCATTAAATGCCGATCAGAATGGAGTAGCTGGCACTATCCCGACACTTGTCATCAATACCATGGAGAATAAGAACCTTAGATGGGAAAGAACAGAAGCAATCAACTTCGGAGCTGATTTTAACCTCTTAAATGGTTTGCTGACAGGTTCAATTGAACTATACGACATGACAACATCCGATGTATTGGTTAATCGTTTATTGCCAACCATAACCGGGTTTACCCGGGTTTACGCTAACCTGGGTCAGGTAAAAAACAAAGGGCTGGAAATTTCACTAAACAGCCTGAATATTAAACAGAGCAATTTCGAATGGCGCACAAACGTGAACTTCTCGTTGAACAGGAATAAAATTGGATCAATCACCGGGGAGAAGCATGATGTTTTGGATAATAATGGTAAGGTTATCGGACAAAAAGAATCGGATGATAAAGCGAACAACTGGTTTATCGGGCAAGCCAAAGATGTCATTTGGGATTATAAAATTCTGGGAACCTGGAAAACCGGAGAAGAAGCTGAAGCCGCGAAATGGAACCAGGCTCCGGGTGATTTCAGGCTACAGGATGTAAATGGGGATGGATTGCTGAGTGACGACGACAAACAATTTCAGGGTTACAGGACACCTCGTTTTAACTGGACAATGACCAATAACCTTACACTGTATAAAAATTTCGAGGCCTCCTTTGTTCTGTATTCCCGTTGGGGAATGAAGTCTTCCTACGATTTGGCAAAACATGACAACCACATCGAAGACCGGCGCAATTCGTGGGATATTCCTTACTGGACACCGGATAATCAACTTGATGAATTCGCCCGACTGCGGTCAGCACCCGCTAAAGGGGTAAGTTACACAGCCTGGTTTGACCGTTCCTATATTCGGGTGGAGAATTTTGCGCTAGCTTACCGAATGCCGAAGAGCTTATTGAATAAGACATTCATCAATGACATGAAAGTTACATTCAGCATCCGGAACGCAGGCCTTTGGGCACCTAAATGGAAATTTGGCGATCCCGAGGATGGAACCCGTGCACAACGAATTTTCGCATTCGGGCTGAATCTTACCATTTAACGAAGCAATAAGGTTTAATAAGAAATAATCTTGTAATGAAACTAAATATGAAAAACATAATAACAGGAAGTGTAATAGTCACATTCCTTTTGCTGATCTCTTGCAGCAGGAGCTTTCTGGAACCGCAGCCACTTTCATTCTATGCTCCTGAGAATGTATTGATTGATGAAAAGGGATTACAGGCAATCGTCGATAATGCCCTGGTTAAGCTAAGAGAGGAATATTGTACAGATCAGGCTCCTTTTCTGGTGAACATGAAGTATTCGGATGTGGCAGTAGATGGGTCAACCGATAAGGCGACCCCCTGGCAGAATTTGAACAATCAGATGATGCCTGACGCAGTAAATTTGGACAATGCTTATACAAAAATTGGCTGGTATTGGGATACTTCTTATCAGATAATAAAGGACTGCAATACTGTCATTTCCAGAATAGATAAGGCTAAATTCAGTTCCGAAGCATCCAAGAAAACAATACTGGGAAGCGCTTACTTTTTAAGGGCATTCCGTTATTACGCCAAGACCTTGCAATACGGAGATGTTCCATTCGTTCTGGAAGAACTTACTGCTCCCAAGTTGGATTTTTATTCAACTACCAAAGAGTCCATTTGGCCTAAAATGATCTCAGATCTCGAATTTGCCGCCAAAAATGTTCCTGAGGCAAATCTTGTAAAAAAAGGCCAGGTTACGAAAGCAGCTTGCAAACATCTGCTTGCAAAATATTACCTGCTGACAGGAAGATTTGATGATGCCGTCAGGGTTACGTCTGAAATCATTGACGGAGGAGTTCACAAGCTGAATACACAACGTTTTGGCGTTGATAAGGGCATCGCCACAAAAGATGTGATCTGGGATATGTTTCGTATTGAAAATAAAAGCATTGCAGGTAATACAGAAGGTTTACTGATGACCATTGACCGGTATGGAATAGATGGGAATAGCACCGGAGTAAACTCAATGAGGAATGTGGTTCCAAATTTTGGGCTTACCGGTATTATTAAAACGCCCAATGGTGCGAATGGAATGTCTGATGCAGCAAAGATGGAATATGGTATGGTGGAACAATACGGTAGGGGTGTTGCCCGTGTTCGTCCAAGCAATTATTCCCAGTACAGTATTTGGGTTGTTAATGGCGTTCAGGATAACAATGATTACCGCCACAAGACATCCAACGGGAACTGGGTAACTATGGAGAAGTTGGTTTATAACAACCCGGCGCTTAAAACAAGCAAAAATCCATGGTATGGTTTAAATCTCCAATTGCGAAGCAGTACCGGCTCCGTTTTATGCATTGATTCAATCAGGTGCTGGTTTGGCTGGCCTCATTACAAGGTATGGGTTCCCGATCCTGACAAAGTTCAACCGGCAGGAGGGCCGGGCGACTGGTATATTTACCGTTTGGCTGAGACCTATCTGTTGAGGGCTGAAGCATATATCTGGAAAGGTGAATGGCAAAAAGCAGCCAATGACATAAATGTAATCAGGCAAAGAGCTAATGCCCAGTATTTGTATACCACCGGAGATATCCAGGCCAAAAAGACAGGTGCTGTACTTGACGAAAGAGCACGGGAATTGTATTACGAAGAGATCCGCAAAGTTGAACTAACAAGGATGGCGATTACTTATGCCACCACAGGTATTCAATGCTACAATGGGAAAGTTTACAAAATGGACCAATTAAGCGAAAATAATTTCTGGTTTGACAGAGTAGTCGAAGTCAGCGGTTTTTACAACAATCCAAATGTGAAAACCGCGTACGGGAACTTTTATACCTGTTCTCCCTATCATATTTTCTGGCCTGTTCCATCCTATGCAATCAACTCCAATACAGGGGGGGTAATTAATCAGAATAAGGGCTATCCCGGTACCCTGAGAAATATAACCCCACTTGTTTATAAAGCAAATTAGCTGAAATGAGAATAAATCATGGCACAGCCTCCTTGCGGGGCTGCACTATGATTTATTTTATCTGCTGTTTTAAAATATTCACCCCATGAGTCATTTGAAATCTCTTGGAATATTAACCGGTTTGGCTGCAACAGCTGCTTTTAATCCCGCTGAATCTGCCAATATCGTTGACCATATTCCGCCTAATATAATAATCATTACCTGTCATGATCTGGGACAACATTTAGGATGTTATGGAGTAAAAACGGTAAACGCTCCCAACCTGGACCAATTGGCATCGAAGGGTATTATGTTCAGGAATTTTTTTTCTACTTCCGGTGTCTGTTCCCCGGCACGGGGAAGTTTACTTACCGGAAGATACCCCCAATCAAACGGATTAATGGGTTTGACCCATGCTCCCTGGTGGTGGAAATTAAATAACAATGAAAAGCATATTGCAGAATTACTGAAGACAAAGGGCTATAATACTACACTGATTGGCTTTACACACGTTGGCGAACCAGGCCGGCTGGGTTTTGAACATCATCTTTCTCCAAATAATAAGGCAGAAGAAACGGTAAAAGAGACCACAAATTTATTCCGAAAATCCCGAAACGGAGATAAACCCTTTTTTATTAAAATTGGATTTATAGAGGTACACGACCCTTACAAACACGAAGCAGACAGTACCAAAGGTGTTTTTGTTCCCGGATTTTTGGTTGGAACAGCTGAGATTCGCAGTGAATTGGCAAAGCTTCAGGGTGATATTAAGTTTATGGATGATTGTTTGGGCAAAATATTTAATGCCATAGAAGAAAGTGAAGTTGCGAATAACACCATTGTAATTTTCACAAGCGACCATGGTATAGGTTTCCCGGGAGCCAAATGGACAACCCGAAAAGCCGGGATTGAAGTCCCGTTTATTATTTACCAGCCAAATTCAATTTTTTCGGGTGGCAAAGTTTTTGATGAAACCATGAGTAATGTGGATGTATTGCCAACCTTATTCGAGTATGCAGGATTCCCGGTACCAGGAAACATTGAAGGAGTAAGTTTTAAAAAAATCATCGCCGGAGAAACGACTGTTCCGCCCAGAAAATCAGCTTTTGCGCAGTTTACTCCTGACATGAAACGTGACAACCAATCCCGGACAATTATCAGCGGTAAATTCCAGTTAATATGGTATTTCGACGCAGGCCGGACTGCGGCATATCCCTTAAGCACAAGCCCTGTACGCTTCTCTGCGCATACTGAAAGAGAGAAAACGACAGGCACGCGTCCTTTCTTTGAATTGTACAATATAGAAAAAGATCCTTTTGAGTTGGAAAATCTTGGTCAAAATCAAGCGTTCGCCGGAAAGGTCAAAGAACTTTCTTCCGAATTGATGTCATGGATGAAGTCGGTTAAAGATCCATTGTTGGAAGGACCGCTGGTGACCCCATATTATGAAAAATCGAAGGCTGAATTTGAATCAATAACGAAGTAAAATCTTGCATATACATTAAAATATTAATAGTATGAAAATTCTGTCAGCCGCGGTAATGTGTTCATTGGGCGGAGGTTTACTCTTCAATATCTCATGTCAAACCAAACAAAAAGCAGAACCGAGACGTCCCAATATCCTGATTGCTATAAGCGATGATCAATCCTTCGCACATACAGGGTTTTCCGGATGCAAATTTGTCAATACGCCCGGTTTCGACAAGATTGCACGAAATGGCGTTTTTTTTACCAATTGTTATGCCGGATCACCCGGATGCGCACCCTCACGCGGCTCACTGGTTACCGGCCGTTACCCCTGGCAAAACGAACAAAGCGGGCAGCATGCTTCCAGTTGGATGAAAAAGTATGTCCCTTTTGTCGACCTGCTTGAAAAAAACGGTTACCACACCGGACACACCGGAAAAGGTGTTGCTCCGTTTCAATATGCCCGGAATGCACAGGATTCTTTGTGGCGGACGGATAATGCAGCTGGCAAAACTTATAACACCATCAACTATCGCAAAGGGGGTTCTTCAGACGAACGCACTGCCGGCGGAATCGGCGGAGACAACTATGCGGCCAATTTCCGGGCTTTCATGCAAAAGCGAAATCCGGGACAGCCTTTCTACTTCTGGTATGGTGCCAATGAACCCCACCGGGACTATGAAAAAGATTCGTGGATACGCAACAATAAAAACTTAAAAAGTGTTGATGTTCCCGGATTCTTACCCGATAACGAAGTAATCAGGGGTGATATGCTTGATTATGCTGTTGAAATTGACTGGTTTGACCTTCACCTGACCAGAATGTTAAATTACCTGGATTCAATCGGGGAACTGGATAACACCATTGTTTTCGTTACCGGCGACAACGGGATGTCCTTCCCCCGTGCAAAAGCCAACTGCTTCGAATACGGGACCCATGTCCCCCTGGCTATCAGCTATCCCAAGGAATTTCCCGGCGCCAGAATTGTCAACGATCCGGTAAGTTTTGTTGATTTTGCCCCGACTATTTTGGAAATGACCGGCACCAAACCGGATGGTATGATGCCCATTTCCGGAAGAAGTATGGTCAATATCCTGAAATCAAAAAATTCGGGAATCATCGATAAAACCAAGAAATATGTATTTGCCGGAAGAGAACGGCACTCATCCTCCCGCTGGAACAATCTGGGCTATCCGCAACGCGCCATCCGCAGCGAAAAAAACCTCTTTATCTGGAATATAAAGCCCGAACGATGGCCGGCAGGGGATCCCCAGGCCATTGAACCAAACTCGGACGGCAAACTTTTGCCTATGTACGGAATCGACGAAAAGGGTATTTCTCATTCAGGATGGGCTTTTGCCGATGTAGATGGTGCACCTTCAAAATCATATTTGATAGAAAACCGTACAAAGGGAAACATTCAGTATTTCTTCGATCTGGCCTATGGGAAACGACCTGAATTTGAATTGTACGATATTGTTGGTGATCCAAATTGCCTTACAAACCTGTATGGGAAAGAAGAATTTAAACTCATCGGACAAGAGTTGAAAAGTGAGTTGATGAAAGAACTCGAAAAATCTAAAGACCCGAGAGTTGTAGGTCCTGATAAAGAAATATTTGAATCATATATCCGTTACAGCCCGATTCGCGAATTTCCTGAACCACAGCAAGGGGGGGGGGGATTACTAATTCAACAAAGAACTCATTGTAAACTTCCCCTAAAGCCATTCTCCAAAAGCAGAGCTGCAAAAAGTAGTCATATATGAAAAATTTGTGGCCACCATGGTGAAAATGACCCTCAACTGTACTCTATTTGAGATAAAAGTTCTCACCTTCTTACAACCAACTGATGAAGCATCTGTTAATTCTGCTGCTTGCATTAGCAGCTTGGCTTCCTTCGAAGGCAAGTGAAGCAAGCCTTGTGTTACCGCCACTTTCTGCAGGGCAATCCGGTTTGTTGATGATTGGTTTTGTGGATTGTTTCTTAGGTTTACTTTTCGGACTGCTCACCATGGAAATAGCGCTGAGCCAGCAATTCAGGCCTGCAGCCCGTATGTGGGATTTGTGGTTATGTGCATCGCCCTGCTATTCGTTTTCCGTTCATTCAACCGGATGAGGATAAAAAACTGATGCTAACTGCCATAAAAGAATCTAACCATCTCCAACTTTTATATTATCTTGCGGCAACTTTTCCTGATAACATGAGCTATGACGAAAAAACTATTCCTGCTTCTGTGTATAACCATGGCAATGATTGCCGCGGCAATGTGTCAAACGGCTGCGAAGAAGCCGCTAACCCATTCTGTATATGACTCCTGGAAAGAGCTGGCTAAACCTGCTGTTTCGGCCAACGGCCAGTGGGTATCTTTCGAAGTAAATCCCCAGAAGGGTGATGGGTTCCTTCACTTGCGGAATCTGCAAACCGACAAACACGACGCTCTTCCCCGCGGACAGGAAGCAATATTCAGCAGCAGTTCAGATCTGCTGGTCTTTAAAATCAAACAGCCGGAGCCCGTCCTCCGCAAGCTGAAAATGGCCAAAACCAAGAAAGAGGATATGCCCAAAGACTCCCTTGGAATAAAGCTCCTTGCAAAGGATTCTATCGTGAAAGTACCCGGACTCAAGTCCTTCCAACTGCCCAAAGAGGGTGGGCCCTGGATCGCTTTTTTGCAGGATCTGCTCAAAGATAAGACCAAGTCAAAGGGTGAATCGAAAGATACGCTGAAATTAAAAGCTGCGCCGGATACTGCTTCCAGGAATTCCAAAACCGAACCTAAAACAGAAAACGGGAAGAAAACCAAAAAAGGTGCTTTCGGCGATGTGGAAACCGCGCTGCTGACCATTACCAATCCGCTCACCGGGGCTAAATTCATTTATGAGAATGTGACGGAATTCGCTTTTTCGAAGAACGGCGCATTGTGTGCATTCGTTACTTTGAAAAAGGATTCAGTAGATTCTACCTCCGTCCATATCTTCGATACCAGGATCCTTCAGTCCAAAAAACTGTTCGAAAGCAACGGTCTGGCAAAAAAAGTACTGCCCGACGATGCAGGCAGGCAGGTGACTTACCTCTTTACCGGCGACACCGCCAAAGTCAAACGTTACAGCCTCAATCTCTGGGACGAAAAGCAGGGCGTTCCGAAGCTGGTCGCCGATACTTTAACCCATGGAATGCCGGCGAAGTGGGAAGTCAGTGAAAATGGGAAAATCAGTTTTTCCGACGACGGAACCAAGCTCTATTTCGCTACCGCACCCAAAATTCTTACCCAACCAAAAGACTCCCTGCTTGACGAGGAAAAGACCCGGGTGGATGTCTGGAACTGGCAGGACGGCCGGCTGCAGTCTCAGCAAATCAAAGAGCTGGATGGTGATCTGAAGCAAAGCTATACCGCCCTTTTCAGGATATCCGACAAAAAAATAATTCAGCTGGCTGACACCGTGATCACACGGGTAAAAACCATCAAGAAAGGGAATGGAGACCTGGCCGTCGGTTATTCCGATCTGCCATACGAGAAGCTTTCTTCCTGGGAGGAGGCGCGTTACCGCGATGTTTATCTTCTTGACCTTAAAACGGGCGCCAAAAAACTCCTGTTTAAAAAGAAATCCTTTCCGGGTGATATCTCACCTGACGGAAAATACCTCTATTGGTACGAAGCGAGTGAAAAAGCCTGGTATTGCATGGATCTGATCAAATTCCAACGTAGAAACCTCACTGCTGCCGTTCCTGTTGCATTTTACAATGAAAAACACGATACCCCTTCCCAGCCGGGTCCTTACGGCATTGCAGGCTGGACCAAAGACGATGAGTCAGTCCTGATCTACGACCAGTACGACCTGTGGCAGTTTGATCCCAAGGGAGTTAGATCACCTGTAAACCTGACAGCCACAGGACGAACCGAAAAAACAGTTTACCGCTATGTGAATCTCGATCCGGAGGCTTTGTTTATCAATCCGGCAGAACCGCAGTTACTGGAAGCAGCGGAAGAGGAGAGCTGCAGACAGGGATTTGCCTCATTAAAACTGACGGCTCCGGGGTCATTAACCTCCCTGGTAAGGAAAGACAATAATTTCAGCAATCCCATCAAGGCCAAAAACGCAGACCAGCTGATCTGGCAGCAATCCTCCTACATCAGTTACCCGGACCTGTGGACAAGCAAGGCAGACTTTAAAGCTGCTAAAAAATTATCCGTTGCCAATCCGCAACAGGGTGACTATTGGTGGGGAAACGTAGAGCAGGTTAAATGGACCACCCTCGAAGGGAAAGAGATGAAAGGACTGCTTTACAAACCCGAGAACTTCGATCCTGCCCGTAAATATCCAATGATCATTTACTATTATGAACGCTATTCCGATAAACTTAACTCCCATTACGTTCCTTCACCTTCCAGGTCGACGGTAAACTTTCCCTATTACAACAGCAACGGATACCTGGTATTTGTGCCGGACATTACTTATACGACGGGCCATCCTGGTAAGGATGCCTACAATTCGATCATGAGCGGAACACTTGAACTGCTGAAACGACCTTATGTGGATGCCAAAAATATGGGGTTGCAGGGTCAAAGCTGGGGAGGATACCAGACAGCATTTATGGTGACCCAGACAGGGATGTTCAAAGCAGCAATGGCTGGAGCGCCTGTCAGCAACATGACCTCAGCCTACGGCGGAATACGCTGGGAAAGCGGCGTGGTGCGCGAGTTCCAGTATGAACATGGACAAAGCCGTATTGGCGGATCATTGTGGGAAAACCGCGAATTGTACATCGAAAACTCGCCCATCTTCTTTGCCGACAGGATCACCACCCCTTTGCTGATCATGAGCAACGACACAGACGGCGCCGTTCCATGGTACCAGGGAATTGAGCTGTTTACCGCCATGCGCCGCCTGGAGAAACCGGCATGGCTGCTTGTTTACAACGGAGAAGAGCACAACCTGACCAAACGTCCTAACCGGCAGGATCTTTCCATCCGGATGAGTCAGTTTTTCGACCATTACCTCAAAAACGGACCAGAGCCAAAATGGATGAAGCAGGGGATTCCTGCTGTTTTAAAAGGCAAAGATTCGGGTTATGAAGAATAGCCAGCGATTCAGCTCAAAAATAATATTGTTGAAAACTAAATAGTTGCAATATGTTGGAAAAATAATTTTTCCGGCTAATTTTGTAGGGCGGGAGCCGAAGGGGCTGAGCCCCAAGTTACTGGTTTTCAGTATAGTG
>JBBQHB010000119.1:0-13322 GCA_038323575.1 Bacteroidales bacterium | reverse complement strand
TCCCAGTCTCCCAGTCCCCCAGTCCCCCAGTCTCCCAGTCTCCCAGTCTCCCAGTCTCCCAGTCCCCCAGTCGTCTCGTCTCCCCGTCCTGGCCTTATTCCAGCACCGGGATTTTGGCGTTTTGCCGGTCGTTGCGTTTGAACTGGTTGAATTTATAAGAGAGTGAAAACCTGATCGGGAAATTATTGCAGGTAGTTATTTCCTGGTTAAAGTCAGTTCCCTGTATATGTTCGACTTTTCGGTACAAACCCAGAACATCTCTTCCGGTAAGTGTAAATGAAATTTTGTTATTGAAAAGCAGCTGCCGGAAACTTAAACCGCCAAGGAATACCTGGCTGACGTGGCTTTGTGCCGTTAATGATGGTCCGTAGTAGGTAAAGTTCAGTTCAAACAAGGTAGTAGGAGTAATGGAGAAATTGGCAGTAATAATGGAATACAACTGATGGTAATTTCTCTGTTGACTGATCTGGTTGATGTTGACAAATAGCCAGGAGTCGATAATACCCAATTTCTCATTCAGGCTAAACCACCTTCTGGTTTTCCAGTTGGCATTGAATTCCACCCCTAATGTTTTTTCGTTTCCCATGTTTTCATACCGGTTCTGAATAATTCCATTCTTGTAGAGGGAACTTATTAATTCAATCTTATCGACTGTATTGTAAAAATATAGTTCACTGTTAAACGTCAAACGTGGAAAGGAAAGCAGATAATTGAGCGCAACTTTGTCGGTTAACTCGTTTCTCAGGTTGGGATTCCCAGTTACAACATTGTAAAAGTCGTACCATCTTGGTATCGGATCGAGTTGCGCTGTTCTTAACTGATCAGTTCGCCTTGAATAGTTGAACTGAATTTCCTGAATCGAATCAACTTTAAAAGTGCTGTTCAGGCTTGGGTAAAGATCGAAACGATTCAACACATAACTGTTGTTGGTGGTGTTCAACTCCCTGTTAAGGTTTTCGGCCCTTATACCCGCCTTTAAGTTTAAGCGCCTGACTTTAAACTGCCAGGTCCCGTATCCTGCCTGGACCACTCCGTTGTAATGGGTCTCCTCGCCGGTGACTTCCGGCGGCGGCGGATTACTCAACTCAGAAAGATAAACTTCATGTTCTTTGTTGAGTGTAAATTGATAGCCGATTTCCAGGTTGCCAAATTTCCCGGTAGGGGTATTGTAATCGGCATTGAACTGAAAATTGTAATTTGTTTTGCTTATTTGCGTTAATTGCCTTATCTGTTCAAGACCTTTCGGGTTGTAAGCCAGGTTAAGGTATTGGTCGTCGTAATCTACAGTATTCCAAAGAGATGAAATAGAAAGTATTTTGTTTTCGGCATCAAATTTATGCTCATAGGTAAAGTCCGCTCCACCGTAACTGCCATAGCGTTTGTTCGCATCAGTGGCGGAATTTGGTGTCGAAGTGGTTAGCGGGGAGTTGAGTTGAATTGTTGTCGTATTCCAGGTTCCATCGTTGGTGGTCTCAAAATTACCGCCGTTGCCGCTGACGGTAATGTTATCCGATGAGGTTGGCTGGTAATCAATACCAGCTCTGAATCCTGTATTGATACGTTGAGCGTTCATTTCGCCGGATTTGGTGAATCGGGTCAGGTCTGTAAGGTAATCGGTAATATAATCGATGCCTCCTTTGTTTCTTCGTCTGTTGTGATCAATACCTGCAAAAATGTTGAATCTGCCGAACTTGTAATTTAGCAAAAGGTCGGTAGAGTAGCCTCCGAGGTCATCAACGGCTGCCAGTATATTCCCGTTGAACCCGCTCAGGTTACTCTTTTTGGTAACAAGGTTGATGATGCCCCCGGATCCTGAAGCAGCATATTTTGCTGACGGACTGGTGATAAGTTCAATTTTTCTTATCTGAGCCGCTGAAGTATTATGGAGCAATTCTTCTCCTTTCAGGGAGGAGGGTTTCCCATTGATGTATACCAACACGTTGGGATTGCCGTGAATAGCAATTTGTCCGTCAGGATTTTGCGTAATGGAAGGTAGTTTCAGTAAAAGGTCGGAGGCATTTCCCCCGGTGCCTGTGAGTTGGTTTTCAACATAGATAGTTTTTTTATCTATTTGATAAACAGGATTATCAGCATTGGCTATAACATCTATCTCATCCAAATCGAGCGTTCCGAATTGGATGGCAATGGGTTCAAGCCTGAATACAGACTCCTTCCACTTCAGCACGAATAGTTGGGTTGTAAAGTTCTTAAACCCTATGAAATTAACCTGCACGAAATAACTTCCGGCCTGAAGATTAGAAAAAATAAAATCACCTTTGCTATCAGTTGCGGTAATTTTCAAAGGAACCGTATCAGTTAAAAGGAAAAGCGAAACATTCGCATATCCGATCGGTGATCTGGATTCCGCATCAATTACCTTTCCTCTGAGCTGTATAACGGGCTCGAGCGCAAAAGATGATTTATGTAAAAAGTCTAAGCCGGGTAATGGTATCAGGTACAGCAACAAAAGCCCAACAAGCCAAGGAATTTTGTGCATAAAACAGAATAAAAATTAACAAATATTAATGTTCTTTTGACAAATATAACAAAATTGGAACAAGCACAACCATTCAAAAATCAAATTGAAGAAATATTATAAGGAATTTTCGATTTTCGATTTTCGATTTTCGATTTTGGTCCTTGAACAATACAATCACTGATCGTAATTCATAGTTAGACAAGACTGATTTGGTAAAACCAGTTCGCGATTCAGGCGAAATCGAAAATCGAAAATCCCAAGTTATCCTGCCGGTTCCAGTTCTATGGTAAAGTGCCTTAATATAGGGGCTTCACTGACAATACGGTAGCCTGTCCTGATGGAATCACGGCGGTCGTACACATTTTTAAGTGCTGCCACCACCACATCAAGGTGCAGGTTGGTATAAACCCTTCGGGGTATTGCAAGGCGCATAAATTCAAGTTTGGGATACCTGTTTTCGCGGGTTTCAGGATCACGGTCGGCCATAAGGGTACCGACCTCAACCCCTCTGATACCGGCTTCGAGGTACAGTTCGATGCACAGGGTTTGGGCGATAAACTCTTCCTGCCTGACATGCGGCAGAAAGCTTTTGGCATCAACAAAAACGGCATGACCGCCATAGGGCGTTTGTACAGGTATGCCGTACCCGGAAAGATGTTCTCCCAGGTATTGTACCTGTCCGATGCGGCTGGCAAGGTAATCCGCCTCCGTGGCTTCCATTAATCCGACGGCCAGGGCGTTCATGTCGCGTCCTGCCATGCCGCCGTAGGTTATGAATCCTTCAAACATGATGTTGAAAGTGCATGCCTCATCGTGCCAGGCTTTGTGACGGGTGGCGATAAATCCACCAATATTGACAATCCCGTCTTTTTTGCTGCTCATTGTCATGCCATCGGCATAGGTAAACATTTCACGGACAATCTCTTTGATTGGAACGTTTTCATAGCCTGTTTCCCGCTGTGAAATGAACCAGGCATTTTCTGCAAAGCGGGCTGAGTCGAACAGGAGCGGTATACCGAACTGATCGGCAAGCGCTTTCACCTCTCTGATATTCTGCATCGAAACAGGTTGTCCTCCGGATGAGTTACAGGTCAAAGTAAGCAGGATAAAAGGGACCTGCTCTTTGGGGTGCTGCTCCAATACATTCCTGAGTTGCAGGAGATCAACATTCCCTTTGAACGGATGGATGTCGTTGGTATCGAATGATTCATCAATGGTGCAATCAACTGCCGTGGCCTGCCGGAACTCAATGTGCCCCTTGGTCGTATCAAAATGGGCATTGCCCGGAATGAAGTCTCCTTTTTTTACCAATACCGAAAACAGTACATTCTCGGCAGCTCTTCCCTGGTGGGTGGGGAGAAAATAGTCGAATCCGAACAATTCTTTGATGGTATCTTTCAGGTGGTAAAAAGAGGAAGAACCTGCATAACTTTCGTCACCTGTCATAATCGCCGCCCATTGCCGGTCGCTCATGGCGCCGGTTCCGCTGTCTGTGAGTAAATCGATGTAAACCTGTTCGCTTTTCAGGTTGAACAGGTTGTAATCAGCCTCCCGGATCCATTGTTCCCGTTCTTTCCGTGTGCTGAGGTAGATCGGTTCTACCATTTTGATTTTATAGGGTTCGGCGGAGGGGATTTTCATGGGAAGTGCCTAAAGTGAGCTAAAGTGAACTAAAGTGACTAAAGTACTTAGAGTGCCTGGAGTACTTAGCGTGCCTAAAGTTAGGCATTCAGGCCTACTTAAAACATGAAGTTAGTCACTCTTCCTCACATCTCATGCTTCTCCGGTCGTACGCACCCCTCCTGATATTCGGCGATGATCTTGCGGACCTGCTGGGGAGCAACCCGGCCGTAAACTTTTTCGCCTACCATCACCACAGGAGCCAGTCCGCAGGCGCCGACACAGCGCAGGCAGTTGAGAGAGAACTTACCGTCGGGAGTCGACTGGCCCACTTCGATGTTGAGCTGTCTTTTGATCTCGTGCAAAATCTGCTCCGCACCGCGAACATAGCAGGCTGTTCCCATGCACACGGAGATCGGAAACTCTCCCTGTGGAATCATGTTGAAAAAGGAGTAAAAAGTGACTACTCCATATACTTTGGCCACGGACATTTTGAGCTCATTGGCAACGAGTTCCTGCACTTCAGCAGGAAGATAACCCAGTTTGTGTTGGGCTTCATGAAGGACATTGATCAACTCCCCTTCGTCGTTTTCGAAAGAAGCACAAATTTCCCTGACTATTTCGATTGTTTTTTGAGATAACTTTATTTTTGGCATCTTGGGTATTTTTATTAATTTTTTGATTGCACAGTGGAGACGTGCGGCAGCACGTCTCTACTTTATTGGTTTGCTGCGGTCGAAATACTCGGTATGCAGCAGGTCATGGGCTTTCTCGCTCATCGGTGCCCCCAGGAATTCTTCGTATAATTTTGTAATGTAGGGATTCTCGTGTGATTTGCGGACAGGTTTGCCGGAATCTTCGCGGTAAATCGCCAACTGCCGTTTCTTCAGGATCTCAGCATCACCGTGGTGGTAAGGCTGTCCGCCGCCGCCGATGCAGCCTCCCGGGCAGGACATGATCTCAATGGCATGGAACTGGCTATTCCCCTGCTGGATATCTTCCAGCAATTTACGGGCATTCCCCAGGCCATGAGCAATACCGATCTTAATCGGCAGACCGTCGAAGTCAATGGTGGCATGGCGCAAACCATCCATTCCCCGCAGTTCGGTAAAATCTATCCTGTTTAGTTTTTTCCCGGTAAAGATCTCATAGGCTGTGCGAACTGCTGCCTCTATGACCCCGCCGGTGGTTCCGAAAATGACGCCTGCTCCGGAAGACTCACCCATTGGCTTGTCAAAATCTTCATCCGGCAGCGATTTAAAATCTATGTTGGCCAGGTTGATCAACTGGGCCAGTTCCCTGGTTGTTAATGCAAAGTCGACATCAGGATTTCCGTTTTCGGAGAACTCTTCGCGGCTGCATTCGTATTTTTTGGCCACGCAGGGCATGATGGAGACAACCACAAGATCCTTGCGGTTAACCCCGATTTTATCGGCAAAGTAGGTTTTGGCGATAGAGCCAAACATTTGCTGCGGCGATCTGGCGCTGGAAGGGATATCTTTCAGGTTGGGAAAATGGTGCTCGAAGAATTTGACCCAGGCCGGGCAACAGGAGGTAAGCATCGGCAGTTTTACCTCTTTATCTCCGCCAAGGAAAGCTGTCAGCCTGTTGAGGAGCTCGGTTCCCTCTTCAAGGATGGTAAGGTCGGCTGCGAAATCTGTGTCAAAAACATAGTTGAAGCCTAAGCGGCGCAAGGCAGCCGCCATCTTTCCGGTAACCAGCGTTCCGGGTTCTAAACCGAACTCTTCTCCGAGTGCGGCACGTACGGCCGGAGCTGTTTGTACGATTACGGTTTTAGCCGGATTTGACAATGCCCTGATGACAGCCCCTGTATTGTCTTTTTCTGTCAGCGCGCCGGTTGGGCAAACAGCAACACATTGTCCGCAGTAGGTGCAGACAGAGTGGTCGAGGTTCATTTCAAAAGCAGGTGCGACAACAGCGTTGAAACCCCTGTTGATGGCTGAAAGCGCCCCTACAGTTTGTACCTCATTGCACATCATCTCACACCTGCGGCAACGGATGCATTTATCCAGCTCACGGATGATGGCAGGAGAAGTATCTTCACGGAAGGTGGATTTTTCCCCTTCGAAGTGAATCTCCCTGATACCCAGGCGTTGTGCCATGCTCTGCAGGTCGCAGTTGCCGGCTTTTGCGCATTTGAGACAATCCGTCGGATGGTCTGAAAGGATAAGTTCCACTACCGTGCGGCGTGCATGGATGGCCCGCATGGAGTGGGTATGGATGACCATTCCTTCAGCAACATCGGTACAGCAGGCGGGGGCAAGGTTTCTGCGCCCTTCCACTTCGACGACGCAAACCCTGCAGCCACCGGGCTTATTTTCTATGTTGAGGTCCTCCAGTTTCATGTAGCAGAGTGAGGGGATCTTAATGCCTACCTGCGCTGCGGCATGGAGCAGCGATGTTCCCCGCTCAACGGCGAGGGGTTTGTTATCTATCGTAAGATTAATCATATCCATAATTGAAGGTTTTTAAGAGACGCTTACCGCATCAAATTTGCATTTTTCCAGGCATACCCCGCATTTGATGCAGATACTGTTGTCGATGGAGTGCGGTGTCCTTTTTTCTCCCGTAATGGCCCCGACCGGGCAGTTCCTGAAGCAGAGCGTACAGCCGTTGCATTTCTCGCTGTCAATAAAATATTTTACCAGCGACTTGCACTGTCCGGCGGGACACTTTTGATCCCTGACGTGGGCCAGGTATTCATCGTAAAAATTATCGAGGGTCGACAGGATCGGATTAGGAGAGGTCTGTCCCAAGCCGCATAAGGAGGTGTCTTTGACGACTTTGCAGAGAGAGCGGAGCCTGGTCAGATCTTCTTCAGTTCCGAGTCCTTGCGTGATTTTTTCCAGAATCTCAAACAAACGCTTGTTGCCGATCCGGCAGGGAGTACATTTCCCGCACGATTCATCCAGGGTGAATTCGAGGTAGAATTTGGCGATCGAAACCATGCAGTCGTCCTCGTCCATTACGATCATACCGCCTGATCCCATCATGGATCCGGCAGCAATCAGGTTGTCATAGTCGATGGGCGTATCCAGGAAAGAGTTGGTCAGGCAGCCGCCTGAAGGACCTCCGGTCTGTACTGACTTGAATTTTTTGCCTCCTTTGATTCCGCCGCCGATGTCGAAAATCACTTCCCGGAGGGTGGTTCCCATCGGGACTTCAATCAAACCGACATTGTTGATCTTTCCCGCGAGGGCAAAAACTTTGGTCCCTTTTGATTTTTCAGTTCCGATGGCATTGAAAAATTCTGCCCCCTTGTTGATAATTACCGGGATGCTTGCCAATGTCTCTACATTGTTCACGGTAGTGGGTTTGCCCAGATATCCTGATTCTGAAGGGAAAGGTGGTTTGAAAGTAGGTTCGCCGCGCAGCCCCTCCATGGAATGGATCAATGCAGTCTCCTCGCCGCATACGAAAGCCCCGGCACCGTAACGGAGCGTAATATTGAAAGAAAATGAGGTGCCGAAAATTTCTTCTCCGAGCAATCCGTATTCCTGGGCCTGCCTGATGGCAACCTTTAGCCTTTGAATGGCCAGCGGGTATTCGGCACGGATGTAAACCAAGCCTTTGGTTGATCCGGTGCAGTAGCCGCATATGGCCATCGCTTCGATCACTGAATGCGGATCTCCTTCCAGGATGGAACGGTCCATGAATGCGCCCGGATCACCCTCGTCTGCATTGCAGACTACATATTTCTGGTCGGCCACAGATTTTGAAGTGATTTCCCATTTCAATCCTGTCGGGAAGCCGCCGCCACCTCTTCCGCGCTGACCGGAACGTTTTATTTCGTCGATCACCTCCTGTGGAGTCCGCTCGCTGAGGCATTTGGCCAAAGCGGCGTAACCATCACGTGCAATGTATTCGTCGATGTTTTCGGGATTGATGACACCGCAATTTCGCAGTGCAATGCGCACCTGCTTTTTGTAGAAGTCCATGTGCTTGGAATCGCTGACCGGAAGTTCTGTCTCCGGATCCTGGTAAAGGAGGTGTGTGACCTGCCGCCCTTTGATGATATGCTCTTCCACGATGGTGGCCGCATCTTCAGGTTTTACCTGGACATAAAAAGTATTATCGGGAATGACTTTCACGATGGGACCTTTTTCACAGAAGCCGAAACATCCGGTCATGACAACCTGAACTTCATGGCTCAGATCATGTTTCTCGACTTCAGCCAACAGATTCTCCCTGATCTGTTCGCTTTCAGATGCTTTGCAACCGGTTCCTCCACATACCAGGAGGTGCATTTTATAATCTGCCATAACAGTTGATAAAAGTGTTTAATTGTCAATTATGCGGTAGTTTACAGGTAATATCCCGTCTACCAGTTCGTTGTGTACAATGTATTTCTCAATGATTTCTGAGGCCCGTGCTTTGTCTACGTCGCCAAAGACGATGGGTTCCTTGCCCGGAACCGTTACTTCGATGGTTGGTTCCGCATAGCAATAACCCATGCAGCCGGTTTGTGTCACCACAGCTTCGATGGCCTGCCGCTCCAGCTCATCCATCATAAAATTCATGATCTCTTTGGCGCCTGAGGCGATGCCGCAGGTCGACATGGCTACTTTTATCCTTACAATATTTTCAGAATTGCCTGCGACCTCACGCATCCTGATCTTCGCCTGCATCCCTTCCCTTAATTGCTTAAGATCGTCGAGCGATTTGATTTTGTTCATCATTTTTACTTATTTTAAATATTCCGAAATTATTTTCTTGTTATTTTTAGAACATCAATGTCACTTCTTACCTTATCTCATGTCTCATATCTCATGTCTTATAGCTTCTCGTTGGTCTGCATTAATATCCTTCAGGTTTTCTGTAATCATCTCTCTCAGAAATTTCCTGACTTCCAGGTTACTGTCCTTAATGTCTCCGATAATTTCACGGACCGCCTCGGTGTCAAACCGGTATTTTCCATGTTCCGTTTTGTGTTCATAAACCAGCCTGAGCTGTGGTATTCCGACTGCCAGGAGAACCAGCACATCGTCTATATCTCCCAAGGGTAACCTGTCGGGATGGCTCATTACAAAACATGCCTCCAGTTTTGTCCCTTTCCCCGGCCCGGAAGTCAGGGTGAAACTGCCTCCGGTCCGTTCGGCATTCTGCTGAATCAGTGGTAAGCCCAATCCTACCTTCCGGGTTGTCCGGGTGGTGTAAAACGGATCAGTTGCTTTTTGACGCTTTTCCTCTTCCATCCCTTCTCCGTCATCTTCAATGGTAAGCAGATAGCGGTCGTGAACAGAATCTTCCGTCACCGATACCTGAACCTTTGCTGCCTTTGCCCGGACAGAATTCTGAACAAGGTCAAGAACATGTAAAGCGATATTCTTCATTCTGAATATGTTTTCCTTCCTTCAGTGCCCGCGAGGGCTTTTTTTAGCTCATCAAAAGTGAGCGCTTTCATTTCGAAAACGGTGCATCCTGAACCGATCATTGATGGTGTATGGGCATCAGACGCTTTTATCAGCGCCATACTTTGTGGCAGTCTGAACCTGTTTCTTATCTCAGTTTCAGCGCTCTGCTGCATGATTCCCATCGCATCGCAAACCAGTGTTTCAGGGATAAATCCCAGCTGGTTGAATATGCCGAACAAAGGCCTTTCGATGTGGGCAGGTATGAAGATTCCGCCCAGCCGGTGAACTTCCTGCTCTACCTGATCGATGCTCTGGTTGAGCCCCACATTCAGGTAATGCTCAATCAGACGGACTATTTCTTCATCCCTGCCGACCAATGCCTGGTACCCGAACCGCTCCGGCCGGTAAGGAATCACCGGCAGGTGAATGTCGATATACTGCTGAAACAGTCCGAGTGCAGTGAGGTCACCGAAATAGGCCAGGCAATGCACCTCTTCGCGGGTGGTTACTTCTGTGCCGCACAAAACAGCCAAACCTTGTTCCTCAGCCAGCTCCTTTACCAGACCGCAATGCAGCGTGGAGTTGTGATCGGTGATGCCGATAAGGTCAATATTTTTTACTATTGCGTTCCTGATGATGGTTCCGGGGCTCATATTCAAATCTGCACAGGCCGACAGGACTGTATGGATGTGAAGATCTGCCCTGAAACTTTTCATCGCGAACTTTTTATTTTTTGGTACAACAACCCTGCTATCTCGAAAGTGGACAGTGAAGTTCCAAGCACTGGAATGCCCTCTTCGTTGCTGTGTTCGAGTGTGCTTTGTTCGGGTGCCAGCGAACCCACCAGCAGTATGCATGCCAGTTCCTTCAGCGAAGCGATCGCAACCACATTGCGGTGCGTCTGCAGGGTTACCCATACTTCTCCTTCTGCTGCATTTCCCATTACATCACTTAGCAGGTCAGATACATAACCGCCTTTTATTTCGCGGTTCAAACCTTCTTTCCCGGAGAAAACCTCCAGGTTCAACTCTTTTACCAATTCAGAAACCTTCATTTCGTCGTCCTCTTTTGTTACAATCTGCGTTAAATCTTCCTTCCCCCCATTTTTTTTCCATGTTATGGAAAGCTTTACCGGTTCCGATTTTTCCTTCGTTCTCCCATCTCTGCTGCAGGAATACACAGTCAGACATTTTCGCTTTGCCCTGTACCATATCTTCCGCCAGTGCCTGGCAATTGGGCGCACCACAGGCGCCGCAGTCGATTCCAGGGAGAAAACAGATGATCCGTCGGGCTTTGCTCATCTTTTCCATCGCTTTGCTGATGTCGTCATCAAGCTGGAAAACATTCCGGGACTTGATCTCGTCGATCAGCAGGCATTGGGTTAAAATATCTTTATCCAGGTTCGGATCCAGCTCTTTTTCCTGGTAAGAGGGGTATCTTTTTGATCTTTGTTCCAGCCTTTCAGTGGTCGTGAACCTGTTACCGGTGAGGAGGATCCCCCCTGCACAACTCTGGTCGCAGGCACGCATTTCGAGAAAGTCAAATCCTTTGACTTCTCCGGTTTCAAGGCGGTCAAGAAATTTCACAACGCTGTGAATTCCGTCGATGGCAATGGCCCGGTTACCAAATCTTGAGGATTCGCCCCTTGAGGTGCTCCAGAGAATTCCCTCGCGGGTTAGATGCCGGCGTTGCTGCCTTGTATCAGCAATTGTGGTTAAACTGATCGTTTGCCTAATTTTGCTGTAGAAATCGCTCATGGAGATTATCCCGTCGACAACCGATGGTTGATCGCCTACCGGACTCTTCACTGCGGAAATTTTAGCCGCACAGGGAGTGATGTAAAAAATCCCGATCTCCTCTCTTTTTACGCCCTGGTTCATCAGTGCCTGACGGATAAAATGGGCAGAGAGATCATGCGGCGCTTTTAAAGGTATGATGTTGTCGGTCAGGGTTGGATATTTTATCTGGATCAGCCTGACAACCGCCGGACAAAATGCGGAGATGCAGGGTTTTGAAATCTGGTCTTCCTTCAGGTACTCTTTGGTGAGGTCAATCAGGATTTTGATGGGCTGTTCCACCTCCATCAGATGGGTAAAGCCAAGGTCCAGCATGGCCTGGTAGATCTGCTCTTCCGTAATCTTATCAGGAAACTGCCCGATCAGTACGGCAGGGAAAAGGGCAATCCGGTATTTGAACTGCTGAAGCATCTTCAGGTCGTTCTGTTCGATATAAAAAGCTTTGGCAGGGCAGGCCCTCATGCATTGTCCGCAGTCAATGCAACGCTCCCGGATGATCATGGCCTTTCCCTCTTTGATCCTGATCGCTTCGGTGGGACATACCCGCATGCAATGGATGCATCCGACGCACTTGGCTTCGTCGATCTGAATTGCATGATGGAATAGGCTCTGGACCATTGTAGATTTTTATAAAAATTAATGCTTTTATTAAGGATAAAGGATAAAGGAGAAAGGATAAAGTGAGAACGCTTCTGACTTTATTTGCTTATTTCTCAAATCCGTTATTTTATCAATCATGTTTAAAATATATAAATTCTAACTGTTCAAACTTCTCAAATATGCAATTGCAGCGAAATCGAAAATCGACCCTTCGACAAGCTCAGGGACCGTATCAAAAATCGAATGTCATCTTCACGGTAGTGCCCACACCGGGTGTGCTTTCTACCTTCAGCTCATCGGCATTCTTCTTCATGTTGGGCAGACCCATTCCTGCTCCGAATCCCATTTCCCGCACCTTGGGCGAGGCAGTTGAAAATCCTGCCAGCATAGCACGGCTGATATCCGTAATACCCGGACCTTCATCTTTCAAAACTGCGGTGATTTGATGATCCAGAACTGAAACTGTTATCTCTCCGCACCAGGCATGAGCTGCGATGTTTACTTCAGCTTCGTACAATGCTACAACCATGCGCTTGACAACTTTCGGGTCGATGTTCAACTGTTTGAGCATCTTCTTGGTCTCACTCGAAGCCGCTCCCGCACTGTCGAAATCTCCTCCGTCAATTCTGAATTTAAGTTCTATCATTTTCAAAAGAGCGGATCTAATCCGTGTGCAAACAGTATTCCCGATGCCTTGAACAGCGAGAAAGGGGATTCAATGAGTACCATGTTGTGTTTTTTGGCCAATTCAACGATATCACTGGTTACCTTTTTGTTCCTTACAATAACAATGTAGTGAATTTCAGCAACTTCAGCTGTCCTGATCAGCTGGATGTTGGCCAGGCCTGAAATGAGAAGAATATTGTCAGCTTCAAGTGTGAGAACATCACTCATCAGATCGGAACTGAAGGCTTTAGAAATTTCGTCAGAAACACGGTGACTGCCACACAAAATCTTAGCATCCAACAGCTGAACTATTTTCTCTATCTTCATTATTTTCAATATTTTAATCAATAACAAACAGATAATTATATCATTGAAATATTTTGTTCAAATGTCCGAAAAAGCATCGGATGAAAAAAATCAAAATAGCCGATTTTTCTTATTTAAATTCTTTCAAAACAGTGAGTTCTGATTTTATTCAGTGTTGAATAATTATACAGTCCGACAGAAAAAATTCTGAAACAGATAAAATCTAATGTAGTTATAAATTCGTAACTTCGTCGTTTTTCATTCTTATTTTTCATTTTTTTATAGCAATATCTATAATTTATGATTTACGAACAGAATGCATTTTTGTCAGGTTTAATAAAGGATCCTGAGTTATCCTATAAAATTATCGATTCACTGCCATTTCCGATCAACTACCGTGATGCAGACGGATTTTACATCACCTGCAACAAGGCCTATGAGCGGTTGATCGGGAAAAGCAGGGAAGAGCTGATCGGGAAA
>JBBQHB010000118.1:0-13481 GCA_038323575.1 Bacteroidales bacterium | reverse complement strand
CACTATACTGAAAACCAGTAACTTGGGGCTCAGCCCCTTCGGCTCCCGCCCTACAAAATTAGCCGGAAAAATTATTTTTCCAACATATTGCAACTATTTAGTTTTCAACAATATTATTTTTGAGCTGAATCGCTGATAAAACAATCCCCTCCGCCATTGGAATAAAACATGCGTAAGCTATCATACAGATAAAATTTACTGCTTAACGATGCCGATACAAAATTATTGGCATCGTTAATATTTACTTCGGTTACAATGGGCGAAGGTCCATATCCGTAGTACAATTCATATTCCACCAACGAACCAATTCGTTTGGGAACATTGTTCAGATCACCGGTAGCGAGTTTTATGGCTATTTGTGTATAACCAATGAACGCTGGAATAGCTGTTTCTACCTGTGCAACAGATGGTGGAAGTTTTGGGATTTCTTCCACATAAACCCCTGGAGTTTTGTAAGGTGCTGCCATATTGATTATTTTTAAAAGTGAAAAAAAAGGTTACTCATTCAAATATTTCAGTGTAAATCTCCTCAATTCTTTTTGTCGGGTTATTATCCTTAAATTTTACCTTAATGACCGATTCTCCCGGTTTCCTTTTTACTCCTGCATTCCCGTTGTAAGTTAAAGGCAATGGATTATTGGTTTCCGAAACAGGCGCTCCGCTGTTTTTATTAAGATACTTCCAAACTGCTGATCTGTTTTTAAAACGGATTTGAAAAACAGGACAATTACTTTTGGCAATTCCTGCCGCAGTGCAACTAAAATCAGCATCAATCGGATTTGCAGCTGTGATGTTTACCATGCCGAATACATTGTCGGGAATTTCATCAGTGAGTATTATACCCTTCCACGGTGTGCCTTCCAGACCTAAAGGTGGCACTATGACAGGAGTATCATTCTGATGCATGAAAACAGGGAAATTTGCAGCAGCAGGGCTTAACTGCATAATTTTGGCCCCGGGCTGACTGTTGGCAAGCTGGACAAGAGCTCCACCCTTAATATTCAGGAACTCTGCTTTATCGGTACCTGACGAAGCCGGAATTTCGCGGGAAAGAAACAACGACTTGTCCGGATTAACTCCGCGCGAAACTCCTGTCAGATTAGAAAATACCGGTACATTTTCCTTGTACCTGATTATTTTGTCTTCAGCCGGGTAATACAGTTCGTAAATTTTGTGGCTGATAAAGGTAAATGAAGTGTACCTGTAGAAAGCCGCACCGGTAACTGTAATTACAAATGAGAAAACTTCGGCATCAGGTATTATCATAGCTTTGGGGACTGCAACCATAAAACCAGTTGCCGTGTTTTTAAATATGCCTTTCAGTCCTTTGATCTTATACTTTGTAGTTGGGGTAGGCTTTATTTCCATGAAGGAGCGCATATCATAATTCTGAAGTACATTGGTTTTCCTGCTGCCGGGTAAGGCATCATACAAAACAGCTCCGTCATCAAGCCAATAGTGGTGAAGTAGCCGGACTTCAAAAAGTCGCTGGTAGTTATATCCAATTCGCTCGGCCATTTCAAGGATTTTTTTTATGGTAAAAATCACTAACCACTTCAGTAATAAGACCGCTTTCGTTGTATACAGCCCTGAATTTCAGGTCGAGCATCCGCATTATATAGATTACGAAGGGGTACTGCTTACCCCCAAGCGTTCCCCAGAGGTGATTCACTTCTTCCATGGAGGGTGAATACAGATCAAAAATTAATTTAAAGGACTCCAGCCGGTCAAGTGCGTTGGGGGGTGCATTAATACTTAAAGAGGCCGGAGCAATGTCGTCCTGCGTAAAAACATTTTTTGACTGAAAAAACCTTATCGCACGTGAGAGCATCAATAAAGCATTGTTATACGCTGAATCTGTCGCAGTAATAAGAATCCAGAAATTCAGGAAAACAGGCGGGTTTTCATAGGTGGTTCTAAGTGTAACGTCGTTTCTGATAAAATTGGGAAGATTTTTTAGTGTCTTTTCTTCCTTGATGTTAACTACCGAGAGAATGAGCTTACCCCTGGCTATCCCGCCATTATTTCCGGAGGCCGTAATGCCCTCTGCGAGATTTCCTAACTGAACAACATCCTGCGAGAATGGAACATTGTATGCATCTTCAAGATGCCTCTTCAACTCATTAATTACGATCGTTAAACCATGGGATATCATACTCCTAATGTTTTAGAAATTTGACTTTACAAAAATGGTCATATAAGACAACTACTTTAGAGCCACCTCATATCAGCACCCATTCTGTTTGCCACGCTTTTTTCGTGAAAGTAACAGGGATTTGGTTTAGGAAAACACGAAGCCTCATAAAGGCATCCTTCGGGTATCAAGCTTTGAGGACCTGGTCCTCCATCCCGAGGGAATCTTGTAACTCATCAATAAAGAAATCATATGTAAGGGATTTGATAAACGTTAATCCGGAATGATTCTAAAAGGTTACCCTCAAAAATGGAAAAATCTATTGCCACCCTGGAGCATAAGTTTAAAATTCAGTGCCATAACCTTAGTTATCAGTTTTTTGAATGATTACAAATATTATTCAGAAAAAGTGACTAAAGTGAGCTAAAGTGATCTAAAGTGATCTAAAGTTAACGACTCCGAACTGATACTGAACAAGGCGAAATACTTTAGGCACTTTAGTTCACTTTAGCTCACTTTAGTCAGTTTTATTCCTTGCATCGGCTGCTTCAGCAGACTTCCTGCGCGGCATCCGCAGTTGTTGTGAAAATCTCATGACTGTAAATTCTCCGGGACAAAGCATGGCCAAACCTACCTCAACGACGATCCTTCCTTCGAAAATATCCTGCTCATTCATGGTGGTGGTATCCCCGCAATTCACAAAAAAAGCTGATTGCGGAGTAACTCCGGCCAGTGCACCTTCCTGCCATTTCTTTGTCAGATAGTTTTCAATCATTATTTTGATTTTAAGCCATGTGACTGCATTATTAGGCTCAAAAGAAGCCCAATGAATTGACTTGCTGATCGATTCTTTCACCATTATCACAAACCGACGCACCGGAATATATTTCCCGCTGCTCTCATTTCCGGCAAGCGTTTTGGCCCCGCAAACAACGGTTCCTTTCCCCGGTATTGCCCGAACGGAGTTGATTGTTTTCCCCGAATCCGGATCCACACCCAATGCTTCACAAAGTTGTGTATTTATCTGCACAACAGGTCTGGTCACACAGGAAAACCTTTGATTTACAGGTGATTTCCATACACCACGCGATTTATCAGATTTAAAATAAGTCGCTGCTATAACACTGCATGAAGGAAGATTTACAAAAAGATATTTCAATTCATTCTTTGCAAATCTGTAGAGCGTATTATTTTCCATTTTGAGCTGAGCCAACGTGAGAATCTCACTGCCATTGATTACTTTCACGTTTGACCCGTCGGATTTGACATAATAATTGATGGTTGTGGCAACAAATGGGAAATAAGCACTGCCGTAACTAAGATATTTGCTGCCAAACAAGGCACGTTCAAAACGCAAATCCGGATTGTCGTTATCCCCGTTGCATAAATCGAAAATTGCAAACCTGTTATCCAACATAAAACATTGCTGCAACACTGCCTGAACCAGAACGGAATAATCAGGAGCCGCCAGTTTTACGGCCTCAGGAATAACAACCAGTGATATTTCATCAACTTCAGCTATTTTATGAAGCCCGTCAAGAAGGCCGAAACGCTGAATCCAGGGATTTTTTCTTAAGGCAATCAGATGGGGATCTAAATAGGTATCAACAGAGAGAATGTAACAAGTACCGCCGCCATTTTCAAAATAGAGCTTGACGCTGTAGTAAAGAAGGTATTTTACAGAAGGCTCCTTAAAATCAGATAAGGCATATCTACTTGAATGACACAGCTCTACCTTGATTTCAAGTTCATATTCATAGGGAAATCCGAACAAATTTTCAAACTCCCTCATTGAATTGATCTTAGTAGGAACAAGCAGCAGATCACCGGCACGTTTCTTAACTGCCTTGGATGTGTATCCTATGAAAGCAGGCATTGCTGTCTCGACCTCTTTAACAGAGGGCGAAAAGACAGATGTCTCATTGAAGAGAATCTCCTTTGTTCGGTATGTTTTCATACAAGCAAGCAATAAAAACTCCGGAATCAGGTAACGAGGTCTGAACTTTAGGGATGATTCATTGAAATTACCTCGTATCTGAAATCCAATATTTATATCAGATTGGTCAAAAAGGTAACCCCGAAAAATTGAAAAAAATCAATATCCGCTAAAAATAAAATCAGACTCTAATGGCAATAAGGCTTTTAAGATTTTTTTTTAATGACAACAAATTCTTTTGGGGAAGTGACTAAAGTGAACTAAAGTGCCTAAAGTACTTCGTATTGATCAGTATCAGTTCGCAGTCCATAACTTTAGTCACTTTAGTTCACTTTAGTCACTCTTTTTTAAAGAAAATCTTCCCGTACCGGATTGAAGGTGTCAATCACCACGCCCGCTTCCAGGCAGATAACGCCATGAAGAATTCCTGACGGAACATTTACTTTCCATCAGGATTTTTGAGGATGTTTAATTTAACAGATGAATTTGAAACAGGAGAAAATTTCAGGTTTGTTCTGCCAATCTTATTTTGCTATCTTTTTTTGAAATTTAGCTTTGATAATAAAATGCAGGATAACAAACGCAAAAATAAGGATAATTGGCAATACCGACATGTTCCGCAGCGTGATTTGCGGTCCGGATGTCTCAATTGATTTCCCCATAATCGGTAATACCATTGAGGTGGCAACAAATCCAGCTCCACCGAGAATAGACATACCTAAGGCACCGCTTTGCGGAATGTATTCAGAAGCCACACCGATCATGGTAGGCCAGAAATAACAAACGCCAACAGCAAATACAGCAGCTGACATCAGCGTCATGGCCGGACCAGCTGAAATACTAAGCAGCCACAGACCAAGTGTAGATATTACCGCTGAACCCATCAAAACTCCTGTAGGATTTAAACGGTGCACCAGTGCGCCGGCAAAAAACCGACCGATAGCCATAATACCTGTAACGACAACCAGGATAATCATCGGGCTTATTCCATTGGTCTGCAACAGGGCATTGATCCACTGTGTAGTGCCTAATTCCGTTGATGCGGTTAACAACATGCAAAATAATACCAACGGGAATAAAAGGAAGATTTTATTGACTAATCTTCCTTCAATGAAGACTAATACTACAATTACACCAACTGCAATATAGGGGTAGATACTATCGAAATTTACTTTCAATGACGGAACAGAAGCAAATAAGATCATTAAAACTACGGTTGCAATGATTGTAAACGGCGCTCCGACATTTCGAAGCATTTCCTTGTAAGTTACACCGCTGGTCACACGCTCTGTTTCAGGAATGCGTTGTCCCCAGAAAATATAACCATAAATGGCCAAAGGGATAAATAACATACTGACCAGTAATTCCCACCGAAGGCCTATAATATCCATCATCAACCAGGCCAAAACACCTCCGATAACAATTCCGCCGGGGAACCAAACGTGGAACCTGTTCAGCATTTTCGTCTTTTTGTCAGGGAACAAGGTAGAAACCAATGGATTACATGCAGCTTCCACACTACCGTTGCCCAAACCAATAAATACGTTGGCTATAAACAGGGAAGTCATGTCTTTGGCTAAGAGCAAAAGAATAATCCCAACAAGATGTAATCCGAATGCCAACCGCAGAATACTCTTGGTCTTAACAATATCAATGATGAAGCCGCCAAAAAACATGGCAACGGCAAAGCCCCAAAAGGCCGGGCCAAAGGCATAACCAATTTGCTCTTTGGTTAATCCGTAATCAGTAGAAAAAACCCCTTCGATTTTTGCCCTTATAGCAAAGGTCATTGCTGTAACCAGTAATGCCAGACAACTTGCCACAAAAAGCCGTTTTTGATTTACTTTTTCCATAGGTTGCATTTTTCAGTAGTAAATAATTCAGAAGTATTAATTTTTGTTAGCTGATTGTAAATATAGAAAAATCATTTTATTTCCTGATCTCTTTTACGATCGCGATTGCCACTTCCACTTTCTGTTCAATATAGCCGTAATCTCCAGATGCAATTACCTCTGCAGGAGTAAGTTGCGACCCCAACCCCACGCAGGCAACCCCCGCTTTAAACCATGCTTCAAGGTTTTCCCTGTCGGGTGACACACCCCCTGAAGGCATGATGCTTGTCCATGGACAAGGAGCCAGAATTGCTTTTACGAAGGAGGGTCCGCCTACCTCCTTACCAGGAAAGATCTTGACAATTTCACAGCCCAGCTCTTCGGCTTGGTTGATTTCCGAAAGTGTTCCGCAGCCGGGCATCCAGGCAATTTTACGGCGGTTGCAGACTTTTGCCATATCCGGGTTGAGACTCGGAGAAACAATAAAATTGGCTCCAAGCTGAATATAAAGTGCGGCAGTAGCAGCATCCACGACAGAACCGACTCCCATAATCATCTCAGGGCATTCAGTTGCACACCATTTGTTTACCTCAGCAAACACTTCATGTGCAAAATCACCGCGGTTGGTAAACTCAAAAACCCTGGCCCCACCGGCATAACAGGCTTTGACGACATTTTTTACAATGGAAACATCCTTGTTGTAGTACAACGGAACAATCCCTGTTCCGGTGAGTGTATTGAGTACTTTTAATCTTTTGAAGCGTGACATACTAATTTTATTAAATATCAGTAAATAATCATAATACGAAGGTAAAATTAGAAGGATAAAGGATAAAGGATAAAGGATAAAGGACAAAGGACAAAGGATAAAGGATAAAGGATAAAGGATAAAGTAAAAACGCTACAATCAAAATAACCTCATGTCTCATATCTCATGTCTCATATCTTATATCTTATATCTTATGTCTCATATCTTATATCTCTCCGCTTACCTGGAAACGCGTCCGGATGAATCTCCGCCCATTAGTTTTTCAACTTCTGAAACGGTTACTCTATTGTAGTCACCGTAGATGGTATGTTTGAGGCAGGAAGCCGCTACCGCGAAATCCAATGCTGCCTGAAGATCATCCTTGTAAGTGAGCAATCCGTAGATCAATCCGCCCATAAAGGAATCACCTCCGCCAACCCTGTCGACGATGTGGGTGATCTGGTAGGTAGCCGCTTTGTATAGTTTGTTGCCATCATACAGGACGCCGCTCCACGAATTGTGGCTGGCATTAACGGATCCGCGCAGGGTCGTGATCACCTTTTTGCATCTGGGGAACTGCTTCATTACCTTCTGTGAAACAGAAAGATAGGCATCGGCGTCCACATGTCCGGCAGTCACATCTACCCCGTCAGGATGGATGTGCAGGGCCATGGCCGCATCCTCTTCATTGCCCAGGATGACATCGCAGCCGGCTACCAGCAGCGGCATTACCTCGTGGGCTTTCTTGCCCCAATTCCATAGATTTTTGCGGTAGTTCAGGTCTGTTGAGACTGTGATCCCAAGTCTGTTGGCTGTCTGAATGGCTTCGAGGCAGACATCTGCCGCGCCCTGGGAGATCGCCGGTGTAATGCCGGTCCAATGAAACCATGTAACACCCTGAAACACTTTTTCCCAGTCAATCATTCCGGGTTTAATGTCGGCAACAGATGACCCTGCCCTGTCGTAGATCACTTTACTGGCCCGGCTTACCGCACCGGCTTCCAGAAAATAGATGCCCATTCGCTCTCCGCCCCTGATAATCGCTGAGGTATCCACACCAAAACCCATCAACTCACGAATGCAGGCATCAGCAATGTCATTTTTGGGCAAACGGGTAATAAATTGAGAAGCAATGCCATAATTGGCCAATGATACAGAGACATTTGCCTCACCGCCGCCAAAGGTGGCGCTAAGATTGCCGGATTGGCCGAAACGCTCAAAACCAGGCGTTGCAAGACGCAACATAACTTCACCAAATGTGATTACTTTTTCCATAGATTATAGTGGTAAATCATTTTCTCCTTTAACATAGCCAAAATTGGCCAGGATTCCGCCGTCAACATAAAGGACGTGACCGTTGACAAAATCTGCAGCCTTAGAGGCAAGAAACAAAGCTGCGTTACCAACATCTTCCGGTTCGCCCCAGCGTCCGGCAGGTGTGCGGGTCATTACCAGGTCGTTGAAAGGGTGACCGTTCAGCCGGATGTCGGCTGTCTGGGAAGTGGCAATGTAACCCGGGCCAATTCCGTTGATCTGCAAATTGTACTTCGCCCATTCGCAGCACATGTTTGCGGTGAGGAGTTTGAGACCACCTTTGGCTGCTGCATAGGCAGAGACAGAATTGCGGCCGTAAACGCTCATCATAGAGCACATGTTGATGATCTTACCGCTGCGGCGGGCTATCATTCCGGGCGCAACGCGTTTGGCAATGATCAGCGGAGCAACCAGGTCGATGTCGAGTACCTGTTTGAAATCACTGATGGCCATATTCAAAATCGGAATACGTTTGATGATACCGGCATTGTTCACCAGAATATCAATGGGTCCCACCTCTTTTTCGATCCGGGTAATCCCTTTTTCGACAGCCTCCTCGTTGGTTACATCGAAATTGAGGGTAAAAACCTCCAGACCAACTTTGACATACTCAACTTTGCAGGCTTCAAGCTTTTCGTCGGAAAGGTCGTTGACGCAGATTTTTGCGCCAGCGGCGCCCAGTGTTTTGGCGATGGCCATACCGATACCGTGTGTTCCGCCGGTGATAAGAGCTACCTTCCCGCTTAAATCAAAGAGTGAATTCATTTTTATAATTATTTAATTAATTTTTAAATTGTCTCTTCTTCCAAATTTAAATGCATCCTGAAAATTTTGGATTTTGGATTTTTGAGTGCGCTTCAATGAATAATTAGTTCACAATCAAAAATCTATTCCATTTTATCACAAATCCGCAATTAAATTGATTCATTTGCTGATAATCATCACCGATCAGATGATGCCTGCCCCATTCCAAAATTGAAAATCCAAAATCGAAAATTGCTAATAAAGGTTCACCTAAGCTCATTAGGCTGCACGACGTCCATATCAGCATAATCCAGGTTTTCTCCAGCCATTCCCCAGATAAAAATATAGTTACTGGTTCCCGCTGCCGAATGGATTGACCAGTTGGGCGAGTTAACTGCCTGTTCATTGCCCATCCAGATATGGCGGGTCTCCTGCGGTTGTCCCATAAAATGACAGACAGCCTGTCCTTCGGGTACATTGAAATAGAAATATACCTCCATCCTGCGGCTGTGTGTGTGGGCCGGCATGGTGTTCCATACGCTGCCCGGACGCAGTTCCGTCATGCCCATCTGCAGCTGACAGGTTTCAATGACTTTACTGATCAGCAGCTGGTTGATCTGCCTTTCGTTGGAGGTCAGTTGTGCTCCCATCTGCAGCACGTTGGCATCTTTAAGCGTGATGTGCCGTGTAGGCAACTCTTTGTGCGCAGGAGTGGAATTGAGGTAAAACCTGGCAGGTTGGGATGCGTTGTCTGAGTTGAAAACAATTTTCTCAGATCCTTTTCCAACATAAAGCGCCTCCTTGAAATCAACTGAATAGACTTTGCCGTTGACGGCAACTGTACCTTTACCGCCAACATTGATAATACCCAATTCGCGGCGGTAACAGAAAAAGGGAGCTTTCAGCGGATCAATTGCCGTGAGTTCAAGCGGTCCGGAAACCGGTACAGCGCCACCTGCGATGTAACGGTCGTAATGCGAATAAACCAGTTGAATCTGGTCGGCTTCCATCACTTTTTCAACCAGGAAATGTTCCCTGAGTTGTTTGGTGTCATAATGCTTTACGTCGGATGGATGAGCGGCAAAACGCTCTTCAAAGTGGATACTCATGGTATGAAAATTAAGTGACTAAAGTGAACTAAAGTGAGCTAAAGTGAGCTAAAGTTAATAAAGTTAATAAAGTTAAAGACTCCGAACTAATTTTGATCGTGGCAAAGTACTTTAGGCACTTTAGCTCACTTTAGTCACTTTTCCCGGAACAAATATAAAAACATAAAAATAAACGCGCAATCGATTGCAAATTTATTTTTAATATGTGAAGAAAAAAAATAATTATGTTCATCTTTGTGCATCAATCAGCTTTCTTATGAACAGAAAACCGGAACCAACCATTCATGATATTGCAAGGGAATTGAAAATCTCAGCCTCCACAGTTTCCAGGGCGTTGCAAAATAATCCGCGTATCAGTCAGAAAACCAGGGAGAAAATAAAAGCTTTGGCCGACTCCATGGGCTACCGGCCCAATTCCCTTGCCTCCAACCTTCGTAACAAAAAATCAAATACGATCGGGATTGTAGTTCCGCTGATCAACCGGCACTTCTTCTCATCTGTCATCAGCGGCGTGGAAGATGTTGCCTCCAAGGCAGGCTACACCGTAGTTATCTCCCAATCCAATGACCTTGCCAACAATGAGACCGCCATCGTCCAATCGATGTTAGCCAACAGGGTAGACGGGCTGATTATCTCAATTGCCATGCAGTGCAGTTCATATGAACACCTGAAGATATTCAGGAAGAAGAATATCCCGCTTGTGTTTTTTGACAGGGCAGTTCCTGAGATTGAAGCCGACAAAATTGTCGTGGATGATTTTATGGGCGGTTACCGTGTCACCAAACATTTGATAGAACAGGGGTATCAGCACATTGGCCACATAGCCGGACCCCAGAACCTGATGACCTATCTCGACCGTAAGAACGGATACAAAGAGGCTTTGAGGCAAAGCGGGATACCTTACGATGAAACACTGGTTGTGATCAATACCCTTACCAGTGAAGAGGGAGAGTCAGCTGTAAAACTGATGATGGATCTGCCTTATCCGCCCGATGCGATTTTCTGCGGCAATGATACTACTGCATTGTCAGCGATGATCTACCTGCGTGACAAGGGGATCAGGATACCTGAAGATATCGGAATTGTGGGATTCAGCAATGAACCATTTTCCCGGGTCGTTTCCCCCTCCATCTCTACCATTGCCCAACCCGGTTTCCTGATGGGTCAAAAGGCAGCAGAAATGATTTTAAACCAGATTGCGCACAAAGAAAAAACATTCAAAACGCTCGTTTTACCGACTGAGCTGATTATCAGGGAGTCTTCAAACCGGAAAAAATGTTAGCTGAAGAAGTTTATCGATTTAATTTTGAAAATTAATATTAAATATTGAGTATTAGTATAACAAAGTGTATCTTTGTCATACTAATACTATGTATATGGACTTTCTGAATCGAAAAATTGAATTACAGCAGCTTGAATTATTTCTCAGAAATGAAAAGCCTTCATTTATTGTGATATATGGACGGAGGCGTTGCGGCAAATCAAGATTGATACAACAAGTATTGCAGAAAGGAGATATATACTATCAGGCAGACAGGCAAGAATCTACAATACAAAGAGAGCAGCTAGTGCAAACCATTTCAGAATATCTTGGTATTCAGTATGATGCTACCTTTCGGAACTGGGATTCTTTATTTATTGATTTAAACAGAATTTTAAAACCCAACCAAACGCTTGCCATTGATGAATTTCCATACATTTTGAAAAACGATCCTGCACTACCCAGCTTAATACAACGATTAATTGACGGACATAAGCTTAAGTACAACCTGATTATTTGTGGTTCTGCACAAAATGCTATGAGCGAAATGGTACAAAATGGTCATGAGCCTTTGTATGGAAGAGCAGATGCAATACTGAAAATTAGACCTTTGGCACCAGGGTGGATACAGGAAGGATTACAGCTTTCACCTGAAGAGAGTATCAGGGAATATGCCATATGGGGTGGAATTCCTCGATATTGGGAGCTTCGAAACATTTATAAAGATTTGGCAACAGCATTGTATCACCTGGTTTTTAGCAGAGATGCCATTTTGTTGGAAGAGCCTATGCGATTATTGTTGGATGATTTACGGAGCGCTGTTCAACCCTATACCATCCTTACTATGATTGGTCAGGGAGTGCACCGTCCATCTGAGATTGCCGGCAGATTAGAAAAAAGTTTGCCCGGGTTGTCCGATTCATTTCAAAAATTGATCGAACTTGGTTTTATCAGAAGAGAAATTCCTTTTGGCGAAAGTATCCGATCTTCAAAACGAACATTATATAAAATCAGCGATCCTTTTATGTCTTTCTATTTTCGCTTTGTGTTGCCTAACAAACAAAGGATTGAAATGGGATTGGGAGAGCAGGTACTCAGGCAGGTTTTACTGCAACTTGATGATTATGTTGCAGGCGAATGGGAATATTTATGCAGGATGGCTTTGCCCTTTCTTGAGATAAAAGGCAAACAATGGGATATTTCAAGCAGATGGTGGGGAACCGGCAAAAATGGCAAAGAGATTGAAATTGATGGCATCGCCTTGTCAAATGATAAGACCCATATACTATTTTCAGAAGCAAAATGGTCACAAAAGCCAGATCCCATCCATGCTGCCAGACAATTGAACAACTCCATTGACAACTGTAAAAAATTTACAGAAGCAGCTATAGTGAAGGTTCTATTTAATCGAATGGAAGCAAAAGATTTGGGTGATTTGATACAAGTTTTACCTGCAGATGTATTGAGGGTTTTGAAATGAAATAAAAAAGCTTTGTTGCAAACTTCAGGAAGAGCAATGTGTTATTATTTATTCATTTGTAAATTTAATTTAAAACCCGGAAGATTTCATCCTGATCCATTTTTTAAAGAAAGGATCTTCGAAAACATACTGGCCTTGTTGTTTATCAATCAAGTTCTTATGTATTAGAACAGCAATAGATCGTTGTACGCCGGAAGTAGTTTGAATCCGATGCTTGTCAAGGAATTCCCGTGAAAAAATATTTTTACTTTCAAATGCAAGTGCTGTCAATGTTTTTTGTTGAGTAATACTTAATGCTTCCCATATAGAGAAAAAGTAATCTTCCTGGTTATTCAGTAATCGGTCCAATGCTAACTGAAGTGTACTTTCATCCAGTATATTGTTTAGTAAACCACATTCCACCAGTTCAAATGCGAGATATTGAACATAGTATGGGATGTTTTCAGTTAACTCGATGACTTTATCTACAATGTCAATTTGATAAGGGATTTTTAACTTATCAAATCCGTTTTGTAAGAAAATCTTCCACTTATCCGGTGATATTTTATTAAGATAAATTAATTTCCCGAAATTGTAAAAGGCTCTGTTCTTTCGCGTTACCATTCCCAGCAACAACTGTTTTTTACTCCCCAAGAGAACATAATTAACTTTTTGATGATGCTGGATAATTGCCCGGAGCTCTTTTTCAAATACTTCACCACCCAAATGTTCGACCTCTTGAAATTCATCAAAAATCACAATCCATCGCTTACTACCGGCAAGGTTTTCGGGAAGATCAATGATTTTGCAAAATCTGGATCAAAACGGACACCCATTCCGGGCGAAGGCGGACAATGATTCCGTTTTAAAGCGGACACTCATTCCGGACGAAGGCGGACAGTGATTCCGGAGCAAGCCGGACACTTTTCTCGTGGTACATTTGG
>JBBQHB010000117.1:0-13828 GCA_038323575.1 Bacteroidales bacterium | reverse complement strand
TTTGCCTGATCGAAAATAGCAATTATTAATTGAAGAAACTCAATCACTATTTTCTCAACTTAACTCACATTTGTCACTTTTGCCACTTTCTTCTTAACTTTAGTCACTTTAGTCACTTTAGCTCACTTTAGCTCACTTTAGTCACTTCCTTCATGAATTACCGTTTTCGCAAAAAATTAGCCTACTTTCTGAAAGCCCGTCACCGCCACGGGCACAGTATACATTCCCCATTTCTATTCAGGTTGATCACGGAGGTTATGGAGAACAACGGCAATTATTCTGCTTACCCGTTACTGAAGGCAGCCAATGAAAACGTCAGGAATATGCTGAGGATCCTGGATATGAAATCCTACCGGCTTGAAAACATGGCTGAACATGGTTACAATGTAAAGGATATTAAAGAGATGCACCAGCTGCCCGAAAGATTTGACAGGCTTTTGTTCAGGCTGGTCAATGAGTTCAGACCCAGGGATATTGCCTTTTACGGATCAACTTTCGGGGTTACACTTTTGGCGCTGGCCCTGGCCGACCGGCGGATCAAACTGGACGCCCAGGTCGAAAATGACCATTACCGTTCTTTTTGCCGCAGGCTGGTTGAGGTGTATGAGGTTAATAATGTCAGTCTCACACCAGTCGCAAATGTTACTGCTTCTGAATTTGTAGTGGTGCAAAATCCGCTGGATCCCGGTTATTGCGACAATATATTAGCATCTGTTGTGGCTGATCCTTCTTATGAAGGTGTGATTGTTCTTTGCGGCATTCACACTTCAGCCGAAATGGAAGCTGTCTGGAACAGGTACAAAAAGGATCCGGTGGTCCGTGTGGCACTTGATCTTTTTGAAATCGGGATCCTTGTTTGCAGGAAAGGGTTGCAGAAGGAGGAGTTTGTGGTGAAGTTTTGAATTAAATCCGTCAGGTTTCAAAAACCTGACGGATTTAAAAAATCCAGATTATACTCCATTTTAATTATTCAACAACCACTTCCATGCCAATTTAATTTGGATTTTTTTACCCGCTTTGATGTACTCAACTTCTTTATTATTGGTGATTATTAATCCGTTATCCAAACCAAAAAAATCCATTGCCTTTAGCAAACCATTCATCTCCCTTAATTCATTTTCCTGGTCCAATAAATAGCAAACCTGTATGCACTGAACGATTTTATTGTCCTTTCTGGTAACAAAATCACATTCTGTTTTATCGGAAAAATAATAAATTTCATATCCTCTGCGCTTCAGTTCAACAAAAACGAGGTTCTCCAACAAACGGCCAAGATTATCCGTAAAACTAAATCCGATTCTTTGAACCAGTGCATTATCAATGAAATATGATTTTTTGGAATTGGCCATCTGCTTTCTGAGCGAATAATCAAATTTTGGGATCTGAAACAATAAATAGGTGTTTTCCAAAAAACCGATATAACTTTTGATGGTTTCAGAATGTTTTAACCCTATTGTACTGCACAGTGAACTGTAGGAAGAAAGCTTTGATACGTTGCTTGCCAGGTAATACACCAACTCAATCATCTCCTTTTCATGGGTAAGTTTGTTGCGCACCAGAACATCTTTATAAATTATGCTTTCGAATAAAGTCTTGAGGTAATCATGATTTTTTGTTAAAATATACTGAGGAAAACCGCCCTCACTCAGGTAGTTATTGAAATTTCCGGATAATTTTGAAATTCCCGTTGTTGAGTAAAAATCTTCCGTGCCAACCTGAATACTCAACAGTTCCAGATATTCTGCAAAAGAGAAAGGATATAACTCATAAGCACAATACCTTCCTGTCAGATGAGTACCCAGTTCCCGGCTAAGCATATTCGCATTAGAACCGGTAATAAAAACCTTACACCCATTGTCATATAGCCGTCTGACAAAAAGCTCCCAGCCTTTTATGTTTTGAATTTCATCAAAATAGAAAGTCTTCTGCACACCGAATAATTCGATGAACACCTCAAAGAGTTGCTGGAAATTTTCAACTGTAAATTTTGCAAGCCTGTCATCATCAAAGTTCAGGAAATAATCTTTCTCAACTTGTTCTTTCCTGATTTGCTGTAACAAAACAGACTTTCCACATCTTCTTACTCCGGAAATAATCAGAATTTCCTGACAATCTATCAAGTGCTGTGGAATAAGCCTTTTGATTGGTTTTTTGCGGTCAGCCTTTCTCAGGTCGTATATTACTTGTTTTAAAACTGCTTTCATTGGCCAAATATAATAAATGTTTCATTACGAATGAATGAATTTAATCAAAATATTTCATTATGAATGAAAGATTACAACAAATAATACTCCAGCACTTTCTCTGCTAACCGGTTGTATTCTTCCTTCCCCGAATAGTAGTACATATTCCACAGCGCAATCATCACACTGCTGTAGGCCATCGATTTTTCCTGCCCGAGAAACGTTTCTCCGCCGGTAAAGACGCGCGAATTCCCGGCAGTGGTTATTTCCCCGGTAGGGAGAATCCGGGTGGTTTCCCAGTTGGTTGCGCAGGCCAGGTTGTCATAAAGGCTTTGCCTGATTGGTTCACCCGGATTAAGTACCGAAAGCAACCTGAATCCGATTGCGAGCCCGACGCCCTGGTAGCTGCTGTCATAACCGGATCCTTCCTGGAAATAACCTTCAGGTTGTTTTTTTGCCATTCCAAGACCGGCAAAGTCGAGGCCTGTTTTCATCGCTTCGTTGTCGTCCAGGTATTTCCCCATTGAATAAAAAGCCAGTGCATCAAAGAAAAGCCGGTTAGGGGCATCGCCATCAATTTGTTTCAACAAGGCTTGTTTGGACTTCAGATAGTTCAGCGAAATCCGGAACTTCTGGGTAAGTACCCCGATCCTGTTCTTTGCAGCCGTCTGTGCCTGGTAACCTGCATTGTCATTTAAGGCAAGTAAGCCGGCGCCCAGGGAGGAATAGAAAAAAGCGGTACCGCTAACCCGGTCTCCTTCGGTAGCGGTACCTGTGTTTACCAGGTCGGCCGGGACAACCAGTTGAAAATCACCATCCGGATTCTGGTATTGAAAGCTGTACTCGATGGCCCTGACAAACATTTCGAGCGCTGTTGAATTTTGGGCATCCACCGCATAATCGGCCAGCGGGGAAATTCCCATCTGAAACCTGACATGAAAATAGCCTGCCATGTTTCTGCTCATCGCACCATTCACATCGGTTTGGTTTCCGCTTGCCAGTTTTTCAATAATGTCATTTCTGAATGCTGCCGTCATCTCATTTTGGGTGTAGAATTTAAGGTTAGGGTCGATGACACAAAGTGAAGGGTCAATGTTGCCAGGATCGGAATGGTGGCAGGAGAGAAGGATGAAATGAATGATCAATATAGAAAAAATTCTCCCAAAGACCACCCCCGACCTCCCGATAAATCGGGACAGGCTCTCCAAAGGTAGGGAGAAGTGCGCTGATTGTTGATTAAAGAACGAATCTGAAGTCTCTTCGGGGAGATTTAGAGGGGTCAAATGATCCGGAATCGATAATTTAATCATTTTAAAAATTTAAAAAGATTGTTATCTAAATTTAGCATTTTTGCGTGAGAATATCAAAAGAAGTTTAATGATTCACCCAAACCCAAAAAATTTCCCTTAAGTTTGTATTCCTAAAAAAGTTTCCGATGGAAGATATGATCATATTAAGGGATATTGTCAAGAATTATCAGGTTGGCACCCAAATTGTCAGGGCTCTCAGAAAAGTATCGCTCGATATCAAGAAAGGCGAATATGTCGCCATCATGGGAGCCTCAGGATCCGGAAAATCCACGCTGATGAACATCATCGGCTGTCTGGATACGCCAACTTCCGGTAATTATCAGTTGAATGGCAAGGATGTCAACCAGTTGGATGACGACCGGCTGGCAGAGATCCGCAATACAGAAATTGGATTTGTTTTTCAGACATTTAACCTCCTGCCAAGATACTCCGCACTGGAAAATGTGATGCTCCCTTTGATTTACGCCGGAATCGGGAAATCAAAAAGAGAGGAGGTTGCGACCCTCCATTTGGTAAATGTCGGATTGGAAGACCGTATGGAGCACAAGCCCAACGAGCTGTCGGGCGGACAACGGCAGCGTGTGGCAGTGGCAAGGGCCCTTGTCAACACACCATCCATCCTGTTGGCTGACGAACCTACCGGGAATCTCGACTCTAAAACTTCAGAAGAGATCATGAAACTCTTTGCCGAAATACATCAAAAAGGAAACACAATTATCCTGGTTACCCATGAAGAGGATATCGCCCGGCACGCCTACAGGATCATCAAACTAAAAGATGGCATTGTTGAGCATGATTATATGAATCCTAATCCGATCTACTGACGTAGAAAAGGAGAAAGGAGAAAGGATAAAGGAGAAAGGAGAAATGAGAGTTTATACAAAAACCGGTGATGACGGTACTTCCGGGCTGATCGGTGGTACCCGTGTTGAGAAATACGATCTGCGGCTTGAAACTTACGGAACTGTCGATGAACTAAATAGTTGGGTGGGACTGATCCGCTCCCAGCCGGTTGATGATGAGACCAAAGAACTTCTGCTCGCTGTCCAACATATTCTCTTTGTAATCGGTGCCCGACTGGCTACGGACCTGACTAAAACCGATCTTTCTGCCAGATTGCCGCTGGAGGTATCCGATATTACCGCCCTTGAAAATGCAATGGACCGGATTCTGGACAAGTTACCTCCAATGGAACATTTCGTTCTTCCCGGCGGCAGCAACACAATATCCTATTGCCATTTGGCAAGGACAGTCTGCAGAAGAGCCGAACGTAGGGTTTGCCAGCTGGCAAAAGAGGTAAATATTCCCTCCGGGCTGATCAGGTATTTGAACAGGCTTTCCGACTACCTGTTTGTTCTTTCGCGTAAAATAGCTGTGGATGAAGGGATTGATGAAGTTCAATGGTTGCCGTAAAATTTATCATTATCTATTTTTATTCTCATAAAAAAATAGTAACATCGCAAAACCTTAGAACATTGATCTAAATTAATTTGAACATCAATCTAAAATAAGATATTATGTACTGGACACTGGAATTGGCTTCAAAATTAGAGGACGCACCCTGGCCTGCAACAAAAGATGAATTGATTGATTTTGCAATTCGTTCTGGTGCCCCGCTTGAAGTAATTGAAAATTTGCAGGAAATGGAAGATGAAGGAGAAATTTACGAATCCATTGAAGATATCTGGCCGGATTATCCAAGCAAGGACGATTTCTTCTTCAATGAGGACGAGTACTGATTTGCAGTGTTTGGTTTACTTTTCTAAAGCAGGTTTCTTATTGGGATCTGCTATTTTTTTGCGTTTCCCGTCGGTAGGGTAAAGGTCAAAGCGGCTTTTGGGTTTTTCACTCTCCCTCCATTCGAATCCTTTCAGCATCGCCTCATCGGGGGTCAGGTCACTCAGCGGGATGGTTTTACCCTCCGGTTTAGGAAAGAAAGAGATGCTGTCAATTTTTCCTTTTAAAAGATGAACGCTGATTTTGCTGCTCTCCAGTTTATTCATGCCCGAATAACGGTTCTTGTTTTTCAGGTAATACAGGGTGATGGCATTTCCGTTGACATCAATATTTCTCAGTTCGTTTTGGTAAATGTACCCTAACAACAGCTTCCCTGAAATCTGGTTGAATTTAAATGAGTCTTCCTGTGAAATGATAAATCCGTTGTTTTCCAGCCGGGCAACGGAGGGATCCGGTTTGTGCGGACGATATTCAATTTTCTCAGCTGTCAGTTGGTGGACATCCGACCAAAGCACCGGATTATTGAAAAGCCGCATCAAAGAATCTTTCATCACATAGGAAAGAGAATCGCAAATGCCCTGCAGGTCTTTTTTATAAAAGCGGACATTGTGATAAGCCATGAAGAGTTTTGGTTCGTCTTTTTCTTTGGCATGCAGGGTATCCGAAACTGTTCCGAGAGAATCTTTACCAGCCGGATTCAATTTGAGTGTCAAAGGCAATTTTGCGGAAACTTTGCCGGTATCAGCTATCGTAGAAAGAGAAGCTTCCTGATTTTCCTGATTTTCCGGGTTGACAGCCAAGCTGGCTGTATCTGTTATAGCCGGTTTGATTGTCCTGCCGGTAGTATCTGTTTTAGCAGTGATGGCCGCTGTTTTTTTGACCACATCCGGTACTGATTTCAATGTATCGGCATGCAGGAAAAGGGTATCTTTCGGGGAAAACTGCATGAAAATGGCAGAATCCGTTACAAAGGCAATTCTTGTTCTTTCGTTGTAGATGCCGGTCCTGCCCGTAATGGCAACATGGTTGGTTGTATCTGTCAGTACGACCCTGCTGCGGGCCCTGCCGGTCCCCTCTTTTTTGGAGTAAAAGATGGTGTCGCCCTGCAAGGTCTGCTCTTTGCCCATAATTCTGGAGGCCTTGTACAGTTCTGCAATGTTGGTCCTCGTGTCGTACCAACCTCTTTCGGAATAAAGTGTTCCCTGTTTGGTAGTACCCTCAATATGGGTTGGCCCTACCATGAAAACCCTTTCGGTATGTGTGTTGTATTTCAGGGTGTCGGCGGTCAGGACGAAATCCTTGTTGGTGACTTTTACGGAGTCTTTGAAGAAGCAGAGATCATCGTTGGAATAGTAACGGCCGATTTTACTCACCAGAACGTTGGCAGTATCGACAATTTTTCCCCAGTTGGTGTAGTAGCCTATGTTTGCCGCCAAATCAAATTCCATTTCATCGGTTGTCAAAACAATAGATTTGCTGATCAGTTTGACATTGCCTTTAACTTTGGCAATTTTGGAGGTTCCGTCGTATCGGATTTTATCCCCGTAGAGATGAAGGGTGTCCGCCTGGATGATATGGACATGTCCGTATGCATCCACTATGTTGCTGTCATTGTAGGCATAAGCGCTGTCGCAATACAACAGAACGTTGTTCTGCTGAAATCCAACATCACCTCTGTATCTTGTTGCATTCGCAATACGGATATCATAGTCTGTTGATTCTGCACGTAATAAATCAATTCTTTTTTTCTTGGTTCCTGATTGTGGTAATGATCCGGATACTACATGAAAGGTAACAATCAGCAGCAATGAGATAAAAAGACTGTATCCTATTTTCGGGATTTTCATCATCCTTTAATCCATTAATCCTTTAAACCAAATCACTTCTTCCACGATTTCAGCTTGAAATTGCAATTCCCGTAGAGTTCATCAATGTGAATATAGGTCTTTGCCTGCTGTTTGGCCAGCCAGACGCGGTAGGTATCTTCTTTCTTCTTTTCCATGAATATTTCGCTCAGGTGCTGGTAATCTTCCTGAAGATTAGCGGGATGAGCGTTGCTTTTGGACAAGAGTTTAATGGTTTTATATACCTGGCGCTGTTTGTCATCCATGCCAAGGAATGGATCGGAGACTTCACCGACTTTCAGATTGGTAATTATTTTACTTACATCCGGATCAAGTTCGTCCATTTGGAATTTGGAGGATCCTGATCTTTGGGAGGTTACCAGTCCACCGTTGTTCCTTGTGCTTTTGTCTGAAGAGTAGAGGTAGGCAGCCTGCTCCCAGCTGATAGTTTTTTTCCTGATGAAAGTGACCAGACTGTCAATGCGGTTTTGGGCTTTTTCCAACTCTTGCGGATCGATCTTTGGACGGATCAAAATATGACGGCACTTGATTTTTTCTCCTCTTTTGTCGATCATCTGAATAATATGGTAACCGAATTCACTTTTAACAACTTTGGAAACTGTTCCGACTTTCAGGTTGAAAGCTTCTGTCGCAAAGGCAGGATCCAGCATCGCCCGACCAACATAATCCATTTCACCACCGTTTCTGGCAGAACCGGGGTCTTCGGAGTACAAAACCGCCAGGGTGGCGAAATTTTCACCGTTTTCCACCCTGCGTTTGAATTCCCTTAATTTGGCTTTCACATCCAGATCTTCCTGTTCCGTGATGACCGGCAGGATGGTTATCTGTTCATATTCCATCTGTGACCCGATCATCGGAATTTTGTCCTTGGGTAACTGCCTGAAGTAGGCTCGTACCTCTGAAGGAGTGGATGTAACATTTTTGGTGATAGTGCTTTGCATCTGCTCTGTCTTCAGCTGCTCCTTGATCATCTCACTCATCTCTGATTTGAGCTGGTTAATCGATTTTTTGAAATATTTTTCAACCTCTTTTTCGGAACCGATATTTTCAATGAAATACTTCATCCGGCGGTCCATATTCTGGTTGATCTGGTTATCCGTTACCACGATGTTGGTGTCGAGATCTGCCTCAGCCAGCAAAAGCTTCTGTTCGAGCAACCTCTCCAGGATTTCACATTTCATATCCCCTTCTGTGGTTTGCCCCTGTGCCTGCATTTCAATCACCTGACTCTCAATATCTGATTTCAGGATTGGATTGCTGCCAACAATTGCTACAATCTGATCAACAACTTTGTCCTGGGCTTTGAGTCCGCCAATTGTTCCCAGGATAAGCGCAACCTGTAAAATACTTTTTATAAAGTGTCTTGACATATATTTCGGTACTTATTTGAATTCTTTGATGGTAAAACTGTTTTCCCTTTTCCCTTTCTCGTAAATATTCTTTTCGAGATCCTGAAGGAATTCCATTTTCCGACTGTTCAAAATTAAACTTTCTATCCGATCCTTTACGAAATCGTACGGAGCTTTTTCTCCTGCATGAACATAATCGTTGATCAGGATAAAGTAGTAGTTATTTAAGTCGCTGAACTGATGGAATTTGGAAGTTTTCAGCAACTGATCAGGGATCTCTGTTACACCGGGTATTCGTGCTAAAATGGTGTTTAAGTTGACCCAGTCGTTGTTGAAGTGGTCGTATTTTGAGGCATACTGGAAACTATAGGTCTCCAGTTCATTCATTGAGCGTGTGCTGTTCTCTGACATCCACCGTTTAAACTGGTCGGGTTTGGCCACACTTTTCGGGATTTCGACATAGACGGCCTTGACAATGTTGTAGTCGAGTGTAAACTTTTCAGGATGAAGGTCGAAATAATTCCGGATATCAGCTTCTGTCATTGCAGTGTCCATTTTTTGCGTGAGCAGCTGCTGCTGGTACCGGTGGATCAGTAGGGCATTTCTGTATTCTTCAAGTTCTTTGGATAGATCTCTCTGGCTTTCATCCAGATTCTCTTCTGCCATTTTCAGCAGCAACTCTATTTTGACCCATCGGGTCAAAATATCGTTTGCACGTGCCAAACTGTCGGCTTTTGTCATTCCAACCGGTAACTGTGCCTGCAGATCTTTCAGCAAGAATACTTCGTTGTCTACCCTGGCAGCGATTTCATCATCTTTTGAACGGCCTAAATACCGGCAACTGCTTAAGGCAATTACTGTAAGGAGCAGGATAAACCAACTGCTCAGTCCCTGAAGATGAATATGATTACTTTTTCGCATATCAATTTGTTACCTGGTATTAGACGATCTACTGTGCTGATAGGTTGTAACGTGAGATCATCTTTTTTTTGTTCCCTGACGGGGAAGGACCGCAATCTGCCTTTATTCGCGGCTGTAATTGGGTGATTCTCTCGTGATGGTCACATCATGCGGGTGACTTTCGGTCACGCCTGCATTGGTGATTCTGCAGAATTTAGTATCATGCAGTTTTTCGATGGTGGCAGCGCCGCAATACCCCATGCCTGCACGCAAACCGCCAACCAGCTGGTAAAGTACTTCATTGAGCGAACCTTTGTAGGCCACCCTTGCCACGATTCCTTCCGGAACCAGTTTTTTAATGTCATCTTCCACATCCTGGAAGTAGCGGTCTTTGGAACCCTGTTGCATCGCTTCGATGGAGCCCATTCCCCGGTAGGATTTGTATTTTCTTCCCTGGAAAATAATGGTTTCACCGGGAGATTCTTCTACCCCTGCAAACAGTGACCCTGCCATTACACTTTGCGCACCGGCAGCCAGCGCTTTTACGATATCCCCCGAATAACGGAGTCCGCCGTCTGCGATGACAGGTACACCGCTGTTTTTAATGGCCTTGGCAACGTTGTAAATGGCTGAGAGCTGCGGGATTCCGACACCTGCCACCACACGGGTAGTGCAGATGGATCCGGGTCCGATGCCGACCTTCACTGCATCGGCACCTGCGAAAACCAACTCGGAAGCAGCTTCCGGGGTAGCGATGTTGCCAACGATAAAATCTTTTTCTGGAAATCTGGATTTGGCTCTTTTCAACATGTCAAGAACACCCTTTGAGTGGCCGTGGGCTGTATCGATGATGATGGCATCCACGTTGGCTTTGACCAGCTCTTCGATGCGTTCCATCGTATCATAAGTAACTCCGACGGCGGCGGCTACCCTTAACCTGCCTTTGTCGTCTTTGCAGGAATTGGGTTTGTCCTTGACCTGGGTAATATCTTTGTAGGTAACCAACCCGATCAGTTTGTTATTCTTGTCGACTACCGGAAGCTTTTCGATCTTGTAATTCTGAAGGATCCCTGCTGCTTTCTCCAAGTCTGTGGAAATATCTGTCGTGATAAGATTCTGTGAAGTCATCACCTCAGATATAGGGCGGTTCATGTTGCGCTCGAAGCGGAGGTCCCTGTTGGTGACAATTCCTACCAGGTGGCGTTCAGCATCAATAACGGGTATGCCGCCGATCTTGTACATATCCATCAGCTTGAGCACATCGCCGACCAATTTGTCTTTTTCGATGGTGATCGGGTCGAAAATCATCCCGTTTTCTGCCCTTTTAACAATGCTGACCTGTTTGGCCTGCTGCTCAATGGTCATATTCTTGTGGATGACCCCGATGCCGCCTTCCCGGGCAATGGCAATGGCAAGTTTGGATTCAGTGACCGTATCCATTGCCGCAGAGACGATGGGTGTATTGAGTTTAATGTTCCGGGAAAATTGCGAAGAGATGTTTACGTCCCTGGGTAGTACCTCTGAATAATCGGGTATTAAGAGCACATCATCGAAGGTTAATCCTTCGAGTACCACTTTATCTGAAAGAAATGACATGGGTGTAAAATTTGGTGAGACTTTTGTTGCGCAAAATTAAGAAAAATGAGTGAAAAAATTGATATGTTTGGTTAACGATGGATACGTACAGTGAAATATTGTTAAAACATTGGGGGTTTGACCAGTTCAGACCCCTGCAGGAAGATATTATCCGTTCGGTTGCTGCAGGTAATGACACCCTCGGCCTTATGCCGACAGGAGGAGGGAAATCGATCACCTTCCAGGTTTACTCCCTTTCGGCCGAAGGCATGTGCCTGGTTGTGACACCGCTGATCGCACTGATCAACGACCAGGTTGACAATTTACGTTCGAAAGGGATCAAGGCATTGGCCATCTATTCGGGTATGACTGCAAGGGAAATCGAAATTGCCTGTAACAACGCGGTTTACGGCGACTATAAATTCCTTTATGTATCTCCCGAAAGACTTTCATCCCAGAACTTTCTGGAATACCTGATCCGTTTCAAACTGAACCTGATCACCGTCGATGAAGCCCATTGCATCTCACAATGGGGGTACGATTTCCGGCCATCTTACCTTCAGATTGCCGACATCCGGAAATTTTTTCCGAAGGTTCCGGTGCTGGCCCTTACGGCAACCGCAACGCCCGATGTCGTTGATGATATACAGGAAAAACTGCTGTTTCCCTGGAAGAACCTACTCAAAAAGAGTTTTGTCAGGGAAAACCTTACTTACCTGGTCCGTCAGAAAGAAGACAAATTGGGCTATCTTACCGAAACGGTCTCCAAATCGAAGGGGTGCGGGATCATCTATGTCAGGAGCAGGAAAAAATGCCGGGAGATCTCAGATCTTTTGAGACAACAAAATGTCTCTGCCGATTTCTACCATGCCGGGTTGGACCAGGTTTTGCGCAAAGAGAAACAAAACCGGTGGATGAAGGGTGAAGCGAGAGTGATGGTGGCGACCAATGCCTTTGGTATGGGAATCGACAAGGCGGATGTACGGTTTGTCCTCCACCCCGATCTCCCGGACTCGTTGGAAGCCTATTTCCAGGAAGCAGGAAGGGCAGGGCGCGACGGCGAGCGTTCGGTAGCCCTGATGATCTGCAACGGGAGTGACAAAAGAAGGCTTCACAAGATGGTTACGGATGCTTTCCCGGAAATCAGCCGGATCAGGGATGTCTACCAGGCATTGTGCGACTACCTGCAGATAGCTGTGGGTACAGGGAAGAACGGATTTTATACTTTTCAGCCGGAGGATTTTGCCCGGAAGTTTGGTTTTCCTTTTACTATGGTCCATCACAGCCTTAAACTGATGGAAAGGGAAGGATACCTCGAATACACGGATGAGTCCGACAGTTCATCCCGACTCTATTTCCTGGCACACAGGGATGAATTGTACCGGATTAATACCGGCGGTAAAAACCTGGAGCAGTTAATCGGAATGCTTTTAAGATCCTATACCGGATTATTCAATGATTTCGTAAGGATTGATGAGGTTCTGATAGCCAGGAGGTTAAATATGACGGCCGATGAGCTGTATCAAAACCTGAAATTCCTCTCCCAACAGAAAATCATCCACTACATTCCCCGCCGGGATGCCCCGGCGATTCAGTTTTTAACGGAGCGTGTGGATAAAAACAGGATCAGGATATCCAAAGCCAATTACGGCGACCGGAAATTGAATTACCAAAACCGGGTAGATGCGGTAATCAGGTATGCCCATTCGGAAGAACCGTGCAGGAGTGTACAGTTGCTTGCCTACTTCGGTGAAAGCGGATCCAAATCCTGCGGCCAGTGCGATGTTTGCAAAGGCGAGCATCAATCGGGTATTTCGAACATTGAATTTGAGTTTGTTTCAACCATGATAAGGGAGACATTACTCGCAGAACCGATGGATATCAAGGAGATAATCCGTCATTGCGAAGGTAACGAAAAGAGCATTCTGAAAGTAGCGAGGTGGATGCTGGACCAGGGAAATCTTGAAATGGATGCTGCCGGTCTGCTTGTTTTGAGATGATTAGCGCTTTTGTTTTGACTGTAGGAAGCACATAATCAAATGATTCTAATTTTTCATTTTTCATTTTTCATTTTTCATTGGTTTAAGAGAGAGCAAATTCATTTTTCAGCTAAAGCACGCTGACTCACCGAAGTTTGATTACCTTTGCCGCAGAGAAGTTGTTGTAGTTAACATGGAACAAAGACCAATAGATGAATCCCTTTTCTCGGATGTAGTTTATTCCAGAAATGTAATTGAATTTGCCACCGTAGCCAACGAGTTTTGCACTTTCACAGAGTCTGCAAACGAAATGCCCAGAAAGGATTTCCTCGGGAAGCTGCAAAAGTTGTTACCCCTGCTATACCTTAAAGCTTCACTGCTGCCCGTCATTGATGAACAGGATGTTGAGGAAGCTCCCGAGAAATTTGTGACGGAGAATGACTATGTTTTTATCCTGAAGAAACTGAGTTCAAAGATGGGCGAATTCGACAGTTATCCTGAGATTTTTGAGCCGGGAACTCCGTTGGGTGAAGCAAACGTTGAGGCGAACATATCAGAGAATGTGTCAGATATTTACCAGGATCTCAAGGACTTTATCTTATCTTACCGGATCGGAACTGTTGAAGTGATGCGGGCCGCGCTCTGGGAGTGCAGGAATAATTTTGAACAATACTGGGGACAGAAACTGGTGAACGGTTTGAGAGCGGTACATCAGTTGGTTTACGGGAATGCAAGTATAGAATAGAAAAAATAACAGTTGTGATCTGATGCGAAAGGGCTGAAAGTTAATAATGAGCGAATTTATCAAAGAGTTTAAAAAAAGTATTACAGATGAAGAGTTATCGGAACTTCCGCTTTCGTTTTTTGAAGGGAAGATCCATCTGATTGAAAAAGTAGAGCAGATGACTGCTGCGGTGAATTATCTGAAAC
>JBBQHB010000116.1:0-13977 GCA_038323575.1 Bacteroidales bacterium | reverse complement strand
GCGTAACCTTTACGATGCACTAAAATATAAATATGCTCCATTCGTAAAACGAAAATCTGTAGTACACAAATCCGAACTCGAAAACTGCCAATTCATTGATAAACAACAATTCCGTTCGGATTAACTGCAAGTTGGGTTAATTCTTTTGGAGCATTATAACACGTGACAATAATGGTGTCTTCCTTAACCCTTAAATCTCCATCCATAGTTGTGAATACTGCATCTGCCAAATGAGTTGAATTCCAGCGATTATATGGTTTGGGTAGTTTTTTTCTTAACTCATAAGTTGCTGCCTGAGCCAATAGAGCCAAAGACATTTTGCTATACCGTATATTTAGATTAAATGTTGAAGCCCGATCAAACCCCATGGCACCGTCAAAATTAAAAAAGTCTTCAATCGACCACCTCTCATGGTATATCTCGCTTAGTAATTCTGTTGCTGGTCTACTTGATAGGGTTAAGAATGATTTATATACATAATCTTTTGTCGTTTCCCCTTCACGCTGGGAGATTAGCCGGTATTTTTCTTTGTGTCCGTCAAAATTAAACATCGTTTCCGCAATTGCATAACCTGCCCATTTTCTTTGGTAGGAGTGAGACCTTTCTATTTTCTGTATTCTCTCCGTTGATATTGCCGGGACAAGAAATTCAAAATTGTTATTCTGGTCAATATTTCTAATTAAAGATTCGGTGAAGTGTTCCTTGTCAGCAAGTATTAATGCATTCTTGCTTACTTTTTCTACCATGTTCAGCAGGTCTATGGTTGCCTTTGTGGTATTAGCACCAGGTGAACCTATACCGCATCCTATCGGCTGCCCGGTTTGAGTATCCAAGGCGAAAAAGGTTTGCAACATTTTTCTTGAAGGCTCTTCCGGTTGCTTTTTCTTTTTCGGCATTATCCTTCGGGATGTGGATACGATACGATGGGGGTCAATGGCTATTAAATTTCCATTATAATGGCCATTACTCAACCTTATTAAAGCTAATGATTCCTGCAATGAGCGTGCTTCACTGACCGTGTGCTTATCAAGCAAATCATGTACTTGTTCGTCGGTTACCAGAAACCCGAGTCCGTTTAGAAGCTCAAAGCCCTGATGACAAATATAATTACTCTTTCTTACGCGATTACTGCATAAGGCAGCCTCATTAACTATCTGCATTGCTATGCGTGGCTCAATATCAGTATCAGCACATCCGGTGTACCCTTTAATCAAATCCCAATTACCCAGGCGCAAATGTTCAGCAGCCAGAAACCATAAACCGACTAACGTCCCGCATATCTTTTTGGAGATACTTTCCCTGAATAACCGCTCCACATCCTGCTTATTGACTTTGACCTTTATTGTCTCACGCTTTGTTGCATATACTTGAATATCTTGTTTTTGCTTCTCTTTTTGAGGGTTCAGAACATGCGTTTTTTTTGGAGCCCATACTCCGTAATTGTCCTTTCTACACTGCGTTTGCTCACCTTATGGCCAATCTGATTTAACTTTTGAGCGATTATGTCAGCACTGGAAAAGGGGTCTAAAAACCTGAGCCGGATGATTTGGGTTACGGCATTTTTAGTCCTGACAGGCTGCTTGTCTGAACCCGGTTTGTTATCGATTAATCCTTGTGCACCTGATTCAAGGTATTTTCCTAACAGTTGGTAATACCTCTGTTCGGTGTACCCGTATTTTTTTATTGCCTGATGAACCCCGATGGTGCAATGTCCTTCAAATAACATAGATAGCTTCATACCTAAACTATCTTCTGTGTCAATAACAAAATCTTTCCCCTTAATGCCTTTGATTGAGAGTTTCATTGCTTTAACTATTAGTTTAACAAGAAATACTAAATTAATATATGGCGGTAAAGATAATGATATTTTCAAATAAAATAAAAATAATTACTGCATTATTAACTAAATTGCAAATATTTATAAAATATAAAATAACAACGTCGATGAAAAAAGGGGAAAGATTTCCGCCATTTATCTATTTAGTAAAAAACAAGGCTGTGAGAAGTGTTTTGGACATTAATTCCTTAAAAAGAGGTTGCAAAATGGAAATGGAAACTGCCGAAAAAACAACAATATTCACTTTAGATTGGAAAGACTAAAATGAATATTGCTTAAAAAATCGCTGATTTATCGGGAGAACATCCACAATGGTATTAGCTTCGCTGATTTCCGCTTCGCTCCAATTCATGCTTTTTTGTGAACGTTTGTTCATGGATGTTTCTTAATCCTATTTTCTATCAAGATGTTGATTGGAGCAACTTCGGTGGCGTCCCAATTATCAGGCACCTGAAAAAAAATTACAGAATGAAACAAAATTGTCTCTTAGGCAAGAAAGGCATAGAAATCAATGCTTTCAGTAAGAGGTTTGTGATTACAGGAATAAATAAATAATGTAATTAGGATTACTCCCAAAAAAGAGATACGATTCATAGGTTTAGATTTTTAAGTTACTAATAATTTCCAAATTATCTACGACCAAATAGATATTATCCATTTGGTAAGAATGCATAAAATAAAGGACCAATGCGTATTGATAAGATACTTATTCGAAACATGGTTTGTTTCTAATAAACTGAAATACAGATCATTATGAATCCAACCTCATTAACTCACGTAAAAAGCGGACAAAAAAGCAAACAAAAGACGGTGTCGGTTTACGATCAGGTAGATCAATTAATTAACTGTTAAGAATCTAGAATTCTTTCGCGGTTTGAAAATCATCACTGACAAATAACAGATAAATCAATGATCATCTTATTCGAACCTTCCCGGAATGTAAATTTTCGACTAAGTTAATTAAAAGTTTTAAAAAAACAAGAATAGGAGTTTTTCCTACTAATTCAGAAAATCATATCTGAACATTTACAAATTGTTAAATCACCTCCTCCTCTGAAACTTTCAGGATGAAAGAGAGTAATCCTTTGTAGTATATTAATCATCAAAAACACAATTGAATATGGCACTTATAGAACAATTAAGCAAACGATACGCAACAAAGAAATTTGACGCGTCCAAAAAAATACCTGCAATGGATCTTGCTACCCTCCTCGAGGCTATTCGTTTATCAGCTTCATCTTACGGACTCCAGGCTTACAAAGTACTGGTAGTTGAAAATGAGGCTATCCGCAAACAACTCCGTGCAGTGGCATGGGACCAATCACAGGTTACTGATGCTTCCCAGTTACTCGTCTTTGCATTCAATTCCAATTTTGATGAAAAATCGGTCGACAAATTTATAGATCTCATTGCAACAACGCGCAATATGGATGGAGCCAGTCTCTCCGGCTATTCCGATATGATGAAAAGTACGTTGCAGAAGCCTAAGGAAGATGTTAACAACTGGTTAGCCCGTCAGGCATACATTGCCCTGGGTTTCGGATTGGTTGCTGCTGCGGAGATGAACATCGATGCCTGTCCGATGGAAGGATTTGACAACAAACAATTTGACGAGATTCTCGGATTAAAGGAAAAAGGACTTTCCTCGGTAGTTATTATGGCTGTCGGTTACCGTTCACCTGAAGATCATTACCAAAACCTCGCCAAAGTCAGGTTCAGCAAAGAAGACATGTTTATTATGGTCTGAAAAAAGTAGTTTGAATTTTGATTTGTCAGATTAACGGATTATTGGATTAATCTGACAAATCCAAATTCAAACCCCTTTGTATATATTCCACACCCAATTGATGAGTACCAGTGCAATAGCCGGGATAGCCACCCATCTCCGGCGAAGTGTTCGTTCGAATAACAGAAAATATTTATAAAAACTCTCTTTTTTTAGAAGCAAATCATAACCAATCCAAAAAGGGGAGACCACCAGCCCCGAAAAAATCAGGAATCCCAGCGGATTCCAGTAAAATCCCCCAAAAATATCACCGTGAAATAAGGACAGAACTGAACGGGTGGAACCACATGAAGGACAAGGAAAATGCAAAAAATGCCGGATCAGGCATACATCATACTGCGTTGCTACTTCTTCAGGCTTTAGTCGTCCAATTAATGCCAGCCAGCCATAGCCAACCAGGCAAGCCAGTGAAAGATATTGATAGAAACGATTACGCGGTATGGACATCAATAAATGGCCATCATTAGTTTTTCGGTGTTCTTACGGCGTGTGATATTCATGATCATATTACTTCTTAATCCTATCCTTGAATACCTTTTCGAACTTCTCAATCTTCGGCTGTATCACCATCCGGCAGTAAGGTTCATTCTTGTGCTGCCTGTAATATTCCTGGTGGTAATCTTCGGCCACGTAAAATTTCGTGAAAGGTTCAACCTGCGTTACAATTGGCCGGTCAAACACTTTGGCTTTTGTCATCGCACCAATCAATTCGTCTGCGATCTTTTTTTGCTCCGGATTATGATAGAGAATCACAGAGCGGTACTGGGTACCCGCGTCAGCACCCTGCCGGTTAAGGGTTGTTGGATCATGTACCGTGAAGAAGACTTTCAAAATCTCTTCGATGCTGGTCTTTTGCGGATCAAAAACTACCTGCACCACTTCTGCATGACCAGTCTCTCCGGTACAGACTTCCCGGTAGGTGGGGTTGGCGATCTTGCCGCCCGAATAACCTGAAGTTACTTTTTCAACGCCCTTCAGACTTCTGTAGATGGCTTCAATGCACCAGAAGCAGCCTCCGCCCAGCGTTATTGTTTCCGAACCTGCAGATTTTTGTGCAGGAACAGCAGCACCATCAGGCTCAAAATCAAGTGCAATGGAATTCATGCAATAGCGTTTCCCGGTAGGGAGAGGTCCATCGTCAAACAGGTGCCCAAGATGTCCGCCGCAGCGGCCGCAGAGGCTTCTGTGCGATCCATCCCAAAACTATGGTCTTCGTGGAAAACCACACTTTTGGGATCTGACTGTTCGAAAAAACTGGGCCATCCGCATTCGCTGGCAAATTTGGCATCCGAGCGGAAAAGCAGGTTCCCGCATGCAGCGCAGTAATAGGTTCCCTTGCCGGTATAATCCCAGTATTTCCCGGTAAACGACCTTTCTGTACCTTTCTTCCGCGAAACTTCATACAAATCATTGAGCAGTACCCGCTTCCATTCAGCGTCTGAAACACTAAGTTTAGACTTATCGGTTCTGGAATAGTACGGATTGGATTGTTTTTTATCAGTCGGAGAATTCATGTCTGAAGGGTTTGAAATGTTTGTGTTGTTTGAAATGTTGAAGACATGGGCCGAACCTTCGTCTGGTCGTCCTGCCATTCCATCTTGTTGCTCGTTTCGGGTTTCCACTCCCTGAGCGGAGTCGGGTGGTTCTGGTTTGTTCACGTATCCGAAAATGGCCAAAGTAACCAGTAGACCCAAGAAAAGAAAAAGTGTATAATATATTGTTTTCTTCATGATAATGTCTTTTGACTTTATTGACCTTTTACGAAGAAAACCAATTGAAGTTTACATTTTGATTTCAGAAGTGGAAAAATCCCCTCTTTTTTCGGCCTTGTTTAAAAAGAACGATGTTTGCTTTTTCGGACGTAATCAGGCATCCGGTGCTGATTCTGTCGAACCAGTGGAGGATTTTGTCGGTAGAACTGACGAAGATTCTCAATATTCTGGCTTCTGATTTGGTTTCCATGGCTAAAATATTTTGGTAAGAGCGTTCCCGATAAATACGGCAGCTAATCCCAGGAAAACGCTCAATCCGGTATAGAGTGTGAAATAGAAAAAATTACCGTCTCTCAGCAAGGTCATATTTTCGTTGGCAAAAGTGGAGAAAGTGGTAAATCCGCCGCAGAACCCGACTGTCAGGAAAATCCTCCATTCATCGTTGATTAGGTTGGTTCTCTCGGAAATCCCGAAAATCAGGCCTATCAGCAGACACCCAAGCAGATTGACGACCATCGTTCCGTAGGGAAAGGAAGAGGCAATACTGTTTTGTACCGCCCTTGAGGTAAGGTACCTGGCAATTCCCCCGAGGAAACTGCCTGAGCCAATGAAAAGCAACGTCTTAAGCATCAACGAAGATAGGAAAAAAGTTATGAGTTATGAGCTATGAGCTATGAGACATGAGATTATTTTGATTTGAACCTAAGTACTTTAGTTCACTTTAGTCACTTTAGTTCACTCTAGGCACTTCTTTGATGAGACTGAGAAACAACTCCATCCCTTTCCGTTTCGAATCATCCAGGTGATAAAAGATATTTTCACGGAAATATTCCCCGAAAGGATAATCAGGATACCGAACCTGGTACTCGGCAATTACCTCCGGAATATGGAAAATACCATCTTGCAGCGCTTCCGCAAATTTCTCAACAAATACTGCGTTTATGGGCTTGTTGGCGACCCAACAGGCGAAAACAAAATCAAGTCCGGTCATTGCTTTCCACGCTTCACCAAGATCATATACGTAAGGGAAATGCCTCTCCGCTTCAAAAACCCGGTCACCGATAATGACCCCGGCTGTTGTGCCATGAATGTCTTTCTGAATGTAATTGACACCCCCGTTTTTCCACTCCGGACTGATCTTCCAGTAGTCTTTTGCCAGTATTCTAATTAGTTTTACTGACGTACGAGACTGATAATCAAGCACAATAGTTTCAATCTTGTCGACAGGCACCTGACTCACCAAAACGACGGTTCTTACTTTGCCGGAGCAGGCTATACAAAAGTCTGTCACAATATTAGCCCCTTTGATCTCAGGGATCTCCGCAACCGGAATAATTCCGATATCAACACTCCCGGATTTTAACTTGTCGGCGCAAGCAGAGGGAATATCCAGAGACAGACTGATCGAATCGATCAGCTTCGAGTGTTTAATTCCGTACAGAAAAGGCTTTGTGTTCAGGTAAGTGATGGCGGATATCTTGATGTTGCTCATATTTGTTCGTTGTGCCGCAAATTTAGAAAAGATTTGGGAGCAGACGCCCTATCGGGATACGCAAAAAAAGGACTTCTGTAACAACGCGGAAATTGTTACTTTTGTATTCAATTGTAAAATGATTTCTGATGGAATTGCAGACATTAACAGCCATCTCCCCGATCGATGGTCGGTACCGTGATAAAGTGGCTGAACTGGGTGATTATTTTTCCGAATTCGCCTTAATCAAATACCGCCTTTTTGTTGAAGTTGAGTATTTTATTGCGCTGACAGAGATACCTCTTCCACAATTAACAACCCTTTTTGATCAAACAAAAACAGACCTGAGGGTTTTGTATCATCAGTTCTCTCTGGAAGATGCGGGCCGGATCAAAGAGATCGAGAAAGTAACCAACCACGATGTAAAGGCAGTTGAATATTTTTTAAAGGAAAAATTTGAATTGATCGGACTCGGTCAGTACAAAGAATTTATCCATTTCGGACTTACTTCCCAGGATATCAACAACACGGCTGTTCCCTGCTCCATGCAGGATGCGCTCAACCAGGTTTATTTCCCTGTGATGGAGGAACTTGTGGCAAAACTTAATACACTCACCGCTGATTGGAAAGATATTCCGATGCTGGCAAAAACCCACGGTCAGCCTGCGTCCCCTACCCTTTTGGGGAAAGAGATCAGGGTTTTCACGGAAAGACTGGAGATTCAGCTTCAGCAGTTAAAAAATATTCCCTGCTATGCCAAATTCGGCGGGGCAACGGGTAATTTAAACGCGCACCACGTTGCCTATCCTTCGGTGAACTGGGTTGATTTTGCCAACCGTTTTGTAAAGAATTCCCTGAAACTGGAACGTTCGCAAACGACCACCCAGATTGCCCATTACGACAATTACGCGGCGATTTTTGATTGCATGAAACGGATCAATACCATCCTTATAGACCTCGACCGTGACTTCTGGAGCTACATCTCGATGGGGTACTTCAAACAGCAGATCAAGAAAGGGGAGATCGGATCTTCTGCCATGCCGCACAAGGTCAATCCGATAGATTTTGAAAATTCAGAGGGAAACCTGGGAGTGGCCAATGCCCTCTTTGAACATCTATCGGCCAAGCTGCCTATCTCGAGGCTGCAGCGTGACCTGACTGACTCGACTGTTTTGAGGAATGTCGGTGTGCCTTTTGCGCACACTTTGCTGTCGGTTAAATCGACCATGAAAGGGCTGGGAAAATTGCTGCTCAATACCGAGATGATTAACCGTGACCTGGAGGATAACTGGAGTGTGGTTGCCGAGGCCATTCAGACGATTTTGCGCCGGGAGGCATATCCCAATCCTTACGAGGCCCTGAAAGAGTTGACCCGCGTCAACAGAAAAATTGATCAAAGTGTTTTTCTGAAATTCATCGATCAATTATCTGTATCAGAAGAGCTTAAAGTAGAGCTAAGAAATATTACACCGCAAAATTACACCGGGATAGTATCCTGATATTATATGAAGGGACTTTACAAATTATTAAAACGGTTTCTGCCACCTTACAAAGGGTATATCTTTTTAAATATTCTCTTCAATCTTCTCGGGGCTGTTTTTGGTGCATTTCAACTTGCAGCGCTTAAACCGGTACTTGATGTACTTTTTGGCATACAACCAATCATCCCAAAACCCGCAAACTGGAGTTTTGACTTTAACAATCTGGCCAATAACCTGACTTATTTAATAGGCGAAATTATCCAGTCGTACGGTAAACAGCGGGCCCTTTTCTACCTGGGATTATTTATCGTTTCAATGGTGATATTAAAAGTAGGTTTCACCTATTTTGCCTCTTTTGTCATGGTTCCAGTTAGAAATGGTATTGTTTGTGATATCCGAAATCAGATTTACCATAAGATTTTGTCTCTTCCGATAGGATTTTTTTCAGATGAGCGGAAAGGTGATATCATTGCCCGCACTACCGGAGATGTACAGGAGATTGACAATTCCATCTTTAATTCGGTGGAAATGCTTTTTAAAGATCCGATGATCATCCTGATATCCTTGATTGCAATGATTTTCATGTCGTGGTCACTGACATTGTTTGTTCTTCTGTTATTACCCGTCGTTGGATACCTGATTGGGAAAGTTGGCAAAAGCCTGAAAAAACCTTCCATGAGGGGTCAAAATAAAATGGGGGAACTCCTTTCTACCATTGAAGAATCCTTATCAGGTTTACGAATCATTAAGGCATTCAATGCTGAAATGAAGATGAAGAAAGTATTCGCACGTCAAAACGATGAATACTATCATATTATGAACAGTCTGATGTGGCGCCGTTATTTGGCACACCCAATGAGTGAAATGCTTGGGACAATGGTAATTGTAATAGTCTTGTGGTATGGTGGCGGATTGGTGCTAAGTAACTCAGGCAGCCTTTCGCCTGGTTCCTTTATTACCTACCTGGTATTTTTCTACAGTATCATTAATCCTGCAAAGTCTTTTTCCACTTCCCTTTATTCGGTTCAGAAAGGTTTGGCATCCATGGAAAGGATTGATATGATTCTGCTCGCTGAAAACAACATCATCAACAAACCCGACGCCATTTCTGTAAATGAGTTCAACCATAACATTGAGTACAGGAATGTCAGTTTCAAATACATTGATGAGACAGTCCTGAAAAATGTCAACCTGACCATTGAAAAAGGCAAAACCATCGCCCTGGTCGGACAGTCAGGATCCGGCAAATCAACTTTCGTAGATCTCCTGCCCCGTTTCTGGGACATTCAGACTGGGAGTATCCTCGTCGATGATATCGATATCCGTGATTACAAAATTACCGACCTGAGGGGCTTAATGGGCAATGTAAACCAGGATCCGATCCTCTTCAATGACTCCTTTTACAACAATATCTCTTTCGGTATGGAAACTGCCACACTCGAGGAGGTAATTGCGGCAGCAAAAGTTGCCAACGCACACGAATTTATCATTACCTCACCAAACGGTTACCAGACCAATATCGGCGACAGAGGGGGTAAACTGTCAGGCGGACAACGCCAACGCATCTCCATTGCCAGGGCGGTACTGAAAAATCCCCCGATTCTGATACTGGACGAAGCAACTTCGGCCCTGGATACCGAATCCGAAAAACTGGTGCAGGAGGCGCTTGAAAACCTGATGATGAACCGGACCTCTATTGTTATTGCACACCGTTTGTCTACCATCAAAAAAGCAGATCTGATCTGTGTTTTTCACGAAGGAGAAATAAGGGAACGCGGCACCCATGATGAATTACTTTCCATTAAACATGGTATCTATAAAAAGCTTCATTCCATGCAGAATCTTTAGATCCAACAAAAAAAAGGGAGCAAATGCTCCCTTTTTTTTGTTGGTGGTAATCGTTACTGTACTGCATCGGTAAGTTCATTGCCGGCTTTGAATTTAACGACTTTCTTCCCTGCGATTTTAATGGTTGCACCAGTTTGAGGGTTGCGGCCTGTGCGTGCAGGACGGTCAGAAACTGAAAAAGAACCAAATCCGACAAGTGCCAGACGATCGCCTTGTTTTAAGGCTTCAGTTGTTGTTTTAACAAAAGCTTCGATGGCTTTTTTAGCATCGGCTTTAGTCATTCCGGCTTCTGCAGCTACGGCATCAATTAATTGTGCTTTGTTCATAATAAAAAAGGATAATAAATGGTTAATAATTTAGATTTTCCCGGGAGAATTTGAGCTTGTTCGATTAAAACCACCAATTTTTACAAAAAGTGTTGCAGACACAATTTCTTCCGAAGGAACCCTCATTTGGCCAGATTTAAGATAAAAATGATCCAAGTGATTTATTTGAGCTAATTTCCACACAATTTTCTAAATATCAAAATTTTCAGACACTTTTTATCCAAAATCTGCTCATTATTTTTTTTTGGGAGATATTTTTGCCGATTGGAAAAAAGGTTTACTTTTGCAAACGCAATTAAGGAGAGATGGCAGAGTGGTCGATTGCGGCGGTCTTGAAAACCGTTGTACCGTGAGGTACCGGGGGTTCGAATCCCTCTCTCTCCGCAAATACGGGTGTAGCTCAGTCGGTAGAGCACTGGTCTCCAAAACCAGGTGTCGGGCGTTCGAGTCGCTCCTCCCGTGCAAATTTTCCCCACTTGCAAATACTGATTATTGCCTCATCCTGCATCATTTTTCAATGGTTCAGGATGATTGCTTTGAGCTGAAAGTGGGGAAAAAAGGATAAAGGATAAAGGATAAAGGATAAGGTAAGAGCTATATAATCAACATCTTAACAGCAATCCATAATTCGTAATTCATAGCTCATAACTTCACTGCATCTTTCTTCCACATTTCATTTTTCACTATTCATTTTTCGCTACTCCTTCCTGCCCGGGTTGTCAGAATTTCAGTTACAGTCCCGTTCAGGACAGCTGCCATCCGCAAAATCTGCCATATAGTCAGCCCCAATCTATTGGCACAACCTTTGATCTTCCGGTTATGGAAAATGAAAAACATTAACTTAAAATAGATTGTATATGAAAGGAAAAATTGGGGTTACAAGCGAGAACCTCTTCCCAATTATCAAGAAATTCCTCTATTCCGATCACGATATTTTTCTTCGTGAGATCGTATCCAATGCCGTGGATGCATCACAAAAACTGAAAACTTTGGCCTCTGCAGGCAAATTCAGCGGTGAAATGACCGGTTTGAAGGTCACCATCACAGTAGACAAGGAGCAGAAAACGCTTAAAGTGTCGGACAATGGCATAGGAATGACATCGGATGAGGTCGAAAAGTACATCAACCAGATCGCTTTTTCGGGTGCCGATGAGTTTTTGAAAAAATACAAAAACGATGCAAATGCCATCATTGGGCACTTCGGACTGGGTTTTTACTCCTCCTTCATGGTTTCAGAAGAAGTTGAGATTATTTCTAAATCTTACAAGAAAAACGCCAAAGCTGTGCGTTGGGTTTGCGATGGTTCGCCTGAATTTATGATGGAAGAAACCGAAAAAGATACGGTAGGTACCGATATCATCATGCATATGAATTCAGATTCACTGGAATTTCTGGAAGAAAACCGGATCACTGAATTGTTAAATAAGTATTGTAAATTTCTTCCGGTTCCTGTTGTTTTTGGCAAGAAGAAGGAGTGGAAAGACGGCAAGTATGAAGATACCGCCGAGGACAATCAAATCAATGATGTAGCGCCGGCCTGGACCAAAAAACCTGTAGATCTGAAAGAGGAAGATTACAACAGTTTCTACCATCAGTTGTATCCGATGGCCGACGAACCGTTGTTCAACATCCACCTGAATGTGGATTATCCCTTCAATCTTACCGGGATTCTTTATTTTCCAAAACTGAAGAACAATTTCGAAGTTCAGAAAAATAAAATTCAACTCTATAGCAACCAGGTATTTGTGACAGATTCTGTGGAAGGAATCGTACCTGAGTTTCTGACACTGCTGCACGGCGTGCTGGATTCACCTGATATTCCGCTGAATGTTTCCCGTTCCTATCTGCAGAATGATTCCAATGTCAGGAAAATCAGCAGCCACATTACCAAAAAAGTAGCTGACAGGTTGCAGGAAATCTTCAAGGAAAAACGCACAGAACTGGAAGAAAAATGGAACGACCTGAAGTTGTTCATTGAATACGGAATGCTTACAGATGAGAAATTCTACGAAAAAGCGCTGAAATTCTTCTTCTTTACCAACACCGAAAACAAACTGTTTACCTGGGATGAGTACAAGACGCTGATCGAACCTACCCAGACTGATAAAAACAAGAAACTGGTATACCTTTATGCAACGAATGTAGAAGCACAATTCAGTTTTATTCAGGCTGCAAAAAACAAAGGTTACGATGTGTTGCTAATGGACGATGTACTGGCTACTCCCCTCCTGAATCATTTCGAGCAGAAATATCCCGAGAGCCACTTTGTGAGGGTTGATGCTGACGTTGTTGAGAAACTGATTGCCAAAGATGAGCACGAAACACTTAACCTGTCAACCGAGGAGAAAAACGAATTGAGTCCTGTTTTCCAGTCGGTAATTCCGAAAGAACTCGGACAATTTATTGTCGACTTTCAAAATATGGGCGAAGAGGGTTCACCCATGGTCATTACCCAGAATGAGTTTATGCGCCGCATGAAGGATATGTCCAAAATGCAGGCGGGAATGAGTTTTTACGGGGAGATGCCCGATAGTTACAACCTCGTGGTCAATCTTTCGCACCCACTGGTAAAAAAAGTCCTGGATGAAAAGGACGGAGCGCTTGACGGCGAACTGAAAAAATACCGTTCTGAAATTTCAAAATTAAATGAACAAAAAAGTTCACTGGAAAAGCTGAAAGAGGGCAAAAAAGAGGAGGAAGTTCCTCAGGAGGAGAAAGACCTGCTGCAGGAAACCCGCGATAAAATTACCAAAGCAGAAGCCGAAAAGCGCGGGAAACTTGAGCAATTCGGCAGCGGCAATCCGCTCGCCAATGAGCTGGTAGACTTCGCACTTCTGGCCAACAATATGTTGAAAGGTGAAGCGCTGGCTAATTTTGTCAAACGCAGTATTGAACTGTTAAAATAGAAGTTAAAAAACTCACCCCGTCACTCAGAGTGACGGGGTGAGTTTTTTATTTCAAATGATAAAAGTGCGCCATACCGCCCTCTGAAGTCTCCTTGTAAATAGACGGCAAATCGTGCCCTGTCTGGGCCATGGTTTGTACAATCTTGTCAAAACTGATCATATGACGTCCGTCGGAGAGCATTGCATAGTTGTTGTGGTTGATGGCACTTGCCGCAGCAAAAGCGTTTCGTTCGATACAGGGAACCTGTACCAGTCCGGCAACAGGATCACAGGTTAATCCAAGATGATGTTCCAATCCCATTTCGGCAGCATATTCAACCTGGTAGATACTTCCTCCGCTCATCTGTGTGGCAGCTGCCGAAGCCATGGCACAAGCAGTGCCTACTTCACCCTGACACCCCACATCAGCACCGGATATTGACGCATTGGATTTTACGAGGTTGCCAATGATTCCGGCCGTTGCCAAAGCTTTTAATACCTAAGTTGAGCGATTATAGGAATAAATAATTAAAAGATAGTCTATATATCTGATTAATAATGAGTATTTTAGTGGTGTCAAAACAAAAAAACAACGCATCACCTTTCAGATACAAGACTATCTAATATGGCA
>JBBQHB010000115.1:0-14073 GCA_038323575.1 Bacteroidales bacterium | reverse complement strand
AGCTGCCATATTAGATAGTCTTGCATCTGAAAGGTGATGCGTTGTTTTTTTGCTTTAGCACCACTAAGATACTCATTATTAATCAGATATATAGACTATCTTTTAATTATTTTTTCCTATAATCGCTCAACTTAGGTTATACAATTCCTCGTAATCACGTTTTGCTGTAGCAGCAATGAAATAAGGTTTGATTAGAGGATCATCAAATTTTTTACGGTACATCTCAATTGTAGGTCCATTATCAATATCGTGGTATCCTCCATGTGAAGGGCCTAAAATGCCCGGAGCAACATACTCCTGAGGATCGCCGGCGGGCCATCTCTCGGGATGCAAATTTCTTACATAAAGATATTCAGTTGTTCTGACCATTCGCATTGGATAGCCCATGTTGTTATACCTTGCGCTGGAATGTCGTTCTCGACAGGCAAAAACTGCATTGCTTAATGGATTTACAATGCCTTGTTTGTCAGACTTTAGTAGTTTTATTATACTTTTGCCTGTCATTGGCATCGTTCCCGTAAACTTCGTGTTGGTTGCCTCAAGAATTGTGGGTGCAATATCCACCATACTTACCATGTCATTGACTACACGGTTTCCCGGTATAACTTTATTCCAGCATATAGCCAATGGTACATGGATACCCTGATCATAACAGTTCGCTTTAGCCATAGGAAATGGCATGCCGTTATCAGAAGTAATTATTATTAATGTATTGTCAAGTTCACCGATAGACTCCAGTTTATCCAATATTTTCCCCAATTGTTTATCATACCATTCTACCTCTGTTGCAAAATCAAGAATATCTCCCCGTACAACATCATTATCAGGTAAAAACGAAGGGACATAAGCTTCCGATAACAGGCGGCTCTCTTTTTTGTATGAATCTTTTTCATAACTGCGGTGCGGTTCCTTTGCTCCAAACCAAAAGTAGAACGGCTGTCCCTCTTTGCGTGATGCGATAAAATCTTCAAAATTGCCACTATAGTCGTTGCTGTTAATGCCTTTGTATGGTGGCTTAAGTGTCCTCTCGCTGTATTCCTGACCAGCCGGATTGTGCGGCCACCCTGCCTCCTTAAATTCGCCGGGACCCCAGCCTTTGCAAGTAAAACCTATGTGGTAACCATTTTCCTGTAACATCATCGGAAATGTTTTAAATTTTTTGGGAAACAAGCTGGCATGTGTCCCGGCTTCCTCATTTGCCCAAGGCATGCGCCCAGTAAGAATACTTGCTCGTGATGGAGCACAACCAGGGGAAGTGACAAATGCATTATTAAATAGGATTCCCATTTTGGCAATACGGTCAAAATTTGGAGTACGGCATGTGTTATTTCCATAAGCAGACGCATAGGGATAGGATTGATCGTCAGAAACGACTAACAAAATATTGGGTTTGTCACTCTTGTTTTCTGCCCTTTTTTCTGTGGCATGAAGGTACTGAGGCATGGAAGCCGTCATCGCAATTAACGCAACCTTCGATAGATTGATTAGATTAATAGTGTTCATTTTATCAGAGCTATTATATTTATTTAATTGGTAATCGAAACGAGAAATATTGATTTTGTTATGTTTTTTCTGAATGATTTTCCCATATATGTCAAAATCCAAATAATTTTATGCAAGAAAAATTAAAAGTTCGGTAGGAAATAGCTGAAGCAAAAAACCAAAGCCGCAAGGAGCGAAAGAATGTATCACGATACACTCTTTCGCTGAAAAATACTTCAAAAAATGCTGTGAATTATTAAAAATCAACACCAATTTAATTGTATCCGGGATTTTGTTCAATTTTTGCCTTGTTCTGATCCATATCGCTCAAATATTCAATTTCCAGCATGCAATGGCGGATTGTTATTTGGCAATAGCGTGATTTCAAATAACTGCAAGGTCCCATCGTCAGCGATGCCAGGCACCAAGATTGCATTACTTGTGCGGTTCCATCGGGGTGCTGGATCTATTCTGACGTCATTGTTTTCAGGTTTGCCTCGAGTTTTTATTGGGCGTGAACGTACGAAAGCGCCATCGGCAAAACGAAGAAAAGTATAGATGCACATATCGCTATTTGGATTGTGGCTGCCCACATAAAAGGCAGCGTCCGGCGACATGATATTGTCCGATGTTGGTTTCGGGAAGATCTCTTTGCTGCCAAAAGCTCCGACAACTTTATTCTGATCTACATCGTACAGTTCATAGCCATTGGTGCCCGCGAGAACTAAGTTCTTCCCCTGACCCCATTCACGGTGTCCTGTAAATGGCGCATGCTGAAGTCCGGATCCGTCCGAATGGATGACACAAGCTAAGTTGGGATAAAATTCCTGACCGTTAATATTTCCCGCCCCACGAACGACGAAGAATATTCGATCACCCTCGCGGTTCCACAAAGTGTGGTGGATATAGAGCGGATAGGTCTCAGCATTTTCCAGCTTTAAGAATTCGGCGATATCCTTATATGAAACCAGAAGCTTACTTTCTCCAGTGCTGATGTTAATCCGGAATAACCCATCATCATCCGGATTGGCGGTATTATCTCCATTGATCCAATCCCTTGCATCAGCATAAGAGACAACTTTACGGACAGACACTTTTAGGTAGTTAATTCCGGCAAACCATTTTCCCCTTGGATCCACGCCACTGTTGGCAACAAACTGATTATCGGTACGATATTCTTTGATACGGCGACGTTCCTTGATGTCGTAAAGAACCGTATAAATAATGTGCCCCTTTGGATCAAGGTCATTGAAGAAAAACTGTGTCTCTGGATTTTCCGGATTCCAATACAACATAGTTCCCTGCTGGAGATTCCAGGCCAAAGTGCTGTCCAGTAAAGTGATCATATTCTTGTTCTGCGTGTCTGCCAAGATGATCCGTGCATATTCACCCGGCTTGGGCATTCTATCGAAAAAGTCAGTCTCCATAGCCACGATATATCGTCCGCTGGCATTCCAGGGAATTGTGAGTGCATGACCAATATAACCGAAAAAGTGATTTTTAGGTCCGGATGTTATCTGGCGCGTATATGCAGTCATTTCTGTCTGCAAATTATCATGGGTATTTTCTTTGTTTCGAAGCCAGAGCCCCAAAAAAATTGCAAGACCTATAATTAATACTGTTAATACTGTTGTTTTCATATTTTTTTATTTGAACGAAACCCAGAGCTTCTATACTAATTGTGTATTATTGATAACCTGACCGACTGGAATAGTCAAAAGGGGCAAATCAGTCCCTTTTCCCCATTTATTTCATTTACAGTCCAAGTATGATTTTTCACCTTTTAATTATCTCAGACATATCAATCATAAACAGCTGTCTGTTGCCATTAGGACCCATTGCTTGAAACGTAACCCTATTATATTTAGGACTCCAACATGGATGACCATCTAATCGAAAAACGCTATCGTTAAAGCTATTCTCCCATGCAATTGTTGGAAGCTTGCAAAGTTCTACTTCTTCATCAGCAATGAGATCGATTAGTCGTATATGCACAAACTTCTCTTTACCGTTCATAGAATTACTGTCGGTAATAAGAAATTTCCCTCCTTCTTCAATGCTTGGATGACCACTTCCATAGATCTTCTCGGATAGCTTAAAAAACTCAGATCCATCATACTTAAACTGAACAAAGTAGTTTTTGCCATCTTCGAATTTAAGATGTCGAATAAGATAATCTCCATTTGGATGCCAGTTTGGATGGCCACCACCAGACCTCCATGTTGGATATTGAGGGGTAGTGTAATAGATATCAGAACCATCTGGCTTAAATGTCAAGTTAATTGGATTACGCTCTGAACTATTGTTGTTCCCTTTCAAATTTGAATCAATACAACGCAAAACCTGATAAATTCGGGTACCTTGTCTATTAAATTTACTATGCCAAAAATAGAAAGTATAATTTTTATATGGCGGCGGATCAGGTAAAACAGACGCTGCATCAAAAAGACTTACAATCAGTTTCTTCTCGTTTGTTGCCAGGTCTGTTCTCCATATGCCTTCTGTTTTTGACGCACCTGGGGGTAAAGATTTGTATTCACCAGATTTCTTTGGTGGACATCCGTATCCAAGCTGCGTAAAGTCAAACAACTCTAACGGAAAACTTATGAAACAGGAGTCATCTGAAGAAACTGAGTATTTAGGACCACAAAATGCCTTAACATCTCCTGTCTCAATATCAATTCTAACACCAACTGCCGTACCGTCGATAATGTCGTTTGCATAAACGTAACGATCAGTACCTCCCCATGAAACGTTAGTGCCTGTTTGAAGTCCCCAGCTCTTTGTCGTATACACTGTTCTTATTGTCTCATTCTCAGTGTCAATAATACATATGTCCGCTAAATCACCGACAATAGGCATTCGGTTCTGAAATGGAAATTTTGATAGCGCAAGATATCTTTGCGAAGGACTAAATGGTGTTACATCAAAATAGGTATGTTGATAAATCCCATCATTTGGCGTTAGTTGATAAACAGGAGCGAAAAAACCATCGTTTTTAACTCTTTTAAATTGAACTTTTTGAGCTTTCTGTTTTGGCATGCTTACCGCAAATGCTCCAGGCATCAACGCTAAAGCAATTAAACCTCCTGTAGTCTTTAAAAACTTAGTACGATTCATATTAATTATTTTAAAATTTCATAGCCTTATTCTTTTGTCTTTTGCCGTAACCTTTACATTTTCCATCTTATCACTTTTATCCATTTTGAACTCTGAACTAATATCCTTCATAGTTTTGTCCTTGCATTTTGATCTTTAGCATCAGAGGTTTAAACAAATATAAGAATTATTTTACTTTGCTTATAATCAAGTTGTTATTGACATTTCTAAAGGAGTATTGTATAATTAACAAGTATCAATATCCAGGATTTTGCACAAGATTCGGATTTTCCTGAATGGTTATCTCATGTATAGGCCATAAATAATCCCTTTGCGGATTAAAGGAACGTGTCTGAACTGTTTCGCCTTTGCTATTCAGAACTTTTGCATTCATTACAACTTCCGCGGTTCGCCATCTGCGTATATCTTTGTAATATAGAGCTTCTCCAGCCAATTCAATTCTCCGTTCATGCCTAATTTCCTCTCTCATTTGATCTTTGGATAAACCTGCAGGAACATCTGGCATCCCTGCACGAAGACGAATTTGGTGCAATGCGTCATATACGGAGGCATCACTTCCGGCAACTTCGTTCTGAGCTTCAGCATACATAAGCAATATATCTGCGTATCGTATAAGAATGAAATTGATCTCCGAGTTTAGCACGTTTGACTGGGAAATATTATCCTTGTACGTTGTATATTTCTTAAACCCAAATCCGGTACTGAAATATTTTGTTGTTGAAACTATTGCACCTCTAAACATATTACCGGGTATTACGATCGTTTGAAACAACCGGGGATCCCTGTTATTGTATGGTTTCAGCGGGTCGTAAAGAGGCGATTGCTGGATAGATTTGCCATCTTTCATGTAATAACTATTGACTAAGTCTAATGTCGGGGCTAAATTTATCGATATCTCAAGGTTGATATCAAAATTTGTAACATATTCAGTTGACTTATATTGAACGTCAAAAATTACTTCGTTATTACCTTCATTTTCGAGATAAAACAGGCCTCTGTAATCGGCAAATAAACCATACTTTTTCAGGTTAATAACTTCTTTGGCGGCAAGCGCTGCTTCCTGCCATCTGTTTTCATACAGAAGAACCCTGGCCTTCAATGCTAATGCAGCGCCTTTGGTAGCCCTGCCTATATTAGAACCTGTGTAAGATACCGGAAGAACTGAGGAGGCTGCGTTCAGATCTGTCAAGACCTGGCTAATTACCTCTTGCTTTGTATTACGAGGCAAACTTCTTTGATTTTCAAAATTCGGAGACTGAAGAATTAAAGGTACACCTCCAAAATAATTTACAAGGTTAGAATAAAAAAAGGCTCTCAGAAAATATGCTTCTGCTTTAATTCTCAGGAGTAAGGTTGCATCCATTTTGACCTTGTCGATATTATCCAACAAATTATTCACACGGCCAATGCCCTGGTAGTTCGCATTCCATTTATCTCTAAAGCCAATTACATTACCGGGAGTTTGGACTCCGGTAGCCAGTAAAATATCCCCACTCATATTGTATGAATTTGGCGAAATATTCTCTTCCGCCAAGTATGTATTTCCTCCAATATTAGAATTTCTCAATACTGTGTAACATCCGTTTATTGAAGAGATGGCCTGATTTTCTGTTTTCCACCAGTTTGCCTCATTGTAGCTATCAGTAGCTGTTGTTTCTAAAAAACTTTCATTGCATGAATAGAAAAAGCAGACGAATAATGCTGCAATTCCCAGGTATAGAATTTTTTTCATAATTATCAAATTTAAACGTTTAAAAAACCAGATTGCATCCAATTGAAAAAACTTTCGTAGTAGGATAATCATAAATATCTTGTGACAAGATATTTTTTTCCGGGTCTGAAAGCTTAAATTTCGAAAAGGTCAGGAGGTTTTGAGCATTAACAAATACCTTCAGTTTGCTGATATTGATCTTTTTCAATAACTCAGATGGAATTGTATACCCTAATTGCACATTCTTCAATCTTAAATAAGAAGCATCTTTCAGCCAGAACGTGGAGTTACGGGCATTTATTTGAGATCCTCTCTTTTGTAGTGAAAGTCTTGGGTATTTTGCATCGGAATTTTCCGATGTCCAGCTGTTTGCCAGTTGGTCTTTGGTAATTCCAGCCCCGTTAAAAAGAGCCCAGGAAACATTGTTTGATGGATAAATGTCGAGATCCTGAACTCCCTGAAAAAATGCCCCAAAATTGAATCTCTTATAATCAATATCTAAATTAAAGCCATAGGTATATTTAGGCACAGATCGCCCCAGAACCCGCATGTCATTGATATCAATCTTATTATCATCATTATAATCTCGATAAATTATATCCCCCGGACCAGTTGAAGGATCCTGATATGCATGATTTAGAACTTCTTCAGGCGTTTTAAAAATACCTGTTGCTTCGTATAAATACCAGGAGTTTACGGGATAGCCTTCTTTAATAATATTAATGTTCCCATAGCCATTGGTTGTATATTGAACATCACCATTCAAATAGGTTACTTTATTATCTACAAATGCAATATTGGCCCCTATTTTATATGCCAGACCTCCAATGGAATTATGATGGGCAACATTTATTTCAAAGCCTCTATTTGACATTCCGTAAAGATTTGTAATTGGCCCGGTAAGGTTCCCCACTTGTCCGGGTACATTAATACGTGCAAGGATATCTGTCGTAGCTTTATCAAAAACATCTATGTTAATCTCCAGTTTATTACGCCATAAACCTATATCCAACCCAACATTTTTGATGGTAGTTGTTTCCCACGATATTTTCGGATCAGATAAAGCAGATACCGCACTTCCGGAAACTAACGTATTATTAAAGCTGGCTCCCTGGTTTATATCAATATTATTCAGATAACTATAAAGGGATATATTCTGATTTCCCAATTGTCCCCAGGAAGCGCGCAACTTCAAATTATTTAAGGCCTTTAGACTTGTCATAAAAGATTCCTCACTAATACGCCATCCGACTGAAAAAGAGGGGAAAAGTCCCCATCGGTGGCCTTTTGCAAACCGGGAGGAACCATCATAACGAAAGTTTGACTCTAACAGATATTTATCTGAGAAGTTATAATTTGCTCTTCCGAAATAAGATAGGAGCCTTGATTTATACGATGTACCACCCACATTCTTATTAATTGTTCCTGCATTCAATTCTGGTAGCTCATTTCCTAAAAATCCTTCAATGTAGCCATTGAAATTTGAATCATAAAAACTTTCCCTGCTAAATCCCAGTAATACGTTGACATTATGTTGATCTGCAATTTGTTTTGTCCAATTTAATGTTTGGAAAAAACTGGTGTTGAGACTATTGCTATAAATGCGATTAACACTCCGAATGTCCTTGCCATTTGGTCTCTGAACAGTAGGTTGTTTGGGATTGTATAAAAATGTTTCCGGAGTAAAAGTCTTCTCATTAGCATCATATTTATTGATGGCAAATGTTGCTTTATATTTGATTCCAAACAAAAAAGAATATTCTGCATAAAGACTAAGCATTGCTCTTTGCATCAGGTTATTCTTTCCTCCTTCTAAAGCTCTTGCTACAGGGTGTCTGAAAACATTGTGTCCGGGTGTAACCAACCAGGTATCTCCATAATGTCCATCAGCAAGAATGTTGGGATGAATTGGAAGAGCCCGGGCTATTGCGCCCATTGCTGAATCATCGCCTCCTCCTATACCATAGTAAGGTCCGTTTTTGTCCCAATATGTTCCACTTATACTGGTTCCAAATTCTAATCTGGTAGTAGGTTTAAAGATTACATTGGAATTCAAAGAATACTTTTTCGTACCTGTATTCATCAAAATTCCATCCTGATTCATATAACCAATTGACATTGAAAATGTTACCTGATCTGTTCCGCCTGATAAACGTAAAAAATGATCCTGCATCGGTGCAACAGAGAACATGATACCATACCAATCGGTATTTGGGTATATATCCGGATCTGTACCATTCCTGTATTCTTCGACCTGCGCATCGGAATATGGTTTAGGTTGTTTCTCATTAATGGCAGCCTGATTCCTGGCAACCATGTAATCTATCGAATTTGTTACCATATCTGGCAGGTAAGTCGCTTTCTGCCAACCATAATAGCTATTTAATTCTGCCCTTAGTTTTCCACTTTTCCCCTTCTTTGTCGTGATGAGAATTACCCCGTTGGCAGCCCTGTTTCCATAGATGGATGCAGATGCTGCATCTTTTAAAACCGAGATACTCTCCACATCATTAGGATTTACATCCTTCATATTGTATTCAATACCGTCTACCAGTATCAATGGGTCATTATTATTCAATGTGCCTATACCTCTAATCCGTATTGTCGCATTGTCTGCCCCCGGCTCTCCACCGGCTTGATTTACATAAATTCCATTGACTCCCTGTAAAGCCTGAGTCGAATTTGTAAGGGGCCTGCTTGCAAGAAAATCCGAATTTACACTCGATACTGCCCCAGTCAGGGTAACCTTTCTTTGAGTTCCATAACCAACAGCTACCACCTCTTCAATTCCGATGGTCTCTTCTGTAAGGGTAACGTTAATAGTAGTTTTACTTCCGACCAATATTTCCTGCATTTTCATGCCTACAAAAGAAAACTGCAGAGTTGCATTTTGAGGAATATCGCTTAAGGTGTAACTGCCATAAGCATCAGTAATTACTCCGGTTGTGGTCCCTTTTACCACAACAGAAACACCCGGTAGCGACGTGCCGGAAGCATCTGCCACTTTACCGGTTACTTTTCGGATCTGTTGTAATGATATTACAGGATCAGCGGCCCCTTTTTCTTTTACCACTACATACCTGTCAATAATTTTATACTCAAGCCCGGTATTTGCTAATACCTGATCGAGGATTTCGTTCAGCAAAACATCTTTCATGTCAACGGAAACTGTCTCTTGTGCTTTGACATCCTCTTTGTTAAAGTAAAAATAGAACTCACTTTGTTCCTCAATCTGTTTGAAGAGATCAATCAGAGAAGAATTTTTTGCAGAAAGATTAAGTTTGGCATTCTGAGAGTAGGAGGGTGCACTTATGGCAACCAAACTGGCAAATAGCAGAATGAAAGTTAGTTTCATGATTCGCATTATTTTTTTCCACGATTCTTGATTTTCGCGGAATAGTCGGTACATTTTCATAAATTTGTATGATTTAGATAAACACTAAAAGTTATTTTGAATCGTAAAGCCGCGGTGGGGATGGTACGAACATCTTCACCGCTTTTTTATCTTAATTTAATTATCTCATAGGCATTACATTTTAGGATCTTTTATAGATGGTTATTTTGTCTTTCCCATTCGCATTGATCTGGTGTTTAAACCGGATCGGGGAAAGTAGTTCAAAAGCCTGCATGATCTGATCGACCGGCTTGTTTTTAAGAATGGTTCCGGTAAACCTGCGCGTTTTTAGCTGCTCGTTTTCAAAGTAGATTACAACATTGAACCACCGTTCTATTTTTTTTGCAATCTGATCAAACGGTTCATCATCGAAACATATTTTACCTTCAGACCAGGATGAATAGAATTCTGTCTTTACCTCCTTGGTGCTGATAGAATTGGTTTTGTTGTTTTTTGTCAGCATATGTCCGGGAAGCAGCGTACTGATGGTTCTGCCTGTAGTGTCTTGTACCTCCACTATTCCTTCTACCAAAGTAACCGATGCTGTGGCATCCTCTTTATAGGCTGAATAGTTGAAAGAAGTTCCCAAAACCTTAACGTTCAGGTCGTCCGATTGAACAGTAAAGGGTTTATCCGGTATTTTTGTAACATTGAAATAGGCTTCACCATCGACTGAAACAGTCCTGTTGTTTTCACCGAATTTATCCGGAAATCTAAGCGTTGTACCCGAGTTCAGCAACACCCTGGTTCCATCGCTGAGGGTAATTTGACTCATCTCACCGTATGGAACAAAGATTTCTGAATAATGAATCCCGGTTTCTACCTTTGTTGGCTGAAATAAATACCCTGTCGTAAAGGATAGTAGAACAATGGCTGCATATTTAAATGATGCCTTGATCCAACTTAACCGGCCAGGTGTAATTCTATATGCAACTTTCTTCCAGGAATAATTCTTTCCATCTGCTGAGACAGGACCTGTTTCAACGAGCGTAGAGTATATCTTTTTTGCTTTTTCAAAATCCTGCAAATGAGTACTTTCCAGCATCATTTGGTTAAATTCAATCTCTTCTTCCAGGCTAAGTTCGCCATGAAGTTTGCCGGCAATTTTCTCCCATAGGAGGTCGTGGTGATCGGGCATCTTGTATGTTAGTTTTAATGATGACGAAAAAATGATGCTATAGGGTGACAGGTGAAGAAGATATTTTGGATTTTGAGGTTCGGTTAAAATGCAATTGAAGCAGGCAGAAATGTGATAGAAATTATTTGCAATCGTATGAAGGTATTGTTATTCAGATCTAAGCATAAAGAACAACTGCAAACTCTCAGGATTAAGTTCTTCTTTGAGAAACCTGTAGGCACGTCCAATTTGAGTTTTCACTGTATTATTGGAAATACTTAACTCTGTTGCTATCTGAGCATAACTGAGTGATTCAAACACAGCCATCTCTAATATCCGACGACGTTGACGTGGGAGTTTTTCAAGTGCCAGGTATAATTTAGCGTATTTGTCTAATTCATTTAACGTCTCCTCATCCGGAAGTTCTTTATAAATAAGTTCTTCTAAATGGACGATTCCCTTTTTCTTGCGTTGAATATCAATCAGACTGTTCCGTACCATAAGAAAAAGGTAGGATCTCAATGACCTCACAATATTAATTTCATTTCGTTTTACCCAAATCTTTATAAAACAGTCGGAAACGGCCTCTTCGATTTCGATTTGGTTGTGGAAAACTTTTTTTGCATCGAGTTGAAGCTGATAGTAATACCGATCAAATAGTTCCCTTAAAGCAAGGGAATCGCCGGCTTTTATTCTTTTCCATAATTTAAGGTCGTCATCCATGAAGTTCACTTTACATTTACCAGCAAATGTTGTGTTATTCGCTGATAGATGATAATCATACATTGGTTAGCCACACAAGGTATACAAAAATACTTATTTCTTGGTCGAAAAGGTTTAAATTTCCAACCGTTGCCCCACAGGCTCATTTAATAAATCTTCAATTTTATCTTCGTAGATAAAGCTCCAGCCTTCTCATCCACACATAAACGATCGCTATCAGGATTCTTGGGAAGATGAGTATCCAAATGTTGTACCCCATTGCCGCAAACAATAGCGTATCCTCCAGTTGGGAGTGGGAAACCGCGATGTGGTGGTTCAGTAAATCGGCCTCTTCTTTGCTCAGGTGCCCTTCGTTTGATTGACTGATCATAATGGCACCGCCGTATGAAAGCCCCAGCGTGTAGGCAACCATCCACAGGAATCCGGTATTGGAAGGGAGTCCCATGATCCGAAGCAATGGAATAAACGGCTTCAGGATCCATTTTATCAGACCGAATTCGCTCAGTATTTTTTGGAGGATTAACAGCAAATTAACCAGTACGACAATTTTCAGTGTGGTAATGGCTATGGCATTGAACCATTCTTTAAAGGCCGGAACGAATTCGACCGATTTGCTGATCATCGTCACATGACTTTCGGCGACTTCGGCAGGAAGGAATTTATTCAGCACAACCGCTGCGATTAAACTGGCTGAGAGGCGGGTGAAAACCATCCGCCACGGATTAGAACCGGTCTTTCTCTGAATGGCCGTTTCCACAATAAGCGCATGGGCTATCAGGCACATCACTGCGAGGATTGTTCCTTCACGTTGGCCGGTCCCAAGGGTGGTCATCACGATGATGGCCGAATAAATATTGGTAAAGATGCTGGTGATGATGACGATGGATGCTTCGCCGGAAAGGCCGATTAATTTAAACAACGGGGCCACCCAACCGGCAATGATCTCCAGCAATCCGGAATAATCCAGCAGGAAAACGGCAAAAGACACCGGAATGGTGATTTTCAGCAGCCAGAGTGCGGTCCTTGTCCCCTGGGGCAGGGCCGTTTTAACGCAATTTGCCAGTCTTTTCCGGATATTCCGGGAGGAATTGTTCCGTGCAGCACTGCTGCGATTCTTTTCAGGATTTTGCTCCAACGAAATAATGTTTATTTTCCGCAAAAAGGATGTTGAAGGTGGTCAAAGATCCGTAGATGCGGGTGATGTACTGCTGCATGTTCACCTTGTCCTCATCCGACAAATCCGGATGGCTGTTGATGTTTTGTTCCAGTACCCTGAGCCGGTCGCGGAGCATCACGATTTTGTGGAAGAAAGCTTCAATGGGGATCTCTTTGGGTTTCAGGGAGAGGTTGGCAGGCTGAAGGAGCATGTTTCCGCCTGTCCATTTATCACCGAGTGGAACGATCTCCTGCAAGGCACTCTGGTCCTCCAGGACGTACCGAAGCACTTTCTCCACTTCCGCCAGCGTAAGCGAATTTTTGGGTTTTTCTGCCGGTGTCTCTTTGACCTCTAAATCTTCGTTGTGTTTGGTGAGTTCAATTTTTCCACCGTGTTCGAAAAATATTTCGTAGGAGGTAATTTTATTTTTGCTGATAATCCCTTCCCCGTAGCGGGGATGTTCTACGCGGGATCCGACTGCGAGTTCTTCCATATAATGTGATTTTTTATCAGGTAAAGGTAAAAGAAAAAATATTGGGTTGTATGAGAAAGATGAATTGGAATAGCCTTTTGCCATTTATTTTAGGGCTGAAAGCCCGACATATCCTAGCCCAATGGCAACGCCTTGGGTTCCTGAATTTTTCAATTACACATCGCCCTGCAAGGGCAATATAATAATTACGTCCATAAATAATTTGCATCAAAAACAATCCCGTTTTCATTCAGAAATAGAATATATTCTTCACGGAAAGATTGTTTTTTATGGTGGATCTTCTGATTCTCAATGTATTTGTTTACAGCCTCGACTTTTGATTGACTTACCGAATAACCGGAATATCCGCCCTGCCAGGCAAAATGCTGGTAATGACTGCCTTTTGTTTTGATCCATCTGCTGCTATTGCCTTTTATATCTTCCAACAGATCAGCCAATGAAATGTTTTTTGACATGATACACAAAACATGTATATGATCTTCTGTACCATTGATATTGATTGGAATTGATTTTGATAATTTAATCAAACCTCCAATGTAGGTATACAATTCCTTTTCGTCTTCCGGCTTTATTAGGCAGGCATTGTTCTTTATATGAAAAATTGAATGAACATACAATTTTGACAAAGATTGTGACATAATAATTGTTGGTTAGTGGTTAAAAATTAAACATTTTTATATTGGCCTTTCAGGCCGAACGGCTTCACATGAAATTATTCAAACCCAAGGCGTTGCCATTGGGCTAGGATATACTGCCACTTTGTGGCGGGCAATAGTTCATGAATCAATTTTGTCAACTCTTTCGATTCTCTTCTCACAAATCTTTCAAAATAAAGACGTTGCCATTGGGCTAGGATATGCTGCCACTTTGTGGCGGG
>JBBQHB010000114.1:0-14133 GCA_038323575.1 Bacteroidales bacterium | reverse complement strand
AATCGAAATACAAGGAGAATCAATGAGAAAATATCTAAAAAATGATGACTGATTTTTTATAGTTTTATGAACTAATTTACCACAAGAAAAGTGTCCGGCTTGCTCCGGAATGAGTGTCCGCCTTCACCGGAATATGCAATTAAATAAAGAAATCGATGAGATTTTAATTTCAGACAAAGTTATTCGTGATATTATTGTCAGAGTAAAATCAAAGATTAGAGAAGAAGATGTCAAACTTTTAAAAAGATTTTATAATGAATCAGCAAATCTTTTTGAGCTCTTTAAAGACAGAATGGACAGGTTTAAATTGGAGTTAGATACTTATGATGATAAACCAGATAAAAAACACAAACCGGTTGGATTCAAAATTCCCTAAAAGCTTGGTGGTGTGTTAAATATTATTCAAAACTATATTTGAATTTTATGAATTATCAGACAACTGACACTTATCGCTATTTGATTTTTCTTGAAAAATATCTTCTAGGTGATTTAGAAAAGTTTCATCGTCTATGCGATGGAGCAGAGCTTGAAGAAAATGAAAGTGTTAATTCAGTAAATACTTCGCAGCAGGAGGGAGTTACTACTACAACTACTACAATGAATCCGTATTCATTTGATTTTATGATTGGAAAACCTATTATATCTAGGTCAACAATTCCTCATACAGCCTCCCTTTTTGCCACAATTGATGTTTTAGGCTTTTTAATCCGTAGTGGAAATGACTATAGAGGTACAAAAAATAATTTTGCAGCATTCTTTAATTACCTAAATCATCAATTATCTCCTGCCGAACTTAGTGTATTAGTTAACGTATTTCGACACGGAATGACACATGGGTTTTTCCCAGTACTAAATATGGAAATATCGTGTCATTCTTCAAATCCGATAGAGAAAATGTTTTTAAAAACCAGCTCTGGTGGTTTGGTATTAAATGTCAATCATCTTTTGTCAGTTGTTCCCAGAAGGCTTAGACAAATCATTGATGATGAATCTCTATATTCCGACATGGAAATGAAATTCAATTTTTTGTCTCAAATCTATGAGTCCAATTGTCGAAATGATATTAACGATGTATTGTCTCAACTTTGATAATTTTCCAGAGAATTTGTCTTTTAAAACGATGATTTATAATATCCTTCTATTTCAGTGAATTGCAAATTTCTTGGTTAACCTTCCTGATCTTAGGTTCCTCCATTTTAATCACTTTCCGGTCGTAAGTCATCAGTCCGTTGATTTCCGATTCCACGTCGGTGGTCTGGGTATAGACTGCTGCTGAAAAACCCCTTGGAATTAAGGTCTTTAGTTTCTCAGCCAGTTCGATATATGCATCGGTTGCCTCTTTTGAAGTTTTATACTGAACGTATCCCCAGTTTTTGTCTTTCACCCAGAGATGGTCTGCGACAGGAAGACCGATGCCGCCGTATTCACCCAGTACACAGGATCTTTTGCCGTCATACATCGCCAGGTCGGGCGCAGGGTAATTGTGGATATCAAGCATGTCGCCGACAGGATAGAAATTTCCGCCGCTGGCTGAATTAACCAACCGCGAAGGATCGTACTGTTTGGTCCAGGCAGTGATCTCAGGTGTTTTGAACTGTCCCCAGGCCTCGTTGAAAGGTACCCAGGTAACCACACAGGGGTAGCTGATATGTTGGTCGATAATTGCTTTCCATTCTGCCCGGTAGTTCTCTTCCGATTCCTGGCTTCGTTCCAACTCTTTGCCGTTGAAATAGTTGCGCTGCTGCCACTGCGGACTAACATCGCCGCTGGGCATATCCTGCCAAACCAGTATTCCCTCCTTGTCGCAGTGGTAGTACCATCTGGCAGGTTCCACTTTCACATGTTTGCGGATCAGGTTGAACCCGAAATCCTTGGTTTTTTTGATGTCATAAGCCAATGCTTCGTCTGTAGGGGCTGTGTAAAGACCATCGGGCCACCAGCCCTGGTCAAGCGGACCAAACTGGAAATAATCCTGGTTGTTGAGCTGTAGTCTTATTATTCCGCCTGCATCCCGTTTGGTGGATATTTTGCGCATACCGGCATAACTTTTTACCAGGTCCAGCAGTTTCCCGTTCCTGGTAAGAGAAATTTCGAGGTCGTACAGGAATGGTGTTTCGGGGCTCCATAATTTCATGTCGGACAGTGCAACCAAGGCTTCCTCACCGGCTGCCGATTTTCCTGACCCGACCACTTTCCCGTTGTCAAGTACTTTCACTTCGATGATATCGCCCTGTTTTTTTTCGAAGGGGGAAGCGGTCACAGCCAGTATCTTTCGGTCGATGTCCGGAATTGATTTGACTGAAGCAATGAAGTTTTCATTGACGGCCTCGATCCAGACTGTTTGCCAGATACCTGTTACCGGTGTGTACCAGATCCCGCGGGGATCTTCAACCTGTTTGCCGCGTGGTTGAAAGCCTTTGTCGGACGGGTCCCAGACCCGAACCGTCAATTTTTGCTGCTCTTTGCCGAGGAATGGCGTAATGTCGAAGGTGAAAGCGGTATAGCCGCCCTGGTGGCTGCCGATTTTGATGTCATTGATCCATACATCTGCTTTCCAGTCGACGGCCCCGAAGTTGAGCATTATTTTCTTGTTCTTCCAGGCGGATGGTACCTGAAAAGTACGCTGGTACCATAACTCGTTGGCCGGGCCCACTCTTTTCTGAACACCTGACAGGCTTGATTCAACAGCAAAAGGAACCAATATTTTACCATCGAATTGGGCAGGGATTCCGGCTCCTTTGGCAAGGATGGCATAGTCCCACAATCCGTTCAGGTTTTGCCATTCATTCCTTACCAGGATAGGGCGGGGATATTCGGGCAGCGGATTCTGAGGATTTACCTGTTCTGCCCAGATTGTTTTAATCTGGTCGCCGGCGGGTTTCCAGGGTTGGCTGTAAACAAATGAGCTTAAAGTAAGGCTAATCAGTAAAAGTGATAATCTTAGGTTTTTCATAATTAGTTTTTCAAAGTTAAAGAACTTGTCGATTTAGTCTTGGGTGCAAGTGACCGGGTGACTTTGAGTTACTGTAAAGGCGCAAAATTCCTATACCAGTCACCCGGTCACTTTAATGCACTGATCCTTGCCACCGCCCTAACCGGTGAACTGTCGGCCCTGATTTTAAGCGGGAAAGCCAGAAATTCAAATTCATGGTAATGCAGCAGCGCAGCTAAATTAGTAAGATTTTCCAGGATCAGAATATGCTGGTTTAAAAGGATATCATGGATTTTGAACGGAGCGTAATCGGGGGATGGTGAGTCCATCCCAACCATTTTAACTTTCTTTTTTACCAGTAACTGTGCAGTTTTTTCGCTCAGTTCGGGGTAGTTCAGATAATATGCTTTTTGGCCGTACCATAGATCAAATCCGGTATAAAACAGGACAACTGAGCCGGGCAAGAGGTGATCGAATGCTGATTCAGGAAGGTCAATAATTTTCTGACCAACAACATTCACCAGAAATCCGGGTCCGGCAAACGCATCTACCGGGAGTTCGGCCATCCTGGTAAGGGATGAAGTCAGGTGCATAGGTCCATCCAGATGGGTACCCGAATGCATGCCGGCAGAAAGGATGAAATTTGAATGGCCCTCTTCGTGGAACGAGGAGTGCTGCTGCAGCGAAACCGGCACATCTCCCGGATAAACCGGCATCTCGTGGGCGATCGGGTGCGAAAGGTCGATGTAGTGAGGCATATGAATTTTCGATTTTCGGTTTTCGATTTTGGAAGTCACCACAATAGGCACATAGTTCACAATAGTTTAAAATGTGTCCTATTGTGTCTAATGTGGTTGATTTTTACCACAAAGGACACGAAGTATTTATCGAAGGTACACAAAGTATCATTTAAAACCACTCTCCAGGTCCGCCAGTCTCCAGATCCCCCAGTCTCCCAGTCCCCTAGTCCCCTCGTCCCCTCGTCCCCTCGTCCCCTAGTCCCCTAGTCCCCTAGTCCCCTCGTCCCCTCGTCCAGTCTTCCCCTCGTTAAATCCTGATCAGCGCGCTCTCCTTCACCCACCCTTTGTTGCCGTCGGCCAGCCTGATTTCGATCCAGTCGCCCAATTTATCGGTAATCTGCACGCTGAGTCCTTCGTGCAGGATAAAGAGTTCTGTGCCTGTTTCGCTGGGTGAACCTTTCATCCGGACGCTCCGTTCGGTAATCACACCGCTGTTGTGTTTAACAAGTTTACTGCGCTGCGCCGATCCGAAAGAGAAGGTCAGCAGGCTGTATGACAGGGTGAAAACAGCAAGCCAGAAGGTGAACTGTTTGTTGCGGATCGTGGTTGCAAAGAGGAAAAGGGCAAAGAGCAAAAGGAAAAGGAAGAAGCTCACCAGCGAATGGGTACCCCAGCTGTCGGCGGGTTTTGAATTGATGAGTTCATGCCACCAGCGCAGAAAACCGGGTTCGGGCAGGAGGTCGATGTTATCGACGACCTGTTTTTTGGCCATTTCGAGGTTAAAACGGGCATCTTCGCTGGTAGGATTGAGCTTCAGCGCTCTTTCGTAATTGAGGATGGCAAAGGTGATGTTATTGCTTTTATAAAGGGCATTACCCAGGTTGTAATAAAGTTCGAACGATTCGAAACCTTTGGCTGCAATGGCTTCGTAGGTTTGAATTGCAGCAGCGTATTTACCTGAAGTATAGCGCTGATTGCCTCTGGCCAGTGAGTCCTTCAGTGCCGCAGGCTGTGCGGTGGCTGCCAGTATGCTGCTGAAAAAGAGCAGGACATACAAGTGTTTTACAATGAAATCCTTCATAATATGTTTATTTTCCTCTAAAAGAGAATTATAATATTTCTTTTACTTTATCTCCTTCTCCATCACCGACATCACTTCAGTTGCTTCTTCAAAGAGTTCCTGCATTTTTGCGGATCCTTCGCCAGGCGCATAGCGGGCATATTCGCATGTGTCGAGAATTTGGACAAATCTTTCGATGATTTCTGCAGAAACAGAATGTTTACCTAACTCATCGGATGCTTTTTCCCTGGAAAGTTCGGATACAGGAATGGTAAGTTTGTCGCTGAGATAACCCCAGAAGGCACGTTCGATGGATTCATAGAATTTCTCGTTAGAGCCGGTCTTGAGATGCCCGCTGGCTTCTTTCAGCCTTTTCAAAGCCACTTTACTGGCTTTCTTGTTTTTCATGCGGGACACGTTGGCATTTTCTTTAATCCTCTTCTGGTTGAGCAGGTAGATGGCCAGTAAAGTGAGTATTCCGCCAAGGTAAAGCAGGTAAAAAATCCATGAGCCAAAGAAAGTGTAACCTTTGGGCTGGAGCAGAAGCGGTCCGGTTTTGATAAAGCGGATATCTGAACCGATCTGTTTCAGGTTCTCTTTGGCCACAGCGTTCATAGTCTGCACACTGCGGGTTCCGTCTCCCTTTTCAACCTTTATCTGGTACGCTTCTGTTGATTTCGAAACGTATCTTTTGGAGTTTGTGTCAAAGTAGACGAAATTGATAGCCGGGATGGTATAGGTACCGGCAAATCGCGGAAGGAAAAGGTACTCAAAAGAGATGTTTCCGTTGAGACCCTGGTCGGAAGCGCTGAAATTGCTGTTGGTTTTGGGATCATATACTTCGAAATCGGCCGGGAAGGTAATCTTCGGCGGATTGATCAATTTGATGTTTCCGTTCCCGACCACATCCAGTTTGATGGTGATGGCATCATTTTCCTTTACATTTTTCGAAGTAATGGACGAACGTATGCTGAAGTTGCCGACTGCTCCCGAAAATCCTGTCGGAGGTGTGGGCAAGGGCAATACATTGATGGAAACCGGATCGCTGGTGATAGTTGCTTTTACATTGGCAAAAGAGTCGAAGAAATCGTCAAACATGCTTTGCGACTTTTTAACCCGTTGCTGGACAATACAGTCGATCTTAACTGATCCGATGGAAATATTTCCGGTTTGCTGCGGGAAAAGCAGGGTCTTCTTCAGGGTGCCGACATTGTAAATTTCACCGTTGTAGGTTTCCCTTTGCAGCGATATCTGTTGCGGAAGCTGGATATCCTGTGACCAGAATCCCTCAAAATTTGGGATGGAGATGTCTTCGAAGCCGTTAAGGTTTACTTTGGAATAGATCTTGATGGTTGCCGTAAGGTGTTCTCCTTTGTACAAGGAACGTTTATCCAGAATCAGTTTGACGAAAAGATCATTTTTAGCGATGGTGCCGGGAGTAGAAGTGGGTGTATCCACGCCACCGGACGAGGGTTTGGCCGAGCCTTTTACCACTTCTACGGACTGTGAATTTGATTTGTAATCGGTACCGTCGACAGTTATAGTTCCCGAACTGATGTTAAACCTTCCCTCTTTTTTTGCACGCAAAATGTAGAGATACGAGAAGGATACAGCTTGTGAACTGACCCCGTTGATAATCTGGAAAGAGGTACTCTGGGAGGTGGAAGGTCCCATCAATACGTCGAAGTCGCTCAGATCAGGAAGCCTGAGGTTCGTCCCTTTTGCGTTAACCGAAAAGGCCAGCCTGAACTGTTCGCCGAGTTCCACAACCTGTGGTGCCTCCATGGTGAAAGTAACCTTATCGGCCGCCCATCCCGGCAAGGCGAAAAGGAGGGTGAGCAGTAAGAATTGTATCCTTTTAGAAATCATTGTTGTATTATCTATATTTTGTCTTTTATCTGCAAGTGAACTAAAGTGAACTAAAGTGACTAAAGTTACGTACTATTTAAGTTATGAGCGAAGTACTTTAGTCACTTTAGCTCACTTTAGTCACTTTAAGTACTTTTCTTTACCAATTCTTCTCCACATTCCGCTTCTCAGCTTTCAATGCCTGGAATTTCTTGACTTTTTCCTGGGTCCGTTTTTCATCATTCTCTAAAGCCTGAAGCATCTGCTCGGCATTTTGTTTTGATATTTTGTTTTGCTGCGGTTGCTGCTGCTGGTCTTTTTGCTGGTCCTTGTTCTGATCCTGATTTTGTTTGTTCTGATCTTTATTCTGGTCCTTGTTTTGGTCTTTATTCTGATCCTTGTTCTGGTCTTTATTTTTATCCTTATCCTTATCTTTGTCCTTGTCTTTGTCCTGCTTCTTTTTCTTCTCAACCTCCTTCTTCATTTTCATGGCATAGGCCAGGTTGTATTTGGTCTCTGGATCATTCGGGGCAATCCGGAGCGCCTTTTTATAGGTTGCAATGCTTTCATCCAGCTTTTTCTGGACCAGATAAGCGTTGCCCGTGTTGTGGAATGCTTTGGCTTTATCGACCGGCAACGTGGCTTTTTCAGCAATGTTTTCGAACTCTTTGGCCGACTCATCTGCTTTCTTCTGCTTATAAAGCGCATCCGCCAGGTTGAACTGCCACTGGTGATCATCAGGTTTTATCTCCAATGCACGACGGTAGGCCACTTCCGCTTTTCCGAAACTGATGGTATCCAGTTTGGCGGTATCTTTCAAACCGAGTTCATACAATTGGTTGCCCTCACGGATGAACTTCCGCTCTTTTTGCGCAAACAGCACAATAGCAGGAATTAGAAGCAGGATTAAAATGATATATTTTCTCATGACGGTTTGTTTTGCGTTCCGAATAACCTGAAATTCTTCAGCCATTTGTTTTTCCTGTCCAGGATTAAGAAATCCATCAGGATAAGGAAAAATGCCAGTGAGAGAAAGAGCGGGAACTGGTCGTTGTATTCCGAGTATTCGCGGGATTCCATCTCCGTTTTCTGCATTTTCTCAATCTCATTGAAAAGGTTGTTCAAACCAACTTCTGCATTGTTGGCCCTGATGTAGGATCCGCCTCCGGCTTCAGCGATCCGGGTGAGCATCGGTTCATCCAGTTTGGTGACTACAATGCTGCCGGATTTGTCTTTGAGGAAGTCACTGCTGCCTTCCGTGGTCGGGATTGGGGCACCCTGAGGCAGGCCCATACCGATGGTGTGAACCACGATTCCTTTTTCCTGCGCTTTTTTAGCTGCACCAACTGCGTCATCCTCGTGATTCTCACCATCTGTGATCACAATAATGGCTTTGCTGCCCTGAAAAGCAGGAGAAAAGGATTTCACTGACATATCGATGGCTGCTCCGATGGCAGTACCCTGAACCGGGACTACATCGGTGGTTATTGACTCCAAAAACAGTTTGGCGGAAGAATAATCTGAAGTTATCGGAAGTTGCACATATGCCTGACCGGCAAAAACCACCAATCCGATTTTGTCATTTTTCAGCCTGTCGGTCAGTTTGGCAATGGCCCGTTTGGCCCTTTCAAGCCTGTTGGGTTTGATATCCTGGGCTTTCATGCTGTTCGATACATCGAGTGCAATGATCAGTTCCACCCCTTTCCGTTTGGTGAGGGTAAGCTTTGATCCGAACTGCGGCTGAGCAAGTGCTGTGATCAGGCAGGTCACAGCAAGCAGCCATATACCGAATTTGACTAATGGCCTTCCGGTTGAAATGCTCGGCATCAGTTGTTCCAGCAGTTCCATGTCACCGAAACTTTTCAGGTGTCTGCTTCGGAGGATCCTGTTGAAAAGAAAGAGGAACACCAAAGCAGGGAGAACCAGGAAGATATAGAAATATTCGGGGTGAGCGAATCTAAACGAATCCATGTTGAAAAGTTATGAGTTATGAATTATGAGTTATTTGGTGGATAACTAATCATGGTAATTTTCTGAAATAAGTTAATTGAAGAAGCAGCAACAACAGTGCAAGCAAAAGTGCCGGAACAGCATACCGCATGTATTCTTCAGTTTTGGAATTCAACTCTTTACTGTCGATTTTTGATTTCTCCAACCGGTCGATCTCTTTGTAGATCTCGGCCAGTTTCAGGTTGTTCGTAGCCCTGAAATATTTTCCGTCGGTCAGCGTGGCAATCGACTGAAGGGTCTTCTCATCAATTTTCACTTCGATATCCCTCATTTGGATACCAAACGGAGTCTGAACAGGGAAGGGAGCCGTTCCAATGGTACCGATGCCGATGGTATAAACACGGATGCCGAAGGTTTTGGCAATCTCTGCTGCAGTGATGGGGGCTATCTCTCCCCTGTTGTTCTCCCCGTCAGTGAGAAGAATAATAACCTTGCTTTTGGCTTCACTGTCTTTCAGCCTCGAAACGGCGTTGGCCAAACCGAGCCCGATGGCGGTTCCATCCTCAATCATTCCGCTTTCAATGTTTCGAAACAGGTTTAAAAGAACGGCGCGGTCGGTAGTCAAAGGGCACTGGGTGAAACTTTCGGCCGAGAAGATCACAAGACCCATCCGGTCAAATTCCCTGCCTGCAATGAATTCACTGGCTACATTTTTGGCTGCCTCCAGCCGGTTGGGCTGGAAATCCCTCGCCAGCATGGACCCTGAAATATCTAGGGCAATGACGATGTCAATTCCTTCGATGGTCTGGTTGCGCCAGCTGCTCGACGACTGGGGCTTAGCCAAAGCCGCGATCAGCAGAGATAAAACAGCCAGTTGCATCACGAAAATGGTATGCCGCAAATAGTGTTTCCAGGTCCTGGGTGCATCTTTGAAAGGCGTGATAGATGAAATTCTCATGCTGGCACTCGATTTCTTCTGCTTCCAGATGTACCAGCCAATTAACGGCACCAGTACCAGCAGAAAGTAAAAATAGTCGGGGCGCGCAAATGTTATACTGTTCATGGCTGAGTTTTTATTTCGTTTGGACCTGAAATAACATCTTCAACCGATCCTTCTCCGGTTTTGGGTGCCTGTTTTTTGACCGGTTCCACAGGTTCCGGTTTGGTCTCTTCGACCAAAGTATAGGCATTTACCAGCATAAAATGGTTTTCGTCGGCCAGCGGTGTATATTTTGCAAATTTTACCAGGTCGGCAGTATCCAGGGTTTTCTGCAATCCGGTAAAAAGTTTGCCTTTAATCTGTGAGGTTTCTCCCTTAAATTCGGAAAGAATCTCGTGCGTTGTCTGTTCCATGGCCGGCACCTGGTAGCGCTCTTCCAGGTATACCCTGATGATATCAGTAAGGCGTGTATAGTAATCTTTTACCTTGTCGTGCTGCCAGAGCTGCTCTTCTTTCAGTTTATCCAGTTCGCTGAGCGCGACAACGTGGGGAGGCAATTTTGGCTTAGCAGGAAGGCTGAAAATCGGGATATTTTTTCTCCTGCGGCTGATGGCGTAAAAGATGAAAAACAGGACTGTAGCCAGCAGGATGATCCCCATGATCCATGGCGCAATTTCCTTAAAGGTAACTGGTGCCCCGTAAGGTTTTTTGATATCAGTGAATCCTTTTTTCAGATCCACATTAGGGACTTTCACAAACAAAGTCAGCGGGTTGCTCCGCAGGGTATCAGGGGTGATCCTTGTATGCACGGCAAACAAAAATGGCCGGATCGGGTGGGGACCGCTGTCAAAGGCAGTAATCATGTAGCTCTGACGCATTTGTAAAATTCCGTCACTGATTTTGGAGGAATCCCTTGCTGATCTGGACACAATTTCGACCCCGTTTCCCAGACTGTCTTTCAGTTCCGGGAAAGAGAGTGTTGTCCCGATTGGATATTCGGCAACCAATATCATCTTGATTTGATCACCCAGCCAGATAGAATCCCTTTCCAGGGAACTGCTCACTTTGACCTGCTGAGCGAGAGCCGGATATAGTGACGATGTAAGTATCAGTAAGACAAGGTAATATTTCAGTTTAAACATAATTTAAATCAAAGTTTGTGTTCTCTTTTTTTGAAAAGCGCAACCAGCGATTTGACATAATCTTCTCTCGTACTGATACTGACAAAGTCGATGCCGGTTTTTTTCAAAAGGGTTTCCATCTCTTTCTTTGCATTGAGCCAATGGAACAGATAACTTTTTCGGACTGAACTGCTGGATGTGTCGACCCAGATGTAATCACCTGTCTCGGCATCTTTGAGTTTGATCATACCTACAGACGGAAGTTCTGTCTCCCTTTCGTCAAAAATATGCATGGCCACCAGATCGTGTTTGTTGTTGGCTATCGAGATGGCTTGTTCCAATCCAACACTTTGATCCATGAAGTCTGAGATCAGGAAAGCCGTGACATGCCTTTTCATGGCATTGGTAAGGTACTGCAATGCCAGCGGCAGGTCTGTTTTTTTTGATTCTCCCTGAAATTCTATCAACTCACGGATGATCCGCAGGGTATGGGTTCGTCCCTTTTTGGGCGGGATGAATTTTTCGATCCTGTCTGAAAAAAAGATAACACCTATTTTATCGTTGTTTGAAATGGCGGAAAATGAGAGAATAGCGGCAATCTCCGTAATCAATTGCTGCTTCATCCGGCCAACAGTACCAAAATCGTTTGATCCGCTTACATCGATCAGCAGCATCACGGTTAACTCCCTTTCCTCTTCAAATATTTTGACAAAAGGGTGGTTGTAACGGGCTGTCACATTCCAGTCGATGTTGCGGATGTCGTCCCCGAACTGGTACTCCCGTACCTCGCTGAAAGCCATGCCGCGGCCCTTGAAAGCGCTGTGGTACTCTCCTGCGAAGATGTTTCGGGACAGACCACGCGTTTTTATTTCAATTTTCCGGACTTTCTTTAATAATTCAGTTGCTTCCACTGTCGCTTGATAAAACGTTGATGATTTAATCTAAAAGTGCCTAGAGTGAACTAAAGTGAACTTAAGTGCCTAAAGTACTTACGCTATAATCATGATCGCAGCGTCATAACTCATAACTCATAACTCCCTAGGGTACTTCCACCGTGTTGAGGATTTCACTGATGATCTCTTCGGATGTCAGGTTGTTGGCTTCCGCTTCGTAGCTCAAACCGATACGGTGGCGCAAAACATCGTGGCAGACGGCTCGGATATCTTCCGGGATCACATAGCCGCGGCGCTTGATAAAAGCATAAGCTTTTGATGCCTGGGCCAGACTGATGGAAGCACGCGGAGAAGCACCATAAGTGATCATCTCTTTGAATTTGGCCAGTCCGTGCTCCGCTGGTTCGCGGGTGGCAAATACAATGTCGATGATGTATTTCTGGATCTTTTCATCCATGTATACCTCTTTGACAACATCCCTTGCACGGATAATGTCAGCCGGAGATACCACTGCGTTTGCCCTCGGGAACTTCTTCAGCAAATTGAGCTGAATAATTAGTTTTTCTTCCTCTTTTTTGGGATAGTTCAATACCACTTTCAACATGAAACGGTCGACCTGCGCTTCCGGTAAACGGTAAGTACCTTCCTGTTCTATAGGGTTTTGGGTTGCCATTACAAGGAAGAGGTCATCCAGTTTGTACGTGTGGTCGCTGATGGTGATCTGACGCTCCTGCATGGCTTCCAGAAGAGCCGACTGAACCTTGGCAGGTGCACGGTTGATCTCATCTGCCAATACGAAATTGGTAAAGATGGGTCCTTTCCTGACCATGAATTCCTCTTTTTTCTGACTGTAAATCATCGTTCCCAACAAGTCTGCAGGGAGAAGGTCAGGGGTAAACTGGATACGGGCAAATTTGGCATCAATGGTTTGGGCAAGTGTATTGATCGCAAGCGTTTTTGCAAGTCCGGGAACCCCTTCCAGCAAGATATGCCCGTCAGACAATAACCCGATCAGTAAACTTTCAACCAAATGTTTCTGTCCGACGATGACCTTGTTCATCTCCATGGAGATAAGATCTACAAACGAGCTTTCACGTTGGATTTTTTCGTTCAACTCCCGAATATCTACTTTTTGATCCATAATCTTAAGGATGATTGTTATTTAATATTGTTAAAACGGTTACGAAAATAGTCTTTTGAACCTTAAATGGAAGTGAGAAATTATTAAAAAATGTTAAGTACCACAAAAAGAAACCACTTCTAACCACAGATTACACAAATAAACACAAATAAAACCCCTTCCAACCACAGATTACACAAATTACACAGATTATAAGAAGACAAACAAGGTATGACATTGCAAATTATATAAAGGAGAATCTAATTAATTAAATTTGAAATGTTTAGCAAAATATTTCTAGTGATTTCATTTGTTATTTTTTTTAATCTGTGCAATTTGTGTAATCTGTGGTTGGAAGGGGGTTAATTTCGTAAATTTGTGTTTTAATTGTGGTTTTATGAGGTATTTTATTAGGCTTTCTTACGACGGTTCCAACTACCATGGCTGGCAGATCCAGGAAAATGCCTGGTCAGTTCAGGAAGAGCTTGAGAAAGCCCTTGCAGTGGTGGTTCGCGAAAAAGTTGACCTTGTCGGGGCAGGCCGCACAGATACCGGTGTACATGCCGCTTTTTACATGGCTCATTTCGACAGCAAACTTGACACGCTGGCGACTGAGAAGACGGTTTTTAAATTGAATTGCCTTTTACCGGACGACATTGCTGTTCAAAAAATTTTTCAGGTCAGGCCGGATGCACATGCCAGGTTCGATGCCACCTACCGGGAGTATAAATACTACATTTCCGGTGGAAAGGATCCTTTCTCCTTCAAATACGCCGATAAGGAGAACCGGAAACTGGATCTGGTGCAGATGAACGAGGCAGCGCGGACACTTTTCGATTACAACGATTTTACCAGTTTCAGCAAACTGGGAAGTGATACGAAAACCAATATTTGCAATATCTACAAAGCTTTTTGGGAAGAAAAGGGCATCCAGGTTGTTTTTACCATCCGTGCCGACCGTTTTTTGCGCAACATGGTCAGGGCGATTGTAGGGACATTGCTTGAGGTTGGATTGGGGAAGAAGACGGTTCAGGATTTTAGGACTGTTATTGAGAAAAGAGACAGGAGCAGTGCCGGGGCGAGCGTGGCCGCGAAGGGATTGTTTCTCGTTGATATCGGCTACCCGGAGCTGCATGAGGGGACGACTTGACGACGGGAAGACTGGACAAGAGGAAGACCAGATGACAGCCAGACGGGAAAAGTTGTAAATCGAAAAATGGTTTTTTGAAAGAATGAACGCTAAAACCCATTATATCCCTTATAGGACGAAACATCTGCGGGAACTTAGATAAATTTCAATTGCCTGACAAGGAAAAAGATGAATTTTTCGCATTTTGAAACCACTAAGTTAAGATTAAATTCTCAGGGACAAATTCTTATACATTCAATGCAGCGATTCAGCTTATAGTATTTTTTTCTACGGTTAAAGCTTTGCGTTCATTTCGAGGTATGCCATTCCGGTTGGCGGTTTGCACCAACATTCTTTTGCCCAAAAATTTGTCTTTGTTTCTTACCTCCTTTCGCTTTTG
>JBBQHB010000113.1:0-14149 GCA_038323575.1 Bacteroidales bacterium | reverse complement strand
TAGGATTTTTGTTTACCTTATGAAAAAGGCTGTGGTGTTCCGGCAATGCGGCAAGTATAAGAGGCCAGCCTGAAGGTTTCGAATAGTGTTCGTAAATTGCACCCGCAACCACACGGAAAAACCTTTCAGCGTCTTTTTCAGATTCCTCTTTTTTACCGCCATGAGAGTGGTGCATTGGTGAACTTTCACCTGCGGTGCCGCCATAACTTGCAACAGTTGTATGCTTGTCGGTCAATTTATCACCAAGCGCTTCTGTTGTGGTTTTCGGAATATCAGCAGTGAGTTCCACTTCAAAAAGTGAATGACGGTTGCCTTCGAATAGACTGATATCATGAAGAGTTAAACACAAAACATGGAAGTTGTCACCCGATTGTAAATATTGCCGCAGTGGTTTGGTATGGAAACTGTCTGCCACAATGGCCAATTCCTCAACCGATTTATGCAATCCGACAACTTTAAACATTCCTTCTGCACTAAAAACAGCCAGCCCGTCTAATGTGTGATTCCAAACATCATTGTCGTTAACAATGGCTTTTACAGGTTCAAGATGTTTTTGCACTTCAACGGCTGAATATTTCTGCATCAGCGAATCCTCCATTTGCTTAACAAGCTTTTTAAAAAGAATGCTATCCTGAAGATTCTCTGGATGTCTTTGGTGCGTAGGCATATAAAGTGAAAGACAAGTCGGCTTATTTGCTACCAGAAGCTCCTGAATTAGTTCATTTGTAAGTATTTCCATGATATTTTATGCTAAATCGATGTGATTAAAAGTATGGTTAAATTGATGAAGAGCTTATCCCGAAAACCTGTCTTTTATTTTCCCCCACCATCTAACCAAAAATAGTTCACTGCCGTCGCCCTCCTTTATATTATGCTCGCCAAAGATTCGCGCAATTGGTTTAAGTTCTTCGAACTCTTCGCAAACCACTTTTAACATGGCAGCAAACGGTAAAAACAAAATCATTCCGGCCAGTCCCCATACAGCAGCGCCAACAAATAAACTCAGGATGGCAGTTAAAGCATTAATATTTAAACTGCCCCCCACAATTCTTGGAGTGAGAAAATTATCGGAAACCAGTTGAACAGCCCAAAATAAAATGCCAATTGCAACGGCTGTCCAAATTGAATCGTAAGAAACAAAAGCATAAATTATAGGAATGATGGCTCCCATTGTAGTACCAATGTATGGTATTATGGCCAGTGTAGCGCCTAAAAATCCGAAAAGGAAGGGATTGTCGATACCAATAATGAAAAGCCCGATGCTGTTGGCTAATCCAATAGCTATGGTGAGAATTATCATTCCGAACAGATATTTTTGGCCGACCTGCTGAAACGATTTAAACATTTTTAATACCCTTTCACGATTGTCCTCGGTCGAAAAAGCCAGAAATGCCTTTGTTAATCCATCTCTGTAAATAAGAAATAGAAAAGTAAAAACAATGGTTGCCAGCAGTCCGGCCATGAAAGTTGCTGTATTGCTAACTGTTTTACTTACCAAAAACCCTAAAGAATCAGAAAGCCAAACTTTCATCCGGTTAAATAGTTCATCCTTCCCCAGATTTTCCACAAAACTCACATTATGGTTGAGATATACTGTGACGTCAGCAAAGGCAAGGATAATTTTATCCTTAAAATTAGAGAACTCTTTTATGATATTAATAATTTGAGTTGAAAAAAAGAAAATAGCGCCTCCAATAATTATAATCACAGCGAAAATTGAGAGAAAAGCAGCAAGTGTTTTACCAATTCTCCATGACTCAAACTTTTTTGCCAACGGAAACAGTATGAATGAAATAAGTAAAGCAGTACTTAAAGGAATGAGAATTGGTTTTGCCAAAACCATAATTGCAAATAGCGAAATTATAGTGGCAATCGCGAAAAAAAGCTTTTGAAAAGACAGGTTCATATTGTATCAGATTTAACCGATTTAGTTCTTATCAAAGTTCGTGAATTTTCGTTCAGAGAGTCTTACACAATTTTGACAATGTGTTACATCATTCCCACTTTTAAGTTTATCTATTATTTGCATTATCATTGCTACTTCGTCCTGGATTCCTCGTTCGCAATTCGTACAATTTCTTTGGCAATATCTTCAGGTGCAAGAACAAAATCTATACACCCGCTTGCTATTGCGCTCTCAGGCATATCTGGCTGCCCTGCTGTTTCAGGCTTCTGTGCAATGGTAATACCACCAACTTCTCTTATGCCGCAAAGCGCTGCTGCACCATCACCATCATAACCGGAAACAATGACGGCGATCAGTTTGCCATCCCAGTTTTTTGTCAGGGATTTCATAAAAACAGTAATTACGTCGGGCCATCCCCAAGGCTTTGATATCGGCTTTAAGCGAAACTCTCCATTTAGAACATGCAAATCCCTTTTTTCCGGAATGATGAATACATGGTTGGGTTTTACGTCTAATTTTTCAGTGATCAATTCAACCGGCATATCCGTATGGTGTGGAAGAATTTGATGGAGCATCGTGGCTACCGTTCTCAGATGATTTACGATGACAATAGCCGCTCCCATATCAACCGGAAGATTTTCAAGTAATGTAACATAGGCGTCAAGGCCTCCGGCAGAACCTCCCACGCAAACTATAGGGAAGTCATTAGCAGTACTTTTAGATTTCATATTGATTTTGTTTTTATTGAGCTAATGAGCTTATCATAAGACTCTGTGAATTTTTTAACCCCATCACTTTCAAGTTGGGTGGTGATTTCATTAAGGTCTATACCAATTTCAGACAATTCTGATAATACCCAGGAAGCTTGTTCGACATTAGCTTCCAACAAGGCTACAGGATCACCATGGTCGATATAAGCTTCAAGTGTTTCGAGCGGAAGCGTATTGACTGTATTTGGTCCGATAAGCGCTTCAACATATTTAATATCGCTAAAATCAGGATCTTTGGGACTGGTACTCGCCCAAAGTAATCTTTGGGATGAGGCCCCAAGTTTCAGGAACTGTTTGCTTTCAAACGTTTCCTGGTAAATTTTATAGGCAATTTTTGCAGAAGAAATAGCAACCTGCCCGCGTATCCTGGTCGCAAAATGTGCCTGTTCACCTGTTGATGCAATAAAATTTTCTTCTTTTGGATCAATTACCGCATCTATCCGACTCAGAAAGAAACTTGCTACGGAAGCAATATTCTTAACCGGTTTGCCTTGGCTCAAACGATCAGAGATACCACCAATAAAGGCTTCAGTCACCTGCCTGTAACGGGGTAAAGCAAAAAGTAAAGTAACATTAACATTGATCCCTTCACTTATGAGTTGGCGTATAGCCGGCAGCCCTTCAACAGTAGCCGGAACTTTGATGAGAACGTTTGGTCTGTTCAGGCTGGTCCATAACCGGCGGGCTTCCTCTATGGTGCCTTTGGTGTCATGCGCAAGATGCGGGTTTACTTCCAGACTAACATACCCATCTTTACCTTTGGTCTTTTCATATACCTGTATGAACTCATCGGCAGCATTCTGAACATCGCGCTGGCTTATTGTTTCATAAATTACCTTGGGATCTTTTCCCGCAAGGTCTTTTCCCGCAATGTCATCATCATAAATATTACTTTCGGCTATCGCCTTCTCAAAAATTGATGGGTTCGAGGTGATCCCGCGTAATCCGTCTTCGTCAATTAAACGTCGCAATTTGCCACTTGTCATCAAATCACACCGGATATAGTCGAGCCAGATTGACTGGCCCCGGGCTTCTAACTTCTTTAATGGGTTATCTTCCATGATTTTCTATTATTTATTTTCCTTTCGAATTTGTTTTTAAGATCAAAGAATAATATTCTTTCATCTCTGATACTCTGTTAAGACTTCCTCTCTCTTTCTGCCTTTGTGAAAAAGACCGGCTCCGTTTCGAGTGCTTTGCGCACATGCGACAACCGCGTGTCGATCCTCGCACGGTCATGGGTGGACTCAAGGGTACGCTTGGCAAGCTCGGCGATCCATTGCATTTGTTCGCAAAGCGCCCGCCGCCGTTTTGGTATGGCAGTTAAACTGGCAAGGGTTTGAATTGCACCGAGTATCCGCAACATGATGGCAACATCGCCTTTGGTATTACTTCTAATTTGGTCGAACGATTCCGCCAGCAAACTTTCAAAGCTGGGTCCTTTTGCAATCACTCGCAGTTCCCCTTCATCGTAGCGGTATAATGATGGGATTTGTCGAGGCGCTATTCGGGCCAGTATTGCCGTCAGATAATCTACGCACATTACAGCTGTTGTTGTGTCGTTAATGCCGGGGGAGAGCGCTTTCAAGGCCACATCCACGATCTGCCTGATGCCGAAGGCCACGTCCTGTTCCACAGTGCGGTAGCGGCTGATAGTGAAAGTTGCCTGCAGGGCGTTAATCGTCTCCTCATCTGGCGTTTCTTTCAGAGAAAGTGAGGCCAACGTAGTGTTCCGCACAACGAAATCGCCGATGCCGTGCTCCATCTGTACTGTGGTTTTCCTGTCCCGAGCCAAACGTAGGAGCCCTGCGTTATTCACGCTCTGTATATAGCCATCCTTCTCGGCTGGGACTCCACGCCAGTTCCGCATGGCCAAAGGGTGGAACTTTTGGTCATCATCTACTTTGTCCGGCTCTTGTCCATGTTTTTCCGGAAAAAGCCGGTCAATGGCCGCGATGGTTTCCTGAGCGACCGAGGCGATAATGCTGGAAGCCTGGATTGAAGAGGCGATATGGTGTATGAAGAACATAAGAGCGACCACACCTCCGAGTGCCAGCACGAAGCTAAAGAACACAGCTATGTTTGGAACAAATGTGCCCTCATCGCCACTACGAATGGTTCGCAGAACAATCAGTGAATATGTGAAAATGCCGGCGAAGATCCCGAGCACAACCTGAGAGACACGGCTTCTCATGAAGTTCCGCAGGATGCGCGAGGTATATTGGCTCGAAACCAGTGCCAGCACCACTAAGATCATGGAGAACGTGACACCCACTACGGTCATCATCGAACCGGCAATCGTGGACATCATGTCGCGTGCACCTTGCGCTCCGGCTCCAAAAAGGCGCGGCCACTGGTACAGCCATTGGTCGCTTCCGGTGGAGTCTGCTTCGATCAAAACTACCGCGAAGATAATGCTGACCAAGACAATCAGCGAAGGCATAAACCAAAAGCTCGACCTTAGAGTGCTCCATAGTTGCCTGAGTTTATTCATGAGTCAGCTTCCATTTCCAGTTAAGAATTTCAGGCATGTCTAAACCATGTTTATCAATGTATTTTGTGTGCTCAATGAGTTTTTTCTCTAATATCTGCTTCAGGTTGGAGCCGCTCTCGCCCAACTGCGGAAGCTGCTTTAGCACATCCAATACAAGGTGGAACCTGTCAAGGCCGTTGAGAACCGTCATATCGAAGTACGTTGTGATGGTACCCTCTTCCCTATAGCCATGGACATGCATGTTTGTATGGTTATGGCGACGATAGGTCAACTGGTGGACCAGCGCAGGATATCCGTGGAAAGCAAATATGACAGGCTTATCAAGGGTAAATAATGCATCGAATTCTGATTCGTTCAACCCATGCGGATGTTGCGTATTAGATTCCAGTTTCATTAAATCCACCACATTGATCACGCGGATTTTCAGATCAGGAAGATATTCGCGAAGTATGGAAACGGCAGCCAGCGCCTCGAGCGTTGGCACATCGCCACAGCAGGCCATCACTACATCCGGTTCTTTACCTTTATCGTTACTTGCCCATTTCCAAACACCAATTCCTTTTGTGCAATGTTCTATTGCCTCATCCATAGTCAACCATTGAGGTGCCTGGTATTTTCCCGCGATTACGACGTTTACATAATGACGACTCCTTAGACAATGATCCCAAACCGAGAGTAAACAGTTAGCATCGGGCGGAAGATATACGCGAACAATCGAGGCTTTCTTGTTTACCACATGATCAATGAAACCTGGGTCCTGATGGGTAAAGCCGTTATGGGCCTGCTGCCAGACGTGGGAAGCAAGCAGGTAATTGAGCGATGCTATTTTTTCCCGCCAGGGCAATTCTCCAGTCACTTTTAACCATTTGGCATGCTGGTTGAACATTGAATCGACGATGTGAATAAAAGCCTCGTAGCAGTTAAACAACCCATGCCTTCCGGTAAGCAGATATCCCTCGAGCCAGCCTTCGCACTGATGCTCGCTTAGCATTTCAATGACACGACCATCAGTGGCAAGAAACTCATCGTTCTGCTCAGTGCGGGCATCCCACTGCCGGTTCGTAACGTCAAAAACAGCGTTCAATCGGTTTGAAAGTGTTTCATCAGGACCGAAAATCCTGAAATTTCGCTGCTCCTTATTGAGATTGATCACTTCGCGCAGGAACATGCCAAGTTCGTGTGTATCGGCGGCTTCGACAGATCCCGGTGTTGGCACTTGAACGGCAAACTTCCGAAAATCTGGCATATTCAGGTCGTTCAGCAGCAAACCCCCGTTGGCGTGGGGATTAGCGCCCATTCTTCGCTCGCCTTTTGGAGCCAGTTCAGCCAATTCGGGTAAAAGGCGACCGTTTTTATCGAAGAGTTCTTCAGCCTTATAGCTTTTCATCCAGTTTTCGAGAAGTTTTAGGTGTCCGGGATGGTCTGCATCTACTGATAATGGAATCTGATGGGCACGGAAGGTGCCCTCGATTTGAAGACCATCGACGACTGTTGGTCCTGTCCATCCTTTGGGTGACTTCAGTACAATCATCGGCCAGCGAGGGCGGGTAGTGTCGTTGTTGTTTCTCGCGTTGTCCTGTATACGTTGGATTTCCTCGATGGTTTTTTCCATCACAAAAGCCATAAGCTGATGCATTTTCTCCGGGTCATCGCCTTCCACGTAATAAGGAGTCCAACCGCATCCACGAAGAAATTGATCCAGTTCTTCAGGTTCGATCCGAGCCAGTATTGTTGGGTTGGCTATTTTGTAGCCGTTAAGATGAAGGATTGGTAATACCACTCCATCAGTAATCGGATTGAGAAATTTGTTCGAATGCCAGGCAGTTGCCAATGGGCCGGTTTCAGCTTCCCCATCGCCAACAACACAAGCAACAATCAGTTCAGGATTGTCAAAAACAGCTCCGAATGCATGACTGAGTGAATATCCCAATTCTCCTCCCTCATGAATAGACCCTGGCGTTGTAGGAGCAACATGACTGGATATACCTCCTGGAAATGAGAATTGCTTGAACAACTTTTTCAATCCGTCCTCATCCTGTGTAACGTTCGGATAAACTTCACTCCAGGTGCCTTCGAGGTAAACATTGCCTACAATTGCTGGTCCACCATGGCCCGGACCTGAGATGTAAAACATATTCAGGTCGTATTTTTTAATGACCCGGTTCAAATGCACATAGATAAAGTTCTGACCAGGAGTGGTTCCCCAATGACCGAGCAACATCGATTTCACATGCGACAGTTTTAGCGGCTCACGGAGCAAAGGGTTCTCACATAGGTATAGCTGCCCGACTGAGAGATAGTTGGCAGCGCGCCAATAAGCATGCGTTTTTCTCAATTCTTCTGATGACAAAGTAGCCTTATTCATAATCTGTTCCTTTTTTGCTATTATCAATATTCCTGAGAATCAGGTTTTTTTATTGTAATTAATTAAATGATGTTTTATTGTTCTCAATTCCTGAAACTTTTGCCAACCGGCGGCGATGGCGTTCTTCTCCCGAAAATCGTGCGTTCAGGAAGGTTTTTACCAATTCCCAGGCAAGCGAATGGCCAATTACGCGGCCTCCGAGGCAAAGCGCATTCAGGTTATCGTCTTCAACTCCCTGCCGGGCAGAAAAAGTATCGTTGACCAAACACGCCCTCACATCCACCACCTTATTCATTGCAACACATGCACCAACACCACTGCCGCAGATAGCCACGCCACGATCTACTTCTCCGCGGGCGATAGCATTGGCTAACGGAACAACATAATCCGGATAATCATCGTCCGGCTCCAGCTGGCTGTTGCCAAAATCGACCACTTCGTAGCCTGCTTCATGCAATAGTTTTATCAGATATTCTTTCAATTCAATACCTCCGTGGTCGGCTGCAACTCCAATGCGCTTAGGCACAGAAGCCGCTTTTAACTGCAATTCTGCAAGGGTTAAAAAATCTGAGTCTTCCCTTTTTTCAGGATTTGTTGTATTCGTTTGCATGTTCCTTTATTTTATTATTTTGCAAATCAGTCGTTTGAGAAAACGCTTTCTTACATTGCATCAATGCGAATGTTTATTCTCAGCCAGTTCACCAATCCAATATCCCTTGCGATTGTAATGTCGATGCAAATCGGTCTCATAATCCCGGGTTAGCAGAAACTCCTCCGAATATTCGGGTGACTGCTGTATGCTCTCACGGGAAAGATTGACGAAGACTTTTGATTCGTCCCAACTAACATGGTCAATCCATTGTGGCGAAACCAGGACTTTCTTTCCGGCCCACCAGTTCTTTGTATCGATAATCAGATAACGAATTGCCCAGTTTTCATCATCAATTATAAAATCCTCAACATGACCTAATTCTCCGTCGCTGGCCTGAATATGGAGGCCACTCACGGCATTGGTGCTGCGCAAATTGGGATCCCAGGATTTCTCCTGTTGTTTTGATACTTTCCATGCTTTACTGTCTCGCATTAAATAAGGATAAGTTCCCCACATGTATGAGCCGCTCCAATAGGTAGGCCATCCATAATAATTAAAGTAATCCATCTCAAATTGTTGTGATACAGGTTTGTCGCTATCCAAAGACGGGCTTTCTTCGATCTGTTTCTTGCTTAAATTGATGCCGATGTTTTCTGCTTCCTTATTCACGGAAACCAACGCATACGGTGAAATCAGTACTGTTCTGCCTGTGAGCCAGTTTCCTGTATCAGCAACCAGATAGCGAACGGCCCAGTGCTGATCGTCGAAATAGAATTCATTAACTTTACCAACTTCGCCATCGTTAGCATCTAATTTGTACCCTTTTAGTGTTTTTGCTTTGATTAACATAATTGTTTCCCTTTCATTAATTAAATAATATTTATCATCTTATTTACTGTTTTGGCAATCATCCATTCCTCGTCAGTATGAATGACCCGGACGACAGTCTTTAACTTATTTGTTGAAATTATCGGAGCGTTTGTCCTATTTCGTTTTTCTTCAAGTTCGATCCCAAGAAATTCTAAGCCTTTGCAAATCCCAGAGCGTACTTCCGGAGAGTTTTCTCCAATACCTCCGGAAAATACCAATGTGTCGAGTCCACCCAGCACAGCGGTATAAGCGCCAATCTGTTTCTTTGCCTGATAGCAAAATAAGGCCACTGCTTCATCGGCCCTGATATCTTTTTTTTTCAATGCCAATAAATCGCGCATGTCAGAGCTGGTTTCTGATACTCCAAGCAGTCCTGACTCGTGGTTCACCATTTTGTCAAATTGTAAGGCGGTCATATTTTCGCTTCGGGCTAAAAATGAAATCAATCCGGGGTCCACGTCACCGGAGCGGGTGCTCATCATCAGGCCTGAGGCGGGAGTAAACGCCATTGTTGTATCGATACTGCATCCTTCAAGCACGGCGGCCATGCTTGCACCACTACCCAGATGCATGAGAATGACACGGCCACCCGCATCTTTCCTGCCATCCAAACGAGTGAGCTCTTCCATCAGATAAGAATAGGATAATCCATGGAAGCCATATCGTTGAACCCCTTTTCCTTCGTAGCGTCGCGGAATAGGTAATATTTTTGCCATACGGGGCATGGTGCTGTGAAACGCTGTATCGAAGCAAGCAACCTGGGGTAGTTTCGGATGCCGCTGAAAAAATCCCTTGATCAGTTCAATCTCACCGGGCAAATGGTCCGGATCGTAAAGTTCAATGCGATGCAGTTCATCCAGTAATTCTTTGGTGATAATCTCCGGTTCCAGGTGTTTCATACCATAAACTACTCTGTGTCCTATGGCGCTGATAGTAGTAAAATCGGGTTGCCCATCGAGCCAGTCAATCAGAAAATTCACCGCCGTCTTATGATCCGAAGCTTTGAGGCTTATGCTTTCCTGCTTATTATTAGTTTGGTTATTGAAAGTCAGAATCGTACCCGACGAACCAATGCGGTCAACTTTTCCGTAAAGTGTTTTTTTTAGTAGTTCAGCTTGATAAATTGCGAATTTGATGCTCGATGAACCGCTGTTAATTGTTAGAATATATGAGTTTGCGTGTGTCATGTGACGATCCTCTCGTTATGGTGTAAACCGTACGATGCCAGTTGTGTGAGGGTTGACTTGTAATCGGTGTGATGAATGCCGCGAATGCCTGTTCCCTCTGCAACTTGCACAAACAATGGCTGGTCGTCAATAAAAACGACCTGCCCTGCAGGAACATGGGCAACATCCAGTGCAAGCCGAAAGATATCCGCATCAGGCTTGCGCAGGTGAACGAAACAGGACGAAATATAGAAGTCCACGAAATCATCCAATTTGAACGTTTGAATGCGAAAATCATTCAATTCGCGTGCCTCGTTGCTAACCACGGCTATCTTAAGTCCATGTTCAACTTTGAGTTTAGTTACCAACTCAATCATATCTGGGTGGGGTTCTGATTGTGCGAACAAGAAACTTCGAAATTGAGCCTTGGTGAAACCTCGTTCTTTGTAAAAGACCACCAGGTCTAAATATTCATCCATCGTGACCTTTCCTTCCTCGTAAGTCTCAAATATCAAATGATGTCGACTCTCCATTTCGGGCACATCCAAATTGAATTTCGCTACCGCCCGTTTCCGGGCATTATGATCCCAACCGTCGGTGAGCAAGACTCCGCCGATATCCAAAAAAAGGCAGGTGATTGCATTTGAATTCTTCATTGTTTTTTATTCTTTAACCTGAAAGCAGAGATCTTTTTATATGGCCCTCATTCACTCCATGAGTTTTAATGAATTATTCATCCAAAATTGAATATTTTGATATCGAAAAGTGTTATATGCTTTTGGTAAAGATTTACATTATTCACACATTTAGGAAGAATTCAACAGCGATTTGCAGGAAATTTATGTCAGAATATGTGTGAATAATGTAACTTTTCTACAAAATCATATAACAATTATACCGCTGTTGTACTATACTTTTGTTATATGGATCTTCATAATCAAGGATTTAAAATTAGATTGGGACTATTTGTTGCAGGAGGATTATTTCTCTTTGTACTGGCCATATTTATTATAGGAAAACAAAAGAATTTATTTAATCCCGTTTTTAAACTTTCATCCAATTTTTCGAATGTAAGTGGATTACAGGTTGGCAATAATATTCGTTTTTCAGGAATCAATATCGGTACAGTTGACAACATAGTAATTGTTAATGATACGACGGTAAGAGTCGATCTGATGATAAAAACTGAGGTTTGGCAGTTTATCAAATCGGACTGTAAAGTTACCTTGGGTTCGGATGGGATAATCGGGGATAAACTTATTATCATCAACGCCGGAAGCCCTGACGCACCTTTGGCAAAAGAAGGCCAACGTCTTGAATCAATACAAGTAATTGAAAAAAGTGCCCTCATTGCACGGTTGGATGCAACAACAGCTAATATTGAAGATATATCGAAACAAATATCCGATATTACAGATCATATCAATTCCGGAAATGGAACACTAAACAGGTTAATCCAGGATTCAATCCTTGCCGAGAATTTTTATCAGACCATAGCAAATCTGAACAGGTTTTCCAAAGGGTTGACCGGGTCGGATGTTGTGATGGCAAGTTTGAAAGTAACAGCATTTAATGCTGAGGATATCTCGCACCAACTCGCGTTGATTATGAATAAGATAAACAAGGGAGAGGGAACACTTGGACGGCTGATTCAGGATTCAACCATAGCTGAGAATTTAAATCAGACCATATTGAATTTTAAAAATAGTTCACAGGGATTGACCGGTACAGATTCCATCATGGCCAGATTGAATGTTACTGCCGGGAATGCAGAGATTATCTCCCGGCAATTTACAAAAATGATGTATGATATCAACGAGGGAAATGGGACACTCGGACGGTTAATCAGAGATTCGACCCTCGCAGAGAATTTAAGTCAGACCCTGATCAACCTGAAAAAGAGTTCCAAGGGATTGGATGAAAACATGACTGCCGTCAAACATAATTTCCTTTTCAGGCGTTATTTTGAAAAGAAAGCAAAAGAAGCTGAAGAGAAAAAGGATGAATCACAAAAAGCTGAGGAAGAAAATAAATTAAAGGATTAAGGCCAATACGCTCCTAAACTGCATTAGCTACGACTTAATCTGACTGTCAGAGATTAAACTAAATTTGTCTTACACCTAATTTGGATGTTTAATCCACTTAAACTGTCAGAAATAAACACAGAATCAAAAATTAATCAAAACCAAACTCGGTTTGCTCAGTTTGTCCGGGCAAAAAGGTAATGTTTCACAGGTTTCCCGTTTTTGGAAGTCTCCGGGCAGAAATTCCTTCTTTTTTTAGCGAAAAATCACCTGAATTTTTATGTTTTGCATTTTTGTATAAAAAAATTAATAATTTTCCGGTAAAATATTGTTTGGATTTAATGAATTACTATTTTGCATCACATTTCAAACCAAGCTGACCAAATTCCGATTTAACAGTAACCAATTGAATATTAATAGAATAAAATAATTTTACCTATGGTTCCAAGCAACAAACCACGATTAGTAAAGGATTACGACAAGCTGCCGCTTGAGATTCAGGGGCAAATAAAGCTAAACTATCCCCATGGGTTTGCCGGTAGTCTCATTACTTACATAGACGCCAAAGGTAAGGTTGTTTCGGCTTTACCCTACGAGACGGACGATTTTCACTACCTGGTCAGGATGACTTTGGCCGAGGCTTATGATATCATTGAAAATGACGAAGATTTTGGTGATGACGGAATCCTGCGCGATGATTTTGCCCTTCAGGGATTTGAAGGAGGCGAGGATGAAGATGATGTGGAGGATATCGCTGATGAACCCCTCGAAGAAGATGACGATGATGACGATATTTAGCTAAAAGCCGGGTGACCGGCTTTTTTTATTGCGCAATTAATTCAAATATTTCTTTTTTCTGATCCGGATGAAACCAATGGATTTCAGGATCTTTCCGGAACCAGGTGAGTTGTTTACGGGCGTATTTCCGGGTGTTGGCCTTGATCTTTTCAACTGCCTCCTTAAGTGTACAGTTCCCGTCAAAATAGTCAAACAATTCGCGGTAACCCACCGTATTCATGGTATTTAAATGACGGCTGCCATAAAGGCTCCCGGCTTCCTGTTCAAGGCCTGCAGCCATCATCTCATCAACCCGCTGGTTGATTCTGTTGTATAGTTCCGTACGGTCGCGGTTCAGCCCGATTTTAACAATGCGGAAATTCCTTTCTTTGACTGTTTTGGTGCGTTGTGATGAGAAAGTTTTTCCGGTTGTGTAGCAGATCTCAAGGGCGTGAAGAATACGTACAGGATTTTGGAGATCAACTTCATGGTAATAAACCGGATCAAGCAATTTTAACTCGGCCCTCATGTGGTTGATCCCGAAATGTTTCAGCCTTTCTGTCAGGGTAGCCCTGAGTTTGGGATCAATATCCGGCAGGTCGTCTATTCCTTTGCAAACGGCATCTATATATAACATTGAGCCGCCGGTCATCACTACTACCGGATGTTTGGTGAAAAGTTGTTCCAGCACTCCCAGAACATCAATTTCGAATTGTGCGGCATTGTAAGTGTCTAAAATAGAGTGGGATCGGATAAAATGATGGGGCACAGCGTAGAGTAGTTCATCATCGGGAACTGCAGTTCCAATGGTCATTTCGCTGAATAGTTGTCTTGAATCGCAGGAGATAATTTCGGTCCGGAAATGGTTGGCGACAGAAATGCTCAACGTTGTTTTACCTACTCCGGTAGGACCGAGCAGGATAATCAATGTGTGAGGTGGTATTTTGTTCAATAGAGTGCTTTCTGATGATTGGACGACCGGAATTGAACTGGGAAATGTTCGAAAACAGGTGAAAAGTTAAGCGAATGTTAGATTAAATCATATATAACCTAAGTTGAGCGATTATAGGAAAAAATAATTAAAAGATAGTCTATATATCTGATTAATAATGAGTATCTTAGTGGTGCTAAAGCAAAAAAACAACGCATCACCTTTCAGATGCAAGACTATCTAATATGGCAGCT
>JBBQHB010000112.1:0-14441 GCA_038323575.1 Bacteroidales bacterium | reverse complement strand
GAGAACACTATACTGAAAACCAGTAACTTGGGGCTCAGCCCCTTCGGCTCCCGCCCTACAAAATTAGCCGGAAAAATTATTTTTCCAACATATTGCAACTATTTAGTTTTCAACAATATTATTTTTGAGCTGAATCGCTGTTTAACCATCGGTCTAACCAATTAAAGAACACCCGTTGCCACAGAATTCCGTTCTGTGCCTGCAGAATCCAGTGGTTTTCTTCGGGGAAAAGCAGCAGTTCAGCCGGAATGTTTTTCAGCCTGGCCGTGTTAAAAGCGCCCATGCCCTGCGTGTATGGAATCCGGTAATCCCTTTCTCCATGGATCACCAGCATCGGGGTATCCCAGTTTTGTGCCAGTTTATGCGGAGAGAAGTTTTTGTAAGTATTCTGTGCTACTGCGTTTTTAGCATCCCAGTAAGATCCGCCGTTATCCCAGTTAACAAACCACATCTCTTCGGTAGTTGAGTACATTGCTTCCAGGTTGAAGATGCCGCTGTGTGAGATGAATGCTTTGAATCTTCCCTGGTGGATTCCCGCAAGGAAATAGATCGAATATCCTCCATAACTTGCTCCGACAGCTCCGAGTTTGTTTTTGTCAACAAAAGGTTCCGCCACAAGCGTATCAATGGCAGTCAGGTAATCTTTCATGTTCTGACCGCCGTAATCGCCTGATATCTGTTCGTTCCATTCCTGTCCGAAGCCCGGAAGCCCACGCCGGTTTGGCGCAATAATAATGTAATTGTTGGCTGCCATAATCTGGAAATTCCAGCGGTAGGACCAAAATTGGCTTACTGTGGATTGCGGACCACCTTCGCAGAACAGGAGCGCGGGATATTTTTTCTTCGGGTCGAAATGAGGCGGATAGATTACCCAGGCACGCATTTTCTTATTGTCGGAAGTGCCAATCCAGCGGCTTTCAACTTTGCCGATCGCAAGCTGGTCCAAAATGCCTTTGTTGACAGTTGTAAGTGCCTTTTCAGCTCCGGTTTTAGGATCGACCAGGTACAATTCCGCAGGCTGAGACATGGAGACTTTGGAGGCAACCAGTTTATCGCCGGCGGGGGCTACGCTCTGGAAATTATGGATACCATCTGTTACCCTTGTGATTTTGCGGGAAGCAAGGTCCAGCTTGAATATTTCATCTGTGGCCTTGATGTCAGAGATAAACCATAGTGTTTTGCTGTCGGTCGACCAAGCCAGGTTTTGGACATTCTGGTCGAAACCGGCAGAATAATCTTCTTTCTTTCCGGTTGCAAGATCAGCCACAAATAATCTCGCTTTATCGGCTTCGTAGCCGTCACGGGCCATGCTCTCCCATGCTATATTTTTGCCGTCAGGTGAAAAGGCCGGGTTCTGATCATAGCCCATCATCCCCTCGGTGAGATTTCTGGTTGTGCCGTTCTCCAGGTTGTAAAGATAGATGTCTGAATTGGTAGAAACGGCATAATCTTTTCCTGCCTTTTTCTTACAGGTATAAGCAAGCATTTTCCCGTCAGGGCTCCAGTCGATCTGTTCACTGCCGCCGAAGGGCTTCAGGGGGCAGTCGTATCTTTCTCCTTTTTGAAGGTCTTTGTCGTTAGAAAGCCTGGTTTCACTGTAGGAAGCCACAAAAACATGCTGGTAAGTGCCGTCGCTCCATGTGTCCCAGTGACGGTACATGATGTCATCGTACAACCTTGCATTGGCCAAAGGCAGGTCAGGATATTTGTCATGTACATCCTGGTCAAGCTTAACGGTGCCGATGTAGAAAACATGTTTCATGTCGGGAGCATATTTGAACCCGGAAATGCCGTCTTTAACTTTGGATAGCTGTACCGGCGAACTTCCGTCCGGATTTATTTCCCACAGTTGGGGTTCTCCTGATGCAGTTGAGATGTAACCGATCTTTTTTCCATCAGGGCGCCAGGTAGCTTCTGATTCTTTTTCAGGCGTATCTGTGATGCGTATACTTTGTCCGCCAACAGTGGCAATCAGGTAGAGATCCCGGTAAGATTTGTTTTCAGGTATATTAAAATAGGTCACATCGTACAAAACCTTTTTGCCATCCGGCGAAACCTGTGCTGAGCCAACCCGCCCGAACGACCAGAGTATTTCGGGGGTCATCAGGTCATTCTTGAGTATTGGTGTTTCTGGTACAAAATTCTTTTTAACCGGTTGGTTTTCTAAAGGCATTCCAACCGACTGGTACGAGGTAACTATTAAAAGCAAAAGGAAAGAGATGAGCGTCTTCATTTTCAATTTTTTTTTGCAAAAGTAACAGGTTTTAATTGGAAGGGAATGATAAAAAACAGTATATGCCACAAAATTTTTGCTTTGGAAGAAGACACAGGCTTGTCTCACCATTATTTAGATTCAATAAATAAAGGTATGCGGCAAATCAGTTGTTTTTCCGGTATAATCCGAATAACGTACAATAAAATCGACTTTATGCTGACCTGTTACTTTAATTGGATTAAGATCGAAACTGACAAGCCCGGTTGCACGGTATCTCTGAAGATCACCCCTTGCATTGTGACGGAATTCAAAAATGTAGGGCTGACTGATGCCGTTCCCTTCCCCGTTATCTGCCAGATTGATGTAATGAACCGATCCTGCAGTGTAATAGTTGAAGCCAATGGTGAGGATGCTGTCGCCTGATATCCACGATTCCCGAAGAGTTATCGGATCATGGCCGATGCTGTCGTCAATTGCCGGCGTTAATTTCAGGATGTTCTTGAAAAGTATATCATGGATATCGTTGATCTTGCCGTAGTAAGTCTTTGTATTGTCAGCATTGATCTTGTCATCAAAAGGTGCAAAAATCACCTGAACCCGCTGGCCGTTATGGAGTTCCAGCCAATGGGGCGGAGTCACAAGAGAAACCAGTTTATCCCCGTTGTCAAGGTGAATGATGTAATTAATTTCTGTTTCCGCGCTGCTTTTTACAACCACGCCGAATGAGACCATGAAATCGCCAATTGAATAGTTGTCGCTTTCTTTGTTACAGGAGGTGAAAAGCAGACTGCCTGTCAAAAATGCAAGAAGGAAAACTGTTTGTATTTTAAGTATGATCTTCATGGCTGTTTAGTTTATTGATCATATTATTAAGAAAGTCTCCGAGGCGTAAAGGTTGCGTTTCAGTCCGGATATTTAAATTTATTTAAGAGAATTTACCTAATATTAATGAAGATGCGGATTGTGCCCCAAGGTAATATATGACTTAAATTGCGATTACATATAACCACTTCCATTATACAGACAGTCATCGTATCCTTTACCCTTAATCAATTAAAATTAATGGTAACTTCGTTATTCTTGGTTTTCAATTTTGGAGATTCAATGTCTTAAGTAAATTTGCAAAACTTTTAGAACAGAATCCTGACAAATGGAGCGTGCGTTTTTGGAAACAATATTTCTTTGTGGAGTTGCTCTGCTTATCCTTTTGGAGATATACTATCTTCAGAACTTTAGTGCCGACAAAAAAATATTGAGTGTCCAGAAGAAAAAACGGATTTTCCTTATTCTCCTAATCGTTGGTATTCAGGTTGTACCTCTAATCTATGTTTTCTCGGTTGATTTCGGACCGACTGATTATCATCTTTGGAAATGGCTCAGTTTCCCTGTCACCATTGTATATATTTTTTTTATCTGGCTATTCATCAGGGCATTGTCGGATCTGGGAAAGTGGTGGGTGCCTGGTCAGGAGTTAAAGGAGGATTTGGAACTAGTCAAAACAGGCCCTTATTTTTATGTTCGCCATCCGATGTACAGCGCATTGCTGGGTATTGCCGTTTGTCAGGTTTTCATGCTTCAGAACTGGATAGCTGGTCCGATTTCGGTGGTGCTGGTAACACCATTTTGTATTTACCAGATCAAACGGGAAGAATATTTGCTGGTTAAATTTTTCGGAGATGATTACAGGGATTATATCCGTAATACAGGGATGTTGTGGCCAAAAGAAGACAAACTGCCTTTCCTCAGAAAAGTAGTCAGGCAATCCGTGCTGACAATCAGAATAGGATTCAAAAATTTATTGGGTGCGGTGATTAAATCTTTTGGACGAAAAACAGCAGGTTAGTGGATTACAGCTTTCAGGTCTCTTTCTGAAAGTCCGCGGCGCATAGGGAGTAAATTCTTCTTTGTGCCTTTTTTAACTTCGCATTTTTCCTTGTAATGAACCAGATAGGTGCACTGAATGGCCTGAACCCTCTCCATGCTACATACTTCCATAAGGGCGTCGATCACATAATTAAAGGTGTGATAGTCGTCGTTGTAGAGTACTAGGGAGCTCTCCTTACCTGATCCCTTTGAATTTTTGGGATCTTTGCGGACAGACTTGTCAGTATCTTGCTTCATTGTTTTTAATATAATACAACCACGCAAAGTAAAGGAAATTATTTTTCACCTGCAAGTTTCATTGCATCAGCAATTTTCACCCTTACTCCGTTGTGAAAAGCTGCAACGTAGGCATCTTTAAAACCTTCCTGCACCATCTGATCCTTCATTTTGGATGCATCCTTGTAGATAGTAAATGCTCCTACTGTATAGATAACGTTGTTTTTTGCGTCGGTGTATTTGTCAATCTTCATCAGTTTGCTGATTCTGGCATGGGATTTTCTGAATACTGTCGACTGCAGGTCGTTATTAAAGGAGCCGATTTGTACCTTAAAGACCAGATTTTCAACGGGTGTACTTTGTGCTGAAGTTCCAGCCTGAGGTGTAAGTGATTTTGGGGAAGCTTTGGGTTCGGGTTCTTTTTTAGCGGCAGCAACAGGTACAGCCTTTGCAGGTTTTCCGGTTGTTTTGTCATAAGTTACCACGACGGATCCCTTCATCCCTTCCCGGATAAGTTGCTCTTTCATCTTAGTGGCATCAGCAAGCCGGGTGAAACTTCCTACCGTGTATATGACATATTTTTTATCATCTGTCTGTTTGTCAACTTTCCTCAGTTTGCTGATTTTGGCGTAAGACAGTTTAAATGCCGATGTCATCACGCCATTTCTGAAGGAGCCAATCTGAACTTTGTAAACAACATTGTCATTACTTGTGCTGGTTGTTTCAGTTACATCCGGAGTCAAAAGTGATTGTTCGCTTTCCGTCCGGACTGTATCCTTTTGAACCGCAGGATCGGGCATTGGCTCCGCAGGTTTTTCTGCCAATTTTTTGGCCTCATTAAGTTTTTTCTCCCTTTCCAGGATAGCTGCTTTGTAATCCATCGCAGCTTTTGTTCCTGCTTTTTCCCAATATGCTGACTCTTTGACCCTGGATTGATCCAGGAATTTTTCCCTGTCGCGCATCAGCTTGTAGGATTTTTGCTCACAATCAACGATTTGTTGAACCAATCCCAACCGGGTATCGACCCGTGCAATCCTTTCGTGTTGTTTTCGCAGCGAATCAGTAAGTACCAGAATTGAGTCGTTTTGACCGGTGCACATCCAGGCTTTGGTGAACAGTATCTTGCTGGCTTCACTTTTGAAATCTTCGATGGAGTGGTAGGCCAGGATTTCATTTACCTGAAAATTAAACCATGAATCTTTGAGGGCATCCGGTATGGAAAATATTTTTTCATCAATTTTTGGCGGAGGTTTCACCAAAGTATCCCCAAACAAAGCTGGATCAGTAGATTCTTTTGGTGTAAACGGATTTTTCTTTTGTTCACAAAGACTTACATAATAGTCGAACCGGAGCGATTTTTTTTCCTGCTTGCTTCCGGCTTTATCGTATCTGTCATAAAAATCTTTGGCTTCCTGCCAATCTTCAAGTGCATGGAAATAATTCCCAAGGTAAAAATTGGCATTGACAGGAGTTTTGTCGACCACAGCGTTTAGAAGGGACTCCTTGGCCGCAGTCTCGAAAATGTTGTTTTTGATCAGACAAACGCCGTAATAGTAATTGTACATGGCATTATCCGGATAACTCTGGGCAAGTTTGGCAAAGACGGGAAGCGCCTTTTCGAAATTTTCCTGCTGGAAGTATTCTATGCCAAGAGTCTCTTTGCCAACTGTTTGTTGGCCAAAGGAATGCTGGATTGAGAGAAAAATAAACAGAACTGGTACCAGAATCCGTACTGAATGCAAGGCTTTGTCCATACGCTATAAACTATACAAAATCGGATCTAAAAGTACAAATTTAACCCTTTTTTTCCTTCCCGGCAGATTAATTGAATTTTTAACCTTCAGCATTTCGGAAAGTGGTCGGATTCACGTAAATTTGTAAGGTACACTTAATTCAGAAATCAACATGGAACAATTAACGGAAGGTGCTGTTGCTCCTGCATTTACAGGTATGACCCAAGATGGGCGTAACCTTTCACTGGGTGATTTTAAGGGAAAAAAGCTAATCCTGTACTTTTATCCGAAGGATAATACCCCGGGATGCACGGCAGAAGCCTGCGATTTGAGCGGGAATTACGATTTTTGGTTGTCAAAAGGGGTAGATGTCGTAGGCGTAAGCCCTGATAGTTCTTCTTCTCATCAGAAATTTATTGAGAAATATGCTTTGCGTTTTAACCTGATTGCCGACACGGAGAAAAAGATCCTTCAGGATTATGGTGTCTGGGGTGAGAAAATGAATTACGGAAAGAGCTATATGGGTGTGATCAGAACTACTTTTCTGATCAACGAAAACGGGATCATTGAAAAAATATTTAAAAAAGTTGATACCAAAAACCACACAGAACAAATCGCAAAAGAGATAAATATTAAATAACAGATAAAAATGGCAAAAGAAGAAGTAAAAGCTGCTGAGGCAGGAAAGTCGGTTAACCTCGAAAAATTGAAAGCTTTGCAGCTGACAATTGATAAGATTGAGAAAAGTTACGGGAAAGGGTCCATCATGCGTTTGGGCGACAAACCTGTAGATGACGTAGCGGCCATCAGTTCCGGCTCCATTGCGCTGGACCTGGCACTTGGAATTGGCGGATACCCGAAGGGGCGTGTCATCGAAATATTCGGGCCGGAATCATCCGGTAAAACAACCCTGGCCATACATGCCATAGCAGAAGCGCAAAAACAAGGGGGCATTGCTGCCATCATCGATGCTGAACACGCATTTGATCCAAGTTATGCAACCAAGCTGGGCGTTAACATCAACGAATTATTGATCTCTCAGCCTGACAACGGCGAGCAGGCGCTTGAAATTGCAGATAACCTGATACGCTCCGGGGCTATTGATATCATCGTAATTGACTCTGTTGCCGCGTTAACACCAAAAGCGGAGATTGAAGGTGAGATGGGTGATTCCAAGATGGGATTGCAGGCAAGATTGATGTCGCAGGCGCTCAGAAAACTGACGGCCAACATCAGCAAAACGAAGACTTGCTGTATTTTTATCAATCAGCTGCGCGAAAAAATCGGCGTAATGTTCGGGAATCCTGAAACTACGACAGGAGGAAACGCGCTGAAATTCTATGCTTCTGTCAGGGTGGATATCCGTAAAATCGGTCAGCTGAAAGATGGTGATGAGGTGCAGGGTAACCATACCAGGGTGAAAATTGTTAAAAACAAGATCGCGCCTCCATTCCGGAAAGCAGAATTCGATATCATCTTCGGCGAAGGAATCTCCAAAACCGGAGAGATTATCGACCTGGGAGTGGAGCTGAATATTATCAAGAAGAGCGGATCATGGTTCAGTTACGGGGAAACCAAATTGGGGCAAGGTCGTGAAGGAGTCAAAGCTCTCTTAAAAGATAATCCGGAATTGGCCGAGGAGATTGAAAAGAAGATCATAGCTAATTATACTCCATCCCTCGAAATATAACAAGGATGAAGGTTATCAAATTTGGAGGAACATCCGTCGGATCCATTGAAAATGTAATAAGAATAGGCGAAATTGTTCGAAATCAGAATTCTGATCTGATCGTAGTTGTCAGTGCTGTCGGCGGAGTGACTGACAAGTTGCTTGCTGCTGCGAATGCCGGCGCCAAAGGTGCGGAGATCAATCCATTCCTGGAAGAAATCCGGAACAGGCATGAGCAAATGATGTCGGGCCTTTTTGATCCCGAAACCCTTGAAGAGGTGAAAGGGAAGATGAAAATCATTTTTGACGAGCTGGAGAAAATTCTTCAGGGAGTCAGGCTGATCGGGGAATTGACACCAAAAACATTGGATAAGGTGATGGGTTTCGGCGAAAGGCTCTCATCCGTATTTATTGCGCGTTACCTGGATGCCGAACTGATTGACAGTGGCACCGTTATCCGTACCGACAAGACCCATGGTCGTGCCAATGTTGATTTTAAGGTCACCTACAAGCAGATCAGCGAGGCATGTTCGGAATTGAAAAAAATTGCCGTTGCGCCCGGTTTTATCTCGTCGGCACAGGACGGAACCGTAACTACACTGGGAAGGGGAGGGTCAGACTATACAGCTGCGCTCTTTGCAGCAGCTTTGGATGCCGATAAACTTGAGATATGGACGGATGTCGACGGTTTTATGACTGCCGATCCGAGAGTAATCAGCAAAGCCTATACTATTCCGCAGCTTACCTACAGCGAAGCGCTGGAGTTATCGCACTTCGGGGCGAAAGTGATCTATCCGCCCACCATCCTGCCCGTTTACCAGAAGTCGATACCGGTTCAGATAAAAAACACCATGAATCCTTCGGCGGAGGGCACAATCATCGGGAATGCCGAACGTCAGGGGACAGAACAACCCATCAAGGGCATCTCATCCATCGACGGGATTTCCCTTTTTACCGTGCAGGGACTTGGCATGGTAGGTGTTACCGGTATTGCCATGCGGCTTTTCGGTGCATTGGCCAGGGAGGATATCAATGTGATCCTCATCTCGCAGGCTTCTTCGGAAAATTCAATCAGTTTTGCCATAGACTCTGCCAGGGGAAGCGTTGCAGAATCGGCCGTCAGGCATGAGTTTGAACGCGAAATCACCTCCGGCCTGATCAATAAAGTCAGCAGCGAGGAAGATCTTTGTATCGTAGCCATTGTCGGTGAGAACATGAAGCATTCAGCAGGTATTGCCGGTAAATTGTTTAATACCATCGGCAAGAACGGTATCAATGTAGTAGCCATTGCGCAGGGTGCTTCAGAGCAAAACATTTCCTGGGTGGTAAAAAAATCGGACTTGCGGAAAACGCTTAACGTTGTTCATGAGTCATTTTTCCTCTCTCCGTTTATTGAATTAAACATTTTCCTGGTTGGCATCGGAACCGTAGGAAGGGATCTGATAAAACAAATCAACCAGCAACAACCAAAGCTGCAAAAGGAACATCGGCTGAAACTTCGCATTTGCGGTGTTGCAAATTCCAGGAAGATGGTATTTAACCGCGACGGTTTTGAACCTTCATCCATTGCTAAAATTCTTGCAGACGAGAATGCCGAAAAATCGGATATGAATAGCTTTTGCAGTAAGATGATCGGGATGAACATGTTCAATTCGGTCTTTGTGGATTGCACGGCCGAGAAGAAAGTGGCAGACCAGTATCATATTATCTTAAACAACTACATCTCCATTGTGGCTGCCAACAAAGTTGCTGCCTCCTCAGACTACCAGGCCTACAGGGAATTGAAGGAACTTGCGGCCAAACACGGTGTCAAATATCTTTTTGAAACCAACGTAGGAGCCGGATTACCGCTGATTTCAACCATTAACGACCTGATGCGTTCGGGCGACCGGATTGTCAGGATTGAAGCAGTGCTTTCAGGTACACTCAATTTTATTTTCAACACGCTCAGCAGCGAAATTCCGCTGAGCACGGCCATCCGCATGTCGAAGGAGAAAGGTTTTTCGGAACCAGATCCGCGTATTGACTTAAGCGGCGTGGATGTAGTCAGGAAACTGGTCATCCTCGGCAGGGAATCCGGATACAAACTGAGCCAGGAAGATGTGGTGCAGAAACGGTTTATCCCTGATTCCTATTTTAATTCAACGTTGGAAGATTTTTGGAACAACATTCACCAGATGGATGCCTATTTTGAGGCTGAAAGGTTAATCCTGGAAAAAGAGAAGAAAAAATGGCGCTTTGTCGGACTGATGGAAGAAGGAAAGGCCTCTGTGTCACTGCAGTCAGTCGAGCCGGGCCATCCATTCTACGACCTGGAAGGCAGCAACAATATTATCCTGCTTACCACCGAGCGTTACAACGAATCACCGATGCTGATCAAAGGATATGGTGCCGGCGCTGCAGTTACGGCTGCAGGAGTATTCGCGGATTTGATAAAGGTAGCGAATATCTAAAAAGAGATATGAGACATGAGATATGAGACATAAGAGATGCTTCATGCTTAAAAAAAAATGATATTAAAAGAAGATAATTACCAAGAAAAAATAAATTCGTTTTCTGAACTGGAATGGAAACCATTAATTGAGTTTATCCCAATAGTTGAGAATACAAAAAAATTTGGTGAATTGAATGGTGGCGAAAAAATAGGAAATAATGTTTTTACTATCCCATATTGGAATCAAGAAGAGATCGTTTCACAATTTATTGAAATTGTTTATAAAATTCCAATCATTATTGATTTTAATTGGGGGGCATGGGATGAAGGTCGCAAAATCACGAGAGAAGAAAATTTTGATTTTGATGCGATTGACATCCCTACAAAGTGTAAGTTAATTACTGCAATAATCCGGAATGACAGGTTTTGTGATGGTGTTCTAGTTTCGGCATTTGAATCAGGTCTGATTCTGAAAATCCTTAAATCAATTAAAAAACAGTTAACATAGACCAAGAAATAAAACTCGGAAAGAAAATATTCATTCGTAACAAATGAACAGGCTTTTAAATATTGGGTTTATAAACGTTGGACATTGGACTTTGATTAATAATTTGATCAAATACAATTTGTCATCACACGAACTGACAAAAAATATTCTTTACAGTTTTGTGACTAATGGAGTAGTTAATTATATTGGCAAAACTTCCATGCATTTGTCAAAAAGGATGTATGGCTATCAAAATCCAGGACCTTCACAAACAACAAACATCAGGGTAAATAAAAAAATTAAAGATATTCTTTTATCAAATCAACCTGTGGATATTTTCATTCTAGTTAGCAACGGTTTATTAAAGTATGGTAACTTTAGAATTAACCTTGCAGCTGGACTTGAAGATACATTGATTTTTGAAATAAGCCCTGAATGGAATTTTTCAGGAAAGAATAAAATAAAAGAAGATGAAGAAAGCTGTAAAGAAGAGTTTATAAGAATTGACAAACAATTGAATTTTACAAATTCAACTTTAGAAACGTTTGAAGTATCATTAGGAAGAGCGTATTACAGTCAAGGATTTTTTAATGTTAAACAAAATAACGCTGAAAATTTCAGCGTGGATAAATCTATAATAGAAGTACAACTTGGTAACAATCCCGAAAATACTATTCAAGGTTATATTGATAGAACATCAAATCCCAATGGAACACCACGAATTATGATTGGTAAACCATATACGGACTGGATCCAAAATAATTTCAAACAAGGAGACATTTTAGAGGTTGATATAAAATCGCCTACATCAATAAAATTAAATGAAAAAAGGAAAACGATATAAGATAATTTGGATAAGAACGTAAGTACTTTAGTTCACTCTAGTTCACTTTAGGCACTTTCTTAAACCTTTATCCTTTTAGTCCGTAAATAGTATCTTATTTGATATTAAGAAAAAAAAACAGAATGAAGTACATCATACTACTGGGCGACGGCATGTCTGATCAGCCTGAAGCGGAGGTCGGGGGCAAAACCCCGCTAATGCTGGCCAAAACCCCGCACATGGATCGACTGGCGGCCCTCGGACGGAGTGGCACCCTGAAAACTATACCCGATTCCCTCCATCCCGGCAGCGAAGTGGCGAATATGGCAGTTCTGGGATACGATGTGGAAGCGGTGTTCGAAGGCCGGGGAGTTATTGAAGCTGCGAGTATCGGCGTAAAGCTTGAAGATGGTGATATGGCGATGCGCTGCAACCTGGTTACCCTAACGGGAGATATTATCCTCAACCACTCTGCCGGACACATTACAACCGAAGAGGCAGATGAGCTGATCGTATATCTTAACGAACATCTTGGCAGCGACAAAGTCCGTTTTTACACCGGTGTATCTTACCGCCACCTGCTGGTAATCAAAGGCGGAAATAAGCGGGTAACCTGTACGCCGCCACACGATGTACCGGGGGAAAAATATGAACCATTGCTCCCCAAAGCTGCGGATGAAACTGGCCAGGAAACAGCGGTGCTTTTAAATGTACTGATCAGCCGTTCGAGAGAGTTGCTCGAAAATCATCCGGTCAACCTTACCAGGAAGTCGGCAGGGAAAGAACCCGCCAACTCCATCTGGCCATGGTCTCCGGGATACAAACCGGCTATGAAGAGTCTGAAGGAGATGTTTGGCATACAACACGGAGCTGTTATATCTGCCGTCGACCTGATTCAGGGCATCGGTGTCTATGCCGGGCTGGATGTGATCAAAGTGCCCGGTGCGACTGGTCTTTATGATACCAATTACGAAGGAAAGGCCGAGGCGGCCGTAAATGCACTAAAGGACTATGATTTCGTTTACCTCCATGTGGAAGCCAGCGACGAAGCGGGCCACGAGGGGGATTTTGACCTCAAACTCCGCACGATCGAATACCTCGATCAGCGCATCCTCAAATATTTGCTCGAAGAATGCGCCAAAATGGAGGAACCTGTCACCATAGCCATGCTGCCCGATCATCCGACACCATGGAAGCTGCGGACACACACCAGGGAGGCTGTTCCGTTTGTCATCTACCGTCCTGGTAATGAACCTGATGACGTTGACCATTACGATGAAGATGCTGCCAAACGCGGTAGTTTCGGCGAATTGAGAGGCAGGGAGTTTATGGAAGCCTTACTGCAAAAATGAAAAATGAATAATGAAAAGTGAAAAATGAGGGAAGAAGTTATGAGTTATGAGTTATTACGCTGCAATCTTGATTAAAGCGTTTTAACTTTATCCTTTAACCTTTATCCTTCTAAAGGATAATTTAGAATGAGATACTACAGCACCAACAAAATTTCGCCGGAAGTTGACCTCCGGACCGCCGTCACCAAAGGACTTGCTCCTGACCGAGGGTTGTACATGCCTGAACGGATTTTGCCGATGAATCCGGCGTTCTTTGCCCGGTTGCCACTCATGACATTTCAGAATATGGCCTTTGAAGTGTCACGGCATTTTTTCGGTGAAGATATTCCAATGGAAAAATTAAATGATATCGTTTTCGAAACCCTCAGCTTTAACACGCCACTGGTAGAAGTAGAAAAAGATATTTATTCCCTGGAATTGTTTCATGGTCCGACGTTGGCATTCAAGGATGTCGGGGCCCGTTTTATGGCCAGGATGCTCGCGTATTTCCTGTCGGAAGTAAAGGAAACCGTACATGTGCTGGTGGCCACTTCAGGAGATACGGGAAGTGCAGTAGCCAATGGATTTTTGGGTATTGAAGGAATAAAAGTGCATGTGCTTTATCCCAAAGGGAAAGTAAGTGAGATCCAGGAGATGCAGTTTGTGACACTTGGTCAGAACATCACTGCCCTTGAGGTAGACGGCACTTTTGACGATTGCCAAGCATTGGTCAAAGCTGCTTTTATGGATGAGGAATTGCAGTCCAGGATGATACTTACTTCAGCCAACTCGATCAATGTAGCCCGCTTTTTACCACAGGCTTTTTACTATTTCAATGCAGTTGCACAACTGAAAACAAAGGGAAAGAAAATTGTCTTCTCTGTTCCCAGCGGTAATTTCGGCAACCTGACAGCCGGACTGATCGCCAATATAATGGGATTGCCTGTTTCGCGGTTTATCGCGGCAAATAACAGCAACGACGTGGTGTTCAATTACCTGCAGTCGGGTGAATACCAAACAAAACCTTCCGTTACCACGATCGCCAATGCCATGGATGTAGGCGATCCGAGCAATTTCGCCCGGATACTTGATCTTTTTGGACACGATCATGCCAATGTCAGTGCTGTGATATCTGGAGTAACCTATGCTGACGATCAAATCAGAGAGAGTTTATTGGCTTGTTTCAAAGAAACCGGTTACCTTACTGACCCTCATGGGGCTGTGGCGTACCGGGCGTTGAAAGAGCAGCTGCAGCCCGACGAGGTTGGTATATTTCTTGAAACAGCCCATCCTGCCAAGTTTACCGAAACGGTTGAGGAGATCGTTGGCAAAGGGAATGTTCCGATGCCGGAACGATTGCTGGAATTCATGAAAGGGGAGAAGAGGACGGTTACGATGGGTGGAACGTTCGCCGGTTTTAAGGAATATTTGCTTTCAATAAGTGACTAAAGTGAACTAAAGTGACTAAAGTACTTCGCCTTATACCAAATTATGTTCTGAGACAACGGTTGCTGTAAGCTCTTGAAAAAGTTTAAATATACAAATTTACTTTAAGGGCATAAGCAGCAAGTGTGCAATTTTTCCAGAGGGTTTAAATCCCTTATGCGCCGGGGTAACGCCCGGAAGCATTAGCAAGTGGCAAGGTGGTT
>JBBQHB010000111.1:0-14700 GCA_038323575.1 Bacteroidales bacterium | reverse complement strand
CTTTACGTTGTAGCATGTGTCTTTTGTTTTGTTTGACAACATAATATTACTGATTTTCAGTAATATAAACAAATTTACATGCTACTTTTTTTCCTAAATCCTAGTTTTTTTTGTGTTGTATTTCTAATGCGAAACTTCAGTTAAGAAGACAAATCTTGTCTGATTTTGTTTCTCATCCAGATTTTGAAAAATTTGTAAAGAGAAGGGTACAAAGTTTTTTTAGTTCATATGCCCCAGAGAAATAGTTAAACACATTTTCTCCCTAACTCACCCAGTATGCAGTTAGAAAACAAACCCAAAGAAAATCTTGTCATCATGATACCCGAGGAACAGACCTTTGAAGCCGAGAATGCTACTATTGCTGACATGAGACCATATCCGGCCATCAGTTCAATACTTCGGCTTGTATTAGGTAGATCCGTATCATCAGCAACTAGGCACCTACAGCCGGTTGTAAAATCAGTGGTAAGGCTTTTGGTCATCCTGATCAATTGGAGGGTAATCTTGTAATTGATTGCCCTCCATTCGACCAACTCATTTTTCTTAAATCTGTAGAACCTGTCTTTGCCACCCTTAAAGAGTCTGAACAAGGAGCTTTGGCTATACTTCCTTACGTTTTCAAGCTGAAATAAAGGGAAGAGCAATAGGAGGGTCAAAACGTTGCCGGAAGAATAGATCAACCGATCGCTGTCCGAAAAATTAAATTGTTTGCTGTTAAGCTTCAAAGAACGAATGATCCATAGGACCGTCTCGCAAACTTTTTCGCTTGAAGTGAAAAAGCTAATAAGTTCAGAAATGTTTGTTGTATCTTTACGTTGTAGCATGTTTATATTGCTTTTGGTTTGGCAACTTAATATTACTGATTTTCAGTAATATATGCTCATTTCCATGCTGCTTTTTTGTCCTAAATGCAATCTTTTTTTGTGTCTAATTTTTAATGCGAATCTTCAGAAGATTAACAATATGAAAAAGCCCTTGATTCTTTTAAAAAATTACCTTTTTGTTCGTCTGAGCCGTTTTTTTCTTGTTGCCGGGCTATTAATTCTCAGCTCTTTAGTAATCTTGGATTATATAAATAAAATAGGGTTTACGGAATTATTACCTCATCTAACTGTCTCCGTTATTGAGGTATTTGTGCTGGGCGTTTTTATGATAGCGTATAACTGGTTAAATAATCGCAAATATCGCATAGAAAGGTACAAAGAAGAAATAGACGATTATAGACCATGGAAAGAGGCTGAGTCCGCTTATAGAATATGTGGCTTAGTTAGGAGATTAAATAAACTCGGAGTTACAAAATTAAATTTACGTTCGTATTATCTTCATATGGCACCTCTCCAGGGAGCAGACCTCCAGGAAGCAGACCTTCAGGAAACTAACCTCCAGGGAGCAGACCTCCAAGGAGCAGACCTCAAGGAAGCTAACCTCTATGGAGCTAACCTGCTGGGGGCAGATCTCCGGAAAGCAGACCTCCGGAAAGTTAGACTCGTGGGAGTAGACCTCCGGGGAGCAAACCTCGAGGGAGCTAAACTCCGGAGACCAGACCTCCAGAAACCAGACCCCATGGGAGTACACTGTGAAGGAGCAAACCTCAATGGAGCAGACCTCCGGGGAACAAACCTCGAGGGAGCAGACCTCTGGGAAGCAAACCTCTGGGGAGCAGACCTCCGGGGAACAAACCTCCATGGAGCAGACCTCCATGGAGCATCCCTCAGGGAAGCAAACCTCAATGGAGCAGACCTCCGGGGAATATACCTCCAGGGAGCATCCTTTCCTAATGCAAACCTCAATGGAGCAAACCTCCGGGGAGTAAGCCTTTATAATGCAAACCTCCGGGGAGCAAACCTCCATGGAGCAGACCTTAGGGGAGCAAGCCTCAATGGAGCAGACCTCCGGGGAACAAACCTCCATGGAGCAGACCTCAGTAAACCAGACTTCTGGGAATCAACCCTCAGTAACACTAAACTTGCGGAAGCAGACCTTAGGGGAGCTTTCGTTGAAGGCTTGGACTGGATGGAAAGATTAGAAAAATCCAACATTAAAGGGATCGAGCACATAAAAGAAAAGTATTGCATTGTTGAAGAAAACATAAAGGGGAAGAATGTTTGTATAATTAAATTAAAGCAGACTCAACCTCTATAAACATTACATTACAGAAGTTAAAACAGGGTAAAAGATGGAAGAATAGAGGAGCCGATTTTAAAATGGCAGAGCCACAAAGAAAGAGACCCCCTGCCGGTGCTGATTTGCAATCCGCGCCCCGCTGATATTGAAAATTAAATTCGTCTAATAATATCCGGGCCAAATATTATTGGAATGGTTTCATTGCCTTTCACTCCTGGAAGGGAAATTGCCGTGAAAATATTTGATGCATTTGGAATTGAATCGTTGAAAATAATAAGGTTATGAGAATAGAAAGTATAAAACTGAAAAACTACAAGGCTTTTCAGAATCTTGAATTGAATAATTTACCCGAACTGGCCATTTTTGTAGGGGCCAATGGTGCGGGTAAAACAACACTTTTTGATGCATTGGGCTTTCTTAGTGATTCTCTAAAAAATAATATCAGGCAAGCTTTAGCGAAAAGAGGTGGATTCAAAGAAGTGATTAGCAGAGGACAATCCGGTCTCATCGAAATTGAACTTCAATTTCGGTTGGTAATCGCCGGTAAAAATCGCCTGGTGACCTACCGTTTAGAAATTGGTGAACAAAGCGGTAAACCAATCATTGAAAGAGAGATTCTTAGATACAAGCGGGGAGCCTACGGTTCACCTTATCACTTTTTAGACTTTTCAAAAGGATCGGGCTATGCAATTACCAATGAAGAAGATTTTGATAAACCTGACGAAGAATTAGACAGGGAAGAGCAAAAATTAGGGTCACCTGACATATTAGCGATTAAAGGCCTGGGACAATTTGACAGGTTTAAAGCAGCGAGCGCCTTCAGGAGTTTTATTGAAAACTGGCACGTATCTGATTTCCATATCGCAGAAGCCAAGCCAAGCAGGGAAGCCGGATATGCTGAACATTTATCACCAACAGGCGAAAATCTGCCCTTGGTTGCGCAGTACATGTTCGAAAATCACAGAGAATTGTTTAATCAGGTTTTGGAAAAAATGAAAAGAAGGGTTCCTGGCGTAAGTGATGTAACAGCGGAGGCAACGGTTGATGGAAGAATTGTGTTGCGATTCCAGGACGGTTCGTTTAAAGACCCTTTCATTGCCAATTATGTATCTGATGGCACAATAAAAATGTTCGCTTACTTATTGGTGCTTCACGATCCCAATCCACATCCTTTGCTGTGCGTAGAGGAACCGGAAAATCAATTGTATCCGAATCTTTTGATTGAACTATTGGATGAGTTTAGATTATACGCCAAAAGAGGAGGTCAGGTATTTGTATCCTCTCACTCACCTGACTTGCTTAATGGAGCGATTCCTGAAGAAGCTTATTGGTTGGTTAAAAAAAATGGATATTCAAGAATTGAAAGGGCTTCTGATCACAACGAAATTTTGAGTTTATATGCGGAAGGAGATAAACTCGGTTATCTGTGGAAGGAAAATTATTTTAAAGGAAGTAACCCGATCTAAGCATGAATCCGAACGTAATAGAGATTTTGACAGAGGAGCCTTCAATGGAAAATTTTCTGAGGGTGATTTTACCAAAAATTTTACCTGATGATTACCAGTTTGATGTGAATTGTTTTATACATGCTCATGAGGGTAAAAGCCATTTAAAGAAATCGATACCCAGGAAAATCAGGGCATATCCAAAATATGGTTATCCGGTCAAAGTATTAATTGTACACGATCAGGACTCAAATGATTGCATCAGATTGAAGAACGAATTAATGGGATTGTGTGATTCTATTGTTGAAATACCTGTAATTATTAGGATTGCTTGCCGTGAACTGGAAAATTGGTACTTAGGTGATATGTATGCCATTGAAGCTGTATATCCTGAAACAAAAGCGTCTAAATTAATCGGAAAGGCAAAATACCGCAATCCCGATGCCGTATTCGGTGCTTTTGTGTTGGAGAAATTAACCGGAAATTTTAGCAAGTCACATGCTTCGAGAGAGATTCCCAAACACATGAAAACTGATAACAATAGTTCGGTTAGCTTTAATCATTTTGTCTCCGGATTAGGTAAGCTTATTTCGATGAAATGAAGATGATTGACAAGCTAATCATCAATTTACTCTATTTTGAGCCGCGGCAGCAGGTTAATTCAAAATCTATTTTCTCAAAATCAAGCAAGATGTATAAACTGAAATACGGTTTTAGAGTAGCTTTCGTTTGGGTCAACGGATTCCATCTGGGCAAGCGACCCAATGGATACATCGGTTTCAGTTACGATCTGACCGGTCATTTGAAATCCGGACAGGGTGAAACAAATATCATCGAAACAATCGATTCCTCCGGGCCAATCTGTAACGGTAAATCAAACAGCAGAACTGGCAAATCCTCAACTTTGGGATTTAAGCCAGCCAAATCTTTATCAGGCAATTATCAGGATAAAATCGGGTAAAAAAACCATTGATGAAAATACCGTTGTTTTTGGTGTTCGGAACAGCAAATTTGAAGCGGCATCAGGGTACTGGTTAAACGGTAAAAATATTAAAATCAAGGGAGTCTGTCTGCACCATGATGCAGGGGCTTTGGGTTCGGCAGATGTACTGCAATAATCAGGTCAAAATCAGCCAACGGAAAGATCCTTGTTACTGCCTCTTCGCCTGATTTGAAACCCGCTTCCGCAGAGATTCAGGGAAACTGAAATAAACTTCAAATTGGATAGAAGAATTCCTGCAAATAGTAAATTTACAGAATGAAAAAAATATTTATCGTTGTGTGCGTCATTTGCATAACCGCATTTTGGTGTACAGCGCAAATAGTTCCTGCAAATACCGGATCTGAAATGACCCGGGCGGAAGCACGTGATGTGCTCGATTTTCACAACAAATCCCGCAGGGAGGTTGGCTCACCGCCATTGGAATGGTCTGTTGAGCTATCTGCTTATGCACAGGAATGGGCCAATTATCTGGCTTCCAAAAACAATTGCAAAATGGCACACCGTTCCAATATGGGAAAACAGACCCGAAGTGCCGGAGAAAATCTTTTTTGGGGATCAGCATCAACCTTCACACCATTGGATGCATGCCAATCCTGGTACGGCGAAATTAAAAGTTACAGATACAGGCCGGTTACGGCTCAAAACTATTATAATACAGGTCATTATACACAAATGGTCTGGAAAAAAACCAAAGTCGTTGGGATGGGTGTGGCTATCTGTAAAGGTGGTGCCATCCTCATTGTGGCAAATTATTACCCACCCGGAAATTACATCGGGGAAAAACCCTATTAATTGCTAAATCACCTGCAATACGCTTTGTTTTTAGCCGCTAAATGAATAAATTTGGCAATTATGTATTTTTCATTGCCCTAGCCCAACGAAATACCGTCATCTAAGTAATTTCTTTATCAAGATCAATAATAATTGTGAAATATTTTCAAGTTACACGTCTGTATAAGTCTCTTTTTCTACTTGTTACATTTTTTTTAACAACCCAGGTAGTTCAGTCGCAAGAAATTCAGGAGCTACCCATTTCCGGAAATTTCTCTAACGTTCCGCTGCGGGAATTTTTTACTTCCGTTGAAAAAAATTACAGCGTACGATTCTTTTACAAAGAGGAGTGGATTAATTCGGTAGAAGTTACCGCCAAATTTGAAAATACTCCGCTGGTTCAGGCGCTCAATCAAACTTTTGCTGGTAAAGAATTAAATTTTAAGTTTTTTCAGAACAAATTCGTTTTCGTATTTCCCAAAAATGCAGATAAACCTCCGGTAACCGGTGCAGCAGAATCGCGCAACCTTGTCGTGGGTGACCCGCTCAACCAGGGACGTTTCAAACGAGCAAAGCTTCGGGGCAGGGTACTGGAAGGGAAAACCGGAGAACCCCTTCAGGGTGCAGTGGTTTACAACCCGGAGACTAAAGTCGGAGTTGCATCCGATGCAAAAGGAAGGTATACGCTCGATCTGCCCACCGGAGACATTCACCTGAAAGTTTCATTCATGAGTTTCGAAGACCAATATTTTACCATCAACCTGATTCAGGATGGCAAAGCCGATTTCGAGCTCTTTGAGAAATCCTTCGCTATTGCCGAATTAATCGTTCTAGGAGAAAATTCAAAAGCATCAAAAGCCCAGATGAGCATGATAAAAATGAGCTCAATCTCGGTCAGAGAACTTCCCGTTCTCATGGGAGAAGCCGACCTGATCAAGAGTATGGTGATGATGCCGGGTGTTCAAAGCGTGGGTGAAATGTCGTCCGGATTCAATGTCCGCGGGGGAAACACCGATCAGAACCTCGTTATGCTTGACGGAGCCCCTGTTTTTAATATAACGCATTTGTTTGGTTTCTTTTCAATGATCAATCCCGATGCCGTTGAAGATGTTACACTCTTCAAAGGAGGGATACCTGCACAGTACGGCGAACGTATCTCTTCCGTCATGGATGTGCAGCTGAAACAGGGTGATCCCAAAGGCCTGAGTGTAAACGGCGGAATCGGCATCGTCAACAGCAGGCTAACCATCGAAGGACCGTTTTCGAAAAAGAAAAAAAGCACTTTCCTGATCGGTGGCAGAACATCTTATTCAGATTGGATGTTAAAACAAACCAGGAATCCGACATTCATGTACAGTGTGGCCAGATTCTACGATGTAAACGGAACTGCAGACTTTGAACTTGGCGAAAAAAACCATTTAAAATTAATGGGCTACTTAAGTTCTGATGCCTTCAATTTCAATTCAAACACGCTTTACAATTACGGCAATTCGCTTGGCTCTTTGAACTGGAAAACCAATCTGTCAGACAAAGTCATTTCCAATTTATGCCTCGCTTACTCAAAATACAACATAACAGTGGACCAGAAGGATCCGCTCAATCCGCAGACAGATTTCAAGCTGCTTTCGAATGTTCAGTACGGCAACCTTAAATACGCCCTATCGATTTATCCGAATGTCAAACACCGAATCAGCACCGGCTTTCAAACGGTCGGATACTGGATCAATCCCGGGGAAATCAAACCATCACAGACCATTTCGGGTGTTACGGCAAAATCCATGCGGCCGGATCAATCTGTCGAGGCTGGACTTTTTGCCGATGACGACTTCGATCTGACAAATAAACTGGCATTTAATGTGGGGCTGCGTTACGCTTATTTTGTCAAATACGGGACGGGCATGGTTTACCATTATGCCCCCGGACTTCCGATGAGTGCGGGAACGATCACCGATTCAACCAGTTACAATGCCGGTGAAATCATTAAAAAATACAGCGGACTCGAACCGCGGATGTCGATGAAGTACACGCTTGTAAACGGCGGATCTTTTAGGTTTAGTTACCAACGAATTCACCAGTTTTACAGCCAGATATCTAATACGGCCGTAATTTCACCTGCAGATTACTGGAAATCAGCAGATGCTTACCTGCCGCCTTTGATCAATGACCAGATCGCCATCGGGTATTTTAAAAATTCTGCTAATGCTAAGTTTGAAACTTCCGTCGAACTCTACTACAAAAACCTGCAGAATTTACTGGAATACAAGAATGGTGCGCAACTGCTGATGAATCCCCACGTTGAAACCGACCTGATGACTTCAAAAGGATTCTCTTACGGCATAGAATTATTGGCTAAAAAAAGTTCGGGACGGGTAAACGGATGGATCAGCTACACCTTTTCGAGAACGCTCCGGAAAGGAGAAAGCCAATTTCCGGAGGAGCAAATTAACGATGGAGCCTATTATCCGTCGGTGTACGACAAACCCCACGATCTTTCGGCAGTTATGAATTATAAAATCAGCCGGAGATGGCGGTTTTCAGGCAATTTTGTCTATTCATCAGGCAGACCTATTACGCTGCCGGAGCAGAAATACATGTTCTCAGACAACCAGGTGGTAATTTTCTCCGACAGGAACAAATACCGGATGCCTGCCTATCACCGTATGGATGTAAGTATCACACTGGATCAAAACCTCCGCACAAAACACATGTGGAAAGGAAGCTGGACTTTTTCGGTCTACAATATTTACGGACGTGACAATACCTATTCTGTTTTTTACCGCAAGAGCGGGCAATCAGAATATGGCACAAACGAAAGCCGTTATGATATCTTCAGAATGTCAATCATTGGCATGCCTGTTCCTTCGGTTACCTATAATTTTAAATTCTGATGGTGAAAAAAATATACTACCTCGTTTTTCTGTCACTGTTTATTGTTTCCTGCGAAAAGATTTACAGACCTGCAATGGATACTGTAAGCGGATCACTGGTTATTGATGCGCAGATTACAAATGACATCTCAAGAAACGTGGTTCACCTTACCAGGACCAGGAGTTTCTACGACAACCTGCCCGTTCTTGAAGTGAGCGGGGCTACAGTTACACTGAACGAAATAGGAAGTAAAGTTGTGCTAAAAGGATACGAGAGTTCGGCAGGACATTATGTGTTTAGCTCGGTTCCGGAAAGCGGAAAACAGTATTTCTTGCGAATTCTGATTCAGAATGACACTTATGAATCCAGGGCAATGACCATGCCTCCAATTCCAAAAATTACCAATTTCTATACAACCAAGGTGACCATAAAGTACAATGAAGATAGTGGTGAAGGAACTCCCAGGACTTATGAAAAACCGGGAAGGGAAATCGATGCTGATCTTCCTTTAACAGATGCATTGCTGTACTATAGATTTAAAATACGGCATTTGATAGAATGGACATTGAATCCAACCCAGGGATTTTATCCTGATTCCTATGGATGGTATTCTTATCAGAACAATGAGCGGTTCATGCTTGCAGGTCCCAAAAATCAGACCGGACCGGGGGAAATCGTCAAGTTTCCGCTGCTGACGCTTTCGTACACTGCATATGATTATTATCACTCCTCACTCCGCGATCTGATTGCTGCCGGATTTATCATCTTCATAGAGCAGTACGGTATTTCAAAAGAATCCTATGACTTCCATGAACTGTTAAACAACCAATTTGCTGCCAGCGGAAGTTTGTTCGATCCGATTCAGACTCAAATCAACGGTAATATTCTGTGCAAAACCAAACCTAAAGAAGTTGTATATGGTTTCTTTGATTTGTATTCCTTTAAACAATACAGGTATTTTTTAAAATTACCGCTGCCTCCGCTGGAACTTACCTTGCGTCAGCTATATACTTATCCGGATATCCCGTTTGACGGTGAAATTGTTGCTGAAAAACCATCAGCAGCAAATCCCAATCCAGACCCAATAAAACCTCCTGAATGGTGGGAAGAATAATAACATAATATTCAGATTCATGATTTCAGGCAATTTAATGATGTATTTCAGCAGAAAGAAACAGATTTTTATCGTGAGAAGAATTATTACCATCCTACTGCTTTTTGTCGCAATTGGCAGCACTGCCCAGGAGAGCAACCATTTCAGTCTCTTTACCGACCGCGATCTGTATACCAGCGGCGAAACAATACTGTTCAAATTGTTTGCACCGGAGGAAGCACAATCCGGCATTGTGAGCGTCGACCTGATCACCATCGGAGGGAAAATCTTAGCAGGAATCAATAAAAAATTAAACAATCATCAGGCAGACGGATTCATTTATCTGCCCGATTCCTTAAAAACCGGAACCTACCTGCTTTGCGCATCTACTTGTACAACTCCGATGATCACGGTCAAGGAATTGCTGATCTGCAACAGATTTACCGGTTTGACTGAAACAACCACTATTTTAAAGGCAAAAGAGAACCTGGCAATAACCGAAAAATCCTCCGGGATTGAAATCGAGGGTATAGAAAAAACCTATAAGAGCAGGGATAAAGCTCATGCAACCATTCATATTTCCTCCGAAATATTGTCGCAGCTTAAAGATGACTTGTTAGTTTCGGTGGTTGAACGAACTCCGGGATACAAATCCGTGACATCCATCACGCATGCCTATCCGACAGAAAACGGGATAAAAGGAAGCTACGGATTGCTTTTGGAAGGTATGGCAAAAGATATTGATACAGGAGAACCATTTAAAAATGGATGTATCTTTTTATCGATACCGGATTCAATACCCGGACTCCGCTATTTCATCACCGGCGAAGATGGCCGTTTTAATTTTGAACTTAACAATTACTACGGGAAGTTACCCGTCGTTGTTCAGGGTTATGATTTGGCAAAAAAGCGGCTGCTTAAAATATCCGTCAATCAGCGCGACAGCCTGGCTATTACCTTACCAGCCTTCGAGGCATGGCCGGTTCCCGCTGATCTGCAACAATTGATAAACAGCAATATTGAAGCCACAACGCTGCGCAAGATTTTTAATTCCCGTGAACTGTCATTTTCCGAAACACCTTCAGAAAAGATGAAGGATTATCCTTTTTACGGGATTCCGACTGAGGTGGTTAATCCGTCACTATTTGTCGAACTGCCAGACTTTACAGAAATTTCCCGCGAGCTTTTGGCTGGTGTCAAATTCAGGGCTTACAACAGGGTGCCTACCATTCAGATTTTGAATCCGGCTACACTCAACTTCTACAACGATCAGCCTTTGGTCCTGCTCGACGGAATCCCGATTCAGGATCTGAATGTCATTAAAAGTATGGGAACTGAAGATATCCGCAGGATTGAGGTATGCAGGCAGGAAAGGTTTTATGGAGATCTTGTCTTTCCCGGCGTAGTTGCGATTTATTCAAAAACAAGGGATTTCAAGCGCCTGGCTGAATCAGCCGATCTTGCAAAGCTTAATTTCGAAGCATTGCAACAGGATGCCGTGTTCAATACTCCAAAAAATCAGCCTCCGAATGAACCTGATCTCAGAAAGGTTTTGCTATGGAAACCAACACTTAAACCGGGAGAAACCGTTCAGACAGAATTTGACATTTCAGATATCAGGGGAAGTTTCCAAATGATTGTCAGGGGAATTACCAGCAGCGGATCAATTATTTACAAAGAGCAATCTTTTGAAGTAAAATAACATGGCCAATAGGACACTTTTCATCATCTTTTTGTTCGGATTTCTTGCTTCCGGATTGCTCAGTGCCCGGGAATCAGGTCCGGAAAACCAGCGTACCGAAAAAATAAGAGGAACCCGGTTCATTCCTTCACCAAACTATACCGGCAAACCCTATTTGAATGACAAATTCATACTGGGTGAGATTGAATTTACAGACGGAACGAAACTTGAAAATATAGGATTGAACTATAGCACCTATCGTGACGAATTAATTTACTACAACACAGTTACTTCAGCTCAGATACAAATCGACAAAATCAGCCTGAACGGATTTTCGTTTACAGATAAAACCGGGGCAAAAAGGATTTTTCGCCGGCAGTACTGTTCAGGATCCCTGCAGAGCGAATGCTATTTTGAACGCTTAAGTGAAGGGAAAACAGCCCTCCTGGTTTACCGAAAAGTCAACCTGGAGTCATGTGACACCTATTACAGCAAATCAGGTCTGGCTTACCAGCCGGCATTTATCTATTACCTTTATTCCAAAGAGAGGGGTTATTCCCCGGTAAACATGAACAGGAGTTCACTCCTTTCCAAATTTGACAAACCAAACCAAAAACTGGTAAAAAAATTACTTCGGAAAAACGGAATCTACATTTCCGACGAAGAAACATTGGTAAATGCCTGGAACCTGATCAGCGAACAGGGGATTGAGGTTAATTTCGGTAACTGAAGGTTGAACAGCGAAAAAAACTACAAAGAATCCGCAACTTTAGCTATGAAAAATTGTTAATCTCTTGATTATGAAATTTAATATTTTTATTTATATTTATATTTCTAATTATTTTTCTATTTCAATTTGGTGAAGAAATTAACTATTCCCCTTAAGTAATTGATTATCCCCCTTAAATTAAGACACTTATGAAAAACGCATGGAAGGACTTAGTCCGTATCACGGCACTGTTTTGCCGCAGTTTTCTCTTGTTAATGTTGATTTTCTGGAACTTAAAGTTGAATGCACAAACTAACTGTCCGGTCGCGACTGGTCTGACAGTCACAGGACTCAGCACTTCCGGTGCCAGTGTCAATTTTATCCGACCCACCGGAACAAACCAGTATGTAATTGAACTTAACAGCGCAAGTTTCGGTATTTGGAAGTCTTTTGAGATTTCCAATACTGCTTCAACTTACCAGTTCAAAGATTTATCACCCGCAACAAATTACTATTGCCGTATCAGAACAATTTGTCCGAACACTCCTGCCGGTTCAGAACCCATATATTCGGAAGCTAAATATTTCACAACCTATGCAGCACCCGCATGCCCTGTAGCAACAAACATGCTTGTCAGCGATATTGCCGCAACCGGCGCCAAAGTAAGTTTCTACCTGACTCCCAATGCATCCGCCTCGGTGATTGAAATGGACAGCCCCGGCAATCCAAATTTCCAGGCCAAAGCGACCACCACCTCCAATTTCTTTGTTCTTACTGGTCTGACTTCCTCTACTGTTTATCATTACAGGATCAAATCCGAATGTACAGGTGGTATACCGGGTTACTCTGCAACAGGAGAATTTAAAACCCTGGCTGCACTAGCCGTTACTCCTGTGATCCTTACAGCCAAAGGAAAAGTAAAAATCACACCATCCGGTCTTTGCGAAAGATTGATCATTCTTGATAACGGGACAACGATCGTTCCTGTTGAACTGCCGGCCGGCTTTACCCTCAAGGACGGGCAATATGTCGAACTTTCTTATGAAGTTGCAACAAGCAGTACGGTAACCTGCAAAGAGGGAACTCCTGCAAAAATCCGCAAAATCTCAGAAATTCTGGTTACCCCGACGGTATGTAACATTCCAGTCGTAATTGCAAAGAACAATACCACACCGGTCAGTTACACCTTTAAAACAGACGCGCAACCCGCCGGTTCAAAATACTACTGGTATTTCGGCGACAACGGCACATCCGATGCTGCTTCCCCTACCCATACCTATACTGCCAATGGTACATTTCTTATAAACCTGAAAGTTCTTGACAGCGCAGGGAAGGTATGTTATGGCGAGCTGAAAGCAGAATTCCTTGGTGGCACAGTTGCCGCCGTTCCTATCATTTTTACAGCCAAAGGAAAAGTAAAAATCTCAACTACCGGAACTTGCGAAAGAACCATCACACTCGACAACGGTACTGTAATTGTACCCGTTGAAACGGTGGCCGGATTTACCTATCAGGACGGACAATATGTCGAACTCGCGTATGAAATACTGAAAGACAAGGTAATTACCTGCACGGCAGGCCCTGCCGCCAAAATCAGCAAGATTTCAGTCATTCCTGTTACAACAGTTCTAGCATGCACTGCAGCTTCCAATGTCACAGCCGGCGAAAGTACCGCTTCGGCTGTACGTATCAACTTCACCCTTCCCAAAGAGATAACAAAGGCTTCCCTGGAAATCAAGGAATACAACACAACAAACTGGGTACCAACTGAATTTACCAGCCTTTCTATTCAATATTTCGACCGCAAAGAACTGAAGGCTGCAACCAAATACTATTACCATATCAAAACCGTCTGCGCGAACGGTTCTGTCAATTATTCCCCGGATGCTTATTTCGTAACAGCAGCTGCGCCGGCAGTACCCGCAACCTGCACGGCTGCTAAAGAACTTTCAGTCACAAACATTGGCGCATACGGAGTTAAGATCATTCATGCCCTGCCGACAGGAATCAGCAGTGCAACCCTGGAAGTTGTCACGGCAACCACTGTGGTTAACGATGCAACAGTGTGGCTTTCAAAGAATATTGTGATACCGTCTTCTTACACCGAACGAGGAGATTTATTACCTGCTACTAAATATAAATACCGCATCAAAACTGTATGTGCCAACGGCGGTACGGTAACCTATTCTGCATTGGGCGATTTCACAACTACTGCTGCGGCGGGCTGCTCTCCAGCTTACAATGTTAAGGTCAGCGAAATTACCACGACCGGCGCGAGGATCAACTATACCCTTCCACTGAATTTAAGCAGTGCTTCACTTGAAATATTGGCCTCAAATACAAATGCCTGGCTGTCAAAAAGTATTCCGGTTACCTCAGCATACATTGATTTGAATGAGTTGAAACCTTTAACCAAATATTATTTCAGGATTAAGACCATTTGTGCCCCAGGTACAACAGCATATTCACCTGAAACTTACTTTTTAACTACCGGAAATAAAAGTGCAGAAATAACCAAAGCTGCAACTCCGTCGGAAACCACCAGCGATCTGACCGTTACTTGTTTCCCAAACCCGGCGAAAGATATTATTTCGGTAACCATTTACGGTGAAGGCGACCAGCTTATAAACGTTAAACTCTCCAATATTTATGGTCATGTTGTCTTTGAAGGCAAATTCCCTGAAAATACGGAACAGAAAATTGACGTACGGAGCTTTCAAAGAGGTATTTATGTTTTAAAAGTCAGCAATTCCGTCAAATCTAATTCGATTAAGATTGTGCTTAATTAATTAATTGATTTTTTGTTCGTTTGATTTTTAAAAATCTGAAGAGGCTATCTGAAAAGATGGCCTCTTTTGTTGATTTTTCAGTCAGGCTCGCCGGGTTGCAATTGAATCCTGTTATATTTGACATTACTATTACCTAAATTGAGCGATTCATAATTTCAGTTAGTCCCTATTTCCACTTTTGCACAATTTTCAGTGAGTTGTGCTTCTGATTTTCTGG